>CANKMW010000007.1 GCA_947483555.1 Myxococcales bacterium
GGAACGAGACCGCCCACCCGTTCAAGTGGACTACCTCGTCCTTCGACAAGGTGCTTGAACGCGCCGCGGGCGGGCGACCACGGGAGCGCCACTGGACCGACGACCTCAAGGCCGCCGCGTAGTGGTCACCAACTTGCGGTGGGGTGTACTTAGGACAGCCGCCCGCCACTGCCGAGCCCGAGCCCGAGCCCGAGCCCGAGCCCGAGCCCGAGCCCGAGCGGGCACGATCGTGCGTCAGCGCGGAACCAGGACCCGCGACAGCGCCGCCGGATCGGCGATGTCTTGCTCGCGCATCCATTCGACCGCGTCCTCGCGCAGGGCGGTACCCCCGCCGCCCGCGATCAGCTCACCGCGGGCCAGGCGCGCCGAGCGCTCGAAGCAGCGCATGTCGACGGAACGCAGCCGCCCCTCGGCGTCGGCGTAGGTCCGGACCGCGGTCTCGAGGTCGCCGTCGGCGTGGGCGGCCATCGCCGTGACCAGCGTCCCCAGCGCGTGGCTCCACGGCACCGGCACCGCGAGCAACGCGGCCGCCGCCCGCCGCGCGCTCGCGATGCGCGCCGGGCGACCCTTGCGGGTGCCGTGGGCGGCGGCGATCGAGGCGCGGCCGACCAGGAACTGGGTCTCGATCGCGACGCTCTGGATCCGCAGCAGCTGCGAGGCCTCGAGCTGGGGCAGCGCCGCCTCGACGCGGGTCAGCGCGCTCTCGGTGTCGCCGAGGTAGAAGTCGACGTTGCACGCCGAGCTGAGCTGGTAGTAGTCGTGGAGGTGGAAGTCGAGGTTGCCGCGCTCGTTGGCGACCCCGAGCACGTGGGCCCGCGCGTCCGCGGGCTTGCCCATCGCCAGCCAGGCCAGATTGGAGCGCCAGGCCCGGATGCCATGCTGGGCATAGACGTCGCCCCGATCCTCGGCCTCGCGAAGCAAGATCGGCGTCCACTTGATCAGGTCGCGGATCTCACCCAGGTAGTAGAGCGCGCTGAGATAGAACATCTCGCTGATGTCGATCTCCCAGCGCGCGTCGACGCCGTGATCTCGCATCAGCCGCAGGCCAGCCTCGATGTGTTCGAGCGCGAGGCGCCAGCGGCCGAGCAGGAAGTGGCCGAGGCCGTGGCAGGCCTCGACCAGGCCGATGAGGTACGGGTCGCCGTTGTTCTCGGCGACCTCGCGGGCCCGCGTCATCATCCGCTGCACCCGCGCCGCGTTCGCGACCCCGCCCGAGGCGACGTAACCGATCTCGACCGCCAGCGCGGCCGCGACCCGACGGGGCTCGCCCAGCGCCAGCGCGCTGCGCAGGTGCCAGATCTGGACGATCTTGCCGCTGATCGGGTTGGCGAACGACAGGCCGCTCGAGATCGACCACAGGACGTCGACCTTGCGGACCGCGGCCGGCGGCAGATCGGTCTCGGCGCGCTCGGTGAATCCCAGGCCGCGGACCCGCAAGGCCGCGCGCTGCGCCAGCAGCTTCACGAACGATCCGCGCCGCGAGCGCGGTAGGTGGTAGCCGATCGAGGCCAGCATGGTGTCGGCGCGCACCATGCCATCCTTGAGCTGACCGGCGCGCAGCACCTGCTCGAGGCGCTGCCGCTCGAGCTCGAAGCGCTCGTCGTCCGGCGCGGTCGTCAGCGCCTCGTCGTACATCGCCGCCGCCTCGAGCAGCTGGCCGGCGTTGATCAGCGCCCGGGCCCGCGCCTGCAGCAGCCGGCGTCGCTCGGCACCATCGTGGTCGCCATACTCGAGCGCCAGCGCGTAGAGATCGGCGGCGCGACGGAACGCCAGCGCCTGCTCGGCGGCCCCGGCGGCCTCGATGGCGTGGCTGGCGGCGCGTTCGTCCTCTCCCGAGCCGAGCAGGTGCTCGACCAGCGCTTCGTGGGAGGTCGGCGTGGTGCGGGTGTAGGCGTCGACCAGGCCACGGTGGACCGCCACCAGCTCGCCGGTGGCGAGGTCGTCGATGACAGCGGCGCGCACGCGGTCGTGGAACGGCTCGAGCCGCTCCTCGCCCTGACCGGCGCGCACCAGCCGCTCGGCGCGCAGCACCGCCAGCGCGCTGTTGGGATCGGCGAGACCGGCGGCGTGGGCCGCGACCTCGATCGCCATCGGCCGCGCCGCCACCGCACACGCGGTGAGCAGCCGGCGCGCATCGTCGGGCAAGCGCACGATGCGCGAGCGGAGCAACTCGTCGAGGGTGGGGGCGCCGCCGGCGGTGCCGGCCGACCGCGCCAGCTCGGCCAGGAACAGCGTGTTGCCGCCGGCGTCGCGAACCAGGCCCGCGGCCCAGTCCTCGACGTCGCCCTCGAACCCCGACAGCTTGCGGACCAGATCGCGCGCATCGTCGATCGCCAGCGCGGGTAGGTCCATGATGCGAATGTCGGCCGGCTGGGTCGTGGCGGCGGACCGCTTGTGGATCGCGGCCACCACCGGGCTCTTCGCCTCTTCGCTGCGGTAGAGCAGGAGCACCAGGATGGGCGGCCGATCGGTGCGCGAGATCAGATCACTGAGGAAGGCCGCGCTGTCGAGATCGCCCCACTGCAGATCGTCGACGCACAGCACCACCGGCTGGGCCGCCGCCAGCCGGCCCAGCATCCAGCGCAGCGCGCTCCACGCCCGCCGTCGTAGCTCCTGCGGATCGGCGGGCTGGAACCGACGGACCTCGGGCTCGGCGACCTGCGGCACCCGGCGCAGCACCGGGAACAGGCGGGCCAGCGCGGCCACGTCACGCGGCAGCACCCCGGCCAGGGCCATCGGATCGAGCTTGAGCAGCGCGCTGGTCAGGGCGTCGATGAGCGGGTCGAGGGTCTTGAACGGAACCATCTCGCGCTCGTAGCAGCGACCGGAGAGGACCAGCGCGCCGGTGCCGACGTCGGCGATGAAGCGACCGACCAGCGCCGACTTGCCCATGCCCGACATGCCGTGCACCAGCACGGCGACGCCGGCGCTGCGCGAGTCGACCAGCGCCTGCTTGAGCGCGGCGAGCTGCTCGTCGCGACCGACGAACGGTGCGCCGCCGCTGACTCGCCGCACGGTCGCCGACGCCAGCGACGGCTCGCGGCCCATGGCGTCGAGCACGGCGTAGCCGTCGGGACGGTCGCGGGGATCCGGCGACAGCAGCGCCATGCACAGCTCGTCGAGATAGGCCGGCGTGTCGGGCGCGAGCTGCAACGGCCGCGGCGGCTGCTCGTGCTGCTTGCGCCGCATGACCTCGTCGGGGCGGCCCTCGAACGGCCGCCGCCCGGTCAGCGCCTCGTAGAGAATGACGCCGACCGAGTACCAGTCGCTGGCCGGCGTCAGCGGTGTGTCGGCGGCCTGCTCGGGTGACATGTACGCCGGCGTGCCGACCGCCGCGCGCTCGTGGGTGTGGTCGACCCCGAGGGTGTCGACGTCGGCGACCAGCCCGAAGTCGAGCAGCACGACCCGACCGGTGGCCTCGACCAGGACGTTGGATGGCTTGAGGTCGCGGTGCAGCTTGCCGGAGGCATGCAAGGCGTAGATGCCGTCGCACAGCTGGCCGATGCCGGCCTCGAGACGATCGAGGAACACCGGCGCCGACAGGATCTCGGTGCGCGAGCGAGGTGCGACGCCGCGCGGTGACGTCTCGTCGTCGTCGCCCTCCAGGTACGGGACGTCGCTTTCCGATGACGGCCGCACCCAGTCGATGAACGCGACCCCGCGCACCAGCTCCATCGTGAAGAACCACTCTTCACCGGTGGTGTGCAGCTCGTAGAGCGAGCACAGGTTGGGGTGGGCCAGGTCGCACAAGGCACGAAACTCGCGCTTGAAGCGGTACAGGTCGCGGGCGCTCTGCGCCTTCAGCGTCTTGAGCGCCACCTCGCGCTGCTGCGCCCGATCGAGGACCCGGTAGACCACGCCCATGCCGCCCGCGCCAAGCTTGCCGCGCACGACGAAACGTTCGTCCGCGGCCGGACGCTGCGCGTCGGCATCGATCCCCACGTCGTCATTCTACCTCGACGGCCAGCGCCGCGGCTCGGAGATTCCGGCACTCCCGGAGCTCCGCCGACGTGTCGCACATCGGGAGTCCTCCTACTCGGCGATCGTCTCGCCGACGACGGTGTCGGTCTTGACGATCGGCAACCGGTCCTTCTGGACATCCCACGACTCGTGACGCCGATAGAAGAAGTCGAGCCGCGCCTGTGGCGATCGGGCCCGGGCCGGATCGGCGGCGAGCCAGGCCGCGAAGACGCCGGCGAGCGCCGGATCGTCGGCCAGCATGGTGCGAGCGATCTCCTCGGCGACGTACGGCTCCATGTACTCCTTCTGCTCGAAGGCGGTGTTGAAGTAGCCCCAGGCCGCGAACGAATCCGGCGCCGTGGGCTCGAACAGGTGGAGCGCCAGCCGGGCACCGGGCTGGCCGATGGGGACCCACAGCGCGCCGGCGGCGAGCGCCACCCGCTCGCTGGCCCAGGCGCCGGTGATCGTCGCCCGCGTGCGGCCCTCGAACGGCGGCGCGAACGCCACCTGAGCGGCACGAAACACCTGCCCGTCATCGACGGTCAGCGGCACCAGCGTGCGCACGTAGCGCACCCCGTGGAGGTCGAGGCGCGGCGCCACCAGCGCGGCGAACGCCGCCGGCACCAGGTAGCCGCCGCGCGGTGCATGGACCGTCAGCCGGGGCACCAGCCGATCGAAGAGCGGCACCTTCCACACCTGCGGCGTCCGCTCGTCGTAGACCAGCCAGGTGCCACCCGAGATCTCCGAGGGTCGGCGCTGGTAGGCGTAGCCGCGGAAATCGATGGTGCGCCCCGCCGGCCCACCCTCGGCGAGCAGCACCACGTCGGTGCCGGCCAGTCGCGGCGCCGCGGTGGCGGCCCCGTCCACCGCCTGCTGCCACGCCGGCGCCTCGGTGACGGCGCGCTCGAGCAGCGCGATCAGCACGTCACGCATGGCCTGACCGCGTTCCCGGTAGGTCCGCCACGAGTGGGTCTCGACCAGGATGCCGAGCCGATCCCGGGCGGCGGCGTAGGCCTGCGAGAAGCGCGGCGGCGCGTCGCCGGTGCCGAAGCCGCTCGCCGGATCGTCGTCGTTCACGAACGAGGGGTAGAAGTCGAGCGGCAGGTGCCCGAGCGCGGTGAGCCGGGCCTGCAGGTGGTCGGAGAGCGCCTTCGCGGTGCGTTCGAGCCCGTCGGGACGGGGACCCAGCGGCGCCACCATCACCGACACGTCGTGCTCGAACTTGGCACCGTCGGTGGTGTGGAGGTCGACGTAGATCGCCGGGCGCCAGCGATCGAAGAGTTCGAGCAGGGCCGCCATCTCGGGTGCCTCGACCTTGACGTAGTCGCGGTTGAGGTTGAGGTTCTGCGCCGTGGTGCGGAAGCCCATCTCGGCCGGACCGCGCTGGTTGACGCGATGGTTGGGCCCGAACCGCTCGTGGCCGTCGGGATTGACGATGGGCACGAACACGAGGGTGACCGCGGCCAGCGCGCCGGGCACCGCCTCGTCGTCGAGCGCGTCGCGCAGCAGCGCGTAGCCGGCGTCCTTGCCCTCGATCTCGCCGGCGTGGATCCCGGCCTGCACCATGATCACCGGGCGGTGGAGGCGGACCGCGTCCTCGGGCGTGAGCGCGCCGGCCTGCGACACGACCACCGCGACCAGGTCGCGGCCCTCGGGCGTGACACCGTAGCGTTCGCAGCGGGCGTGGTCGGGAAAGGCGCGAGCCAGGTCACGGCACAGCCGGACCGCCTCGTCGTGGCGGCCGGTGCGGATCCATCCCGACTGCTCGGCGGTGGTGGTGAGATCGAGGTCGGAGCGGCGCGGCGTGGCGCGGGCGCCGCACGCGGTCAGCCCGAGCAGCGTGGCGAGGAACGAGAGGGCGACGATCGGGGCGCGCGGCACGCCCCGACTCGAGCAGAGGTCCGCCGTGGGCGCAAGCGATCAGCGCGCGGCGCGCACACCGTTCCACACGTGCAGGATCGCGTACGGCAGCGACACCAGCGCCGTGCCGACGGCGGCGATCGCCGCCGGCAACGCCGAGTCGGGCGCGGCCCGCCACAGGACGTCTGGGGTCGGGACGTGGCGCGCGTTGTCGAGCAACGCCTCGGCGGCGCCGACCTGCGGAATGACCAGCGCCGCGACCGCGACGCCGAGCACCGTGGTGATCACGAACACGATGCTGTGGCCGCTGAACAGGAGGAGCACGCAGCCGATGCACACCAGCATGGCGACCAGCGCCCAGGTCGGCGCCGCCGCGCCCGCCGGCTGCCAGCCGCGGAGCAGGAAGTGGCCCAGGACGCCGAGCAGCCAGCCGAGCAGCGTCGAGGCCCGCCAGTGCGAGCGCGGCAACTCGCGCCAGCGGTTCAGGCGCCAGCCGGGTCCGGAGGCGCTGAAGTCGAACCGATCCTGGAGATCACGCGACATCAGGAGCAGCACGCCGGCCCCCATGCCGTAGACGCCCCAGTGCAGCGTGGACGGCGTCCACGCCGCGCCGTAGCGGAGACTGCTGAGGTGGGCGGCGATCGCCGACAGCAGCACCCCCATCGCGACCACGCGGGCGGCGAAGAAGCGGACCGCGAACAGCGCCGTGCCGGCGCCGAACACCCCGAGGTGCCACGGGTTGAGCGTTGGTCGCGCCAGCTCGAAGGCGCAGATCGTGAGCCCACCGGCGACCAGGATCAGCTCGCGAACGGTGCGACCCAGCAGCGGACGAAGCGGCCTATCCAGACCCGTCATGGATCCCCCCGAGGTTGTGGCGGCAGAACGCCGCCCGGTCGGCGGCTATTCCTCGAACGCGCGGCGGCGGGTTCCGACCTGCAGAAACGACGACGCGGTCCCGGTTGCGCCGGGACCACGAGGTTGTCTGGGGGAGCGTCGGGCGAGGTCGGACGCCGTCGCCGCTACTGGGTGACGATCTCGATCGACCAGCCGTTGAGCGTGCCGGTGTCGTAGCGGGCGTTGTCACTCACGGTCAGCGTCCACGCCCCGGCCAGGGCGGCACCGCCGAGCGCGGCGGCATCGATGGTCAGCTTGAGGTCGTCCTCGACGCCGCCGGTCTGATCGTGCAGCGTGACGGTGCGGCCGGCGTGGACCAGCACCACCTTGAGGTCGCCGCGGTACGAGTGCGAGATGTCGAGGCTGACCTTGGCGGTACCGACGGTGCCGACATCGGTGACGTCGATCGTGCTGCTGACGCCGGCCGGCGCGTTGTCGGGAATCGTGGCGGCGGTGGTCGAGGCGTAGGTCTTCGCGGTCGGCGTGGTCTGGCAGGTGGCGTGCGACGCGCACTGGCTGTCGTCGCAGTCGATCTGCCCGTCGCCATCGTCGTCGGTGCCGTTGTCGCAGGTCTCGGTCGGCGGCTCGTAGCGCGGCACGTCGGAGCCGTAGGCGGTGCCGTACTCGGAGACGTACTGGTACGACAGGTAGCCATAGCCGTCACCGTGCGGGTTGGCGGCGCCGAAGCTGCCGGTGCCCCACGAGTTCTTGAAGATCCAGAACCCCTTCTCCAGGATCGGGTTGCCGGCGGCGTCCTTGATGATCTCGCCCTTGTCGTCGACCGTGGCGACCGCCTTGTCGTCGTCCCAGCCGACGATCTGGATGGCGTGGCCGGCCCGCATCTTGAGCGACTCCTCCTGGTCCTTGGCGTTGGGAGCCAGCACGATGCCTTCGCGCCAGTAGCCGGTGTTGACCGGCAGCGGCGACTTGCGGTGGTTCCACGACTGATAGAAGAAGGTCATGCCGACGTTGACGCCGTGCTTCTTGCTGGTCAGGTGGGCCTTGATCGAGTTGGTGTTGATCCAGCGGCCGCGCGGCAGCTTGAACTTGCGGCCGTCGACGGCGGCCGGCGGTGGCGCGCCGTTGGTGTAGCACTTGGTCGGCAGGTTCTCGGCGCCGGTGCACTCGGCGTCGTTGCTCGCGCTCCACGCCGCCGGCTCGTACGGCCACAAGGTTTCCTCGACGATGCCGAAGTCGCTGGCGGCGCGGAGGTTGGTGTCGGCGTTCGAGCCATCGGTGTTGCGGTACTGGCGGACCTGCTCCTTGGTCGACCACTGCATGTACTGCTCGGAGAAGTCCGGGTTGGGCATGCCGGCCTTGATGTAGAGGTTCTCCATCAACGCGGTGGTGGCGAAGATCGAGCACACGCCACGGCGGCCCTGGCTCCTGACCGGCGACTGATCGCGCACCAGCTCGAAGAACTGCTTGGGATAGATGGCGTCGGCCTTGTTCTCGTCGGGCAGCGAGCCGTTGCTGGGGGCGCCATCGAAGATCGGATCGAGGCCCGAGACCGGGTAGTCGTCGTCGAACGGCGAGGGACCGTCGTCGGGATCTCCGCCGGCGCAGGCGGCGAGGGGCAGTGCGAGGCAGGCGGCGAGGAGGCGAAGGCGCATGGCGACCTGCCGTAGCGCGATCCGTGCCAGCGCGATCGCGGCGCAAGCGCGCGGAACTGCGGCCAGGAACGATGGTGCGTGGCCGCGGCGCAGGTGGTCCCGCCGGCCGGTCGGCTGGCCAGGGAGCGCGGCCCCCGCCGGGTGAGGCCGCGAGGTTGCAGGCAACTCGAGTGGCCACTCCGGTCGGATCGGTGTCGGCGCGCCGGGGCCTTCGGCTACGCTCGCGGGCGATGTGCGGTCGCTACACGTCCACCCACCAGGACGCGCTGGTCGCGGACCTGGAGCTGGCGCTCGCCAGTGACCAGGCGTGCGTCGGCGTGCTCGCGGTCGCGCCCGGCCTTCCGGCTGGCCTGACGTCGTGGTGGGCACCGCGCTGGAACATCGCGCCGACCCAACCGGCACCGGTGGTGGTCATGCGCGACACGATCGCGACCCTGGCCCTGATGCGCTGGGGCCTGGTACCGCAGTGGGCCGACGGTCTCGCGATCGGCGTCCGGATGATCAACGCCCGCGCCGAGACCGCGGCCAGCAAGCCGTCGTTCCGTGACGCCCTGCGCCGCCGCCGCTGCCTGGTCGCCGCCGATGGGTTCTACGAATGGCAGCGCGACGGCAAGCGGCGGCTGCCGTTCCGGTTCGCGCCCGCCGACGACGCCGCGGTGACCTTCGCCGGGATCTGGGATCGCTGGCGGCCGCGCGACCACGGCCCCGACGCCCCGTGGGTGGAGTCGTTCTCGATCCTCACCACGGTCGCCGATCCGCTGGTGGCACCGTTGCACGACCGCATGCCGGTGGTGATCGCGGCCGCCGATCGTGGCCGCTGGCTGTCCCGCGAGGACCTGCCGCCGGTGGCCATCGCCGAGCTGCTGGCGCCGGCGCCGCTGACCGGCTGGGAGCGGCGGGCGGCCGAGCCGTGGGTGAACGCGGCCAGCCGCGAGCGCGCGGCGCCGGCGGGGTGATATCGTCGCCGAGCTCGACGTCGGAGCCTGACCGTGGCCAGCAACCTGTACCACCTCCTCGTCGAGGGTCGCACCGTGTGGCTGGTGGTGGCATGGGCGCTGGTGCTGGCGCTGTCGCGGTTCGCGACCGCGGCGGCGCGGGCGCGCCTGCGGGTCCCGACGCTGCTGCTGTCGCTGCACGTCCTGACCGTCGTGATCGTCGCCGCCACCGACGGCGCCGGTTACGACGCCACCACCGCCGCGGTCGCCGCCCTCGCCTTCGAGCTGCTGGCGCTGGTTGGCCTGGCCCAGGTGCTGGTGTTCTGGATCGCCCTGCCGCGGGTCGGCGTCTCGGTGCCGCGCATCGTGGTCGACGTGGTCACGGCGATCGCGTCGCTGGTGGCGCTGATCGCGGTCAGCAAGCGGGCCGGTTTCCCGGTCACCGGCCTGATCACGACCAGCGCCGTGCTGACCGCGGTGCTCGGCTTCGCGATGCAGGACACGCTCGGCAATCTCATGGGCGGGCTGGCGTTGCAGATGGACAGCTCGGTCAAGGTCGGCGACTGGATCGCGCTTGGTCCCGGCCAGCCGTCCGGACAGGTCACCGAGATCCGGTGGCGCTACACCGCGCTCGAGACCCGGAGCTGGGAGACGATCCTGGTTCCCAACTCGATGCTGATGAAGGGCCAGGTGGTGGTGTTCGGCCGCCGCCAGGGCCAGCCCGAGCGGGTCCGGCGCCAGATCGACTTCCACGTCGACTTCCGCACCCCGCCGACCGACGTGCTCGCCGTCGTGCGTCGCGAAGTGACCCAGGACCCGGTGCCCAACATGGCCACCGAGCCGGCGCCGCAGGTGCTGTTCCTGAGCGTCAGCGACAGCTACGCGGTCTACTGCGTCCGCTACTGGCTCGAGGACCTCGCCATCGACGATCCCACCGACAGCGAGGTGCGGGTCCGGGTCTACTTCGCCCTCTTGCGCGCCGGCCTCAGCCTGTCGATCCCGGCCCAGACCCTGTTCGTCACCGCCGACACCGACGAACGCCGCGACCGCAAGCAGCGCGAGGAACACGCCCGCCGGCTGGCCGCGCTGGCGCGGGTCGATCTGCTCGAATCGCTCGGGCCCGAGGAGCGGGCCGGGCTGGCCGACCAGCTCCGCCACACGCCGTTCGCGCGCGGCGAGGCGGTGACGCACGAAGGCGACCACGACGAAGGGCTCTACATCCTGGTCCGCGGCGATGCCGGGGTTCGCATCGGCCGCGGCGACGCCGCGCGGGACGTCGCGCGGCTCAGCGCCGGCCAGTTCTTCGGCGAGATGTCGCTGATGACCGGCGAGCCGCGCTCCGCGACCATCGTCGCGCTCACCGATCTCGACTGCTACCTGCTCGACAAGCAGGCCTTCCGCGAGCTGCTCCGCGCCCGGCCGGCGCTCGCCGATCGGGTCGCCGAGATCCTCGCCGCTCGCCGCGAGGCGCTGGCCTCGGCCCGCGACCAGGTCGACGAGGCGCGCTCGCGGCGCCTGGAGACCGCGAAGCAGGATCTGCTCGGCCGCATCCGCAGCTTCTTCTCGCTCGATGACAAGAGCGGGCGCTGACGCCAGCGCGCAGATCCGGATCGGTACCCGGTTCCGGAATCGGATCAGATCTTCATCCGCAGCCCGAACGCGAGACTCGCACCGTCGACCGGAACCACCGTCGCCTGCAGGAAGGTCTTCAGGCGCCACAGGTTGAGCTCGAGCCCGGCGAGCAGGTGGTAGGCCAGCGGGGACGGGCTCTTTTCGCCGCTGGCAGTGATGACCGCCGAGCCCATGTCGACCGAGGTGCCGTCGGAGGGCCGGATCGCGGTCAGCCGGCCATCGAGTGATGCCTGGGCCCGCGCCCGGCCGACCTGGACGTCGACGCCGCCGCCGAAATAGATGCCGGCGAAGTACAGGACCCGCGCGCTGGTCGTGATCTCGATCGGGATCGTCATCGAGTTCGAGGACAGCTCGAAGGCGCCGGTGGCCGCCGCGGTCACCGTGGTCGAAGCGCCATTGTCGCCGTCGACGGCGAACTCGCGCGTGATCACGTCGTCGATGCCAAACGCCCACCGCGACCACTCGAAGCCGGCGGTGAGGTGGAGGCCGCTCCACAGGAACAGCAACGTGCTGGCCCCCGGCGCCGGGTAGAGCAGGTGGTACTGGCCGTGCAGCCCGACGTTGGTGATCGAGCCGCTGAGCTGGTCGAGCTTGCCGCGGCGGTGGAAGCCGTTGCCGTAGATCACGATCTTGTCGTGGCCCCAGCGCGACAGGCTGAGGCCGCCCATCAGCGAGACGTTGGGCGCCACGCCGCCGGCCGGATCCTGGCCCTCCTCGAGGCCGTCGACCGCGGCGGCGAGGTTGGCGGTGGCGCCGATCTCGAGGCCGCGGAACAGCGGCGCGTAGTCGACCCCGACGCCGCGGTTGGCGAACGAGGTCGCGTTGGCGAACGCGCGCAGGAAGCCATCGACGTTGGCGGTGTCGTAGGCGTCGGCGATCTCCTCCTCGACCCGGCGTTCGAGCTCGGCGGTGTCGATGCCGAGCTCGGTGGCCAGCTGCTGGCCGTCCGGGTTGAGGGTGATCGTGACGTCGCCGTCGGCGCGCGCCGCGGTGGGCGCGAGGGCGAGCACGGCGAAGGCGGACAGGACGAAGCGACGCACCATGCCGCCAGCGTACGCGATCGGCACCGCCGCGGGTGGCGAGCGGCCCCCGCCCCGCCGCGTGCCGACCGTTGCCGCGTTCTTCACGAGCGCGCGCGACGGCGGTCACTACGCTGGGCACCATGAACCATCGCTGGCTCGCATCCGTGATCGCCGCCCTGGCCCTGCTCGCCGGCGCCTGCGGCCCGTCCGCCGGGCAGGTGCGCGCCGCGCGCGCTGCGCGCTACCGCGCCGATGGCGACCAGCTGTTCAGGGCGGTCGTCGACGCCGTCCGCACCCGCCACGAGGTCGTGAGCGCCGATGCCAGGGCCGGCGTCATCCGCACCAAGGACCGCTGGTACGAGCAGGACGGCACGTTCGAGGACAAGAAGGCCAACGCGCAGGGCGTCATCGTCGAGGACGGCAGCCTGGTGATGCACTACGACGTCGCGGTCGTGCTGGCCAGCCCCGGCGAGTACCAGGTCGTGGTCACCCCGGTGGTGGCCCAGATCCGCAACGGCTACGCGTCGCCGTTCAAGATCGCGCCCGACGACCTGGCGATGCCGGGCTGGGTCCACGGCAAGACCGACCTGCTGGTCCTCGCGATCCATGACGCGCTCGAGCGGTTCCAGTTCGCGCCGCCCGGCGCCCAGGTCTCACAGGTGAGCGTCGATCGAACCGGCGAGGTGGCTCGATAGCGTCACGGTGAGGACCCCGGTCGGCGAGCCCTCCTGGAGGCGGCGCACGTCGTTCATCGACAGCTCGAGCGAGCCGCGCGCGCTCACCACCAGCGAGCCGGCGCTCAGGTAGGCGCTCTTCAGCTGGTCCTTCACGGCCGGGTCGGGGCCGAGCTCGAGCGGCAGCGGCGTGGTCTTGTTGAACTCGAACAGCGTCGCCGGTCCGCTGGTCGCGCTCGAGGTCAGTGCGATGAGCTGCTCGCGGGTCATGCGCTCGGCGCCGGCGGCGAACGACGCGCTGTCGATCGTGATCGACAGCGACAGGTCGAGCTCGTCGGGATCGCACTTGTCGTTGCCGGCGCCGCACTCGTCGATGGTGTCGGTGCGCATCTTCGCCAGGCTGATGAGATCGCCGTCCCAGGTCACGTCGATCTGGCACGACGCGGTCTCGCCGGCACCGCGCGGGGTCTTGGTCCACCGCGTGACGCCGTTCTCGTCGGTTCGCATGCCGGAGCCGGAGCACTCGCCGGCGATATCCATCTCCAGGTCGATGGTCGCGCTGGCGTCATCGCTGAAGGTGACGGTGGTGGTGAGCAGGTCGTCGAGACAGGCACCGAGGAACAGGACGGGAACGATGGCAAGGGCACGTTTCATATGGGCAATCCTCCTGCTCCTCCCTTGAGCAACCGGCGGGCCATCGCAAGTGGGCGACACCACGCCGCGCGCTCGGCGCGGTCCCATGGGACGCGAGGCCGGCACCAGGCCGCGTCACGGCTGCGCGCGACCGGCTACGGGTCGCCGCCGCCGCCGTCGCCGTCGCCGTCGCCCGCCGGCACGCGCAGGCCGTGGGTCTCGAGCCAGCGGTAGATCTGCCGCCGATCGCGGCCGAAGTGCTTGGCGACCGCGCGCACCGAGCCGCCGAGCTGCGTCCACACCGCCACGAACTCGTCCTTCGACGGCACCGGCGGACGCGCCGGACGCGCGTCCCCGGCCGGCGGTGTGGCCGCCGGGGCGACCGCTGGCGCGGACGCGGCGGGCGCCGTGATCGGGGCCGGCGTGGCGGCCGCCCGCGCCGGCTCGCTGCCCCGTAACCACGCCGGCAGATCTCCGACGTCGATCTCGATGGCGCCGGCGCCGGCCAGCTCGTGGACCAGGCGGTCGACGCCGCGCAGGTTGTCGAGCCACGGCGCGGCCATCACGGCCGCGACGGCGCCGGGCGTGAGCGTGGGCGCGGCGCGCTTCTCGCCGCGCTGCTCGTGCCAGGCCCGCCACAACCGTTCGATCCAGTCGAGCACGTCGCCGCGGCGTGCCGCCAGCGACGGCAAGCGCAGCTCCCACTTCGACAACCGCGCCAGCAGATCGCGGCGGAACTCGCCAGCGTCGACCGCGGCGCCGAGCTCGCGATTGGTGGCCGCGATCAGGCGGACGTCGACGGTGATCGTGCGGCTGCCGCCGACCGGCTGGATCACTCCGTCCTGGACCACGCGCAGCAGCTTGGGCTGCAGGGCGACCGGCAGCTCGCCGATCTCGTCGAGGAACAGGGTGCCGCCGTCGGCCTGACGGAACAGGCCCTCGGAGTCCGAGGTCGCGCCGGTGAACGCGCCGCGCACGTGGCCGAACAGCTGGCTCTCGACCAGCTCGCGGGTCAGCGTCGCGCAGTTGACCGCGACCAGCGGGCCCTTGCGCCGCGACAGGCGGTGCAGCTCCTTCGCCACCCACTCCTTGCCGGTACCGGTATCACCGGTGACCAGGGCCGGCGATGGATCGCGCGCCGCCCGCGTCACCCGGGCCCGCAATCGCTGCATGGCCGGCGAACCGCCGGGTAGGTTGTCGCGATCGACGTCGTCGCCGTCCTCGTCGGCGGGCAGCTCGTACATCACGAACACGTCGCCGAGCCGCAGCAGATCGCCGTCGGCGAGCACGCGCGGGACCTGCCCGATCACCGACGCGCCGAGCAGCGTGCCGTGACGGCTGCCGGCGTCGCGCACCGCGTGGTGGCCACGCACGTCCCACCACACCTGGGCATGGCGTCGCGACACGGTGGCGTGGTGGAGCGGCGGGCTGCCGTCCTCGGGCTGGCGCCCGAGCGTGACCGGCTCGGCGGAGAATCGATGCTCCCATTGCAGGCCGCGCGGGTACACCACCCGGAGCACGGCGGCGCGAGGGCGCGTCGCCGGGCGCTCGGCGCCCACCAGGGACGCGGTGTGGGTCTCGACCATTCCGAGACTATAGCCGCGCTACGCGCCGCTGAGGCCGAGGCGGCGCCAGATCACCGCGGCCTGCGAGCGCACGCGCGGGACCTCGTCGCCGAGCAGCGGCTCGAGCGCCGGCGCGATCTCGGCCGACCGGGCGGCGTAGACCGCGTCGTGGTTCGGGCCCCAGCCGCGGTTGAGCGCCACCAGCGTCGACATCCGGACCTTCGCGCTGGCGTCGCCGAGTCCGCGGACGATCGCGTCGAGCGGCGTCAGGGCGCGCAGCTCGGGCGTCGCCGTGCTGGCCTCGATGGCGTACGACCTCATCGCTTCGCGCTCGTCGGTCATCGCGGCCAGCAGTCGCGGCGCGACCTGCGGTGCCGGCAGGTCGCGCAGCGCCTGGCGGGCGTCGGATGCCGCGCCGCGCGTCACCCCGGCGGCCTGGCGGATCAGCTGATCGATCGGGGCATCGCCTCCGACCGACGATGCCGACACGGCGGGCTTCGCGCGCTTCGCAGGCTTGATAGCCTTCGCGGGCTTCGCAGGCTTGATAGCCTTCGCGGGCTTCGCAGGCTTGATAGCCTTGGCAGGCTTCGCGGGCTTGGCGGGCTTCGCAGGCTTGGCGGGCTTCGCAGGCATCTGGGATCAACGATACAACGCGTCGGCACCCTGGTCCGAGCGACTCACCCCGGCTTCGGTGGCCCCAGCCCCAGCCGCCGATGCTCGGCCAGCGTGCAGCGATCTTGCACCACGACCTTGCCGCGGGCGCGCAGTCGCTCCGCGACCTGGTCGTTGACGATGCCGAGCTGGAACCAGATCACGCGCGCCGGGCACGCTGCCAGCTCGTCCTGGTGCGCGGGCAGGAGCTCGGCCCGCCGGAACACGTCGACCAGATCGTAGGGCTCGTCGATCTCGCCGAGCGACGCCCGCACCGGCTCGCCGAACAGCACGGCGCCGGACAGCACCGGATTGACGCCGAGCACGCGGTAGCCGTGGGCGTGCAGGTAGGCGGGTACGTAGCTCGCCGGCCGCGAAGGCTGGTCGTGGATCCCGAGCACCGCCACCGTCGGGCTGGTGGCCAGGATGTCGCGCAGCGTGGCGTCCATCGCCGCGGTATACCCTGCGAATGCACCACCCGCCGGCCAGCGCGATCGCCGCCGCGGCGATGACGGTGGTCGCCGCGTGCGGTGATGGGCGACCCGGCGAGGGCGAGCTCTTGCGCGCGCTTGGCGACGACGTCGACCTCGTCGTGGTCGCGGCGCCGCGGCACGCCGCCGGCACCTGGATCGAGCGGGCCGCCATGATGCTCGCCCCCGGGGTTCCGGCGTGCGTGCAGGAGCGCGCGCGCACCGCCGACACCGTCGCCGTCACCTGGTCCCAGGGTGACGGTTCCGGCACCGACACCGCCGACCGTGACGGCCGCTGGTCGCTGGTGATGATCGGCGCTGCGGCGACCGCGGCCGGCTGCGACCCGCTCGAACGCGGCAGCCGGCTGGCCTGGTACGGCCCCGATCCGCGCGCCGGCGGGCGCCGCTTCTTCGCCAGCGAGGAGCGCAAGCGCCGCTGGCGCGCCCTCGGCGACGCCCCGGTGCGGGCGATCGGCGACGCCGTGGTCCAGCACGGGATCGCCGTCCACGCCGCCGGCACCCTCGATGCGGGCGACGGCGTCGCGGCCAACCTCACGCTGCGCTTCGACGAACGGGCCGCCGCCCAGGGTGCCACCGAGCTGTTCACGCGCTGGGTGCGCGAGCTCGACCGCGACCGCCTCGGCGGTGCCTGGCCGGCCGTCGACTGGGCGGTGGCCAACGATGCCCGCGATCCGCGCCGCGCCACGGTCAAGGCCCGGCTCCGGGTCCCGGGCGCCGCCGGCGAGGAGGCGATGATCTTCGCGACCGCGGCCCTGATCGCCGGCGACCTCGGCTCGCCCGGTGCGCCGTGCTCGTCGATCGCCGGGCCGTGGCAGGACCAGGTGAGCTGCGCCGGCAACGGCCGCTACACCGTCGCCGCGGCGATGCGCGATCAGCTGCTGGCCGACCCGGCGCTGCTGATCCGCGATGCGCGCGTGGTCCCGGCGATCAAGAACGGCAGCGCGGCCGGCTTCAAGCTGTACGCGATCCGGCCCTCGAGCCTGCTGGTGTCGCTCGGCTTCGCGAATGGCGATCGGGTGCATACGATCGCGGGGATCGCCGTGAGCTCGCCGGACCGGGCACGGGACGTCATCCCCGCGGTGCGGGGCGCGAACCGGTTCGCCGTCGAGCTCGAGCGCCGCGGCCGCGACGTGGTGCTGCGCTTCGAGGTCCGCTGACGTACCGGTTCTGGTCTCCGGTTCGTCGCCGGCGCGGTCACGGACGCTCGGCCGAGCTGATCTCGGGGTAGCATCGCGCTCCGATGTCCGAACGCGGTCGCCGCCGCACGCTGCCGCCGCCCGTGACGCCGCCGTTCCCGCGCGCGGTGGCGACCTGGGTCGGGCGCACCGCCGAGCTGGCCCGCGGCGCGCAGCACATGGACAGCGAGACCTTGCACCTGGTCTATGGCGTCGGCGGCGTGGGCAAGAGCGAGCTGGTCTACAAGCTGGTCGAGGAAGCCCTGCGCCAGCCCCGCTGGGCCGATGCCACCGCGGTGGTGCTGGTGGCGCGACCGAACACCGGCGCCGCCCACCTCGCCGCCGCGCTCAAGTCACAGCTCGGCGCCCGCCGGCGACGCATCACGTTCTCGGCCACCGGTGGCTCGGCCCAGGACGACCTCGCCGACATCGCGCAGGCGCTCGAGGCGCAGCCGTACCTGATCTTCCTCGACGATCTGCATCACCTCGACCCCCGCGAGGCCGCCGATGTCCTCGGCTACCTGTCGCGCCACGTGCGCGCCAGCCGCGTGATCGCCGCGTCACGCGTCGAGCTGACGCTGCCGCCCGACGCGCCGCCGCCGGTCGTCCATCGCCTCGGCCCGCTCGATGCCAGCGCGACCGCCGCCCTGGTGCGCCAGGTGGCGGCCCGACTCGGCGTCGCGGCGCCTGACGCGGCCCAGGTCTTCCGGCGCTCGGGCGGCAGCCCGTTCTACGTGCTCCGCGAGCTGGCCGGCGACGCCGGCAAGGACGGCGGCCTCGACGACACCGTGCGCGCGCTGTCCGACGACGCCCGCCGCCTGCTGCTGGTGCTGGCCTCGAGCCGCGGCCGGCTGTCGGCGGGCGACGCCCAGACCCTCGGTGGCCCGGCCGGCGCCGACGTGCTGCGCGAGCTGACCCGCCAGCTGCTGGTCGACACCAGCCGTGGCACCGCGATGGTCCACGACCTGGTCCGCGACGCCAGCTTCCGCGGCGCCAGCCGCCGCGACCGCGCCGCCGCCCACCGCCAGCTCGCCGAGCTGCACCTGTCACATGCCGGCGACGGCACCCGATCGGCCGGTCCCGCCGACGCGGCGTGGCTGGTCGAGGCCATCCACCATCTGATCGCGGCCGGTGACGTCGACGAGGCGTGGGATCGCTGCGGCCGCCACTACCGCGCCATCGCCTCGGCCGGCCTCGATCATCTCATGCTCGACGATCTGCGCACGCTCGCCAACGCCGTCGACGACGCGCGCGACGCGGTGGGGCTGATGCAGGTCCGCATCCTGGTCCGGCGTTCGCTGATCGCCCAGGCCGCCGACGTGCTGGGCCGGCTGTCGCCGTCGTCACGCGGCTCGCTGCGGGCGCTGCGCCTGTCCGGCGAGGTGGCGCAACGCCGCGGCCGCCTCTCGGAGGCCGAGGCGATCTACCGCCAGGCCCGGGCGCTGGCCGGGTCGCCGGTCGAGCAGTTCCAGGTCGCGCTCGAGGAGGCCGACGTCTCGGCCCTGCGCGGCCACGGCGAGCAAGCGCGCGCCGTCCTCGACCAGGCGCTCCGCGATCACACCGAGATCTCGGCGCGCGAACGGGCCCGCTGGGGCTGGTCGGTCGCGCTGTCGTACCTGATCGAGGAGCGCTTCGCCGACTCCGCGCTGGCGGTCGACGACGCCCTGGCGGCGATCCACGGCGCCGGTCTCGAGGACCTCGAGGTCATCCTGGTGATGCTCGCGGTGCTGGCGCGCGCCGAGTGCGACGATCTCGCCGGCGCCGAGATGCTGCTCGAGAAGGTCGAACGCGCCGCCGCCGGGGGAGCGCTGCGCGAGCACGTCGGCTCGCTGTACGCCGGCGTGGTCGGCCAGGCCGCCGGCGACCTGGCCACGGCGTTGCGCCAGCTCGAGCGTGCGTACGCGTACCTCACCGATCACGGCGATCAGGTGATGGCGTCGATCGCCGGCTACTACCTGGCCCGCGTGTTCGCGGCGCTCGGCGACATCCCGGCCGCGATCGACATGGCCGGCCGCATGAGCCGCATGGCGCAGGCCGCCGAGCTCGACACCCTGGCCGCGCACGGCCGCGCCACCCAGGCCGAGGCGCTGCTGATCGCCGGCCGCCCCACCGAGGCCCGGGCCCAGGCCGAGGCCGCCCTGGCGGGACCCTGGGTCGGCCCCCAGTGCTGGCGGATCGCCAACTCGACCTTGTCCCGGCTCGCGGTGCTCGACGGCGATCTCGGCCAGGCCCGTCGCTACCTCGACGCCGCCGAGCGCGGCGCCAGCGGCCGCAGCGAAGCCAGCAGCACCGAGGCCGGGCTCGAGGCGACGGCCCGGCGGGCGGCGATCGACCTCGAGCGCGCCGGCATGGAGCTGCACGGTGGCGACACCCGCGTCGCGCTGTCCGCCGCCGGCCGCGCGCTCGAACACTACCGCCGCGGCGGCCGTCTCGGCATGTACGCGCGGGCGCTGGTGGCGCGGGCCGCCGCGCTGGTCGCCGCCTCCGACGACGCCGGCCTGATCGAGGCCGACGCGCTCACCGCCGAGGCCGACGGGGTCGCCACCGCCACCGGCCACGTCCGCGTGCGGGCGCGCTGCGCGCTCTTGCGGGCCGCCATCCGCGTCCGACGCGGCGATGCCGGCGGCGGCCGCGGCGAGTTGCTGGCCGCCGTCCACGCCGGCGTCGCCGCGCTCGATCACGGCGAGGGCCGCAGCGTGCGCGCCGCGCTCGGCGAGGTGGCCATGACGCCGGGGCAGCGTGGCCTGCTGGCCGCGCTCGGGCTGGCGCCCGGCGCGCGCCACAAGGTCAGCACCCGCGGCGGGGTCCAGATCGTGGACGACGCCTCGCTGGAGACCGCGCGCGCCGCCCACTTCCTGGTCGTCGAGCCGGTGCGCGCGGTGATCACCTGCAACGCCGGCGGCACCACCCGGGTCGACCGCGGCCGGCCGCTGGCGTGCGAGCTGCTCGCCGCGATGGTCGACGCCGACGGAGCGGTGATCTCGGCCGAGCAACTCTTCGTCGGCGTGTGGGGCGGGCGCGAGTACCACCCGCTGCGCCACCGCAACACCGTGTACGTGGCGGTCAAGCGCCTGCGTCAGACCCTCAAGGCGCTGCTCAAGGACGAGCGCGAGGTGATCGAGACCGCCGCTGGCGGCTGGCGCATCGCCGACGGCGTCGACGTCGCGGTGGTCCGTCCGGTCGACGACTGAACGCCTCCGCCACCGGGGTTCAAGACGCCGGGACCGCCGGACAGTTCACCAGCGCCGCGTCGGGAGCCACGATGGTCGCCGCCTGCGCCGAGGCCAGGTCGGTCACCGCTGCGAACTCGGCGTTGTCGTAGATCTGCACCGCCCACAACGGCGAGTAGGCGGCGTCGGTCGGCAGGGCGCCGATCACGTTGTGGGTCTGGTCGCTGCCGGGCTCGGTCTTCGGACCGGAGGGCGGGCCGCCGCCGGCCAGGCCCGGGTTGATGTTGAACGCGACGTAGATCGGCGCGGTCGGGACCTGCTGGTTGACCGCGGTCATCGCTCGCTCGGCGAAGGTGAAGTAGTGCACGATCTGGTCCTTGTACCAGCCGCGGTGCAGGCCGGTGTCGGTGCTGCCGAAGCGCCGGGTCGCGGTCGACCCGACCGGCACGATGGGGCAGTTGACGATGGCGTCGGTGACCGTCAGCGGGAAGCCGGCGCGGCTGAGGTCGGCGCTGCTGGTCGCCGTGTTGGCGACGTAGTCGGCGGGCACGTCGACCCGCACCACGCGCCACAGATCGGAGTACGAGAACTCGCCGGGGATGTAGTCGACGATCGGCAGCTGGTCGGGCACCGGCGTGCCCTCGCCCTCGTGATGCAGGATGTAGAGGTTGATCGGCGAGCGGCGGCGGACGTCGAAGTTGTAGTACGCGATCGGCGAGCCGTCGGGCGCCAGGCCGCGGGTGACGAACGGCGCCCGGTCGAAGTCGATCGGCAGGTCGGGACCGGGCAGGCCGTTCTGGGCGTCGCGCACCATCAGGGTCGCGCTCGGCCCGCTGAAACGGTCGATCACCGGCCGCGGCGCGGTGTCGGGATCGCGCGGTCCGTCGGCGACCGGATCGTCACCGCAGCCGAGCAGTGCGCACAGGGTCGCCGCGACCAGGACTCGCATCGGTGACGATCATACGCGGCTCTCACCCCGCGGTTACATCGTGAGCCGGCGCGCAAAACCGCGCCGGCGTGAACGTCCACTTGCCGGCTACGCCGCCAGCCACCTGGAGCCCAGCGGTCGGACCCACGATCCGCGACCACCACGAGTGCAGACCGTGGGTTGCACCGGTCGCGACCGCGACGCCGGCCGGCAACCCGAGACGTTGGTTCACGAACCCGGGTTCGCCGCCCCCGCCGCGTGCCCGCGGTGAGGTCCGCGCCCCCACCCCAGGCGGCACCGATCGATCGCGAGCGATCTGGTCGCACCCTTGCACAGGCGCCTTCGCGAGGATGGACGACGAGATCGACACCGCGGTCGAAGGCCGGCCCGCGATCGGATTCGCGGCACCGACCCGTGGCGCCTCGCCGGCGACGCTGCCGGCGATGATCGGGCGCTACCACGTGCTGGCGTCGATCGGCCGCGGCGGCATGGCCGAGGTGTTCCTGGCCGAGCTGCGCGGCCCGCGCGGCTTTCGTCGCCAGGTCGCGATCAAGCAACTGCACCCCAGCCTCGCCGATGATCCGGATAGCGTGGCGCGCTTCGTCCGCGAGGCGACCATCGCGACCCGCCTCGTCCACCCGGCCATCTGCCAGGGCTACGAGCTCGACGAGGACGAGCGCGGCTGCTTCATCGTGATGGAGCACCTCGAGGGCGTGACCCTGGCGGTCGCGCTCAAGGTGCTGGCGCGCTCGCGCTGGTTGCTGCCGCTGCCCATCGTGCTGCGCGTGATTCGCTCGCTGGGCGGCGGGCTCCACGCCGCGCACGAGCTCTGCGACCCCGACGGCGCGCCGCTCGGCCTGGTCCACCGCGACGTCACGCCCAGCAACATCGTGCTGACGTCGGCGGGTCAGGTGAAGCTGCTCGATTTCGGCGTCGCCAAGACCCACCACATCGACACCCAGGCCGGCGTGGTGCGGGGCAAGCCGGGCTACATGTCGCCGGAACAGATCCGCGGCCGCCAGCTCGATCGACGCTCGGACGTGTTCTCGCTCGGCATCGTGCTCTACGAGACGCTGACCGGCACCCGGCTGTACGCCCGGGCTCGCTCGCCCGAGACCATCCACACCCTGCCCGACGAGCACGTGCCCGATCCGCGCGCCCAGCGCCCCGACCTGCCGGCGGCCGCGGTCGCGGTGCTCGATCAGGCGCTGGCCCACGACCTCGACGAGCGCTACCCGAGCGCGGCCGCGCTGGCGTCGGCGCTGACCGCCGCGCTGGCGCCGGCGACCGTCGCCGCGGCCGATTGGGTGGCCAGCATGGTGACGGCGATCCGTGACCGCCAGGGTGAGACCACGCCGACCGCGCCGTCGTGAGCGGGTCGGCGGGGCCCACCGATGGCTTCGGGGCCCGGCTCCGCGCTGACGCGTAGGCGTCAGGCGGTGGGGCCCACCGATGGCTTCGGGGCCCGGCTCCGCGCTGACGCGTAGGCGTCAGGCGGTGGGGCCCACCGTCTTGACCGGCGAGCGCGAGCGCGGTCTGCTCCGGCCATGAAGCTGGTCGAAGGTTCGGTCGCTCTGGTCACCGGCGGCGCCTCGGGGCTGGGCGCGGCCACGGTCCGCCGCCTGTTCGCCGGCGGCGCCAAGGTCGTCATCGTCGATCGCGACGAGGCGAAGGGGGCCGCGCTGGCCGCCGAGCTGGGTGCCGAGCGCGCGGTGTTCGTGAAGGCCGACGTCACCGACGCGGTCCAGGTCGAGGCCGCGGTCGCCGCCGCGATCCCGCTCGGCACGCTGCGGGTCGCGGTGTCGTGCGCCGGCGTCGGCTGGGCGGCGCGCACGCTCGACAGGACCGGCAAGGCGCACGACCTCGAGCTGTTTCGCACCGTGATCGGCATCAACTTGATCGGTACGTTCAACGTGCTCCGGCTGGCGGCCGCCGCGATCGCCAAGGCCGATCCGATCGAGGGCGAGCGCGGCGTGATCGTGAACACCGCCTCGGTGGCCGCGTTCGACGGTCAGATCGGCCAGATCGCCTACGCCGCGTCCAAGGCCGGCGTGGTCGGCATGACCTTGCCGGCGGCCCGCGACCTGGCGCCGTCGGGGATCCGGGTCGTGACCATCGCGCCCGGCATCTTCGATACCCCGATGCTGGCCGCGTTGCCCGAGGACAAGCGCGCGGCCCTGGCCACCGACGTGGTGTTCCCGAAGCGGCTCGGCTCGCCAGCCGAGTACGGCGACCTGGTCGCCGCCATCGTCGGCAACGGCTACCTCAACGGCGAGACCATCCGCCTCGACGGCTCGCTGCGCATGCCGCCGAAGTGAGGGCGGGTCCTCGGGCGCGCATCAGGCCAGGCCGAGCGCGCCCCGAAACGCGGTCGTGATCTGGGCGTCGCTGACCGGGCACGGATTGGTGGCCAGATAGAGCGCCTCGCCGCGGGTGGCGGCCAGCAACGCGGGCAGCTCGTCGGCGGTGACGGTGACCGGCGCCGTGACCGGCAGGCCGACGTCGGCGGCGAGGCGGCGGACCCAGGCGATGACAGCGTCGACCGGGTCGGCGAGCGCGGCGCCGCGATCGCGGTGCGCCAGCTCGAGGCGGGATGCCAGCCGAGCGCAGGGGCCGGCGATGGCGGCGCGATTGGCCTCGAGCACCCACGGCAGCAGCACCGCGTTCGCCAGCCCGTGGTGGAGCCCGGTGCGGGCGCCGAGCGGGTGGGCCATGGCGTGGCACAGGCCGAGCCCCTTCTGGAAGGCGACCGCGGCCATGCCGGCGGCGTGCAGCAGGTGCGAGCGCGCCACGGCGTCGCCGGGCTCGCGGACCGCGCGCGACAACCACGCCGCGATGAGCGCGGCGGTCTCGACGGCGATGGCGTCGCACATCGGGTGATAGCCCGGTGCGCACAGCGCCTCGATGGCGTGGGTCAGCGCGTCCATGCCGGTGGCGGCGGTGGCGGCGGCCGGCAGACCCACGGTGGTCTCGGCGTCGGCGATCACGGCCCGCGGCAGGAGCGACGGATGGAGCAGCGTGCGCTTCACGCCGGCGGCCGGATCGCTGATGACCGCGCCGGTCGACAGCTCGGAGCCGGTGCCCGACGTGGTCGGCACGGCGACGATCGGCGCCGCGGTGGGCAGCGACCGGGCCCGGCTTCCGCCGAACGCCAGCGTCGCGATCACGCCGGGCGCGATGGAGCCGGCGACCGACGGGTCGGTGGCCGCGGCCAGCAGCGCGACCGCCTTGCCGGCGTCCATCGCCGCGCCGCCGCCGATCGCGCACACGCCGGTGACGCCGAGCGCGCGGTACTGCGCCAGCGCCGCCAGCGCCTCGGCCTCGGTCGGGTTGGTCGAGATGGCCGTGAACACGCCGGCCACCGCCGCACCCGCGGCGTCGATCATGGGCGCGAACCACGGCTGCGCCGCGACCACCGCGTCGGTGACCACCAGCGCCGTGCCGATGCCGGCGGCCTTCAGCTCCGCGGCCAGCTCGGCGCGCCGCCCCCAGCCGAAGCGATAGCGGGTCGGGAACGAGAGGTTGGCGCGGGGCAGGTCGGCGGCGGCGGCCATCGGGACCACATCCTACCCACGCCGACGCCGACGCCGAAGCCGAAACCGAAACCGACGCCGAAACCGAAACCGAAACCGAAACCGAAACCGAAACCGAAACCGAAACCGACGCCGAAACCGAAACCGAAACCGAAACCGTGACCGAAACCGTGACCGTAGCCGCAGACCGCGGCTCCCAGAACCGTGACTTCGATCCCAACCGGACTAGGCCCCCTCCGCCGCCGGTTCCTCCCTCATGCGCCTCCGACCGTGGTCCGCCCTCGTCATCGCCTCGCTGCTCGTCCTGGTCGGCTGCGACCACGCCACCAAGTACGCCGCCGAGTCGTCGCTGCGCGATCGGCCGGCGCGCCGCGTGCTCGGCAGCGCGGTCGCGCTCGAGTACCGCGAGAACCCGGGCGTCGCCTTCAACACCGAGCGGGTGCTGCCGCCCGGGGCGCGCGCCGCCGTCATCGTCACGGCCGGCGTCGGCGCGATGGCGGCGCTGGCGATCGCGCTGTGGCGGCGCCGCGGTCGCCGGTCGCTCGAGACGGCGGCGCTCCTGCTCATCGCCGGCGGCGCCGCTGGCAACCTGCTCGATCGCCTGATCCGCGGCCACGTGATCGACTTCATCCACGTCCGCCACTGGCCGGTCTTCAACCTCGCCGACGTCTGGCTGGTGGCCGGGGCCGCGCTCATGCTCGTGGCGGCCGGGCGGGCTACTGCGGCAGATCCTCGAGGCGCGGGACCTGGTTGAGCGCGACGATCCTGGTCTTGCGGGTGGTCCGGATGTTGATCATCTCGACGAACACGCTGAAGCCCATCGCGCCGTAGATGTAGCCCTTGGGGATGTGGGCGCCAAACCCCTCGGCGATCAGGACCAGGCCGATCATCAGCAAGAACGACAGCGCGAGCACCTTGATCGAGGGGTGGCGATCGACGAAAGCGGCGATCCCCCGGCCGATCAGCAGCATCACGATGAGCGCGATCACGTTCGCGGCCACCATCACGCTGATGTGGTCGCTCATGCCGACCGCGGTGATCACGCTGTCGATCGAGAACACCATGTCGAGCACGACGATCTGGAGGATCACGGCGCCGAACGTGGCCGTCGACCTGGCCGTCGCGCTGCCATCCTCGTCCGCAGCCTCGAGCTTGTCGTGAATCTCGTTGGTCGCCTTGTAGAGCAGGAACAGGCCGCCGGCGAGCAGGATCAGCGCCTTGCCCGAGAACCCATAGCCGGCGACCTCGAACAGCGGCTGGTCGAGCTTCACGATCCACGACAGGGTCGCGAGCAGGCCCAGGCGCGAGACGAACGCCCCGGCCAGCCCGACCTTGCGCGCCCGCTCGCGCTGGGACGCGGGCAGCCGGCCGGCCAGGATCGCGATGAAGATGATGTTGTCGACGCCGAGGACGATCTCGAGCGCGGCCAGCGTGGCCAGGCTCAGCCACACCTCCGGTGAGGACAGAAATTCGATCATGAGGACTCCACGGCCCGACGGCCGGCGGGGCCGGGTCAGGCGATCGGACGAAGCACGAGATCCAGGAAGCGAACCACGCGGAGGTCAGGCTTCTGGTGGCGGCAGCGGGGGCTGCTCGGACATCACGGCGGGGACGCGTTCGGCGTGTTCGTCGACGGTGGAGCGGTCGTCGCGCGGGTGCGGGGGTTCGAACGCGGCGACGACGGCCTCGTCGCCGCCGCCGTCGTCGATCGCGGGGCAGGTCTCGGCGGTGCTGGTCTCGGCGGCGAGATCGGCGGCCACCGGCGGCGATCCGGAGCTGATGACGACCGCGACCCCAGCGAGCATCGCCAGCACCAGCAACCCGACCCCGACCTGGGCCAGCGCGGCCACCAGGCGCGGCGACGGACGACGGGCGAGCGACATGGCGGCGACTCTAGCATCCGACCCGCCACCGGCCAGGCGATCGCCCGGCAGCGCCGGAACCCACACCGCCACCGCCACCGCGACCCCTGCCGCCGTCGACATGCCGTACATTCAGCTCGTCGCTTGCCAGGCCCCGTGATCTCCAGCGCCGGTCCCCAGACCGGCATCGCCCGCACCGCCGAGATCGTCGAGCTGCTGTTGATGGTCGGCTACGTCGATGGGCTGTTCCACCACAAGGAGCACACCTACGTCAGGCGCTACCTCGACTCGGTGCTGGCGCTGGTCGAGCGGGGTGCCGGCCCGCCGGCGGAGCAAGCCCAGCGGCGCAACGAGTATGCGGCCCATGTCGACGCCACGTACGCGCGCCTGAACGCCGAGGTCGCCACGCTCGCGGCCGAGGTCCACGCCAGCGGAGATGCCGGCTACGTTCCGACCCGGCTCAAGGTGCGATCGGTGGCGCTGTTCCGCGGCTTCGCGCCCCCCGAGCAGACCACCGTGCTCGAGCTGGTGCGCGGGCTGATGCACGCCGACGGGCTGGTCAGCCAGCCCGAGCAGCGACTGTACGAGGAGCTGCTCGGGTACTTCACCGGACCGCCGCCGCCGACCGCCAGCGCGGTCACGGCCACCGACATGAAGGCGCCGGTGCTGACCGCGAGGCGACCGCTGGTGGTGGCGCCGGCGCAGTGGAAGGATCTCACGGCGCTCGGCCATCCGCTCCTCGATCCACTCGAGCAGACCTACTCGCCGCATCCGGTGGAACGCAAGGCGCAGGTCGAGCTCGACTACCAGCTGGTCGGTCAGGCGATCGAGGTCTGGAGCCGGATGCGGGCCAGCGGTAACGGCCGCCTGGCCGGCGTCACCGACATCGCGCGTTACCCGCCGGGCACCCGCTTCCTCGATCAGCACGTCCACGTGATCCGTCCCGCGGGCGAGGTCGAGCTGATCGTACTGGGCGATCTGCACGGATGCTACGGCTGCCTCAAGGCGGCGCTGCTGCAGTCCGATTTCATCAACCGGGCGTGGGCGCACCAGTGGGATCCGGGTCGGTATCCCGACGTCAAGCTGGTCCTGCTCGGCGACTACATCGATCGCGGGCGGTTCAGCTTCGACGGCGTGCTGCGCACGATCCTGCGGCTCCTGGTCACGCTCCCCGACCAGGTGATCGTCCTGCGCGGCAACCACGAGCACTTCCGCAGCCACGAGGGCCAGATGTACAGCGTCGTGTACCCGGCCGAGGCGCTGGCGTCGATCACGCCCCACGTGCCGTTCGCGATGCTCGAGGCCTACCGGGTCCTGTTCGAGCAGATGCCGAGCGCGTGCCTGCTCGATCGCACGCTGCTGGTGCACGGCGGCGTCCCGCGCGAGGACACCTTCGCCGAGCGCTACCGCGACCTGAGCAGCCTGAACGACCCCGACCTCCGCTTCCAGATGATGTGGAGCGACCCCGAGCAGACCGACCAGGTCCCGGTCGAGCTGCAGCGGCAGAACCCGCGGTTCAGCTTCGGTCGCAAGCAGTTCCTCGCCTTCATGGAGCGCATCGGTTGCCACACCATGATCCGCGGCCACGAGCAGATCGACCGTGGCTTCGACATCGTCTACCAGCTCGGCGACCGCCTGCTCCTCAACCTGTTCTCGGCCGGCGGGCACGACAACAACGACCTGCCGATCGACGGCTCGTACCGCCGCGTGACCCCGATGGCCCTCACCATTCACCACCGTCCCGACGAGGGCCGGGTGGTGCCGTGGCCGATCCACTACCAGCCGTTCAACTACGACGTCCACAACGGGCTGCATCGCCGGGCGCCGCTGCTCGAGTTCCGCTACGGGTGACGACTGTCATAGCGATCCCGTACTCGATCGTCATGCGCATCTACTTCGTCGGCAGCCACGCCACCGGCAAGACCACGTTGTGCCGCTGGGTCAGCCGCCGCTACGGCCTGCCGATGATCACCGAGGTCGCGCGCGCCGTGCTGGCCGAGATGGAGAGCTCGCTCGACGCCCTGCGCACCGACATGGACCTGGTCGCCGAGTACCAGGACCGGGTCTTCGCCCGTCAGGTGGCGATCGAGCGCCTGCACCAGGGCGCGTTCGTCAGCGACCGCGCGTTCGACAACCTGGCCTACGCCGCCGAGCACACCACCGTGGTCGCCGATCTCATGGGCGACCAGCGCTTCCGCGACTACATGACCTGGGTGGCCGGCGGCACGGTCTTCTTCCTGCGCCCGCACCCGGATCTGCTGAAAGAAGACGGCGTGCGGGCCGGGGTGTCGTGGGAGTCGGTGCTCCGCATCGACGGCATGATCAAGCTGCTGCTCGAGATGCACCGGGTGGCGTACCTGCCGATCGAGAGCGTGTCGATGCAGGAGCGGGTCCGCGCGGTCGAGTTCACCCTGGCCCGCAGTGGCGTGACGGCGGCGCCCAGGTCGCGCGATGCCGTCCAGGTCACGGTGCCGGGGCCGTACGAGACGCTGCGCGCCACGCTGGGGGGATCCACTCCCGTGACCGGCGCACCGTCGAGTGCCCCGGCGGTGACATTTGATCGCCGGGCTGATTGACGCCGGTCGACGACCGGCCGACCCTCGTTCGCACACCAACGAGGAGAGACAAGATGGGACTTCTGGGAAAGTTTTTCGGCGGCGCTCCTGCCAAGAAGGCGACTGACGACGTCCTGCTGCTCCACGCCATGATGCTGATGTCGTCGGTGGACGGCTACATGGAGGGCTCGGAGGTCGCGACGCTCGAGGGGTTCATCAACACCCTGCCCGAGTTCAAGGACGCCGACTTCGACGACCAGCTCGCCGCGGCCAAGAAGCTGCGCGCCAAGTTCCAGACCCCGCAGGACGCGGTCAAGGCGCTGTCCGACATCTCGAGCCCGGCCGTGAAGAAGAAGGCGTACATCCTCGCCGCCGACATCGCCATGTCGAGCGGTGACGTCGACGAGGCCGAGGAGGAGCTGCTCGAGGCGATGCAGCGGATCCTGGGCATCGACGACGCCCTGGCCGAGAAGGCGATCGAGATCCTCGCCCTCAAGTACGCCAAGTAGCCGTGGCGCCCGCAACCGGATCGGTCGGCGCCCCCACCGGCCCCCGCGACGCCCGCGACGTCCAGGCCCGCCGCGATCGCGCGCTGCGCGACGAGCTGGGCGCCGACCGCGGCGTCAAGAAGGCGCTCGAGAAGTTCGAGCACCGGGCGTCGGGCTACGGCTTCCGCCACCGGCGCAGCTTGCTCGCCGAGGCCATCCGGCTCACCAGGCGGATGGCTCCGGCGGTGTCGGAGGCGCTCGCTGACTGCCGGGCCGTGCTGGGTGTCGACACCCCGGTCGAGGTCTACCTCGAACCCAAGCCGGTGTACTCGGCGTTCATGTCGCGCGGCCGCTCGGGGCCCATGATCCTCGGCCTGTCGTCGCGCCTGCTCGAGGAGTTCACGCCCGACGAGCTGCGCTTCGTGATCGGGCACGAGCTCGGTCACGCGCTGTTCGATCACCTCGGGATCCCGATGCCGGTCACGGCCACCATCGAGGACATCGGCGGCACGCTGGTGTCGCGCGCCACCCAGCTGCGGCTGTTCGTGTGGTGTCGCGCCGCCGAGGTGTCGGCCGATCGAGCCGGCCTGCTGTGCGCCGGTGACGCCGAGGTCGCGGCCACCGCGTTCTTCAAGATGTCGAGCGGCCTGTCGCGGCCGGTGATCACCACCGACCTCGAGGCGTTCGCGTCGCAGGTCGAGTCGCTGGCCTCGGCGCCCAACGCCGCGCACGAGGTCCGCGACGATGACGATACGCTCGACTGCTTCTCGACCCACCCGTACACGCCGGTGCGGGTGCGCGCCCTGCTCGCGTTCGGCAAGAGCCGGTTGTTCCACGACCACCTCGGCAAGAGCGGTGGCGAGCTGTCGATCGACGACGTCGAGCAGATCGTCGAGCGTGACCTGGCGCTGATGGAGCCGTCGTACCTCGAGGACAAAGGCGACGAGGCCGACAAGATGCGTCGGGCGCTGTATTGCGGCGGGGTCAGCGTCGCGGCGTCCCATCAGGGGGTGTCCGACGCCGAGATGGCGGCGTTGCGCGCCTTGCTCGGTGCCAAGCAGGCCCGTCCGCCCGAGGACCTGACGGCGATCCGCACCGAGCTCGACACGCTGCTCGGCGAGGTGGCGGGGTTCTCGCTCGCCCGCCGCGCCCAGCTGGTCCAGCACCTGACGGTGATCGCCGGCGTCGATGGCCACGTCGCCGACGAGGAGTACGCCGAGATGGCGCGCATCGCCGAGGCGCTGGCGATTCCGGCCCAGATCATCGACCAGACGCTGGCCGGCGCCGCGGCGCCGATGGACTGAGCGCCGGATCCCGGCTCACGGCCGCGCCCGGCCGGGTCGGATCGGGCGGTCCATGGCATAGTGCCGCAGGCAAATGCGGTTCCCGCCCGCCATCATCCAGCTCCGCCGCGCTCAGCTCGTGCTGATGCTCGCGGTGCTGGTGCCGACCGTGCTGATGACCGCGATCGGCATCGTGATGCTGGCGGTGGGCTCGTCGTCGCTGTTCTCGGTCGTGCTCGGCGTGCTGGTGCTGGCGTTCACCGCCACCGCCGCCACCGGCTATATCCTGGGCTCGATCTTCGTCGGCAAGGGCGCGTCGCTGGCCCGGGTGCAGAACGACTTCTTCTCCTCGGTGTCGCACGAGCTGCGCACGCCGCTGACCTCGATCCGCCTGCTCATGGAGTCGCTCGCCGACGGCCGACTGCCCGAGGGCGAACGGGCGGCGGTGATCGCGCTCTTGACCCGCGAGGTGTCGCGACTCGAGCACCTGCTGGTGCGCACGCTCGACCTGTCGCGCTTCCAGGCCGGCCGTCACGCCTTCGAGATGTTGCCGCTGCCGATGACCGACCTGGCCGCCGAGTCGGTGGCGGCGTTCGACGCCGCCACCCTGGTGCGACCGACGACGATCGAGCTCGACCTCGAGCCCGGGCTGATCCTGATCGGCGACCGCGGCACGTTGACGCGCGCCGTCCTCAACCTGCTCGTCAACGCGTGGAAGTACTCCGGCGACGACAAGCGGATCACGTTGCGGGCCCGGACCACCAAGCGTCGCGTCGAGATCCTGGTCGAGGACAACGGCATCGGGGTCGACCCCGCCGAGCGTGGCGACCTGTTCGAGGGCTTCACCCGCGGTCGAGCGGCGATCGACAGCCGGGCGCCCGGCGTTGGCCTCGGGCTGGCGATCGTGCGCGCCATCGTGCGCGCCCACCGGGGCACGGTCGACCTCCTCGACTCGGCGCCCGGCCGCGGCTCCACGTTCCGGATCAGCCTGCCGCGGCCGCCGGTTCGCGCCTCCTCCCACGCCGAGCTGGCCACGGTGCCCGCCCGCCCCACCACCGAGCTGCCGTGACCACCACCACCACCACCGCTCCCGGACGCGAGATCTTGATCGTCGAGGACGACGAGGCCATCGCCACCGGGCTGTCGCTCAACCTCCGCCTCGCCGGCCACAACGCGACCATCGCCGCCGACGGCGAGCTGGCGCTCACCACGCTCTGCGACCGGGTCTTCGATCTGGTCCTGCTCGACATCAACCTGCCGCGCCGCAACGGCCTCGAGGTGCTGAGCGCGATGCGCGACGCCGGCAACGTCGTGCCGGTGATCGTGCTATCGGCGCGCGACGGCGAGTACGACAAGGTCGCCGCGCTGCGCCTGGGTGCCGACGACTACGTCACCAAGCCGTTCGCGCTCGCCGAGCTGCTGGCCCGCATCGATGCCGTGCTGCGCCGCAGCCAGGCGGTCACCGCGGTCCTCGAACCCCCGACCCTGGACGGCGAGGTGACCCGGTTCGCCGACGTGATCGTCGACAACGCCCAGCGCACCGTCACTCGCGGCGGTGAGCCGGTGAAGCTGACCCACCTCGAGTTCGAGCTGCTGTGGTTCTTCGTCCGCCACCCGTCGCAGGTCTTCGGCCGCAACCGGCTGCTGGCCCATGTCTGGGGCCAGACCGCCGGATCGCCGCGCACGATCGACAACTTCGTCGGCCAGCTCCGCAAGCGCTTCGAGGTCGATGCCGAGCGCCCGACTCACTTCATCACCGTGCGCGGCTCGGGCTATCGCTTCGATCCCTGAGCTCGCGGACTCAACATGGCCGCGAACGCCGCCGGATCGATCACGCCCTGGGCCCGCAGGGCGTGGCGGGCGGCCTCGGCGCGGGCGGCACCGGCGTCGTCGTCCTCCAGCTCGCCCAGCCGGAGTTCGGCGATCGCACGATGGACCTCCATGGCGCTGGTGGCGGCCAGCTCGGCGGCCCGCCGCAGCGCGGCGAGGGCAGCACTGCGGTTGTCGCTCGCCAGCTCGACGGCGCCGCGCAGCTGCGCGCCCAGCACCAGGGCCACCGGCGCGCCGACCCGCTCCAGGTGCGTCGCGCACGCCGCCGCCCGCGCCAGCGCCGCGGCACCGCCGTCGCCGCCGGGCTCGGCGGCCGGGCTCGCCACCGCCAACGCCACTGACGCGATACCGCGCAGGAAGTGGGCCTCGATGTCGACCGCCTCGATCCGGAGCAGGTGCGAGCCGGCCAGACCACGCCACGCGTGCTCGATGCGCGCCGACGCCGCCTCGCCGTCGCGCTGGTACAGCTCGATGAGCATGTTGGCGTAGACGTCGTAGTAGTGGTGGAGGTGGAAGGTGCTGTCGGCGGCGTGGGGCGCGGCCAGCGCGGCCTGGACCCGGGCGGTGGCAGGATCATCGACGATGAGCCAGGCCACGTTGGCGCGCCACCCGCGCAGCCCGCGCTGCAGGTGGACATTGCCGGCGTCGTCGGCTGCCCGCAGGTAGATCGGGTGGAGCCGTAACAGCTCCTTCAGCTCGCCCAGACACCACAGCGTGGTGATCTGGAACACCTCGGTGGTGTCGAGCTGCCACCGCATGTCGGGACCGCTGTCGCGCAGGAGCCCCTCGCCCTCGGTCAGGCGGGCGCGCGACAGCGGATAGTCGCCGCGCAGGTAGGCCGCGACCCCGCCGCACGCGAGGACGAACCCGCGCAGGTCGCCCTGGCTCAGCTCGGTCGCCAGCGCATACGCACGCCGGTACAGACGCTCGACCTGATCGCGGGTCGGGTGGCCCCCGGTCGAGAGGTAGCCGAGCTCGAGCGCGAGGGCGAGCGCGAGCCGACGACGCTCGCCGGCGGCCAGCGCCTCGCGCAGCATCCGCGCCGCCAGCACTCGCATCATCACCGGCTGCACGAACGTGAACCCGCTGGCCACCGACCACAGCAGGTCGATGCGATCGATCCGCGCCGGGTCGACGTCGGCCTCGGCCCGCGGCGTGAAGGTCAGCCCGCGCAGCCGGAGGCGGAGTCGCTCGGCGAGCAGGGCCGCCACCGTGCCCCGCCAACCGCGCGGCATCCGGACGCCGACCGCCGCCAGCAACGCGCGCGACGCCGCCACGCCGTCATCGAGCTGACCGGCGCGCAGCAGCTGTTCGGCGCTGCGCCGGCGCAGCCCGAGCTTGTCGCGGGGCGACGCCACCAGCGCCGCCGCCGCCTGATACTCGTCGGCCGCCTCGAGCAGGCGGCCGGTGGCGGCCAGGGTCCGGGCCCGCCGCGCGGTCACCTCGCCGCGGCGAGCGTCGTCGAAGGTGCCTTCGCGTAACGCCAGCGCGTACAGCTCGCTGGCTCGGTGCGGCGCCAGCCGCTCCTCGGCGTCGTGCGCAGCGACCTCGGCGTGCCGCGCGGCCGCCGTCGCGTCGCCGGCACCGAGCAGGTGTTCGATCAGCAGCTCGCGATCGCCGGTCTCGCCGTCGCTCAGCACGGCGGCGATCGCGGCGTGGGCATGGCGGCGCTCGGTGAGCGACATCGCGGTGAGCACCGCCTCGCGGATCCGATCGTGACTGGGCTCGATCGTGGTCGGGGCAGCGCCCCGAACCCGGACCAGGCGCTCGACCCGCAGCGCGGCGAGCGCGGCGGTGCCGTCATCGAGCGCGGCCGCCCGCACCATCAACTCGGTGGCCACCGGACGGGCCGCGACCGCCACCGCGCACAGCAGGGCGCGCGCCTCCGGCGGCAGGCTCGCGAAGCGCACCCGCACCGCATCGTCGACGCTGTGGACCGCCGACCAGCCGGCGGCGGCGAAGTGCGCGATCTCGGTGAGCAACATCGGGCTGCCGCTGGCGTCGCGCACCGCCGCGTCACCGTCGACGCCACCGCGGAGCGCCGTCCACAGCGCATGGGCGTCGTCGGCCGACAGGCCGCCGAGGTCGACCCGATGGAGCCGCGACACCGCCGCCGCCGCGACCGCGTCGAACAGGTGGCCCGGCACATCCTCCGCGCGATGGGTGCAGATCAGCAGCAGCTTCGGAGCCTCGGGGCCGCGCACCAGCTCGGCCAGCGCGGTGGCGCTGTCGGCGTCACCCCATTGCAGGTCGTCGATGCACACCACCAGCGGGCGGTCGGCGCCGATCGCCGCCAGCAGCTGGCGGAGCGCCGCCAGGGCGCGCCGCCGCGACTCGACTGGATCGATCGCGACGCCGCCGATGGTGGCCGGCGCCAGGCCCGGCACGCGGCGGATGACCGGGAAGACGCGACCGAGCGCGCCCACCTCGGGCGGCCGCAACCGGGCCACCTGCTCGGCGGACTGCCGCATCAGCCACGCCGTCAGGTCGTCGATGACGCCGTCGAGCGCCTTGTAAGGCACCGCCTCACGCTCGTAGCAGCGGCCGTCCAGGATCACCGCCTCGCCGTCGACCGACACCTCGTCGAGAAACGCCCGCACCAGGGCGGTCTTGCCCATGCCCGACGCGCCGACGACCAGACACGCGGCACCGCCAACCCGGGCGTCGGCCAGCGCCGCGCGAAGGCGAGCCAGCTCCTCGGTGCGTCCGACGAACGGCGACCGCTCGGCCTGCTCGCGCAGGCGGACCGTCGCCGGCGACGGCTCGCGCCCCAGCGCCGCCAGCACCGCCGCGCCGGTCGGCCGCGCCGCCGGATCGCGCCGCAAGAGCGCCTTGCACAGCGCCGACAGCTCGAGGTTGGCCTCGGTGTCCGGACCCCGCACCGGCGGCGCATCGGTCTGCGTCTTGCGGCGCATCACGTCCTCGGCGCGGCCGTCGAACACCCGGCGACCGGTCAGCGCCTCGTAGAGCATCACGCCGACCGCGTACCAGTCGCTGGCCTCGGTCAGCGGGCGGTCGAGCACCTGCTCGGGCGACATGTAGGCCGGCGTGCCGACCGCGACCTGGTCGTGGGTGCGATCGAGGTGCATCGCCTGGACGTCGGTGACCAGGCCGAAGTCGAGGATGACGACCCGGCCGCTGCGATCGACCATCACGTTGGAGGGTTTGATGTCGCGGTGCAGCTTGCCGGCGCCGTGCAGGGCGTACAGCCCGTCGGCGAGCTGATAGAGCGCGGCGCGCAGCCGCACCGGATCCAGCTCGCCCAGGCTGTGCAGCGGGTGCTGACCCGAGCCGCGCGCCGCGGTCTCGTCGTCGGCCGCGGCCAGCGGCGTCAGCGGCGGTCGCACGTGCTCGTGAAACGTCACGCCGTCGACCAGCTCCATCGTGAACAGCCACTCGTCGCCGTAGGTGTACAGCTCGTGCAGGGCGACCAGGTTGGGGTGGGCCAGGTCGACCAGGGCGCGAAACTCGCGCTTGAACCGGTACAGCTCGCGGCCGCCGGTGCCGGTCAGCGCCTTGAGCGCGACCTCGGTCCCCCGCACGCGATCGAGGACGCGGTAGACCACCCCGTTGCCTCCCGAACCGAGCTTGCCGCGAACGTCGAAGCGCTCCCTCTCGCCCGGACTCGGAAGCATCCCTTCAGGATAGCGAAGTTCGGCGCCGGAAGCCGGTCCGGCCACGCTCGACCGGGCTCAACGCGCCGGCCGCGGCCCCACGCAACCGAGGCAGAGGTCGAGGGGCAGCGTCGGACAGGCGGCGCCATGCGACTCGAGCGATGCGCAGCCCGTCCACTGCAGCTCCTCGCTGTCGGTGCCGGGATACATGCCGTAGGTGGCCTGATAGTCGAGCCTGATGAAGCCGACGCCGTCGCTGGCCCAGCCGACCGCGATCCGGCCGTCCGCCACCTCGGCGTCGACCAGCACGTGGAACCCGCGCCCCACGGCCAGCGCCGCCATCACGCACGCCCGCGCCGGCTCGGGCGACCCCACCGGCGGACGCGCGCGCGCGTCCGTGCGGCGCCGGGCCCCGAAGCCGTCCGTGGGCTGATCGTGGAACCAGCCGACCTCACCACAGGCGTCGGCGCCGACCGGCGCTCGCTGGGCGATCAGCGCCGCGGGGTCGGCTTCGACGCAGTGGCAGGCCGGGGCCAAGGCGGCGAGCGCCGCAACGACCAGCGCATCGAGGAGGTTCGCGGCCCGCATCCGTCGAGGGTAGCCGTCGCGGTCGTCCATCGCCGCTGACAGATGACAACCGGGGTGTCGTGCGTGAACATCGCCGCCATGTCCGAGACCGTGTTCAGCAAGATCCTGCGCGGCGAGCTACCCTGCCACAAGGTGTACGAGGACGATCAGGTGCTGGCGTTCCTCGACGTCTTCCCGCTCGCCAAGGGTCACCTGCTGGTGATTCCCAAGGAGCCCGCCGAGACCATCGATCAGCTGTCCGACGACAGCGCCGCCGCCATCGGCCGCGCCCTGCCCCGCCTGGCCCGCGCGGTCATGAAGGTCAGCGGCGCGACCGCCTACAACATCCTGCAGAACAACGGCGCTGGCGCCCACCAGGCCGTGCTGCACGTCCACTTCCACATCATTCCCAGGCTGGGCCCGGACGGCCTCGGCATCGGCTGGAAACCCGGACGTCTCGGTGATGACGGCGCGGCGCTGGCGAAGGCGCTGGCCGAGGCGCTTTGATCGCTCGAAGCGCCGCCGGGGCGCTGCTGGCCGCGGCGCTCGCCGCCACGCTCGGCGGTTGCCTGATGACCCGCTACCTGGCCCAGGCGGCGGGCGGCCAGCTCGACCTGCTGGCCCGGGCCCGGCCCATCGACCAGGTCATCACCGACCCCGAGACGCCCGAACGCACGCGGGTGCTGCTGACCGAGATCGCCGGCATCAAGGCGTTCGGCGCCCGCATGGGACTCGACACCTCGAAGAACTACACCCGCTACGTCGACGTCGCCGCCAGCGGCACGGTGTGGTTCGTCGGCGCGGCACCGGCGCTGTCGTTCGAGGCCCGCAGCTGGTGTTTCCCCATCGCCGGCTGCTTCACCGGCCTGGGTTGGTTCGACGAGGCCGAGGCGGTGCGGCACCGCGACCAGCTGCGGCGCGACGGATGGGACGCGATGGCCCGGCCGGCCGGCGCCTACTCGACCGGCGGCTGGTTTCCCGACCCGGTGGTGTCGTCGATGCTGTCGCCCGACGACGACGCCTTCGCCGCGCTGGCCAACGTGCTGATCCACGAGTCGGTCCACGCCACCGTGCTCATCCCCGATCAGATGTACTTCAACGAAGGCCTGGCCGAGTACGTGGGTGACACCCTCACCGACGTGTGGTTGGTCGAGCGCTTCGGCGCCGGCGCCCCGGAGCGCGCCGCGTGGGCCGCCGCGCAAGCGGCGCGGGCGGTGCGCGTGGACCGCAGCTTCGCCGCTTACCAGGAGCTCGCCGCGCTCTACACGTCGAAGCAGCCTGACCCCGCCAAGCTGGCCGCCAAGGCCACGATCATCGATCGGCTGGTTGAAGATCTGACCTTGTGGGAGCGTCCCAACAACGCGTCCCTGGTCGAGCTGCGGCTGTACAAGGCCCACTACGACGGGTTCGCCCGGGTCCACGCCGCGTGCGGCGACGCCCGCGCGCTGGTCACCGCGGCCGGCACCCTGGAGCGCGGCGACTTCGAGGAGCCGTTGCAGGAGGACCTGACCAGGGTGTTGCGAATGATCGAACAGCGGTGCAGAAAAAGTGGATCCAGGGCCACCGCCGCGTCACGCTCCTGATCCGTCCCCGGGAGGCTTCGTGCGCACCGCAGTAATCGCAAGGCTCGCGCTCGTCACTGCCACAGCTCTGCTCGCGGCCCGGCCGGCGTCGGCCGAGATCCAGGCCCGCCTGCGCGTCAAGTCGGGCCAGACCCTGTCGGGCATCGCTCGTCGCTACGATTGCACCGTGGCCGCGCTGCAGCGCGCCAACGATCTCGACGGTACGACCATCCTCGCCGGCCAGCGACTCGCGGTGCCGGTGTGCAAGGGCAAGGCGTCCGCCCGGCCGGGCAAGCGGGTCGCCAACCGGGCCGCGGCCATCGAGATCCCGCTGGTCGCCGGCCAGAGCGTCGGCCAACCGTGGTCGGGCACGCTGCGCCGGGCCACCCGCCTGCCGCAGGGCAAGGGCTATCTGATCCGTCGACCGCAGCGCGCCTACGGCGCCGCCCACGTCGTCGGTCGGGTGCGCGACGCGATCGCCTCCGTGCGTGGCGATCACCGCCGCCTGCACACGCTGGCGATCGGCGACCTGTCGGCGAAGCGCGGCGGCTCGATCAGCGAGCACCGCTCGCACCAGTCGGGTCGCGACCTCGACATCGGCTTCTACTTCAAGCGCAAGCCGGCCGCCTATCCGTCGTCGTTCGTGACCGCCACGGCGGCCAACCTCGACCGCGCCGCGACCTGGGACCTGCTGGTCGCGTTCGCGCGCACCGCCGACGACGCCGGCGGCGTGCAGGCCATCTTCGTCGACTATGACGTCCAGGGCCTGCTCTACGACTGGGCCGCCAGCCGCGGCGTCGACGAGGGCTACCTCGATCGCCTGTTCCAGTACCCCGAGGGCAAGTCGAGCGGCGACGGGCTGGTGCGTCACGAGCCCCATCACGACGACCACTTCCATATCCGCTTCAAGTGCCCGCCCGGCGACGCCGGCTGCGGATGACGGCTGTCACAGCGCCGCGCTAGCGTCCCGGCCACGTGCGTATCCTCGGCATCGATCCGGGCAGCCGCGTGTGCGGCTACGGCATGGTCGCCGCCGCCGGCGACACGCTGAGTTATGTCGAGTGCGGTGTGCTCACCGCGCCCGGCGACCGGCCGGCCGAGGCCCGGCTCGGCGAGATCGCGCGCGGCCTGGCCGAGATCCTCGACGAGCTCCGACCCGACGTGGTCGCGCTCGAGGAGGTGTTCGCGCGCATCAACGTGCGCAGCGCGCTGGCGCTGGCCCAGGCCCGCGGCATGGCGCTGGCGGTGGTCGGCCTGCGCGGCATCACCGTCGCGTCGTACACCGCGCCGCTGGTCAAGAAGGCGATCACCGGCCGCGGCCGCGCCGACAAGGAGCAGGTGGCCCGCATGGTGGCGGCCCTGATCGGGCTACGCCGGCCGCCGCGTGCCGATGCCGGCGACGCGCTGGCGCTGGCCATCACCCACGCTCGCGCCGTGGCGACGGCGATCGTGATGCGCGGCGCGCGCTCGGCGGCGCTGCGGCCGGGCGGGCACCCGTGATCGGCCGCCTGCGCGGGACGCTGGTGGCGCGCGCCGGCGCCCACGTGGTGATCGACTGCGGCGGCGTCGGCTACGAGGTCACCTGCTCGGGCTTCACGCTCGGCGCCCTGCCGGCCGAGGGCGAGGAGGTCACGCTGCGGGTCTTCACCCACGCCCAGGAAAACAAGATCGCGCTGTACGGCTTCTTCACCGCCGCCGAGCGCGAGCTGTTCGATCTGCTGATCACGGTGAAGAACGTCGGCCCGTCGTCGGCGATGGGGATCCTGTCGGGCGGCCACGAACCGCGCAGCATCGCCGAGCTGATCGCCCGCGAGGAGACCAGCGGGCTGACCCGCATCAAGGGCGTCGGCAAGAAGACCGCCGAGCTGCTGGTCGTCGAGCTGCGCGAAAAATGCGACCTGCTGCTCCTGACCTGGTCGGCGACCGGCGAGCCGCGCGCGGTGGCAGCGGCGGGCGGTAGCCGCAGCAGCTCGTCACGGCGCGACCCCATGCTCGACGAGGTGCTCGGCGCGCTGGTCGGCATGGGCTGGAAGCCGGTCGAGGCCGAGGCCGCGGTCGCCGACCTCGCGGTGGGGCCGGGGATCACCCTCGAGACGCTGCTGCGCCAGGCACTGCGCGCGATGCCGCGGTAAGACTAGCCGTGGCCCGCAAGAAACACGACGACTCGGGCGACACCGGCGGTGAGGTGGCCGGCGATCGCGAGGTCGTCGCCGGTGAGCGCCAGGGCGAGCAGGCGTGGCAGGCGGCGCTGCGGCCCCGCACCTTCGCCGACTACATCGGGCAGAAGGAGCTGATCGACAACCTGCGGGTCAGCGTCCAGGCCGCGCGCGACAACGGCTGGCCGCTCGATCACTTCCTGTTCGCCGGGCCGCCCGGGCTGGGCAAGACCACGCTGGCCCACGTCATCGCCAACGAGCTTGGTGTCAACCTGGTGGTCTCGAGCGGCCCGGCCATCGATCACAAGGGCATGCTGGCCAGCCTGCTCACCCAGCTCGGCGAGCGCGACGCCCTGTTCATCGACGAGATCCACCGCCTGTCGCCGATCGTCGAGGAGAACCTGTATCCGGCGATGGAGGACTTCCGCTTCGATCTGTTCATCGGCGACGGCCCGCACGCCAAGGCGATGGCCATCCAGCTGCCGCGCTTCACCTTGCTCGGCGCCACCACGCGGATGGGCCTCTTGTCGGGGCCGCTGCTCGACCGCTTCGGCTTCCACTGGCAGCTGCGCTACTACGAGCTCGACGACCTGACCGCGATCGTGCGCCGCAGCGCGCGCCTGATCGGCGTGACCATCGATGGCCAGGGCGCGGTCGAGATCGCGCGGCGGGCGCGAGGTACACCACGGATCGCCAACCGGCTCCTGCGCCGGGTGCGCGACTTCGCCGCCGTCGAGGGCGACGGCTCGATCAACGCCGCGGTGGCGTCGGGCGCGCTCGACCGCCTGGCGGTGGACCACGCCGGTCTCGACGCCCTCGACCGCGGCTATCTCGGCGTGCTGTGCGAACGCTTCGACGGCGGGCCGGCGGGCGTCGATGCCATCGCCGCGTCGCTGTCCGAGGAGCGCGGCACGCTCGAGGAGGTCGTCGAGCCGTTCCTGCTCCAGATCGGCTTCATCGCCCGCACCCCGCGGGGCCGGGTCGCGACCGCGGCGGCCTACGGTCACCTCGGCCTGGCGGCGCCCGCCAAGGCGCCCAGCGGCGGCAGCGGCCAGGGCCGCTTGTTCTGATCGGGGGACCTCTCGTACCCCGGCGCCGGTGTCACCGCGACGGCAGGTGACACCTCGAAGCTGTCACCGGCGCCGCCGGCGCTCACGCCAAGGAACGCGCGGAGTTGGGCCCGTCGATCGCCGGCACGGCCCGTGCTGTAGCAGGTGCCGCGGCGCAGGCCGCGGCCATGATCCACGACGACAGCTCGCGTGCCTCGTCGCGCCGCCCCGGGGGTGGCGGTGGCGACTCACGTCGCGGCGGTGGCCGCGGCGGGGTCCCCGGCAAAGGTCCGCTGACCCCGAGCCGCACGGCCGCCGCATCACGTCCGCCGGCCACCGAGGCGTCGGTCCCGATGGGGGCCTTGACCGAGCCGGCGGCTGCGGGCGACCCGCCCGACGATCACGAGGATCCGTTCGCGGTGCATCTGCTCGATGCCGCCGATCACGGACTGTCGGCGCCGGCCGGCGAGCTGCCGCATCGCGCGCAGCTCGAGGAGGCGTTCGGCCGCGACCTGTCGCACGTCAGCGGCCACCAGGGTCCGGAGGCCGACGCCGCGCTCGGCGAGCTGGGCGCCGAGGGCTTCGCGACCGGCGCGGCGGTGGTGTTGCCGTCGAACCCGAGCCTGGGCCTGGTGGCGCACGAGGTCACGCACGTGCTGCAGCAGCACGCCGGCGCCCGGCTGGCCGGCGGGGTCGGGGCCGCCGGCGATCCGCACGAGCACGAGGCCGACGACGTCGCCGCTGCGGTCGAGCGTGGCGACTCGGTGGCGGCGCGCTTCGCCGACGGCGGCGCACGCCACGGTGCGAGCGGCGCGGTGCAGCTCAAGCGCAAGGGCGAGCGCGCCGCGCAGCCGGCTCCGATCGCTCCGACCGCTGCCAGCGACCCCGCCGCTGCTATCTCGGCGCGCTGGCACGCGATCGGCGGCACCCTGTTCACCGATGCCGCGAAGCCGGTGTGCCCGGTCCCGCCGGTGGTGTTCCGCTCGCTGGTCTACGTGCTGCTGGTGCAGCCCGGCGACCACGGCGAGGTGCCGAACGTCGCGGCGGCGCTGGCTCGCCCCGGGCGTGAGCCGTACCTCGCCGCGTTCCGCGAGGCGAAGCAGATCCACGCCGGCGATCGCGGCAAGCTCCGGACCATCAAGGCCGCGATCCGCGACCTGGTGCGCGGCGGCGACATCCACGAGGTCGGCGCTCGCCTGGTCGCGCACCACGCGATGCTGTCGCCGCATGGCCGGGGCGCGCTGGCGTCGGCCCCCGAGCTCGGCATCAAGGACCTGGCGGTCTACCTCCACGGACTGATCGAGGGTGGAATCGCGGGTGCGGCGGCGCGCAAGGCCGCCTGCCAGGACCTCCTCGATGGGCTCGAGCGCAAGGAACCGTTCGCGGCACCGAAACCGGTGGTCGTGCCGCATGCCGATGAGCCGGCATCGCAGCCACACGCGTCGCCGCCACCGGCCGCGGCGGCGGCCACGGCGCCGGGAGCTGCCGCCGCGACCGTCGACGACCCGCTCGCCGAGGAGACTCGCCAGCTCGGCAGCTACATCCGGGAAGCGATCGGCGGCGCCCTGGACAAGCCCCTGAGCCGGGACGAGCTGGCCCGGATCGAGCTGCGCATCCGTGCCGCCGGCCCGCGGGTGCGCGAGCGCGTGATGAACGACCCCGACCTGTACCAGCGCCTGGTCCAGTCGATCGATCCGGCGCACGGCAGCGCCATCCTCCGCAGCCTCGACGTGGTCGAGGCGCTGTACCAGCAGTGCCGCGACGCGGCGCCGAGCATGACGCTCGATGGGCGCACGTACTTCCGCCCGGTCGGCGCTCGGAGCACGTCGATCGCGCTGTTGCGGCCGTGGTTCATGTCGCACCCGGTGGCGGTGCGGACGCGCGCGCTGGCCCATCCCGGCCTCAAGGCGGACATCTACGCCCACCTACCCAAGGACCAGCAGCGTGAGATCGCGCGCCTCGCCGCGACCGGCCACGCGCAACGGTCGGACGTCGACGACCTGATCACCGCGGTCGAAGCTGGCGATGGCGTCCGCACCGTGGCGGCGTTGCGCGCGGCGGCGGCCTCGGATCCCGACGGCCTCGCAGCGCTCGAGCGCGACGCGGTGTTCGGCAAGGGCATCGCCAGGCTCGATCGCCCGGTCAAGGTGGGTGGCCAGCAGCTCGTGCCGCTCCAGGTGTGCCGCGAGATGTGGGGTGCGGCCGCCGACCACGGACCGGAGCTGCCGGACGCCGAGATCGATCCCCGGCTGTCGGGTGAGGATCGACTCGAGCTCGGGGTCCGGCTCGACACGTTCGTCGAGCGCGTGCACGACGCCATCACCGGCAAGGCCGGGCGTCGTGGCGGCCTCACCGATCCGTCCGACCACTCGAAGCCGAGGCTGCACGGCAGCTGGGGCCAGGCCGACAACCCCGCCCGCGTGCGCTTGATCCGGGACATCCTGGTGGAGCTCGAGCGCGAGGCCGCCACCGAGCCACTGCTCGGCTGGCTACGTCGCGAGCGCCTCACCGTTGGCACCGAGCTCGAACGCCGGCTCGAACAGCGTCATCGGGTCGTGCTGCGCAGCTGGGTCGACGAGCACGGCGGCGATGTGGAGCGCGCCACGATCGCGCGCGTGGTCGACGCCGACGCGGCCGCGAGCACCGGCGTCGTCGGCGGCAAGGTGGTCCACGGCGACCAGGCCGCGGCCGCCGGCAAGACGCCCCTGCAGCAGGCGATGCACGAGATCCTGGTCGCGGGCCGCACGCTGTCGGAGTGGGCCGAGACCGAGTCGCGCGCGCTGGCCCGCGCGATCGCGCGCCACGACGCCGACCAGACCACGGCGGTCTGGCATGGCTTCCGGACCGCCGCGCTGCGCGAGATGCCGCAGCTGATGGCGCTCACCGGGCTCATCCCGACGCCGATCGATCTCATGCGCTCCGCGTTCCGCGTCCACGCCGGCGATCTGGACACCCGGGTCGCGGCTGCGTTCAAGGAGCCCGACCTCACCGCGGTCCGGCAGACGCTGCACCTGCCGGCGGTACCGGCCGGCGGCGGTGACGCCGACGGCGACCGCGAAGGCGAAGGCGCGCTGGCCAAGGCGCTGTGGACCGCGTTCGGGACCCTCCACGCCGACAGCCCCGCAGCCGCCTACACCGCCGTGGCCGCGATCCTGGTCCAGGGCCGTCACCGCGACGGCTTCGCCGCGCTCTACCGATCGCAGTACGGCGCCGGGCCCGATCAGCACGCCGCCCTCGTGCTCAGCTCGATGCGTGGGCCGCGCGAGGTCCCGCTCGCCGACGCGGCGCGCGCGCTGGGCGTGGATCAGGAGCGCGCGGCGGAACAGGCCGCCGCCGCCGCCGGCGCGGGCACCGACGAGCCGTCGATCCGCCCTGGCGACCAGGTCCGCGCCGCCTTCTCCGAGCACGACGCCGAGATCCGGGCGCGGCAGATCTGGGAGGTCCTGCACGGCGAGGGCCGCATCGACGTCATCGCCGGCCGCTTGCTCGGCAGCCTGGTCCCCGACGAGCAGCAGGCGGTCCATCGCGAGTTCCGCAAGCTGTCCGGTGGCCTCGAGCTGACCTACTACATCCGCGAGGCGATGCGCGAGCAGGGCGCGTGGCAGCGCGACATCGGCTGGGCGTCCACCGAGCAGCAGGTCGCCGTCGGCGGTGCCGATCTGACGATCGACGGCAGCGAGACCCAGCTCGAGGCCGCGCTCGCCACGGCGAGGAACGGCAGCCTGGATTCGACGACCCGGCTGCGGCTGGCCGCCGGCAACGGCAGCGTGGCGCAGGTCCAGCGCGTGATCGGCGAGCTCGACGACGCCACCCGCGACGCCGTGCTCGTGAACGGTCCGCTCGTCGATGTGTTGCAGCGCAAGCTGGGCGTGCGCGGCTGGGAGCAGGTGCTCGCGACGCTGTCGGCGCGGCAGCCAGCGCGCCAGACCGAGACCGAGGAGCCCCCCGCCCCCGCCACCGCCGCCGCCAGCGGACTGGCCGGGCTCACCTCGACGTCCGCCACCGCGCGCCTTCGCGCCCTGGCCGAGCTGTCGTTCGCGGACGCCGCGCGCCTCGGTGCCGACCCCGCGCTGCAGCTGCGCGTGATCCAGGGCATGAACCCGCACGACCGCGCGCTCGCGCGCCGGATGTTGTCGCGGCGCAGCGACGCGGCGGGTGGGGCGCCCGACGAGCACCGGTATGGCGTCAGCCAGGCAGTCAACCGCCTGCGCATGGCGCTCGATCAGGACTGGAAGTCGGTCCTCACGCAGAGCGTCGCGATCTACAAGCTGGAGCTGGGGCCGGACGAGCCGACCCTGCGCTCCCAGATCTGGGGCGAGGTCGCGCTGGCGGTCGTGAACTACACCTCGGTGCAAGGCCAGCTCGAGGGCCGCCCCGGCGACGCCATCACGCCAGGTCGCATGTTCGCGGTGATCCGCGACGCGGTCCTCGGCAGCGCGGATCCGTCCAACGAGCTGGTCAAGGCCAGCATCGAGACGGTCGCCGAGCGCCATGCCCGGCTCGCGAAGCTCGATCCACGCCTCGCCGGCCTCGACACCCTCGGCCCGCTCGCGGAGCACAGCGGCCTCAAGGAGAGCTCGACGGTCAAGCTGTCCGAGCTCGAGCTCACGTTGAAGGGCGCGTCAGATCACCACGTCGCCACGCACTGGACCAGCCTGCTGTTGCCGCCGGCGCGCGGCGGGGTCCCCATGGCGGTCCGCTATCACCAGCTGGTGGCGGCCGAGCAGCTGGCAGCGACGGCCAGCGACGACGAGCCGGCCAGCGTCAGGATCGCCCGCGAGCGGTTCCTGCAGTACGTCATCGAGCTGTCGCGGGAGTTCGAGGACCTGCTGCTCCCGCACATGGGCGACGATCGCACCGGCAGCGAACAGGCCACCGGGATCCGCACCGACCGGCTCGACAACAAGCAGTACAACCAGCTCGCCCACGTCATGCGCGAGCGGATCGCGACGCTGTCGCCGGTGGTCGTGGCCGACGTCCTCGGCATCAAGGACCCCGCGCACCGCCAGCTGCTCGCCGAGCCCGGCGATCCGACGCGGCCGTCGGCGAATCGTCGCGTGATCGCCAGCCAGCACGCGCTCGGTGAGCGCGAGGTCGACGACAACGGCCTCGGCACGCAGAACCTCGGCAGCGCCACCTCGACCCGCGAGGCGTACCAGCGCTCGACGCAGGTCGCCGAGCACGAGACCGCGCAGGCCCAGCTCAGCGGCGGCGTGATCACCGCCGAGGAGGACCGCGAGCAGCTCGCAACCCTGCGCGACAACGTCGCGGAGGACCGCGAGGCGTTCAAGGCGGCGTTGCAGGAGGAGGCCGCCTGGGCGGCGCTGGTCGCCGGCACGCTCGCGTCGGTGCTGTTCGCGATCGTGACGGCAGGTGTCGGCACCGGGCTGGGGCCGATGATCTTCATGACCGCGCTCAACGCCGGCATCGGCAGCGTCGTCAGCGTCTCCGTCAAGGAGCGGATCCTCGACGCCGACTTCGACACCCAGGATGCCACCGCGGTGGTGGGTGAGGAGATCTACGCCGCCGTGGTCAACGCGGTCGGGTCCAAGATCGCGGAGAAGCTGCTCGCGATCAAGGTCGTCGCGGCCCGGCTCGCGATGATCGAGCGGCTCACCGGCAAGACGATCGCGAAGCTGGTGGCCGGCGCCGCCGAGGGCGCGCTGTCCGAGGGGGCCACCATGGTGGTCGAGGCCGGTGGCGCGCTCGCCACCGGCGGCGATGCCGGCGCCAAGTTCGCCGGCGCGACGAGGCGAATCCTGACCGGCGCGATCGCGGGCGGCGTCATGGCGCCGCTCGCCGGCAACGGCAGCAGCCGCCGCGGCGCGCCGTCGGTGATCGCCAAGATCTTCGATCCCCGGACGGTCCTGCCGGACGCCTTCCTCTCGCTCGTGCTGGGCAACGAGCCGTTCTCGTGGGCCGCCGTGAAGCGCGCGCTGATCAGCTCGATCGGGAGCAACGCCATCAGCTCGCACGCCGACGGCAGCGAGCCCGATGGCCTCGACCACGTCGGCGCGCCCGACCGCACGCCCGGTGCCGAGGCCGGCGCGAGCCGGCCACCGGCCGACGACGCCGGCGCCGGTCGCCGCGACGGTGGCTCGGGCGATGGGCTCGAGCGCGACCGGGTATCACCGGCGGACGGTCCGGCCCCCACGGCCGCGCCAGCCGCCAGGCCGGCGCCGGTCGCCACGGCCGCGCCAGCCGCCAGGCCCGCTCCGGATCACAGGATCAAGCTCGGCAACGACCATCGACGCGCGCCGGCGCCGGAGCTCGACCACCCGCGCGGCGCCGACGGCGGCGACCCGCACCCCAAGGTGACCTCGGGCGAGGCGCCGACCGCGCAGTCCAGCGGCCGGAAGGTGCCCACGCCCGCCGAGGCGCGCGCCAACGTCGACCGCAAGGGCACGTGGCTCGCCGGCGAGGCCTACGAGCTGACCAGCCGCGGCGGCGGCGTGTTCACGTTCGTCGTCGGCGGCAAGACGCACACGATCATCGTCAACCCGACCGTGCTGGCCAACGGGACGTCGCAGGTGGAGTCGGCGGCCTACGTCCACCGCATCGACGTCCAGGCCGGCCTCCGCCAGGCCGTGTTCGAGACGCTCGTCATCAAGAAGCTGAACGAGGTCGCCCTCGGCGTGCGCCGCGAGCACCACGACCAGCACCACCGGTCGGTCGTCCTCGCCGGCGACGACCAGCGCATCCTCGACTTCGCCAGCAAGGTCGCGCCGGAGCCGGGCCAGCTCGACGTGGTCGTGCATGGCACCGCCGACGAGGTCTACATCGTCCGCGGCGGCAAGAAGCAGTATCTCGACGCCGCCAGCCTGGCCAAGTTCATCCGCAAGTCCGGCCGCGAGTTCTCGGCCATCCGCTTGCTCTCGTGCGACACCGGTGCGCACTCGCGCGGCCTCGCCCAGCACCTCGCCAACAAGCTCCGCGTCCCGGTCTTCGCTCCCTCTCACCCCGTGCACCTCACCGACACCGGCGAGATCATCATCGGTCCGACGGCGGACCAGCCCATCGGGCGCTTCGAGCGCCACGCGCCGAAGCAGTCCTCGCGCCGGACGCCCGACGAGAAGGCCGCCGACGCCGACGCCGACGCCGACGCCGACGCCGACGCCGCGACCGACGCCGCGACCGACACCACCGCCGCGATCCCGCCGGCCCGTGACTCGATCGCGATGGGTTCGGCGGGCGACGGAACCAAGGACCGCTTCAAGAAGGGCAGTGACCTCGCAGATCCGGCCTACGAGCTGCAGGACCCGGCGACCGTGAAGGCTGCCGAACGACTCCTGGCGAACCGCCGGGCGGCGATGCGCGACCGCGACCTGCTCGACATGGATGTGGTGGATCTGTCCGACGCCCTCGGCTTCGACCTCGACGACGTCCTCGGCGAGGATGGTCTGAAGCACCTCAGGCAAGCGTGGCAGGCGTCCACGGACCGAACGCGGAGGAAGCGCCTCCTCGAGCTCGCCATCGCTCGCCGCGACCTCGGCGGCGCCAAGAAGCGGGTCGTCCGCGCCAGCGAGCGGATCGGCAGCCGCACGGCCATGGACTACATGGCATCCCGGCACCCGGAATTCCGGCGGGTGTTTCCCGCCGGTGATGGGTGGTCCAAGGACGGGAAACCGGGCGAGCTGGACTTCATCTACGTCAGCGGCAAGCCTCCGGATCAGACCATCATCGTCATCGAGGCCAAGGGCGGTGGCGCGGACCTCGGTAGCAGCGGGGATCTCGAACAGGGCAGTCCCGACTATCTCGACCGCCTCGCCGCACAGATGCTCGCCGCGACGAAGGATCCAGCGCTGGCGAAGATCCTGAAGACGATTCGCGACCGGGGCCAGAACGGCACAGAGGTGCGCTATCTCCTCGTGAAGGCGCCGATCTCCGATGCCGGGACCCTCGCGCCGGGAGCCATCAACGAGTTCAAGCCATGACCCGGTAGGAACCTGGCCCCGGTTCAGTCCGCGGGGCGCGGGCCGAAGATCGCGGTCCCGATGCGGACCAGCGTCGCGCCCTCGGCGATGGCGACCGCGAAGTCGTCGCTCATGCCCATCGACAGGTGAGGCAGCGGTGACGCTGGCGTCGCCAGCTGGTCGCGCAGCAGGCGCAGGGCGCGGAACGCCGGGCGGGCCAGCTCGGGATCGTCGACCGGCGGCGGCATGGTCATGAGGCCGTCGAGCCGGACGCCGACGACGGCGCGCAGCGCGGCGATGAAGGCCGGCGCCGCGGCCGGTTCGACGCCGGTCTTCTGGGTCTCGCCGCCGACGTTGACCGCGGCCAGGATCGACTGGGCGGTGCCGGCGGCGAGCCCGCGCTTGCCGAGCTCGACCGCCAGCTCGAGCGAGTCGACGGCGTGGACCAGCGCGACCTTGCCGGCGACCAGCCGGGCCTTGTTGCGCTGCAAGCGTCCGATGAAGTGCCAGCGCACGGCGGCGCGCACCTCGAGCTGCTTGGCCACCAGCTCCTGCGCATAGCTCTCGCCGGCGTCGGTGACGCCGGCGGCGGCGGCCTGGTCGACGGCCGACGCCGGATGCAGCTTCGAGACCGCGACGATCGTCACCGACGCTGGATCGCGGCCCGCCGCCACACAGGCAGCGTCGACCGCGGTGCGCACCGCGCGCCACCGATCGGCGATGGTCACGCCGGCAGCCCTCGCCGCAGCGCGACGTCGCCGGCGCCGGTCTCGCGCAGCAGCGCCACGACCTCGGCCAGCGGCAGGCCGATGACGTTGGTGATCGAGCCGCGCACCGCGCGCACCAGCGCCGCGCCGATGCCCTGCACCGCGTAGGCACCGGCCTTGCCGGCCCATTCTCCGGACCCGACGTAGTCGGCGACCAGCTGGTCGTCGGCGTCGACCAGATCGACCTCCGACGTGATCACCAGCTCGCGGGTGACCGCCGGCCCGAGCAGGCGCACCGCGGTGGTCACGGTGTGGGTGCGGCCAGCGAGGCAGCGCAGCATCGCGGTCGCCTCGGCAGCGTCGGCGGCCTTGCCGAACACCGCGCCGTCGAGCTCGACGATGGTATCGGCGGCCAGCACCCAGTCGTTGGCGCCGCGCGGGCACGCCTCCGCCTTGGCTGCGGCCACCCGGCACACGTAGGCCCGGGGCGCTTCACCGGCGTGCTGGGTCTCGTCGACGTCCGAGGCCCGGACGACCAGCTCGACGCCGACCCGCGCCAGCAACTCGCGGCGACGGGGGGACGCGGAGGCCAGGATCAGCAGACCGGATCCTACTGCTGCGGCGGCCAGCCGCCGCCTCCGCCCTGCGGCGGCGGATAACCTCCGCCCGGGGGCCCCTGCGGCGGATACCCGCCACCTTGCGGTGGGTAGCCTCCACCTTGCGGCGGGTAGCCGCCACCTTGCGGTGGGTAGCCTCCGCCTTGCGGTGGATAGCCGCCACCCTGCGGTGGACCGCCGGCGCCCTTGTTGCCCTTGACCATGTTCATGATCGAGTCGTACGCGGCGGGCGCGGTCAGCATCAGGACGCCGAAGAAGCCGAGCAAGGTCAGCACCGATCGGGCGAGCATCAAGACCAGCTCGATCACCTTCACGCCATCCATGTGCACGATCACGGCGACCGTGAAGACCACGATCTGAAGCGGCAGCCACAGCAGCATCACCGCGGTCACGTGGGGCGCGAACGCATCCACCGCCTGCAGCGCCGGAGGCAGCTTGCTCGGGGGCACGACGTAGAGGATGGACGCCATGCCGACCACCATCACGAGGATCCACAGGATCGCGTACACCTTGAAGAGGCCCGGGCCGTCGAACATCTCGAAGATGTCGATGAACGGGATCAAGAGGCAGCCGGCCCCGACGGCGATGATGATGCGCGCGATCTGATCGGTCGGATTGGCGAGGCGGGCCAGGAGTCCGAAGATCAGCGTCGCCATGCCGATGGCGTACATGATGTTGACGCCCGGCATCCCGGGCACCGCCGGCCCGAGACCGACGATGAGCACGCCCGAGTACGACACACCGAAGGGCAGCCACTCGAGGACGATCGGCGGCACCTGGTTGCGGATGTTGGGTGGCGCGGCAGCCACGAGCAGGTACGCGGCACCCGCGATCGCTGGCCAGACGAGGCCCTTGAACACGTTGCCCTTGAACGCGAACAAGAACGGATCGAAGGACACCGGAACGAAGATCGCGGCGATCAGCGCGATGCCCAGGATGAAGAGCGCCTTGCGCTGCAGCCCGACGTCACGCAGCGTCGCCAGCGGCACGCCGAACAGCGTGCCGGGCTTCGACTGCGGCAGGCGCCGTGCGAAGTCGTCCATGCCGCCGGGCAGATTCTGCTGCGGCGGCGCCCACGGATCGTACGGCTGCGGAGCCATCCCCGCCGGCGCGTTCATCGGCGGTGCGCCACCCATCGGCGCGCCGTAGCCAGGCGGCGGTCCGCCAGGAACCGGACCGGGGCCGCCGAAACCACCCGGCGGCGGCCCACCGTACCCAGGCGGCGGGCCACCCGGCGGCGGTCCTCCGTATCCCGGTGGCGGTCCTCCCGGCGGCGCACCATAACCCGGCGGCGGTCCTCCCGGCGGCGGTCCTCCGTATCCCGGCGGCGGCCCGCCCGGCGGCGGCCCACCGTATCCCGGCGGCGGCCCACCCGGCGGCGGCCCACCGTATCCCGGCGGCGGCCCACCCGGCGGCGGCGCACCGTATCCCGGCGGCGGCCCGCCCGGCGGCGGCGCACCATAGCCCGGCGGCGGCCCACCCGGCGGCGGTCCACCGTATCCCGGCGGCGGCCCGCCCGGCGGCGGACCGTAGCCCGGCGGCGGCCCGCCCGGCGGCGGACCGAAGCCCGGCGGCGGTCCACCCGGCTGAGGGGGCATCATCCCGCCCTGCCCCATGATCGTCGCCGCCGGATTCGACGGCGGCGGCGCTGCGGACGGCGGTCCCGCCGGTGCGCCCGGCTTGATCACCGGCGCCGCGTAGCCGAACATCGTCTTCGCAGCTCCGCCCGCCGGAGCGGCTGGCGCCGTCGGAATCGGTCGTCCACAGGTCCCGCATGCCGGGGCCGTCGTCAGCACAGCCGCGCCACAGTACGGGCACGGCCTGGTTGGAGTCGCCATGTCTCGGTGTCTCCCCGTTGAAGCGACCCGACGGTAGCGCGGCGAAAGCACGCCGGTCAACGCAGTGCGGCGAGCTTCCGGGCGCCTGTGGTAGATCGGTGCGGTGACGCTCGCTCCACCTGCCTCTCCTCGCCTCGACAAGACGATCGGGTTTCTCGGCGCCGGCAACATGGCCGAGGCCCTGGTCCGCGGGCTGGTGCAGGGGGGTGTCGTGGCGGCGGCGAACATCATCGCGTCGACACCGCGCAGCGAACGGCTCGACGAGCTGAAGGCCAGCTACGCCATCGTCACCACCGCCGACAACGCCGAGGTGGCGCGCAAGGCGCAGATCCTGGTGCTGTCGGTGAAGCCGCAGATCCTCGAGCGCGTGCTGCGCGAGGTCTCGAACCACGTGATGGCGGGAGCGCTCGTGATCTCGGTCGCCGCCGGCGTCGACACCGCGACGATCGAGAGCCTGCTTCCGTCCGGCGCCCGGGTGGTGCGCGCGATGCCGAACATGCCGGCGCTGGTGCGCGCCGGCGCGACCGCGATCTCTCGTGGCAGCCACGCCACCGACGCCGATCTCGCCGAGGCCCGCCTGGTGTTCGACGCCGTCGGCCTGACCGTGGTGCTCGACGAGGGCCAGCTCGACGCCGTCACCGGCCTGTCGGGCTCGGGGCCGGCGTACATCTTCCTGATCATCGAGGCGCTCGCCGACGCCGGCGTCAAGGTCGGCCTGTCGCGGCGCAACGCGCAACGGCTGGCGGCGCAGACCGTGATGGGCTCGGCCAAGCTCTTGCTCGACACCGACGAGCACCCGGGCCGGCTCAAGGACATGGTGACCTCGCCGGGCGGCACCGCGATCGCCGGCCTGCACACGCTCGAAGAAGGTGGCCTGCGGACCACCCTCATGAACGCGGTCGAGACCGCGACCAAGCGCGCCCGAGAGCTCGGGCGCGGCGGCAAGTGACCGGGGTGCGCGCCACCGCGGACGGCATCGCGTTCGACGTGCTGGTGTCGCCGCGGGCATCGCGACCACGACTCGGGCCGCGGCACGGCGATCGCCTCAAGCTGGCGGTGACCGCACCGCCGGTCGACGGCGAGGCCAACGCGGCCGTGATCGAGCTGGTCGCGAAGGCGCTGGGCGTGAGCCGGGCGGCGGTCGCGATCTCCGCCGGCCACAGCTCGCGCCGCAAGACGGTCACGGTGCGCGGCATCGACGTGGCGGCGCTCGAGCGCGTGGTGACGCCATGACGGTCCGGACCGCGACCGTGATCACCGGCGCCGCGCTGGGCGCCGTCGGCTGCGGCGGCGCCACCGGCACGTTCTCGCTCGAGCTGGTCACCGCGCCCGGCTCGACGGTGCTCGACGACCTCGCGCGGGCCCGGCTCACGCTGTCGTTGCCGTACCGCCGGGTCGAGACGACCCGCGACACCGATGGCAAGTTCCACCTCAGCATCGACGTCCCCGCCGACGGCCCGGCCGGGCAGGTGACGTTCGAGGGCCTCGATGACGCCGGCACCGTGGTGGCGTGGGGCCGCTCCGGCGTGTTGCCGATCGCCGCCGTCGACGCCGCGGTCGCGATCTACGTCGCCGCGCCGCAGACCCTGGCCGCGGCCCCGGTCGCGCTCGATCCGCCGCGCACCGAGATCGGCGTCGCCCGCTTCGGGTTCGGCGTCCTCCTGGTCGGCGGCGCCGGCGCCGGTGGCACACCGCTCGACGTGGTCGACCTCTACGACGTCTACGCGCACGAGCTCGATCGGGGTGAAGCGGCGCCCGGCGCCCGCGCCGGCGCGGCGGTCGGCGCCGGCGTCTCCGGGTATGCCTACGTCTTCGGCGGCCGCGGTCCGGCTGGCACCACCGGCACGTTCTGGCGTTTCGACGCCACCGTCGCCCCCGCCGGCCAGTGGCTGCCGATCGCCGACGACCCGCTGCTGTCACGCAGCGGGGCCGTCGCCGCGCCGGTCCGCACCGAGACCTTCGTGGTGACCGGCGACCCGCCGCTGTTCATGGACGGGCTGTCGCTGTCGGCGACCGCGCTCGCCAGCGGCCCGGCGCTGGCCGGCACCGCGACGTCGGTGCAGCTCAACGATGCCATCTACACCGTGGTGGTCGGCGACGGCACCGGCGCCGACGGGCTGGTGCGGATCGGTCCCCAGGGCATCACCCAGCACGCTGGCGTCGCGTCGGCGCGCCGGGTCGGCCACGGCGCGGTCGGCACCCGCGACGCCGGCGTCCTCGTGCTCGGCGGCGCGGTCGGCGGCGTGTTGACCCCGACCGCGATCTTCGCGCGGCCGGTGGCCGGGCTGTTCGACGAGCTCGACAGCATGCTGGCGACCCCGCGCACGGGTGCGGCGATGGCGGCCAATGGCGACGTCGCCATCATCGCCGGCGGGCGCGACGCCGGCGGCGCCTTGCTCACCGATGCCGAGGTGATCGACCTGACCACGCTGGCGCGGCTGGCCACCATTCCCATGGTCGTGCCCCGCACCGGCGCGGTGGCCGCGTCGCTGGTGACCGGCCAGATCCTCGTGCTCGGCGGCGTCGACGACAGCGGCGCCCCGGTCGGGACGATCGAGATCTACACCCCGGCGGCGCCGTGACCCGGCTGGCCCGGCCCGAGCGGGTCTGCCACGGGCGCCACGCATGCCGGGCGGGAACCGAACCTGACCCCAGAGCTCACCTGTCTTGACCCGCCTCGCTTGGTCTCGTGGCCGTATGACTTCGTTGCGCACTCCGGTGCTCGGGTCACGTGCCTCAGCACGCTCCCCTCCGCTCCTCGCACGCGCCTCGTCCTCGACCACGATCCCGTCGCGATCCGGGATCAACACAGATGAGCTCTGGGGTTCGCTGATACGATCGGTGCATGCGCCTCGCCGCCGCACTCTCCGTCGCGTGCGCCACGTTGCTGGCGACGCCGCGCGGTCACGCCGATCCGGTCGACGTGCCCACGCCGCCGCCGGTCATCTACCTGGTCGAGGCCATCGGCGAGCACAACACCCACGATCTCGGCGTCGCCGACGTCACCACCGGCAAGACCACCCCGATCCTCGACGACCTGCCCACCGGCATCTCGCAGGAGCTGGCGGTCGACGGCGCGACCCGGCGCTGGGCCTTCACGTTCCACCAGCTCGCCAACGGCGATCCGCTGTTCCTCGACGGCAAGGTCCTCACCGAACCGAGCGGCGTGCACGCCGTGATCGCCGGCCAGCTCGACACGCCGGGCATCACGGTGCTGGCCGGCGACCCGGCCTGTCACAGCAAGAAGCGGGCGTGCTTCGAGACCCCGCTGTTCTTCGCCGCCGGCGGCCAGGTGCTGGTCACCCGCAGCGAAGGTAGCTCGTGGTGGACCTGGAACCGCCGCGTGGTCGGACCCGACGCCAGGCCGGTGTCGATCGTCGACAAGAAGCTGGCCGACGCCGGCCACACCCTCGCCGTCGGGACCGACGGCAAGCGCGCCGCCTATCAGGGCAAGCGCGCCGGGCTGTTCGTCACCGCCTGGCCGGCGCTGGCCACCGCCCTCAAGCCGGCCAAGGTCAAGGCCGCGCGCGCCCGGGTCGCCGCGCCGCCGCTGGTCATGAGCGACGTCGCGTTGATCGGTGACCTGATCTTCTACTTCCGCCGCAACCCCGACGATCAGTCGGGCCTGATCGCGGCCTGGGACCTGGCCCGCAAGACCGAGATCGAGGTGTTCCGCTTCCCGGATGGCGCGCCGACGTGGCACCACCGCTTCCTCCACGCGCCGGCCCGCGGCAGCGTGATCTTCCAGCACGACGCCGCCTACGAGCGCGCCGACGTCTACGAGGTCTCGCTGACGACCTGGCAGGTGAAGAAGATCGGCGCCGACGTCCGCGAGCTGCTCGACATCTCGCCCGACGGCCGCTTCGTGCTCGCCGCCGCCTACGCCGAACCGGATCCGGCCCGGCGCAAGGTCTTCGATCAGTATCTCGTGATCCTCGACGTCCAGCTCGGCAGGGAGATCGCCCGCATGGCGATGCCGGCCCGGCTGCCGCGCATCCACGACGCCCGCTTCGTGGCGCCGACCGCCGCGCGCTGACGCGCGCCCGCGCCGGCGTCGACCTCACGCACAGGCGGCGAGCAAGGCCGGTCCCCATTCGGCGACCCGCCACCGGCGCAGCCCCTCGACGGCGGCGAGCTCCTCGAGCGTTCGCGGACCGGCGTCGGCGAGGCGCTCGACGAGGCGCTGGGGCATGACGATCGACGCCTCGAGCTGCGAACGCACCGCCTGGTCGCCGCGCCAGGCGCGCAGCGCTTCGACGCGTCGGCGGGCCGCCGCCGAGACCGACGGTCGCTCGCCGTGATCGCGGTCGGGCAGCTGGTCCTCGGGCAGCGCCAGGCCGCGCTGGATGGCGGCGAAGACCACCTCGACCTCGCCGCCCAGCCGCGAATACGAGGCCAGCGCGTCCGCCACGTCGTCGACGGTCGCCGGCGGCGCCGCGGCCAGCGCCAGCAGCGCCTCGGCGGCGACGATCTTGAACGGCGGCCGGTCGGCGGCGAACGCGCGCTCCTCGCGCCAGACGTACAGCTCGCGCAGCACGGCCTGGTTGCGTCGCGCCAGCTTTGCCGACCCCTTGATGCGGCGAAACCCGTCGGCGCCGGTGCGCTTCTCGACCGGGGCCAGGTTGGCCAGCGCCTCGAACTCCTCGCGCGCCCAGGCGGTGCGACCGGCGGCGGCCAGCCGGTCGGTCAGCCGGGACGCCAGCGCCATCAGGTGCTGGACGTCGGCCAGCGCGTAGGCCTCCTGCTTGGGCGACAGCGGGCGTCGTGACCAGTCGTCGCGCTGACTGCTCTTGCTGAGCTCGACGCCCAGCTCGTTGCGGACCAGGGCCTGCAGCCCGACCTCGGTGTCGCCCAGCAGGCGGGCGGCGATCGAGGTGTCGAACAGGGTGCGGAACGAGAAGCCGAAGTCACGCCGCAGCGAGGTCACGTCGTTGTCGCCGCCGTGCAGGACCTTGAGCACGGTGCCGTCGGCGAAGATGGGCGCCAGCGGTGCCAGATCACGCAACGCCAGCGGATCGACCAGCCACGAGTCACCGCCGAACGCGGTCAGCTGGATCAGGCACACCTGCTCGGTGTAGTGGTGCAGGCTGTCGGCCTCGGTATCGATCCCGATCGCCCGGCACCCGGACAGCACGTCGACCAGGTCGAGCAGCTGGTCGGCGGTACGAATCCAGGGGCCAGGAGCGGAATCCACGGCCCACCATAACAGCCGGCCCGCGTCGCGACGGCCACCGCCGTGACGGAACGGGTGCGGTCCGGACACTGACCCGGTCGAGGCCATGCGCGATCCACCGTCGTCCACGCCGTCGCTGCCGGTGCCGCCGCCGGCCTACATCGGGGCCAGGATGCGCGCCGACTGGGCCGGCACCCGGACCTGCACCGCGCCGCCGGCGCCGACCGTGAACGTCAGGCCGTCGGAGCCGGGGGCCAGGTCGCGCAGCACCGTGCCGGGTGCGAACGACGACACCAGACAGGCGCCGCCGTCGGCGACCGGCGCGCACGCCTCGCTGTCCTGCAGCGAGGTGTTGAGCACCACCAGCAGCTTGTCATCGGACGCCACGCGCTCGAACCCGAACACCCCGGCGTCGCGACGCGGGCCCGGCACCGTCGTCGACCACTTCATCTCGACGGTGCCGCGGCGCAGCGCCGACCGCACCTTGCGCAGCGCGATCAGATCGCGGACCAGCGCGAACTGCGCGTGGCTGGTGTCGAAGGGCGCGAAGCCCCGCGCCGGGTTGCCGCGCCACATGTCCTCGCGGTTGGCCGGATCGACGCCACCGGCGAACGCCTGCTCGGTGCCGTAGTACAGGCACGGGATGCCATCCCAGGTCATCAGGTAGAACAGCGCCGCGCGCAGGGCGCCCTCGGAGGTCTCCTCGAACAGGAAGCGCGGTAGATCGTGGTTGTCGAGGAAGCCGACGGTCACCTGCTGCGGAGGCAGGCCGATGCCGCCGTTGGCCGAGGTCGCGTGCGGGGTCCCGCCGTGCGTCGGTCCGGCCGGGTAGCCATTCTGCTGGCAGAAGGCGTCGGTCGGGTTGCGGCCGACGCGGCTGTTGTACAGACACTCGATGTTGCGGGTCGGGGCGTCGAGCTTGAACACGTTCTCGATGACCCGGTAGTACTGGCTGAAGTAGAACACCGAGTCGAAGCGCCCGAAGCCGCCGGCGGCGTCGGTGCCGCCCTTGGTGTAGGCGCCGATCAGCTCGTCGTTGCCGTCGAAGGCCTCGCCGAAGATGAAGAAGTTCTCCTTGCCGAGGCTGGCCGCCTTGGCCCGCATGCGATCGGTGAACAGACCCCAGAAGCCGCGCACGTTGGGCGCCACGTCGGGTCGATCGATGTGCTTGACGGTGTCGATGCGGAAGCCGTCGAAGTCGGCGACCTCGATCCAGTACTCGAAGGATCGGGTCAGCGCCTCGGCGACGTCGGGGTTGTCGGTGTCGAGATCCTTCAGCCCGCCGGGAAAGTCGCCGAGCGTCTCCTGCTCGCGCACGAACTCGCGCGAGTAATCGTTCTCGTGCCACCACACGTAGACCCGCCCCATGCGGTTGTACCAGGTCTGGTCGTCGAACCACGGCTTGTCGTCGGGCCAGCCGAACCAGTCCGGCGGCCGCGGCGGCGGCACCCGGTTGGACTCCGGCCAGTCGGTGAAGCGGACGTCGGCGGGCCCCGAGAAGCCGAGCGAGCTCCAGCCCTGGACGCCGCGCGGATCGTACTCGGGATCCCACTCGATGATGCGCTCGAGGTAGTCCTTGCCCTGCTCGCAGTAGATGCGCTCGTCGTCGCTGCACTCGGTGGCCCGGCCCGGGTTGGCGCAGATCTGCACGCAGGTGTGCGACAGGCCGCCGCCCGACAACCAGTCGTCGGGCTGACCGTTGCCGTTGATGTCGTAGAAGAACAGCTGGCCGACGTGGTTGGTGACCACGTCGAGGATCACCTTCATGCCGCGGGCGTGGGCGCCGGCGGTGAGCTCGCGCAGCTTGTAGAGGTCGCCGAAATGCGGATTGGGACGCAAGAAGTCCTGCGTCCAGTAGCCGTGGTAGCTGGCGAAGCCGGCGTCCTCCTCGGTGTTCTTGACCACCGGCGAGATCCACAGCGCGGTCACGCCCAGCGAGTCGAGGTAGCCGAGCTGGTCGATGATCCCCTGCCAGTCGCCGCCGTGATAGCGGCCCGGGATCGAGGGCGCGATGTTGAAATCGTTGTTGGGATCGCCGTTGGCGAACCGATCGACGACGATCTGGTAGATGACCTCGTCGCGCCAGTCGTCGCCCTGGTTGGACACGTGGGGCAGATCGGCGGGGTGATCCTCGCCCGACGCCGCGCCACAGGCGACCGCCGAGGTCGAGGCCGAGATGGCGACCGAGGCGAGCGCGAACAGGTTGCTGCGGTTCATGGCGGGCTCCTAGCGGTACGAGTTCGAATTGAACCACCACTCGGCCTGGGCGCCGAGGAAATGCACCCAGGTGTGGGCCCGCCGCGGGTCGTCCTCGGCGTACAGCGCGAGCGCGCCGTCGCTGAGGTGGGCGGCGCGATAGACCAGGCGCAGCTGCGGTCGGTCGTAGGCCGAGCGCCCCATCGGCGACAGGGCCAGCATCGGCGCGATCGAGACCACGCCGGGATCAGCGGCCAGCTGCGTCGACGGCATCAGCCCGCGCGGGAAGCGGGCCTGATACGACAGATCGACGCCGGCGAACACACCCTCGTAGACGTGGGCCATCGGCCGCACGTCGACGGCGTACTCCCAGCCATCATCCCGATCGCGGACGTTGGGGTCGGCGTCGACGAAGCGGCGACCGTAGGCCGCGAACAGGACGTGGCCCCAGCGATCGTCCCAGTTGGCGCCCAGCCCGAGCACGATCTCGGAGGCGCGCGGATAGGTGCGCAGCATGGTGTCGAAGCCGAACGGCGGCGCCAGCTCGTCGAACGCGGCCAGGCCCTTCGACCAGCGCGCGAACAGGTTGGCGTGGCGGCGGTAGCCGAGCCGGGCCGGGGCCAGGCCCCACACCCCGGCCTGGGCGCCGATGGTGGTGCCCCAGTCGCGCGGCAACGCCTCGGGACTGGCGTCGTCACGCAGGCGGGTGCCCGACGGCAGGCCCTGCAGCTCGGCGTGGAGCTTGAACTTGGCGTTGAGCTCGGCGGGGTCGGATTCAGCGTAGTAGGTCGCGCTCGCGCTGCCGATGGTGCGCTGGCGATCGAGCTGGACCACGGTGGTCGCGCCCAGCTCGGGGTCGGCGATGTCGCGCTCCTGGTACTGGAAGTCGTCGAGCAGGCGGTTGACGCCGCCATGCGCGGCGATCTCGAGCGCGCCCTTGCGCGTGCGGACGCCGGCCCCGATCGTGTTCTGATTGTCGAGCGGCCAGTAATCGAACAGGTACAGATCGTCGCCGCGGTACATGCGCGAGCCGACCCACAGCGTGGTGCCGTCGTCGAAGCCGGCCTCGGCGAAGAAGTTGCGCAGCGCCGGCTGGGCGTCGAACTCGCCGGTGTCGTGGAACAGCGTGTCGCCGAACGCCAGCGTGACCACCGTGCGCACCAGCGCCCCGTTGCGGGCCCGTAGCCCGTACGAGAAGTCGAGCTCGAGGTAGCTCTTCTCGACGATGCGGGGCCCGAACCCGACCACCGCGATCGGCTGGGGGCGACCGCCGCGCAGATCGGTCCCGGCCAGGATGCGGCCGTAGGAACCGAAGCGGAAGCCGGTGTCGGGATCGGAGGCCGCCTGGCCAGCGGCGTCCGGCAACCGCTCCACGGTGGCGAGGCGTTGCTCCTGCGCGGCGAGCTGGGCCCGCAGCGCGGCGAGATCGTCGGCCGGCGGTGGCGGCGGCGGTTCGGGCCGACGCGCCGCCTCGGTGTCATCGGGTACGGCTTCGGTCGGCGGTTGGGCCGGATCGGCGGGTTGCGCGACCACGGGTGCAGCGACCGCGACCAGGCCGAGCGCGATCACGACGACGGACGGCCGGAACATCTCCGGCCGGATGAGCACGAATCGTGCCCGGGGTGAACGGCGCCCAGGGGCGGCGCCATGTAATGAGAAGCTGAACCGCGGCGACATCAGACGTTGCCGAGCCTGCCTGACCCTCGTTGCGATTGGCAACGGACCTGGGGCGCTTCACCTCGGCGACGGCCGCAAGATCCCGAATCAGTGGAGCGCGGCGCTGGGCTATCCTGGCACGTGGCTTGATCAAATGAGGTTCATGCGCCGCCCGCCCTCCGTGCTCGTTGCGATCCTGGCGCTGACCTGCGCCGCGTGTCCGGGCGAGCAGAGCCCCGGCGATGACGACGACGTCGGCGTCGACGCTGGCACCGATGCCGATCCCGATGCGCCGCCGCCGCAGGTGTGCGCCAACCCGATCCCGAGCTGCACGTACACGTTCCGCTACAGCGGCGCGGGCGGCGCCGTGGTCCTGCGCGGCGACTTCGCGGCCGACGGATGGACCACCGGCGTGCCCATGACCCGGGTCGGCAGCGCCTGGGAAGCGACCATCACCGTCGCCGATCAACAGGTCGTGGTCTACAAGCTGGTCGTCGACGGCAGCTGGCAGGCCGACCCCGGCAACCCGCGCGGCACGCCCGACGGCTACGGCGGCATGAACTCGGTGGTGCGCGTCGACTGCGATGACTGCCCGGCGCGAGCACCACTCGACTGGCGTGACGCGGTCCTCTACTTCGTGATGATCGACCGCTTCGCCAATGGCGATCCGGGCAACGACCTGCCGGTCGGCAACCTCGAGCCGCCGGCCGAGTACCAGGGCGGCGACTTCGCCGGCCTGCGCCAGAAGATCGAGAGCGGTTACTTCGAGTCGCTGGGCGTCAACACGCTGTGGCTGACGTCGCCGATCGACAACGCCGACTTCCGCGGTCGCGGCACCGATGGCCACGACTACTCCGGGTACCACGGCTACTGGCCGCGCGACCTCGAGCGCGTCGAGAGTCGGATCGGCACCGAGGCCGAGCTGAAGGCGGTGATCGACGCTGCCCACGCCCGCGGCATCAACGTGATCCTCGACTACGTCATGAACCACGTCGCCGCGGACAGCCCGACGTACACCCAGAACCCGAGCTGGTTCTGGACCAACGACAACGGTCGCGGCGGCGACTGCATCTGCGGCGGCGGTTGTAGCTGGGACGACGCCTGGGAGCGCAAGAAGTGCTGGTTCACGTCGTACCTGCCCGACTTCGACTTCCGCAACGGCGACGCCCGCCGCTACTCGGTGGCCAACGCCGTGATGTGGGCCAAGCGGCTGGGCGCCGACGGCTTTCGCCTCGACGCGGTCAAGCACATCGACGACGCCTGGCTCACCGACCTGCGCGGCCGCCTCGACGGCGAGGTCGAGTGGGATCAGGTCTTCTACCTGGTCGGCGAGACGTACACCGGCGATCGCGACCTCATCAAGTACTACGTCAACCCCACCACCATGCTCGACGGGCAGTTCGACTTCCCGCTGCGCGCCGAGCTGCTGTCCAAGATCCTGCGCCGGGCCGGCTCGATGACCGATCTGGCCGGGTTCCTGGCCACCAACGACACCTACTATGGTGCCGGCGCCGTGATGTCGACCTTCATCGGCAACCACGACGTGCCGCGCACCATCCACATCGCCGAGGACTCACCGCTGTTCGGCGACTGGGACGACGGCAAGGCGCAAGCGTGGAACAACCGGCCCGGCTTGCCGGCGTCGGCGAACCCGTTCGAGCGCATCGCCGTCGCCTACACGTTCCTCTACACCTCGCCCGGCGTACCGCTGGTCTACTACGGTGACGAGATCGGCTTGCCCGGCGGCGGCGATCCCGACAACCGCCGCTTCATGCAGTGGTCTGGCTACAGCGCGCCGCAGACCTTCCTGCGCGACCGCATCGCCCGCCTGGGCGTCATCCGCAAGGAGCACGCCGCGCTGCGCCGCGGCACCCGCATGGTGCTCGGCACCACCAGCCACACCATGGTCTACCAGATGGTCACGGCCGGCGATCACGTCTTCGTCGCGCTCAACCGCGCTGACCAGCCGCAGCCGGCGCAGGGCCTGCCGGGCGGCAACTACGAGGACCTGACCACCGGACAGATGATGAGCACACCGATCACGATCCCGCCCCGCACCGGCATGGTGCTGGTCCCGCGCTGACGGCGCTGACGGCCAGCGGCTTCAGATCGTGACCATCACCTGGTAGACGCCATCACCGGAGGTCGCCGTCCCGGTGACGGTGGTCGTGCCCGGCGCCCGGTTGGTCATGCCGCCGCCGGCGTCCTGGAGCGCTCCCGTCATCGTGAGCGTCAGCGTGACGTCGCCCTCGATGTCGCCGTGCACGTGATAGACGCCGGTGAGGTCGCCGGAGAACGTGCCGCTGGGGATGTTGCGCAGCTGCAGCTGCAGGTACGGCTGCTGGTCCACGACGTCGCTGGTCGTATAGCCGAGGTCGACCGTGACCTGCTCGTCCTCGTTGACCACGACGACGAACGGGCCGGCCGAGTAGTCGACCATGCCGACCCGCAGCCGCATGCCCTTGTTGGCGGACGAGCCCTGATCGACCTGCCCGGTGATGGTCAGCGTGCCGGTCGCCGCCCCGGGCGCGCTCTGCGGCGCGATGTTGGCGCTGCTGGCGCTGTTGAAGCCGGCGAAGCCGAGCGCCAGCGATTGCTCGATCGACGGATCGAGGCCGAGGTAGGCGCGCTGCGCTGCCTGGTTGGAATCGATGGCATCGTCGTCGCCACAGGCGGCGGTGAACGCCAGCGCGCAGCCGAGGCCGACGACGGGAAGGACGCGATGGATGAGTCCCCTCATGCAACGTTGGTCGCGGTCGCGCCGGCCGTGGTCGCAGGAATTCGACCGATCACGGTCCCGGTGTGGTCGTGCGGCGCACAGATCGCCAGGCGCTGCCATGCGTTGGCACCGGCATGTCCGCCACCCGCGTCGCGGCCCGCCTCGGGTTCGCCCTGCTCCTGTCCACTGCTCTGGCCGCCTGCTCGAGCAAGAAGCCGTCGACCGGCGCCCCGCTCGCGGTCAGCGGCGATCCGCACCTGGTCGAGCTGGCGATCGAGCCGACCGCCGACAAGGTGCTGGCCGATCAGGTCGGCGAGCTGGCGGTCCGCATCCGGGTGGCGGCGGCCAAGCTGCCACCCGGCGATCGACCGCCGCTCAACCTGGCGCTGGTGCTCGACACCTCGGGCTCGATGGAAGGCGCGGCGATCGAGGCCGAGAAGCGCGCCGCCCGCGAGCTGGTCGAGCGGCTGACGCCGCGCGACCGCGTGTCGCTGGTGGTGTTCCACTCGGCAGCCGAGGTGCTGGTCGGCGCCACGCCGGTCAGCGATGCCGCTCGCAAGCAACTGGCGCTGGCGATCGACGGCATCGCGGCGCGCGGCACCACCGACATGGCGTCGGGGCTGGCGCTCGGCCTGCAACAGGCTCAGGCCGGCCGCGTCCACGGCTCGATCGATCGCGTGGTGCTGCTCGGTGACGGCGTGCCCAACGATCCGACCCCCATCCCGGGCCTGGTCGCGCAGGCGGTCGCGCAGCACCTCTCGATCACCACGCTCGGCCTCGGCATCGAGTTCGACGATGCGCTGCTCGGCAAGATCGCCAGCGACACCGGCGGCCGCTACCACTACCTCGACCAGCCCGACCAGGTCGCGGCGGTGTTCGAGGACGAGCTGCTGCAGATGCGCCAGGTGATCGGCAAGAACCTGACGCTCAACCTGGTCGCCGGCCCCGGCGTGATCCTGGAGCCGATGGGTGGCTTCCAGCCCATGGGCAACGGTCTCTACGCGGTGCTCGGCGATCTCACCGCGGGCGAGATCCGCGACGTGGTGATCCCGCTCCGGGTCGCCGGCCGCCGCGCCGGCGCCACCGTCGAGCTGCTCGATGCCACGCTGACGTTCGAGGACGCCACCGCCAGCGCCGGCCCGCTGCGCCGCACCGGGTTTGCCAAGGTCAAGTCCGACGCCGATCCGGTGGCGGTCGCCGCCTCGGTGAAGGTCGCGATCGAGATCGCCCGCGCCCGCGCCCGCGCCGCCGGCGCGATCCTCGACGCCATCGCCCACGCGCGCGCCGCCGATCTTCCGGGCGCGCTGACGATCATCGACGCCGCGCTGCTCGAGACCCGGACCGCCGCCGAGCGCACCGACGACGACGAGCTGAAGCTGCTCGCCGACCGCATGGAGGTGCTGCGCGCCGACCTGCCCGAGCTGGCGGCCGCCGCCCAGCGGGCCCTGGCCGCGATGCGGGCTCCGGTCGGCGGCGTGGCGCCGATGGCAGCTCCAGCCGCGGCGGCGCCCGAGGCCGTCGAGCGCCGGGCACGCGCGATGCACGACGAGGCCGTCGGCACGATGCGCAGCACCCACTGACCCGGACTACCGCCGCCGGTCCCAGGCCGCCTGCGCCCACGTCGCCAGCCACAGGCTGACGACCGCGAGCAGCCACGCCGCCAGCAGATCGACGAAGTAGTGCTGGCGCAGGTAGAGCGTGGCGAGCTGGAGCAGCACCACCGCCGGCAGGAACAGCCGGAACATCAGCCGCGGCCGCGACGGCACCAGCAGCGCGCCGTGGCGATGGGCGTGGACCAGGGCCAGCGTCGAGATCGCGGTGTGCATCGACGGGAAGGCGTCGAACGTGATCTGCTGCAGCCGCGCCCATCCCGCCATCGACGCCTCGTAGAAGCCGTACCCGCTCAGCGGGGTCGCGAACTCGTAGACCACGTCGGGCGACCTGGCCGGCACCAGCAGGAACATCACGAAGCCGAGGTAGAAGGCGATCAGGAGCGCGAGCGCCGCCCGCCGCAGCTCGCGCTCGTGGCCGCGCAGCGACAGCGTCACCAGCACCACCATGGGCAGCACGAACATGAGCGCGTAGGCGATCGCCATCAGCTCGGTCAGCCACGGCGTCGCGAACTGGCCCATCCACCACGCCGGCGACACCCCGAACAGCGCCTCGTCGGCGCGCTTGAGCAGGTCGTGGCGTCCGGCGCCATCGGGGATGAGCAGCAGCACGCCGCGCAGCGCGCGGTAACACAGATAGAGGAACACGAACGGGATCCACACCCGCACCACGCGGCGCGAGCGCTGCACCAGCGCGCTGGTCGCCAGCAGCAGCGCACCGATGGCCGCGTACGGCAGCACGGTCTCGAGCGGCACCACCAGGGCGTCGAGCCGCGCCATCAGGGTCGCCACGGTGAGCATGGCCAGCATGCTCAGCACCCCGTCGGGGCCGAGCGCGTGCACCAGCGCGCCGACGGCGGTCGCGAGCGATCGCGAGCGCTGGCTACGCGGCGGCCAGATGATCGCCATCGCGGTGGTAGGACAGCGTGACGTTGGCCGCCGCGGAGCTCCGCGACGCCGGGCGCCAGCCGAGGCCACGGGCGAGCGTGCCCGCGGCGTCGACCAGCGACAGGCCGGCGATCGCGCCCACCACGCCGGCCCAGCGCACGCCGCGCGCCGCCGGCATGTCCTGACGTCCGATCGCGCGCACGCTGAACGCGAAGCGCGCCGCCAGCACCGCCAGCGGCATGACCGGGCCCAGGTTGCCGAGCGGCGCCGCCGCCGGCAGGTACGTCCGCACCAGGTGCGGCGTCATCTCGATGGTGTCCTCGCCGCGCAGCAAGCGCAGCTTGATCAGCTCGTCGAGCCGATCCGGAAAGCGGTGGATGGTGCGCGCGGCGGGCACGAAGGTCACCGGGATGCCGGCCTGGTGCAGCCGGGTGCCCAGCACCTGACAGTGGCCACGGTACATATCGTGGCTGGCGTACCGGTAGGCGCCGAACACGGCGCGCCGGAAGGCGACGTTGTTGGCGTAGAAGTTCCGGGTGCAGCCGGCGCCGAGCGGGCTGTCGAAGTACATGAAGTCGATGGTCGACGCCGCGGTGCCGAGCACATCGGTGCGATAGGTGGTGCGGCCGGCCACCACCTTCACGGCGAGGTCGGCGAACGGCGCCAGCAGGGCCTCGAGCCAGCCGGGTTCGGGCCAGCAGTCGCCGTCGGCGAACGCGACCACGTCGGCGTCGGTGGCGTCGAAGCCGCGGTTCTTGGCCTGGTAGTAGTCGACGTCGGCGGCGAGCTCGACCCAGTGGATCGGCAGGCCAGCGATGGCGTCGAGGTGGGCCCGCGCGCCGGCCGGCAAGCCATCGTGCGTGATCACCAGCTCGGCCAGCGACCGCAGCGGCCGGGTCTGCTCGCGCATTCGCACCAGCAGCCGCTCGAGGGTGGTGGCGGCGCGGGCGTGATCGGCGTTGCCGCCGGTCAGGTTGTTGGTCTCGAGGACCAGGGCGAAGCTCGTCATCTCGATCTCTCCTCGGTTGGCAGTGGGTGGCGGACCAGCCCGGTCACCGCCTCGACCCAGCGCGCCTGCAGGCGCCGGACGGCGTGGCGTGGATCGGGGCGCGGCCCGGTGACGTCGAGCGCGGCGATGGCCTCGGCGAGGCGCGGCTCCAGGTTGGCGCCGACGTCGACGACGCGGCAGCGCGGGTCTTCGACCGCCCGCAAGGGCGCCAGGTTGGCGCGCTGCTCCGGCTGGGCGGTGGCGATGGCGAGGAACGGCACCGCGAACGTCCGCGCCTGCCCGAGCGACGCCATGCCGGCCGCCGACACGAACAGATCGGCGGCGGCGACCGCCTCGACCAGCGCCGGATCGCGGGCCCGCCAGCCCGGCCGCGACGCGAAGCCCTCGCCGATGGCGTGCATGGTGTAGCCGGCGGCGCCGAGGGTGCGTTCGAGCGCCACGGCGAGCGCCGGGTCGTGGAAGTACGGGTTGAGGTAGACCGTCGCCAGCCGGCGGCCCGCTGGCACGCCGAGGGCGGCCCGCACCTGGGCTCGATCGCGGCGCGGCATCGCGAACAGCGGCGGCAACCGGATGGTCCCCGGCGCCGCCGCCGGCTGGTCTTCATGCGCGGTCGCGAACGTGTGCTCGATGCAGGCGCGTGAACGTCCCAGCGCCGCCGCCACGGTGTCGGCGTACCAGCCACGCTGGCCCCAGAAGCCCTGCACCGCGCGCCGCAACGTCTCGCCGTAGACCTGGACCAGGCGATCGCGCAGCGGACCGTCGCCGAGCCCGGCGGCCAGCAGCGCCGGGTGGAACGAGTCGTTGACGACCAGCGCGGCGCCGCGAGCGCGGCGTTCGAGCCAGCGCAGATCGGCGCGGCACCGTCCCGGCGCCAGCAGGTAGGTCACCAGCCCGGCCGCGGTCCGCGCCTTGCGCAGGTTCTGCTGGCCGTCGAAGTGGATGCCGAAGTCGCGCGACACGACCGCGCACGGGGCGCCGAACGAGGTCACGAACGCGGCGCCGGCGTCGGAGGTGGTCACGATGTCGACCTCGACGCCGGCCGCGCCGAGGAGCTGGCGCATGAGCTGGGCCCGCATCAGGTGGCCGCGGCCGTCGGCGACCGCGAGCCACAGGATCCGCGGCCGGACCGCCGCCGGCGCGGCGGGCGCGATGGGCGCGATGTCGAAACCGGGCGACCAGACGTTGCGGGCGGCGGGCTGCACCCCCAAACGCTAAGTCCGCCAGCCGACCGCGCTGCAGCCTTCACGCGAACCTCACTCGCCCGGTAGGATCTCGACACCGCGGACGCATGATCGACAGCCACTGCCATCTCGACGTCGCCGCCTTCGACGCCGATCGCCGCGAGGTGCTGGCGCGCGCCGCCGCCGCCGGCGTGCATGGCATGCTGATCCCGGCGATCCGGCCGCGCACCTGGGCGGCGCTGGCCGCGCTGCCCGCGGCGCACCCGAGCGCGCCGCTGGCGATCGCGTTCGGTGTCCACCCCCACGCCGTCCCCGAGCTCGACGCCGCCGAGCTCGCGACCGTGACCGATCTCACGCGGGCGATCGCGGCGGCGCGCACGCCGGCGACCGTCGCCGTCGGCGAGTGCGGCCTCGACGGCGGCACCGCCGATCGCGCGGCGCAGGAGCGCATCTTCCGCGCCCACATCCGCGCGGCGCGAGCGCTGCGGCTGCCGCTGATCGTTCACGTGGTGCGCGCCCACGACACGGCGCCCCGCATCCTCGACGAGGAGGGCGCCGCCGAGGTCGGCGGCGTGATGCACAGCTACTCCGGCTCCGCCGAGCTGGTGGCGGTCTATCGCGACCTCGGCTTCGCGTTCTCGTTCGCCGGCGCGGTGACGCGCGCCAACGCGCGCCGACCGCTGGCGGCGGCCGTCGCGGTTCCCGACCCGCTGCTGCTGTGCGAGACCGACGCGCCGGATCAGGCACCGGGCGCTGCCGGCCGGGGCGGCCGCAGCGAGCCGGCGATGATCGGCCTGGTGATCGCCGCCCTCGCCCGGGTGCGCGATCGCACGCCCGCCGACCTCGCCGCGCTGACGGTGGCCAACGCCGTTCGCATCTTCGGCGTCTGGCCCAGATCCGGGTGTGCTACGGATCGCACGTCGTGACCCTGCACCGCCGCTTCGATCGCACCGCCCGGCTGCTCGGCGAGCCGGGCGTGGCCCGGCTGGCGGCGTCGACGGTGACCGTGTTCGGGGTCGGCGGCGTGGGCTCGTTCGCCGCCGAGGGCCTGGTCCGCTCCGGCGTCGGTCGCGTGATCCTGGTCGACCACGATCGCATCTGCGTGACCAACGTCAACCGTCAGGTCCACGCCCTGAAGGGCACGCTCGGCAAGGCCAAGGTCGCGGCCATGGCCGAGCGCCTGCGCGCCATCAACCCCGATGCGGTGATCGAGGAGCGCGCCGAGTTCTACGGCGCCGAGTCGTCGGCGCGGTTGCTGGCCCCCGAACCCGACGTCGTGGTCGACGCCATCGACAACGTCACCGCCAAGATGCACCTCATCGCCACCTGCGTGCGCGAGCGCCTGCGCCTGGTGTCGGCCATGGGGGCCGCGGCCCGCCTCGATCCGACCCTGGTCCGCACCGCCGACCTTTCCGCGACCAAGATCTGTCCGTTCGCCCGCGAGCTGCGCAAGGAGCTGCGCAAGAAGCACGGCCTCGACTGCACCCGGGCCACCGGCGTGATCGCGGTCTACTCCGAGGAACCGCCGGTCGCGCCCCAGGTCCTGGACTACGACCGCGATGGCTTTCGGTGTGTATGTCCAGGTGGACAGAACGGCGTCAATGACTGCGAGCGCAAGCATCGGGTCGAGGGCTCGGTCGCCTTCGTGCCGTCGGTGTTCGGCATGGTGGCCGCGGCCGCGGTGGTGCGGCTGCTCATCGCTTGAGCCGCGGGCGTCGGTCGGCGACAATCGAGGCATATGCGCAACCTTGTCCTCCTGGTCGCCATCGCCGTCGCCCCGTCGATCGTCGCCTGTGGCGAGGTCGTCCCGCTCGATCCCGACGCGGCCATCGACGCCCGGGAGGTCGACGCGGTGCCGGATCCCTGCGCCGCGGCCGCGCTGTCCGTCGACGACTTCTTCCTGTGCCTGTCGCGCGCGGTGTGCACGGTCTACGAGGACTGCATCGGCTCCGATACCTCCCACATCAACTGCGACGACATCCCGATCAACGTGTTCGGTGACCTGCAGCCGACCGCCGCCAAGGTCGTCATCGCCGACGCCGTGGCCGCCGGCCGCACGCAGTGGGTCCCGACCGCGGCCAAGGCCTGCGTCGACATGCTCACCGGCCAGGGCTGTGCCCTCTTCAAGGGCAACAACGACGTGTTCGACCTGTGCGGCGCGCTGATCGGCTCGGTCACCAACGGCAGCCTGTGCCAGAACGACATCGAGTGCTCGACGCCGGGCGCCCAGTGCGTGCAGAACGCCGGCGGCGGCACCAACCAGTGCCTCGATTACACCTGCCGGGCGCCGGTCGCGGTCCCCAACATGTGCACCGCCGGCGCCTTCTGCCGGCCCCAGGACCACTGCGTCAACAAGCGCGTCGGGACCACCGACATCTCGTTCTGCTCGACCGGCGAGGCCGGTCAGGCCTGCGACCGCGACGACGAGTGCGACGCCGGCAACTTCTGCAACGGCGGCCTCAACGACAGCACCGCCATGGGCATCTGCACCGCCGCCAAGGCTGCCGGCCAGACCTGCAAGACCGACGCGGAATGCACGGGCGAGCTGGCCTGCGTCGGCAACTTCGCCGCCATCAACGGCATCTGTCGCGACGTCCGGCCGCCGAACTCGGTGTGCGACACCAACTTTCCGTACGCATGTCAGGGCCACCAGAACTGCGAGACCACGGCCGCGAACACCACCGGCACCTGCAAGCCGGCCGCCGATCTCGGGCAGGCATGCGGCGTCATCAATGGCATCCCCAGCTACTGCGGCTTCTTCATGAGCTGCGAGGGCGGGCTGTGCCGCGAGCCGGGCGCCATCGGCGATCCGTGCACGGCGTCGAACTTCTTCGGTGGTTTCTCGAACAATCCCAACGGCTGCAACCTGGGCCTGTTCTGCGATCGCGATCTCACCGGTCAGCCGGCCGGCACCTGCCGCGCCGCGCAGGTCGACGGCGCCCAGTGCGTGACCTCGCGCAACTGCGCCAGCGAGAACTGCACCAGCATGGTGTGCGCCGTGTACCCGACCTGCGACTTCCCGTGACTCTCGATCCGGGCTAGCTTCCCGCCATGCCCAACGCTGGCGACCAGATCCCATCGATCACGATCAAGCAGGCCACCGCCGAGGGGCCCAAGGACGTCGACCCGGCGGCGCTGTTCGCCGGCAAGAGCGTGGTGATGTTCTCGCTGCCCGGTGCCTTCACGCCGACCTGCTCCAACCAGCACTTGCCCGGCTACGTGGCCCGGCTCGGCGACTTCAAGGCCCGCGGTGTCGACATGGTGGTCTGCCTGGCGGTCAACGACGCCTGGGTGATGAAGGCGTGGGCCGAGGCCCACGGCGCGCTCGGCAAGATCGTGATGCTCGCCGATGGCAACGCCGCGTTCTCGAAGGCGCTCGGGATCGACGTCGACCTCAGCGGGCCGGTCATGGGCCAGCGTTGCCGGCGTGGCTTGATCACGATCAAGGATGGCGTCATCCAGACCGTCGCGATGGAGGCGGCTGGCAAGTTCGAGGTCTCCGGCGCCGACGCGTGCCTCGTCACGCTCGCTTGATCGTCCGGCCGATCGCGTCGGCGCCGGCGGCCGCGCTGGCGCTGCTCATCGGCTGCCGCGATCGCTCGCCGCCCGCGCCGCCCGCGGGTCAGGCCGCGGGCCCCGCCGGCCTGGTCGCGTTCCTCGACGTGCGCCCCCGCAGCGGCCCGCCCTTCGCCGGCTGCCTTCCGACGCCGGACCGCTTCGATCGGCTGGTGACGCCGGCGTACCGCGGTGTCCGCGCTGGCGAGCTGGGTGGATTCGAAGCCGGGTGGCGAGGCGATGGCCCGGTGACGGCGCGCGTGCTGTACGCCGACGATCCGGCGGTCCCCGCCAGCCTGCGCCGGTCGCGCCCTTCGCTGCCGGTCGGCCGCCCGCCGCTGGTGGCCTTCATCGGCGACCAGGCGTTGCCGGCGCTGTTCGTCTTCGATCACGGCCGCTGGGTGTGCCTGGTCGACCTCGACGGCCACGTCGTGTCGCGACTCCCGACCGCGGCATGCCGCGCGGCGTACCAGCACAGCGGCGCCGGACGGTGCCTCGATCTGACCGCGCCGATCGCGACCGCCGCGCTCGCCGGTGACGGCGACGCGCTGTCGCGGCGCTGCGAGCTTCTGGTCCGCCACGGCTGTGGTAGCGTCGCCGCCGACGCGCCGACCGCGCTGCCGCCATGAGCCCGCCGACGTTTCACCGCATCCTGATCGCCAACCGGGGCGAGGTCGCGGCGCGGGTGGCACGGACCTGCGACCGGCTCGGCATCACGCCGGTGTTCGCGGTGTCGGAGGCCGATCGCGAGGCGCCGTACACGCGCGGACGCGACCGCGGCCGGGACGTGGTCGTCCTCGGCCCGGCGCGGGCGGCGGCCAGCTACCTCGACCCGGTGCGGGTGGTCCAGGCCGCGGTGCAGACCCGGTGTACGGCGCTCCATCCAGGCTGGGGGTTCCTGTCGGAGAACCCGCTGCTGGCGTCGTTGTGCGCCCAGCATGGCGTGACCTTCATCGGCCCGCCGCCGCACGTCATGGCGCTGATGGGCACCAAGTCGCCGGCCAAGCGCGCGATGCGGGCCGCCGGGCTCGACGTGATCCCGGGCAGTGACGGACCGCTGCCGTCGGCGGCCGTCGCGCGCCGGGTCGCCGACCAGGTCGGCTACCCGGTGTTGCTCAAGGCCGAGAGCGGCGGCGGCGGCCGCGGCATGCGCATCGCCCGCGCCGCCGGCGAGATCGAGGCCGCGTTCGCCGACGCCCAGGCCGAAGCCCGCGCCGCCTTCGGTGACGACCGAGTCTACCTCGAGCGCTTGATCGAGGGCGGCCGCCACGTCGAGATCCAGATCTTCGCCGATCGCCACGGCAACGTCATCCACGTCGGCGAGCGCGACTGCACCGTGCAGCGCAACCACCAGAAGCTGATCGAGGAGAGCCCGTCGCCGGTCCTCGACGCCACGCTGCGCGCCCGCACCCTCGAGCGCGCGGTGGCCGCGGCGCGGGCCATCGGCTACGTCGGCGCCGGCACCATGGAGCTGTTGCTCGATGGCGACACCCCACCGGCTGACGCGCAGGCGCGTCAGCCCGGAGCCGGGCCCTCGAACCATCGGGGGGCGCTGCGCTTCATGGAGATGAACACCCGGCTGCAGGTCGAGCACACGGTCTCCGAGCAGCGCTCGGGGCTCGATCTGGTCGAGCTCCAGATCGAGGCCGCGGCCGGCCATCGCCTGCGCCTGCGCCAGGACGACGTCCGCCTCGACGGTCACGTCCTCGAGTGCCGCATCAACGCCGAGGATCCCCACGCCGGGTTCAAGCCGTCGCCCGGTCGGATCACGCGCTGGCGGCTGCCCGACGCGCAGGACGGCGCGATCCGCGTCGACACCCACGTCGAGGAGGGCTACGTGGTGCCGCCGCACTACGACAGCCTGCTGTGCAAGGTGATCGCCCGCGGCGCCACCCGCGACGAGGCCATCGAGCGCATGCTCCGCGCCCTCGGCGAGCTGATCTGCGAGGGCGTGGCCACCACCACGCCGCTGCACCAGCAGGTGTTGCGCTCCGACGCCTTTCGCCACCACCGCTACGACACCCGCACCGTGCCCGGCTGGCCCCAGGACCCGAACCACTGACATGTCGCTCGTCCCTCTCGTCCCCATCCCCCAGCGAGCGATCAGCGAGCGATCAACAATGACTCTGTGGGTTCGTGGTTCACTGTTGCGGTCCGGGGTTTTCTGGTTCTTCTAGGAAGTCATGTCCCTCGTCCCACTCGTCCCCATCGGTGACTCGCTGGCCCAGATCGCCGACCAGCGCACCGCCGCCGATCACCGCGACGCGCTCGCCGCGCTCGAGGATCGGCTGCGGGCGGCGCGGACCGAGGTCGAGGCCGGCTGGGGACCGACGTACGTCGAGCGGGTGCACAAGAAGGGCAAGCTGACCGCGCGCGAGCGCCTGGCGCTGCTCGTCGATCCCGGCACCACGCCGCGCGAGGTCGGCACGTTCGTCAACCACGGCGAGGTCTTCCCCGCCCATGCGACCGGCTCAGGGCCATCGGATCTGAGGTCGCCGGCGGCCGGTGTGGTCACGGCGTTCGCCCAGGTCGAGGGCCGCTGGTGCATGGTGATCGCCAACGACAACACCGTGGCGTCGGGCGCCTGGTGGCCGCGCACGCCGGAGAAGATCCAGCGCGCCCAGCAGATGGCGCTGCGGCTGCGCCTGCCCACCATCTACCTGGTCGACTGTTCCGGCCTGTTCCTGCCCGAGCAGAGCAAGAGCTTCCCGGGCGCGCGCGGCGCCGGCCACATCTTCAAGATGAACAGCCTGCTGTCGGCGCACGGCGTGCCCCAGCTCGCCGGCGTGTTCGGCGACTGCATCGCCGGCGGCGGCTACATGCCGATCATCAGCGACCGGGTCTACATGACCGAGCAGGCGTACATGGTCATCGCCGGCGCCGCGCTCATCAAGGGCGCCAAGAGCCAGAAGATCACGTCGCTCGACATCGGCGGTCCCGAGGTCCACGTCCACCAGTCGGGTTGCGCCGATGTCCGGGTTCCGGACGACGAGACCCTGGTGCTGTGCCTGCGTCGCGAGGTGGCGCGGCTGCCGTCGTCGGGGGCCGCCTTCTACCGCGGCGACGCGGCGCCGATGACGCCCCGGTTCGCGGCCAGCGAGCTGGCCGGCATCCTGCCCGCCGATCACCGCGAGGTCTACGACGCCCGCCAGGTGCTGGCCCGGTTGCTCGATCAGTCGCTGTTCTGGGAGGTGATGCCCGAGATCGGCGAGGAGATGATCGTCGGCGTGGGCCGGCTGGGCGGCCTGTACGCCGGGTTCGTGATCAACCGGCAGGGGCTGGTCGGCGATCCCGAACACCCAGGTGCGCAACGGATGGGCGGCATCCTGTACCGGGGCGGCATCGCCAAGCTGGCCGCGTTCTCGCGCGCCTGCAACGACGACGGCATCCCGCTGTTCTGGCTCCATGACATCTCGGGCTTCGACATCGGCCGCGAGGCCGAGGCCCATGGGCTGCTGGCCTACGGCTCGAGCCTCATCTACACCAACTCGACCAACTCGGTGCCGATGTTCTCGGTGCTGCTGCGCAAGGCCTCGGGCGCCGGCTACTACGCGATGGCCGGCATGCCCTACGATCCGGTGGTGCAGCTGTCGACCTGCCTGGCCCGGTTGTCGGTGATGGAGGGTCGCACCCTGGCCATCGCCGCCTACAACACCAAGCTCGACGACGACTTCCAGATCATGGCCACCGATCCAGCGGAGCGAGCCAAGATCGAGGCCGGCATGAAAGAGGTCGAGGCCCGCATCGAGGCCGACATGGATCCGTTCGTGTCGGCGCGCCAGATGGACACCGACGAGATCATCGAGCTGGCGGCGCTGCGCGACTGGATGTGCGACCTCACCGAGATGGCATACCAGGGCACCGGCTACCGGCGGGTCAAGAACCCGCGCATCTGGTCGCTCCACGATCTGCGGGTGCTGGTCGGAGGGCCGCGATGACCGCGGCGGCACCCGGCGGCGGTGGCGCCGGCAGCGGCGGACGACGGCACGGACCGACGCTGGTCGCCGGCCTCGGCGCGCACCCCGACCCCCATCCGGCGCTCGACTGGATCGTGATGTGCAGCCCGGGGGTCGGCTGGTGGCGCGCCAGCGTGGCGCCGGGGCAGCTCGTGGAACCCGGCCAGCTGCTCGGCGAGCTGACGGTGCTCGGCGTGGTGATCCGCGTGGTGGCGCCGGCCGGCGCCCGCGGCCGCGTGGTGGCCGATGCCGATCAGGGTCGCGCGATCGCAGCCCAGGCCGGCAACCCGCTGCTCACCCTCGCGCGCGGCGACGCGGCCATCGAAGGCGCCACGGCAGCGCACGGCGCCGTCGCGACCACCGCGGCCGCCGGCCTCACGATCCGCGCGCCGTCGAGCGGGCGCTTCTACGGCCGCCCCGCCCCCGGCAAGCCGGCGTTCGTGTCGGCGGGCGACGTGATCCGTGACGGCCACACGGTGTGCCTGCTCGAGGTCATGAAGACCTTCCACCGCGTCACCTACGGCGGCGACGGCCTGCCACCGCAGGCGCGGGTGGTGTCGGTCGCGGTCGCCGACGAGGCCGACGTCAACCGCGGCGACGTGCTGCTCGACCTGGAGGCGGTGTCGTGACCAGCGCCGGATTGCGCTTCGATCTGATCGTCCGTGGCGGCACGCTGGTGACGCCCGGCGGTCGCATCCGCGCCGACGTCGGCGCCCGCGCCGGCCGCATCGCGGTCATCGGCGACCTCGGCGGCGCCACCGCGGCCCACACGTTCGACGCCACCGGGCTGCACGTGCTGCCGGGCGTGATCGACGCCCAGGTCCACTTCCGCGAGCCGGGGGCGACCCACAAGGAGGACCTGGCGACCGGTACCGCCGGCGCCGTGCTCGGTGGCGTGACCGCGGTGCTGGAGATGCCCAACACCGATCCGCCGACCACCACCGCCGCCGCGCTCGCCGACAAGGTCGCGCGCCTCAAGGGCCGCGCCCGCTGCGACGTCGGTTTCTTCGTCGGCGCCACCGCCGACAACGTCGCCGAGCTGGCCGAGCTGGAGACCTTGCCGGGCTGCGCCGGGATCAAGGTGTTCATGGGCAGCTCGACCGGCAGCCTGCTGATCGCCGACGACGAGACGCTGGCCGACGTGTTCGCCAGCGGCCACCGCCGGGTCGCCCTGCACGCCGAGGACGAGGACCGCCTGCGCGAGCGGCGGCCGATCGCGGAGGCCGCCGGCCACCCGCGCGCTCACCCCGAGTGGCGCGACGCCGAGACCGCGCAGCGCGCGACCTGGCGAGCGCTGGCGCTGGCCCGTCGCTTCGGCCGCCGCGTCCACATCCTGCACGTCACCAGCGCCGAGGAGCTCGACGTCCTCGACGAGTGCAAGGACGTGGCGACCTTCGAGATCCTGCCGCAGCACCTGACGCTGGTGGCGCCCGAGTGTTACGAGCGCCTGGGCACGCGGGCGCAGATGAACCCGCCGATCCGCGACCGCCGCCACCACGACGCCTTGTGGGACGCGGTCGGCTCGGGGCTGTGCGACATGCTGGCCACCGATCACGCCCCCCACACGCTCGAGGAGAAGGCGCGGCCCTATCCGCACAGCCCGTCGGGCATGCCGGGCGTGCAGACCATGGTCCCGGTGATGCTCGACCACGTCGCCGCCGGCCGGCTGACGCTGGAGCGGCTGGTCGATCTGGTCTGCGCCGGTCCGGCGCGAGTCTGGGGCCTGGCCGGCAAGGGCCGGCTCGCGGTCGGCTTCGACTGCGATCTGACGCTGGTCGATCTGTCCGCGCGCCGGACGATCCGCTCCGCCGACATGGCGACCCGCTCCGGCTGGACTCCGTTCGACGGCATGGAGGTCACCGGCTGGCCGGTCGCGACCGTGGTCCACGGCCACGTCGTCATGCGCGACGGCCAGCTGGTCGGCGATCCGCACGGCCGCCCGCTGTCGTTCATCGAGACGATGGCGCCGACCTCACCGGCCTAGCATCCGGCGCCGGCAAGATGCAGAACCTCGCGCCGCGGCAGCGATGGCGGCCTGCGTGCGCTATGTTCGCGCGATGAGAGCCGCCTTCGCACTCCCCGCGCTGTTTGTCCTCGCCTGCGGCAGCAAGACCGCCGCGCCGGCGGCCGGCAAGGATGCCATGATCGCTGACGCCGCCGCCGCCGCCACCGATGGTCCGGCGACCGATGCGCCGGCGATCGAGGCCACCGCGACCGCCGCTGCGGCCGCCGCTGCGGCAGGTGCCGTCGGCACCAGCGGCTACCCCGGCCTCGACTGGGGCGCCAGCCTGGACGCGCTGAAGGCCGCCTTCCCGAAGGCCGCCCCCGGCAGCGACAACCTGTCGATCGTCGGCCAGTACGAGGGCCGCGCCGCCATCACCACCTTCGAGCTCAAGGGCGGCCAGCTGGCCCGCATCTCGGTGTCGTTCGAGGACAGCTTCCCGTCGATGGACGCGTGCGGCAAGACGTGGACCGCGATGCGCACCGCGCTCGACCCGAAGCTGGGCAAGAGCGTGGGCGACAACCTCGCCGCCACCTGGGAGTCGGCGACCTACGCCGTCACGCTGTCGTGCGACCCCGGCGACGAAGACGAGGGCGTGCTCAGCCTGAGCTACGCCCGACCGTCGCCGAGCGAATGATCCGGTCCATCGCGACCGTCGCGCTGGTGGCCGCCGCGGCCTGCGGCCCGCGCAGCGAGCCGGCTCGGGTCGCCCCGCTCGCACCGACGGCGGACGCCGATCGCGACGGCGGCGGGGTACCGGCCGAGCCGCAGCGACCCGGCGACCCGACGCGTGGCTGGCACGCCCTGATCGGCCGCGGCTATGTCGGATGTGGCGCCCCGCGCACGCTCTACGACCGCTTCGCCGGCGCGGCGCCCGCGGGGTGGCGCTTGCCCGGCCGCACCGGGCCCGGCGCCGAGCTGCCGTACTTCGCCAACGCGTACACCGCGCCCAGCGGCGTCGAGCTGGTCACCGCCAACTGCCTGGGTTGCCACGCGTCGTTCCTGCGCGGCGAGCTGGTGATCGGGCTCGGCGACGCGTCCGCCGACTTCACGTTCGACGTCGGGCCGATGCTCGGCGCCGCCCGCCTGCTGGTCGCCGACCCGATCGCCAGGCAGGAGATGACCAAGCTGATCGATCGGGCGGCGACGCTGGCGCCGTACATGCGCACGCGCACCATCGGCGCCAACCCCGCCGACCACATCGCCGCGGTCCTGTTCGCGCACCGCGATCCGGCCACCCTGGCGTGGTCCGACGAGCCGCGGCTCGAGCTGCCCGCGCCCGAGCCCATCCCGGTCGACGTGCCGGCGTGGTGGCTGCTCAAGAAGAAGACCGCGATGTTCCACACCGCCGCCGGCCGCGGCGATCAAGCCCGCATCATGATGACCGCGTCGGTGCTGTGCGTGGATGACGTCGCCAGCGCGCGCGCCGTCGACGCGTACTTCCCCGACATCCGGGCCTTCATCCTGTCGCTCGAGCCGCCCCGTTACCCGGACCCGATCGACGGCGTGCTGGCGGCGCACGGGCGCACCACGTTCGAGCGCACCTGCGCCGCTTGCCACGGCACCTACGGCCCCGGCGGCCACTACGCGACCCGGGTGATCGCCCAGCGCGTGGTCGGCACCGATCCGCTGCTCGCCGAGCACGCCGGCCAGTTCGCGGCCCCGTTCGTGCGCTGGTTCAACAGCTCCTTCTACGGCGAGATCGCCCGCCTCGAACCCGGCGACGGCTACGTCGCCCCGCCGCTCGACGGCGTGTGGGCGACCGCACCGTATCTGCACAACGGCTCGGTGCCGACGCTGGCCGCGCTGCTCGACAGCACCACGCGCGTCGCTCGCACCATGATCGGCCGCGGCCGCGACGCCTACGATCTCGACGCCGTCGGCTGGCGCAGCGACGCCGTCGAGGACGTCCCCGGGGTCGACCCGCGGTGGATCTACGACGCCAGCGTCGCGGGCTACTCCAATGCCGGCCACACGTTCGGCGACGACCTCACCGCCGCCGAGCGGCGCGCGGTGATCGAGTACCTCAAGACGTTGTGATCCGGGTCAGGGCGCCACCCAGCTGACGTTGATGGTGTAGCTGGCGGCGGCGTACCCGTAGACGCTGATGTAGGCGCTGGTCTGGCCGGCCGGCACCGAGATCGTGCAGCGCTCGGCGGCGGTCGGGCTCTCCGAGCGGCAGTGGAAGGTCTGCAAGGTCGGGCGGCCACCGAAGCGGACGTAGAGGTCGGGATCGCTGGTGCCCGACATCGTGACGTCGAACGTGGTGCCGGCGAGCACGGTGATCGGCTGGTAGTTCACCCACGCCTTGTTGCCGACGCTGCCGCTGGCGGCGCCGGAGCGCGGCGTGCCGGTGCCCGGCGGTGGCGGTGGCGGCGGCGGTGGTGGCGGCGGCTCGCCACCGCCGCCACCGATGAAGCCGACGTGGAGCAGCTTGTTGGGTGAACCGCTCACGTTGGTCACCTTGTTGGCGGTGGCGTTGCCGGCCAGCGCCGCCGCGACCTGAGCCGGCGTTGCGGCCGGGTTGGCCGACAGATACAGCGCCGCCGCGCCGGCGACGTGCGGGCTGGCCATCGACGTCCCCGACATCGTCGTGCCGGCGCTGGCGCTGGCGTAGCTGGCCGAGGTGATGTTGGAACCCGGTGCAAAGATGTCGACGCACGAGCCGTAGTTGGAGAAGCTCGAGCGCGCGTCCGACGACGCCGACGACGCCACCGTGACCGCCTCGGGCGCGCGCGCCGGCGATCCGTTGCAGGCGTTCGAGTTCTCGTTGCCGGCGGCGACCACCATGGTGACGCCGGCGTTGTGCGCGTTGCGGATGGCGGTGTCGGTCGCCGACGACGCGCCGCCGCCCAGGCTCATGTTGGCCACCGATGGTCCCTGCCGGTTCTGGGCCACCCAGTTCATGCCCGAGATGACGCCCGAGTCGGTGCCCGAGCCGTCGCAGCCGAGCACGCGCACGGCGACCAGGTTCACGTTCTTGGCCACACCCCAGGTCGAGCTACCGACCGTGCCGGCGACGTGCGTGCCGTGGCCGTTACAGTCGTCGGAGCCGCGACCGTCGTTGATCGCCGAGAAGCCGGCGCGGGCCCGACCGCCGAACGACGCGTGGGTCACCTTGATGCCGGTGTCGATGACGTAGGCGGTGACGCCGGAGCCATCGTTCGGGTACACGTACGATCCCGACAGCGGCAGCGCCGCCTGATCGATCCGATCGAGGCCCCAGGTGGCGCCGCTCTGCGTCCCGCTGGCGCGCACCACGCCGTCCTCCTGGACGAAGGCGACCCGGGGATCCTCGGCCATCGCCTCGGCATCGGCCTCGTCCATCTCGGCGGCGAAGCCGTGCAGCGCGTGCTCCCACGTCTCGTGCACGTCGGCGACGAAGCTCAGCGACAGCTCGTGGGCGGCGGCGCTGACGTCCATCGATCCGCGCAGCAGCGCGTCCTTCGGCTCCTCGAGCACGACCACGTAGCGGCGCGGGATCGGTTCGTCGACGCGGACGAACTTCGAGTCGACGCCGGGGGTCTCGTCGACGTCGAGCGTCGACTCGACGAGGGTATCGACGGTGCAACCGCCGAGCATCAGCGCGCACGACAACGACGCCTGGAATCGAGTCATCGAGATCTCCTGGTTGCGAGCACGACGATCGCCTCTACAGGATGCGTGCCACCCATCGACGGCCGGGCACCGAGGTCACCGCGCCGCCACCGCACGCTCGCTGCTGGCACCCGCCGGACCGCGATGAACCAAGTGGCTGGCGTTCCGTCCGCCGCCCGTGACGTGCTGTCACGTCGGCGAGGAATTGCGCCGCGGCGATAACGTGTCCGGTGTCCAGACACTGTGTGCTGACCGAGGCTCGCCACCCATCGCCACGTCGGTCGCCGGCTGTCCGGACCTGACCGCGGATCTCCACCGGCCGCGTGTGCGATGGCAGCGCCGTGGTCGCCGGACAGGGATCGAATCCCCAGGGCTGCAAACCAAGGTTTACGCGTCGATGTGGTCGCGTAACCTACGGCGCTACGCCAGCAACGGCTGGCCCATGGTCTCGGCCAGGCTGGTCCGGATCGACTTGATCGTGCTCGCGGCCAACCCGCGGGCGATGAACACCAGCCGGGTCCGACGATCGTCATCGGGCCACGCCGGTAACTGGCGCGCCGGGTGGATGACGTGCTGCACGCAGTCGATCACGACCGGCGCGGCCTCGCCGACCGCGTTGACCAGACCCTTGACGCGCAACAGCGTGGGGCCGTGCATCTGCGTCATGATCGCCAGCCACAGGCCGAGCGGCCCCATCCGCACCGGCTCGGCGAAGCAGACCGTGAACGTGGTGATGAAGCCGTGCACGCCGGGCCCGCGGGTCGCGGCGTCGACCCAGGCGGCGTCGGGCGCCGGCGCCAGCAAGACGTCGGGTTCGATCACCCCGTGCGCCGCGTGCACGATCGCGGCCGCGGCGTTCCTGACCCGCAAGGCCGCCGCGAGCGCCTCGAGCTCCGCGGCGCTGGCGAGGTCGGTCTTGGTGATCACCAGCCGGTCGGCGAGCGCCACCTGGGCCACGGCCTCGGGCTGCTTGGCCAGCGTGGTCAGCCCGAGCGAGCCGTCGACCGCGGTGACCACGGCGCCGGCCCGATAGGCGCGCGCCACCAGCGGATGCTGGACCAGGGCCGCGACCACGCCGGCCGGATCGGCCAGGCCGGTGGTCTCGATCAGCGCCCGTTCGAAGGGCGAGATGTCGCCGCGCGCCGCCTGGGCCGCCAGCTCGAGCAGCGCCCGGACCAGATCACCGGCGACCGCGCAGCACACACACCCGGAGCCGAGCACGACGGTGTCACCGCGCACGTCGCGCACCAGGTGATGGTCGATCGCGATGGCGCCGAGCTCGTTGATGAGCACCGCCGTGCGCGCCAGCTCCGGTCGCCGCACCAGGGCCGCCAGCAACGTGGTCTTGCCGGCGCCGAGGAAGCCGGTGAGCACCGTCACCGGGACCCCGACCGTCACCGGGACCCCGACCGGGCCGTGGACCGGACCGGTCATCGATCCCTGGACGACCGCCGCTGATCGACCATGCGGTCGTCGATGCGGGCCAGCACCGCGCGGATGCGCTCGGCGAGGGTCTCGAGCTCCGACAGCTCCGATGCCTCGCCGAGCTTGCGGGCGGTGTTCATGCACCGCACCAGGTACGAGAACAGGTTGCCCTCCTCGTGGGCCAGGCCCTCCTTCTCGACGAAGTCGAGGAACCCGTGGTTGCCGTCCTCCATGGTGGCCCAGATCCGCTTCTGCTTCTTGCCACCATGCAGCTCGGGGTGCGGCACCAGGGCGCAGAACTCGGCCAGGTGCTGCTCGCACGTCGACGGCTGGTACGGGTGCTCGCGGTCCCACTCGGCCTCGACGTCCTCCCACGCCACCTGCCCGTTCTCCATGCGCATCTCGCGCAGCCGGGCCCGGCACCACTCGCGCTTCACGTCCTCGTCGCGACGCGTGAAGATGCGCTGGATGGAGTCGTGGTCGACCAGCAGCTCGACCAGCTCGCGCAGCTCCTCGTAGCCGAGCTGGTGGCTGAACAGCTCGTGATAGACGAACAACCCGTCCATCCCCTGCAGCTCCTTGATCATCTGGCCCTTGACCTGCTGGCCGTGCTCGTCGATCACGCCGACCGCCTTCATGTTGTCGACCAGCAGCGCCAGCGTCTTGTGCAGGTTGCGGCGCTCGCGCTCGTCGATCAACAGGTGATCGATGACGGTGACCACGTCGAGGCGCATCGACGGCGGCAGCGACGCCTCGACCTCCTCCATCCGGGTCGCCTCGCGGGGCGCCGGCGCCGCGTGCCCGGGCAAGCTGGTGGTGGTGAGATCGGGGAGGCCGATCGCCAGCACCTGCTCGGCGCTGATCTTGGTCTTCGAGCGCAGCTCGGCGGGCTCGCCCTTGACCAGCTCGGCGTGCGTCTCGGGGGTCCAGATCAGCTCGCCCTTGCGGACGGCGTCGTTCTTGGCCCGACCGTAGACGGTCTTGCGGATCTTGACCTCGTCGACCGCGCCCCGCTTGCCGGCGTCCTTGAGCTCCTTGCGCAGATCGACGGCGATCTCCTCCGGCGCCAGCGTGATCGCCAGCCCCTTGTCGTCGAACTGCGGCCGGCCGGCCCGGCCCGCCATCTGGTGGAACTCGGCCGGGGTCACCAGCCGGGCCTCCTTCTTGATGAACTTGCGCAGCGCCGGAAACACCACCGTCTTCGCCGGCAGGTTGATGCCGGCCGCGATGGTCTCGGTCGAGACCACGAACTTGACCAGGCGCTCGAGCGCCAGCTCCTCGACCAGCTGCTTGTAGCGGGGCAGGATGCCGGCGTGGTGGATGCCGATGCCGTGGGTGAGCAGCGGCCGCAGCTCCTTGGCCACCCCCGACGGCAACAGCACCTCGTCGCAGCGCTGCTCGATGGTCGCCTTCTCCGCGTCGGAGGTGAAGCGGCGGCAGCTCTTGAGCAGGCGCGCGATCTCGAAGCACAGCTCGCGGCCGAAGCAGAAGATGATGGCCGGGACGTCGCCCTTCCAGGCCAGATCCTTGACGGTGTCGATCAACAGCTCCTCGCGAAACTGGTGCTCGAGCGGCACCTTGCGCTCGCGTGACTCGATCAGGTGCATGTCCACCTTGCGGGTCAGGTGGACCCAGTGGCAGAAGCGCTCCGGGTGGCCGACGGTCGCCGACAGCACCACCAGCTGCGCCCGCGGGTCGAGCCCGATGATCGACTGCTCCCAGACGTAGCCGCGTTCCGGATCGTTGAAGTAGTGCCCCTCGTCCATGATGACGAGATCGGCAGGCGCGACATGCTTCTCACCGATGATCCGGTTCCACAGGATCTCGGCGACCTCGACCTGGATCGGCGCCTCGCGGTTGACCTTGAAGTCGCCGGTCGCGAAGCCGACGTTGTGCTCGCCGAAGTCGTCCGACAGCTCGCGGTACTTCTCCTCGGTGAGCGCGCGCAGCGGCGTGGTGTAGATGGCGCGCTGACCGCGGGCCAGCGCGGCGAAGATGCCGGCCTTGGCCATCAGCGTCTTGCCGGTGCCGGTCGGCACCGTGACCAGGACGCTCTTGCCGGCGATGATGGCGGTGATCGCCTGCTCCTGGACCGGGTACGGCTCGCGGCTCTGCGACCAGAAGAACTTGTCGACGAAGGCCAGCTCGAGATCAGCAGCGGACGGAGCGGCCATCGCCGGACAGTGCCACGAGTATGCCGCCGCTGTCAGGCTCGGCCGAGGAGCTTCACGAGCAACTCTCGTCGGTGGCAAGGGTCAGCTTGCCCATCAGCGGAGGGGGCCCGACGGGGCCGTGAGTCAGAGGACGTCGTCGCCCGGCTGGAACACCGGGACCTGCGTCGTGCGCCACGCTCGGAGCTCCGCGTCGTCGACCCACAGGAGTCCGTCGTCGGTCCACTCGCGAAACCGCGCGACCGATGCGCCGGGCACGCCCTCGCTGCGGCCCGAGGCGAGCTGGAAGTCCCATCCGTGATGCGGGCAGACCAGCCGATCCTCCTCGACGACGGCGTCGGTGAGGGGCGCGTTGCGATGGGGACAGCGTCCGTGGAGGACGTGGATCGTGTCGCCGATCCGGACGGCGACCACCTCGACCTCGGCGGCGACGAATCGTCTCGGCACGCGCGGCTCGAGCTCGCTCACACGGGCCAGCGCCCAGCGGCCGTCGCGCTCGAACAGGGCCGGCTGCGGCGGTGAGGTGTCGGACGCGGGTGCCGGGCGGTGGGGGCAGCGGCCGGGCGACGCCACGACCCGCACCGCGTCGTCGAGCAGCACCCTCGCGTAGCGCTCCTGGGCGGTGCGCGCGAGCTCCCGCAGGGTCCGCTCCACCTCCGGGATCCCGAGCCGCTGGGCCATCTTCATGTTGGTCTGGGCGATCCGCTCGAACAGCGGGTTGCGGCGCGGCCGCGCCAGGAAGGCCGCGACGTGATCCGGATCGACGTACTCGGTGTCGCCGGTTCGTCCTGCGTAGAGGCGCTCGATCGCGTCGAGTCGGACCCACTGGATGGTCGGATCCGGCGTGCGGCGAAACAGCGGGATCAGCGCGAACGGGTTGGTGGTCGTGTAGCGCAGCGCGGGGTGGAGCGGCGCGACCGCGAAAACGTCGTGCCCGCCACCGACCCCCGCGCGGAGCACCTCGTTGCCCGCGGCGGTCGCCTCGTGGCAGAACCGGATCCACGCCTCGGCGGAGACCTCGATCATCGGCACGATGACCTGGATGACGAGCTTGCTCGGGTCGCGGGCCGCCTCGTGGATCCGCGCGAGGAACGGCGCGAAGTCGGCGGTGTCGGCGTAGTGCACGAGGCGCAGGGTCTGCGCACGCTGGCGGCCGCCGCGCGAGAACGGGCAGAACGAGTGCGGCTCGAGGAACGTGTCGAGGTAGCGGTCGTTGCTCTCGAGCACGGCGATCTCGAGCGCGCGCCGCGTCTCGGTGGGGATCGGCGGGAGCGCGTCGAACGGGAGCCTCGGCGGCGGACATGGCGCGCGTGGGCGTCCGCGGCACGACATCGTGGCGAGGATCGCCCGCAGGCGCTGCAGCTCCGCCGTCGCGTCGTCCGGCACGTCGCCCGCGGCCGCGGCCACGAGAGCCCGAGGCGCCGACGGCGGATCTGACGGGTGGCTCATGGCCGCACGGTGCCATCGCCGGCTGCGCACCGCCCGAAGTTGGCGCGGTGCCCAACCGAACCATGACCGTGCGCCGACCGAAACGGTCCGCCCAGTTGACCGAGGTCAAGCCGCCTGGACCGCGGGGTGTTACCGCGTCGTCAGGTCCCGTCGTGCGATCCCCCGTCTCGATGCTCGACGTGTCCTGGCGGTGGGCGCGCGGGTGGGTGTCCACGTTGAGCCGCCGGAGTGTCATCGCCATCCTGTGCGGGCTCGCCGCGCCAGCCTGCGGTTCGACGGCCACGCCGCGCGAGCGCTTCGAGGCCGAGGTCGTGCCGCTGCTCGAGCGCTACTGCGCCGCGGCCGCGTGCCATGGTGTCGCGCCTGACGCCGAGGCGCGCGGAGAGCGGGTCGACTGGACCCAGCTGCTGTTCCGGATCGACGGTGCGGGGCGCTTGACGGATCTCGACGCCGCGTACGCCGCGGCCCGACGCGCGATCAACACCCAGGAGCCGGCGTTCAGCAGCCTGCTCCGCAAGCCGCTGGGCGCCGCGCGTGGCGGGCTACCGCACCTCGGTGGCGCGGTGTTCTTCGGCGATGACGATCCGGCGTACGTGCGCCTCCGCGCCTGGATCGAGGAGGAGGCCGGCGGCGGCGAGGACCCGGCGCCGCTGACCCCGCTCGAGCAGCAGTTCGCGGACACCGTGCAGGCCCTGCTCGCCGCCGGAACGTGCATGACGTCGCGCTGCCACGGCCCGACAGCCGGCGCCACGCCGTACCGGCTCGACGTCGGCGTTGGTGGCGCCTTCTCGGTCGCCGCGACCCGTCACAACCACCTCCAGACGCTCGCGCTCGTCACGCTCGACGGCTACCCGCTGCAGTCGCGGCTCATCCGCAAGGCGCAATCGCTCGGACCGGGCATCGTGCACAAGGCGCCGAGCTGGGCCGCGTTCGCGGGCCCGGCCGGCCGCGTCCCGACGATCACCGACTGGATCTGCGCCGAGCGGCTGGCGCGGACCGGCGCCGGCTGCGCGGCATCCACCGCCGCACCGATCTCGGCGTTCGTGTTCGTGCGCGGGCCGGTCGCAGCGCGCGCTGCGTTCGACCTCGACGACTTCACCCCGGGCAGCGACCTGTGGCTGGCCACCGTTGGCGATCGCGGCCTCGCGCCGGTCGCGCTCGAGGACCTCACCGCGGCGCTCCACCCCGGCAGGGCGGTCGACATCCGCGATCCCGCGGTGTCGCGCGATGGCCGGCGCGTGGTGTTCGCGATGCGCACCGCCGTCGATCAGGGCCATCACCTGTGGGTCCTCGACCTGGCCACGCGCGCGGCGCGGCAGCTCACCGCCGGCAACGGCCCACTCCCTGGCGGCGGGATGGCGACGGACCGCGATCCGACCTGGGGGCCCGACGAGACCATCTGGTTCGCCTCCACCCGCGCCGGCGTGGTCGCCGACCAGGGGCGACTCCTCGACGCCGAGCTGTACTCGCTCGTCCTCGACACCGGCGCGGTCCGGCGCTGGACGTTCACGCCGCATGTCGAGCGCAAGCCGGGGTTCCTCGACCTCGGCGAGGAAGCCGGCGGCGAGGTCGCGTTCACGGCGCTGCGCGACGCCAGCCCGTCGACGGCGCGGGCACACACCTGCCGGTTCCCGCCCAGCATGCGGACCGAATACCACCCGCACTTCGGGCTCAGCCCGGCGGCGACCTACTTCGACGACCTCCGCGAGTTGCCCGACGGACGCTACGTCAGCGTGGTGGGTGACCTCCCGGCGGTCTGGTCGTCCGGCGGGCTCGCGGTGATCGACCGCAGCCTCGGCCCAGCGCTCGACGATCGCGGCGGCGCGGCGGAGCCGGCGCTCGAGCGCTACGCGCCGTCGGTGGTGCGCTTGCCCGGCGACGGTGCGTACCGTGATCCCGCGCCACTCCCCGATGGGCGGATCCTGGTCGCCCACCAGCGGTCTCCGTTCGATCCCGCCGATCCGACCGCCGTGTTCGCACCTCGCATCGAGGTGCTCGAGCTACGCGAGCGCGCCGACGGTGCGGGGCCGACCGTCGCGGGCGTCGAGGTCCTGCTCGAAGAGCCCGGCGTCGCGCTCACCGATCCCGAGCCGGTCTCGGTGCGCGGGCCGGTGCGCGTCGACGGTGTGACCTTGCCGCCGGCGGCCGGCACCACGGCGGTGTTCCGTCACCAAGGGCTGCCGATGACCGACGCGCTGCTCGCCAACCTGTCGCCGTCCGGCGTGAAGCGACCGCGCACGGATCTTCGCGCGGTGCGGCTGATCGAGCACCTGCCGTTGACGCCGGCGCAGCGGCGCATCGTCCCTCCGGAGGACACCTGGTTCGGCGTGGCCGGCGCGACCTCGGTGGCGCTGGGGTCACGCGGCCCGGCCCGGGTGCTGGCCGAGCTGCCGCTGGAGGCCGACGGCAGCTTTCAGGCCCTCGTCCCGGTCGGCGTGCCGTTCCGGATCCAGGCGCTCGACGCCGCGGGCGTCGCGGTCGGCGCAGCGCACGATCGGTGGTTCTACGCGCTGCCCGGGCAGGTGCTGACGCAGGGCGTGTCAGCGGCGATCGGCACGGCGCGCTACGGGGCGATGTGCGCCGGGTGCCATGGTGATCCCGAAGGCGTCGCAGGCCGGGCTCCGGCGATGGAGGAGCCCGACACCCTCACCGGCGCCTCCCTCTCGCTGGCGCGGTTCGCGCGGCAGGATCCGCGGCGCCCGATCGAGCCCGCCGAGCTGGGCTGGCAGACCCGCCTCGCGATCGACTTTCGCCGCGACGTCCAGCCGATCCTCGACCGCCACTGCGTCGCGTGCCACACCGGCAAGGCGGCGGCCGCAGGCGTCGATCTGTCCGCAACGCCGACTCGCCACTTCACGCGGGCGTACGAGCACCTGTTGCGGCCAGGGACCGGTTCGGGAGGCGGCCGTGCGTATGTCGATGACGTCGATGGCCGCGCCGATCGCAGCTACCTGATCGAGCTCTTGACCGGAGTCGAGCGCGCCGCGCCGCGCGCGCTGCGGTCGCCGGGGATCGCCCATCCGGACGCGGGCGCCAGCGTCACCGACGAGGAGCGCCTGGTCCTGGTCCGCTGGATCGATCTAGGCGCGACCTTCGTCGGCGTGGTCCCCGACGGGGCGCCGTGACGTCTCGGGCCAGCCTCGGCCTGCTCGCCGTTGCCGCCGGCGCCTGCGTCGTCGTCGAGCCCACGCCCGAGGTCTGGCCCGACTTCGGCGGGCTCGACGCGTTCGTCGCCGAGGCGCAGCCGGTGCTCGCCGGGCGCTGCGCCAACCCGAGCTGCCATGGCGACCCGGCCCGCCCGCTGGCGCTGTATGCCGTGCACCGCCACCGGCTGGACCCCGCCGACACCTACCTCGACGCGCCGCTCGACGAGGCCGAGCTGGCGCACAACTTTCGCCAGACTGGCGCCTTCCTGCTCGAGGTCACCGCGGCCGAGGCCAGCTTGCTGCTCACCAAGCCGCTTTCGGTCGCGTCCGGCGGCTCGGGGCACACGTTCGGCGCGGTGTTCGCCGACACCGACGACGACGGCTATCGGACGCTGCGCGCCTGGGCCCGCGCGGCGCTCGCCCCGTGACGCCGTCCGCGCTGCGGTCGACCAGGACCTCAGTCGCGGTTGAATCCGTCCCGTCATCGAGCGAACCCCGCCGTCACCGCGAACGAGCGCACCACGCCGTCGCCATCGGGCAGCCGCGGCTCGTGGCCCGGCAGCAGCGCGGCCGCGCCGACCGACGAGCGCTCGACGAACAGCTGCCAGCGCAGGCCGGCCGGCATCAGCGTGACGCGCTCGGGCAGCCCGCGAGCGCCGCGACCGGCGGGAACTCCAGCGTCACCCGATCGGTGCGGCAGCCAATCGCTGGTGGCGAGCAGCGCGTGGACGGGCGCGACCGCGATGCGAGCCCAGCCGCGCCTCGACGAGACCATCGAGGAGGCGCTGCGCACCATGGACAAGGCCGAGTTCGAGCACGTGCTGCGCGGGGTCTTCGAGGAGGACGAGTGGATCCTGATCACCCTGGGCGGCGTGCTCGGCGGCGGCATCGGCCTGGCGCAGTCGGCGATCGTGCTGGCGCTCGAGCGCGCCTGATCTCAGCGCGACGCGGCGGCGGCGGCCTCCGCGCACGCCCACCGGGTCGGTGATCGGCAACGCGCTCCGGCTGCGCCGCGCCGAGGTGTAGGGAGTGCGCTCGGTCGTGGCCTCCTTCTCCTGCCGGCATGGAGCGCCTGAGCCTCCACCGCCTGCTCAAGCGCTACGGCGTCCCCTCCTGCCCTTCACGCCGGCGCGCGTGCTGGCCGCGCTGCGGGCCAGGTAGCCCGGTCGGCTACTCTGACGCCCGTCAAGTTGTCCCTCGGCCGGGCCTGCGATGCTCTGACGATGGCCCACCTCGTCGAAGACCGCGGCCGTCTCGTCACGCTGGGCCTGGCAGGGGTGGTCGCCGCGCTGGCGGCCTGCAGCGATCCGCCGCCACGCCGGACCTACTACACCCGGCACATCGAGCCGATCTTGATCAACTCGTGCGCCGGCAACACGTCGGGGTGTCACCGCACCAACGACGAGGATCCGTACGGTCACGCCGGCGGCAACTTCGACGTCACCAGCTTCGAGAACGTCCAGAAGCGGCGCGACGTGCTGGTCGCGTTCGGCTCCTACTCGCTGCCGCTCTTGCTCACCGCCGGCAAGAGCGTCCTGGAAAAGTACCGCGAGCCGAGCCCGCTGCCAGCGGAAGAACGCGCGCACGAAGCAGGTCAGCGCCGCCGACAGGAGCCGCCGGTCACGCGCCAGGACGGCGCGCGGTCGCCACGGCACCGACAGGGTCCACTGCCTGTCCCCGATCAGGGGCCGACGCGGATGAGCTGATCGCGAGAGAGGGAGCGGGAGGCGCTGGTGAGGGCGTCGGTGGCGACGGAGACGTCGAGCTCGCTGCCGGAGACGGAGCCGTGGCAACTGCCGCAGACGGCGTCGAAGAGCTCTTCGACGATGCCCATGCTGATGATCTCGCCGGGGGCGTTCTGGTGCTCTTCGCCCATGGTGACGATCGGGTTGCCGGCGGCGTCCTGGAGCTCGACCACGACGCCGGCGCCGGCGGGCACGTTGACGCGCACCGAGCCATCGGCGGCGAGGGCGGCGGTCCCGACCAGCGACCGGTTCCCACGGACGGCCACCTGCGGCAACCGCGCCCGACACCCCGGATCGCGGGCGTATGCTGCCGCGGATGTCTGCACCACGCCCCGCCCGCCTCGCCCGGCTCACCGCGCTCGCCGGCCTCACGTCGCTGGTCACGAACGCTGCCTGCGTGGGACGACGCCACGCTTACCGGTCGCGCTTTGACGGCCCGCCCTGGGCGGGCGCGGTCGCGACGACCACGAAGTGGCACGTCGCCGACCTCCCCGACAACGGCATCAAGGTCGTCATCTTGCCCGAGCCATCGGCGCCAACCATCACCGTCGTCACCCGGCTGCCGATCGGCGCCAAGGACGACCCACTCGGCAAGGCCGGCCTGGCCCACCTCGCCGAGCACGCCGTGTTCCTGAAGCGCGGCGATGACGGTCGCACCATCCAGGACGCGATCGACGAGGTCGCGGTATGGAACAACGCCGCCACCACGACGATGGAGACCGCGTTCTACACCTCGGTCTTGCCGTCCGAGCTTGGTGCAGCGCTCGCGATCCAGCGTCGCCTGCTCGAGGATCCGTGCGCGTCCATCGACCCGGACGGGTTCGCGATCGAGCGCGAGGTGGTGTTGAACGAGCTCCGCGTCCGCGGCATCGACGAGTTCGAAGGAGATCCGTCGCGGTTCATCCCCGGCTTGAAGTTCCCCGGCGGGCTCGAGGCCGACGTCGCCAAGGCGACGGTCGCCGACACCTGTCATTTCATCGACGGCTACTACGCGGCGTCCCAGGCGGTGGTCGTGATCGCCGGCCCGGTCGAGATCGCCGCCGCCATGCAGGCAGCGGTCGCGCACCTCGGCCCGGCGGCCGCCCGCTCGTTCGTCGATCCGCGACCGGCACCTGGCGCCACCGGTTTCGCCGGGGCGGTGACCGGCACCAGCGACGACGGCCGCGGCGAGGCGCTGGTGCTGTACCGCCTGCCCGAAGACCCGATCGGCTCGCCGCAGTTGCTGCCGTTCCTGGCCGCCAACCTCAAGGTCGCCCTCGAGGCCGGAGTCCGACCCGGCTGGGCCGGAGCCGTCCACGTCGCCCACAGCAATGGCTTCGGGATCCGGCTGATCACGGTCCGGCTGGTGGCCCGCAAGGGCCAACGCCCCGAGGCGGCGCAGGCGGCGCGCTGGATCGCCGCCGCGGTGGACGATGCCCTCCGTCGCGACCGCATCGGTTGGGGCACCGACGCGAACTGGGTCGACCGCCACGCCAACGACGTCCAGCTCGAGCTCGAGCCGCTCCTGCACCGGGCGCTTCGCTTCGCGCAGCTGGTGGCCGCAGTCACGCCGGAGCAGGTGCCGCGCGCGTTCGAGCCCTTCGAGATGACCGCCGCGACCGCCAAGGACTGGCTCCGCGACCTGGTCAAGCCGGCGAAGGCAAGGCTCATCACGCTCGAACCGGAACCGCCGGCTACCGCCGCCGCGCCGACAAGGCGTCACCGGCCCCCGCCACGGCGCAGCAAGCTGCACGGCTCCCAGAGCCTCGTCGACGCGCTGCACGCGGGCCGCGGCAGCGCCTCGGCGGTGCGGCTGCCGACCGACCCGCTCCCCGGTCGCCACGCGCGGTCGTTCACGCTCGCCAATGGCCTGGCGGTCCATCTCGAGGACACCGGAGCTGCGTCACCGGTCACCTCGGTGGTGCTCAGCGTCGCGTTCGGCGACGCGCACGGTGGCGGCGACGCCCGGATCGTCGAGGCGCTCACCGTCGCGCCGACGGTCATCGCGGAGGAAACTCGAGCGGTGTCTCCGGATGCCACGTACTACCTGCTTCAGGACGTGTCACGCGACCTGCCGGCTCTGCTCCAGGTCGCGCGCGAGAGCGCCTTCCGGCCCCGGATCCTCGGTGGGCGGATCAGCGACCGGCTCCGCCAGCAGGCCCAGGCCGTCGAGCGGCGCGCGATCACCGATCCGGACGCCGTCGTGATGCGGCGCTTGTTCGGTGCCGCTCATCCCTACGGCCGCGCGGTCAAGGTCCCGGGCGCACGCGCGATCGGCGGCGACGATGTCCGCCGCCTGCGCCAGCGCCACTACCGGCCGGACGCGGCGGCGCTCTACGTTGTCGGTCGTTTCGACCTCGACCAGGCCGAAGCGCAGATCCGGCACTACCTCGGTGGCTGGTCACCGGGCCGCGACGCCCCGCCGGCGCTCGACATGCCGCGCCCCGCGCCGCGCCCTGGACTGGCCGTGGTGTTCGATCCCGAGGCCGGCAACCAGACCGAGATCCACCTCGCGTTCCCGACCGCGGCAGATAGTGACGCCCACCGGCCCGGGCGCCTCGTCCTGGCCGAGATCCTTCGCCAGCGTGCGGCGCTGTTGCGGGAGGCCGAGGGCATCACGTACGGCGCCGAGGTCTACACCGGATCGCTACGCTGGGGCGGATATCTCAAGCTCGAGGTGTCGGTCGACCCTCGGCACGGCGCCGCCGCCGTCGTGAGTCTCGAGCGGCTGGTGGACGATCTGCGCGATCGCGGTCCCACCGACGAGGAGCTGGGTCTGGCCAAGCGGGTCGTGGTGCGTTCGGTGTTTGCCGGCGACGCCACCAGCGGCGGGCGCGCAGTGGCGCTGGCCGAGCGCGACGTCCTCGGCCGCCGGCAGACCGACGAGGCGTTGCTCGCCGCGGTCGCCGCGCTGACCGCCGACGAGGTCCGCGACCGAGCGATCCAGGAGCTCGCCCCCACCGCCCGCGTGCTGGTGCTCTCGGGCCGGCGCGCCAACGTCGCCGCCACCATCGCGGCCCTGCGTCGCCAGCCCGACGAGACGATCACGCGCCCCAGGCACGACGACGACGACCCCGACGACGACTGACGGCACCGAGCCGCGGGCGCGGTGCCGTCTCGTCCCGACCGGCTACTGGCGCAGCGCGCTGTCGGCCCAGTACTTCACGCCCGCCCAGCGCTGGTGCCAGTTGCCGCGGGCGATGCGGGTCAGGGTCTGCTTGGCCTGGTCCTTGTGGCCCAGGGCCAGCTCGAGCTGGGCCGCGCGCTGCAGCCAGGTCGGGTTGGTGGCGTCGATGGCGAACGCCCGCCACCACAGGCCGAGCGCCTGGTCGAGCTTGCCCTGGCGCTCGAGCGCCTCGGCCGCGCCCTGGAACGACGCGCCCTCGCGCGGCGCCAGGTCGATCGGGGTCGACAGGTAACGCCAGGCTTCGTCGTCCTCGCCGAGCGCGGCGAGCAGCTCGCCGATGGCCCGTTCGCGCGGCGCGAAGTCGGGGTCGATCGCGCGCCAGTCGCGACCGGCGGCGACCGCGGCGTCGCGCGCCGCCTGACGGTCGGCACCGGCGCCCGCGCGCGCCACCTGGCCGTAGAGCGTGATCAGGCGCCCGTAGTCGCCGCGCAGCTGCGACAGCGCGATGGGCTGATCGGCGTCGGCCTTCATCGCCTGCGTGAACAGCTCGGCGGCGCCGCGCACGTCGCCCGATTGCTCGGCGACCACGCTGGCGAGGCGAAGCAGGCGGGCGCTGCCCGGAAAGCGTTGCCGAGCCTGCTCGAGCGCCGCCCGCGAGCGGTCGAAGCGCTGGTGCTGGTTGGCCAGCCCCACCACCGCGGCCACCGCGTCGGCGTCGAACGCCAGCGCCGCGGCGCGATCGAGCGCCAGGTCGAGATCGCCGCTGGCCGGCGTCATCGCCGCCGCGACCGCATACGCCATGACGTGGTCGTAGTCGCCGCCGGCGAGGACGCGCTGCTTCCAGGCCGCCATCGCCAGCTGCCAGCCGACCTCGCCACGCGCGCTCGACACCACCACGTTGCGCGCGTTCCAGTCGACCATCGGCGGCGTGGCCGCGAGCTCGACGTCCGACAGCAGCGCGACCCAGCGCTCGGCCGCCTCGGCCGGCTTGCCGGCCAGGTAGCGCGCCGCCTCCTGGCGGGCCAGGTTGCGCCACGCGCCATCGGCGACCCGATCGAGCACCGACACCGCGTCGGGCGAGCGATAGGCGTGAACCTGGACCAGCCGCGCGGCGGCGATCAGGCGGAACATCTCGGCATGGAGGTGACGGCTGGCGAAGCGGTCGAACGCCGCCATCGCCTTGCGGGTATCGGTCTTCTCGATCGCCAGCAGCGCCGCGCGGTAGTCGGCCAGCAGCGCCACGACGCCGGTGGCCCGGGCCGCCACGGCCTCGAAGTCGGCGTGGCGACCGCTGCGAACCGCGAGCGAGGCGCGCAGGTATGCGGCCAGCGGTTCGTCGCTGCCTCCGGGAGCCGGGGTGCCGAGCACCGCGGCGACCCGATCGCCGGCGACCCACGCCATGCCGGCGCCGACCAGCGCCAGCTCGGGCGGCGACAGCGGCCCGAGGTCGGCCAGCGACATCGCCACGCTGGCGAGGCCGCCGACGTCCTGGGCCGCCAGCGACGCCGCCGCCAGCTGGTGCAGCACCCGGCGCCGCGCCGGATCCCCGACCGCCAGCGCGTCGAGGGTGGCGCGCACCGCCAGCGGCGCGGTGAGCGGCATGCCGATCGAGACCGCTGCCGATGCCGACGACGACGACACCGTCGCGCTCGGGTCGGCGGTGAAGCGCAGCAGCTGGCTGTCGCCACCGACGTTGACCACGTAGCCCGCGGCGTCGCGGGTCGCGGTCAGCACGGTCGCGCTGTCGGCGCCGCGCGCCCGGCGCATCGCCACCACCGCGCCATGATCGTCGAGGTCGAGCTCCCACACCGCGCCGCCCTTGGCCACCGGCGCCAGGCGGATCGTCCGGGTCCCGGACAGTGTGACCTGGTACCAGCGGGCCAGCGAATCGGCGCCCGGTGGCAACACCGGCAGGTAGGCCGCCAGCACCGCCGGATCGCGGTCGGTCGCCGCCCGCGTGGTCTCGAGGCCGAGCGCCGGGTAGCGGTGGACGAGCGTGGTGCCGTCGAAGCGGACCACCTCGCTGGTGCCGACCTCGAGGGTGCGGGTGGCCTCGATGCGGCCGCTGGCATCGACCACCACCTCACCGCCACGCTCCAGCCGCCAGCGGCCGGCGCCGAGCCGGCGCCGGGCGTCGTCGAGCAAGGCGCGAGCGTCCTTGCTGATCGAGCCGCGGCCGCCGGCCGCCGCCGCCTCGAGCGCGTCGGCGAGATCGTCGTAGCCGAGGCGGGTGAAGCCCGGCAGCCACTCGGTGACGTCGTCGAGGCGCCAGTCGCTCGAATAGTGAAACGCCGTCGGCTGCAGGCCGTACCAGTACTGCTGCTGGTGCCAGCGCTGGCCCTCGAGCCCCAGGTTGCCGTCCTCGCCGGCCCAGTTGTTCAGCCGCGGACCGCGGCCGCGACCGCTGCTCTTGGCCTCGGCGAACAGGCCACCGGCGATGTCGGTCGGTGCGTCACCACCGGCCACCGACCGCATCGGCACCGTCGTCATCGGCTGCGCCAGGTCCTGATCGTCGAGGGGCTCGGCGCCGGTCGCCGGATCCGCGGTCGAATCGGCGAGGCGGCCGCTGTCGTCGCCGTCGGAGCTACCGTCGTCGAGGCTGAAGCCGAGCGTGCCATCCTTGCCGGCCTTCTCGCCCGCCTTCTCGGCCGCCTCCTCCTCGGGTCGCGTGGACGGCGCCGCGGTCGCGCCGCTGGGCAGGCTGCCAACGCCATAGCCCTGACCGCTGCCGCCGGCGCCCGAGCCATGACCGATCGTGGCCGTCCGGCCGGTGCCGATGGTGCCCCATCCGCCGCCGTTCTTGCCGAACCCGCTGCCGGTCGAGCGGAACTCGCCGCCGCGGCGCCCGCCCCAGCCCAGGTGCAGGTCACTTCCCAGCCCACCGTCGTACATCCACGGCACCGGAAAGCGCCACAGCGGCCGGCGGTCGGCGACCGGCGCCGCGATCCGCGCCACCACCGGGATCGTCGACGGCGCGGCGTAGGGCGCCCAGGTGGCGCCGCTGCCCTTCTCGACCCCGTACTGAGCGTACATGGCGTCGTTCTCGAGCACGATCAGCGAGGTGTGCGGCGAGAGCAGGAAGTGGGCCTTGCCCAGCTCGACGATCTCGTTCTTGCGCGCATGGTAGGCGGCGATGGCGCGCTCCTCGTCGGTGGCGCACGGCGTGGTGGTGCATGGCGCCAGCGCGCGGTCGCCCATCGTCATCAGGTGATCGACGCGGCGCTCGGCCCACAGCCGTGGCAGGTACCCGGCGTCCCCGGGTGCGCGCGGCGCCGCCGCCAGATCGATGCGCTGCGTCCACGGCCGACCGGCGACCATGCCGCGCAACACCAGCGCCTCGAGATCGGCGCGGGCCGGGGCGCGCACCACCACCTCGATGTCCTCGCCGGCGGCGACCTGCGCCGAGCGCAGGTAGGCCGAGACCTCGGCGTCGCCGACCTGACCACCGGCGGTCTCCAGGGTCGCGACCAGGCCGGTGACCCGCGGCGTGTACAGCGCGGCCACCAGATCGAGCGCGCGCCAGGCCAGATCGTCGCCGAGGTCGACGTGCAGCGCCATGCCCGAGGTGGCATCGGCGAGCGCCGACAGGGTCGGCATGTCGGTGCCGTCGCCGAGCCCGACGCCGATGAAGGTCGCCTTGCCGGCGATGGCGTCGCGCAGCTGATCGATCGTGCGCCGACCGCCGGTGGCGGTGCCGTCGCCGACGTAGACCACGTAGCCGAGCTCGCCGTCGAGCAGCTTGACCGCGCCCTCGAGCGAGGTGACCAGGTCGGTCTCGCCGAGGCCGCCATCCTTGACCAGGAACTCGCTCAGCGCCTTGCGATCGACGTCGAGCGCGTCCTGCCACATGCCGAACCGTCGATGGGTGGCATCGAACGCCACCACCGCGACCTGATCGTGCTCGTCGATCTCCTGGACCAGACGATCGATCAGCTCGGCCTGTGCGCGGCGCTCGACCACACCGCGCGACGCGCTGGTGTCGGACAGGATCACCCATCGATGCGGGCGGTCGGCGCCGGTCGCCTGGGCGGCGTCGACGGTCGGCCGGACCCGGACCAGGCCGTAGCGGCGGGCATCGTGGATCGTGGTCGCCACCGACACCGCGGCCGCGCCGGGCTGCCGCATGCGCAGGACCAGCGAGTCGCCGAGCTTCTCACCGACACCGTGGTGGCGAACGATGGCGTCACCTCCGACGCGCTCGACCTGCACCGCGTGGCTCGGCGAGCTGATCTCGCAGCCGCCACAGCCGACCACCTTGACCTGCATCGCGACCTCACCCACCGCGCTCTCGAGGTCGGGCAGCGGCACGGTCAGGGTCAGATCGTCGTAGGTGCGGGCCAGCGGCTGCGTGTACGCCAGCAGCACCCGCTTGTCCTGCTGGGGCAGGAGCGGAAAGATCCGCATCGACACCTTGCTGGCACCCATCTGCTCGAGCAGCGCCGGGTCACGCTGGGTGTAGACGATCTCCTCGTAGATGCGGCGCGCGCGCATGCGCTCGACCACCGCCGACTCGGTGAGCCGGCCGTCGACGTACATGGCCAGCCGAGCCACCGCGGCGTCGGGCGGCAGCGAGAACTTGTAGACCCCCTCGAGCTGCTGCGGCTCGGGGTTGTGGAAGGTCTGATCGAGCGCCACCCGCGCGACCTGGTTCTCGAGGTGGACGTCGAGCGTGAAGGCCCGCATCGGCAGCGGAAACTCCCGCTCCTGCCACATCGGGTCGCGCGCCACCAGCACGCCGGAGCGGGCCGGGCCGACCGCCGGGGTCTCGTCCCGACGGCGGCGCTCGGCGACCCAGCTCACCAGGTGCGAGAGCCGCGGCGCCGGCGCGCGGGTCGGCGCCGACTTCGCGGTCATCGTGCCCTGCTCGCCAGCGCGCACCACCTCCTCGGCGCCGGCCGAGCGCATCGCGACCACGCCACGCAGCACGGCCGCGGTCGTCCGATCGGCGGACGCCTCGACCAGGAAACGAGTGCCGAGCACGGCGAGCTGGCCGTTGGCGGTCTCGACGGTGAACGTGCCCTTGCCGGGCGCGACGTCGAGCAGCACCGCGCCGGTGACCCGGACCCGACGGTCGCCGAGCACCGCCACCTTTCCGCCCGGACCGAGGTCGGCGGTCGAGCCGTCGGCCAGGGTCAGGCGATCCGCCGGCGCCTTCGGTCCACCGTCACGGCCGTCGGCGACGGCGCCGGTCGGTGACGAGCCGCCGCCGCGCAGGTTGACGACCGCGATCGCCGTCGCCGCGCCGAGCGCCAGCGCCCAGCCGGCCATCGCGACCCGCGAGCGATCGCGCTTCGGCCGGGCGTGGACCGCGAGCAGCCGACCGCGGATGCGGTCGCGTGCCTCGGCGCGCATCGAGGGCGGGTCGGCCATCGGCATCAGCTTGCCGAGGTTGGAATCGAGGACGTCGTCGTCACGGGTGGGTCGGGTCATGGCGTCACCTCCTCGAGCGCGTGGCCGAGGGTCGAAAAGGTTTCTTTGAAGGCGCGGCGAGCGCGCGCGAGCAGCGACTTGGCGGCGTCGACGGACAGACCGAGCTCCGAGGCCAGATCCTCGAGGCTCTTGTCGTCGACGTACTTGCGGGCCAGCGCGACGCGGTAGTTCTCGGGCAGGTGGGCGATCGTCATCGTCACCAGGTCGCGGGTCTCGGCCCGCGCCAGGACATCGCCGGGTAACGGCGTTCGCTCGAGCGCGTCGTACAGCTGCGCCAGCGAGATGTCGATGCGCTCCCAGCGTTCGACGACCTGGTCGGCGCGGCGATGATCGCGCAGGTGATCGCGGATCACGTTGCGCGACAGGGTCGTCAACCAGCTGGCCACCGAGCCGCGACCACCATCGTAGTCCTGGGTCCGGCCGAGCGCGGCCGTGAAGGTCTCCTGGACGATGTCCTCGGCGAGCGCCTGATCGCGTCCGACCCGGTGGAAGACGAACGCGTACAGGCCGTCGACGTGGGCGTCGTACAGCCGGGTCAGCGCGTCGCCGTCGCCGCTGGCGGCGGCGCGCAGGTCGGCATCGGGGCCGCTGCGAAACAACCGCGACAGCAGGCTGGTGAGAGGTAGGCTCATGGAGTTCTCCGCATGCGATCCGATGTGTCATCGAGCCCGCCGCAGGTGTCGCCAGGAACGCCTGGCGAAGGGCCGGGGCACCGAGCGGGGCAACTCTTGACCCCCAGGGACGGTCCAACCACCGTGAAGCGAGGTGTCGCCATCGCCATCGGTGCGAGCGCGATCATGCACGTTTCGGTGTTGCTGGCGCTCGATGCGGTCGACCCGCCGCAAGACGAGCCGCGCAAGCCCGCGCTCATCCTCAGTCTGTTCGAACGGCTCCCGCCGGCGGTCCCCATCGACGTCACGATGTTCGTGGTGCCCCCGCCCCAGGTCGCCCTCGCACCTACACCGACCACCAGTCTGCTGCCCGACAGCGCAGCCGCAGCCGAAACCGCAGCCGAAACCGAAACCGCAGCCGAAACCGAAACCGCAGCCGAAACCGAAACCGAAACCGCAGCCGAAACCGAAACCGAAACCGAAACCGAAACCGCAGCCGAAACCGAAACCGCAGCCGAAACCGAAACCGCAGCCGTTGGCCCAGATCCGCTCGTCCTGAGCGACGGGCGAAGCCCGGAGTCGAAGGACGCATCCCGCCCACCCGGCGCCCTCTCGATGCGCCGCGCCGCCGCCCCCGATCTCGATCCGCACCGCCAGCAGCTGCGCATCGTCGACGATCCCGACGCCGCACCGCCGTGGACACCTCCCCGGCCCTCGGACGAGCTCGATCCGAGCGGCGGCGGCACCTACCGCCGCCGCCGCCCCGGCTACGTCGGCAAGGTCGCGCCCGACGGCGACGTCACGTTCGAGGACGGCAAGTCGTTCTCCGCCGAGTGGCGCCTCCCCAACCCCGCGAAGGTCGTCAAGCGCGCGGCCAAGGGGCTCCAGAACTGGTACCGCGATCCCGGCGCCCAGGTCCGCAGCCAGGAGGTCGACAAGTCGACCTGCCACCGCGGTGGTGGCGACGGCACCAACAACTGCCTGGTCGTCAGCGACTACGGCGGCCGCACCGACAACCTCGGCGGTCTGACGGAGTCCACCAAGATCGACGAGGACGACGGGGTGCTCATCCCGATCCTCGGCGGCCGCGTCGAGCTCACCGACTACGTCATGCGCAAGGTCGGCATGGACCCGTACCAGTCCGACAAGTTGCGCTGGATGGATGCCACCCGTGACGAGCGGGTGCAGATCAGCCGCGTCCATCGCGCCCGCCAGCTCGCCGGCGCCAACCAGTCGATGAAGCGCCACCTCGACCGGCTGTGGGCGCGCACCGATCTCGACCTCGCCGCCAAGCGCGCGGCGCTGTTCGAGCTGTGGGACGACGGCGCCGAGGACGGTGACGCAGCGGTGGTCGAGGCCGCGACCCGCACCCGCGCACAGGTGATCGGGTTCGTGCGCGCGCGCCTGGCGGCCGCCGCCACCGGCGCGTACACCGAGTCCGAGCTCGACGCCCTCAACCGGCGCCGGACGTCGCGGGCTCGCTTCGCGCCTTACGACTGAGCCTCCCGCACCGGCGGGGGCGGGCGCGGCCACGGCGTGCCCGGACGCCGCCAAGATCCGCGCAGCGCTCGAGGACAGCAAGCTGTTCGTCAAGCGGGGCCACGACGGCTCCACCGTCGAGGAATGAGCGCTACGACCGCGCCGCCATCGCACCGCATGGGTTAACCTCGAGGCGTGGATGGGCACGCGCTGATCCAGACGCTGGCGCTGGTGGTCGGCACCGCCGCGGTGACGACGGTGCTGTTCCAGCGCCTGCGCCTGCCCGTGGTGCTCGGCTACCTGGTCGCCGGCGTCCTGGTCGGCCCGTACACCAGCGTGTGGTTCGTCGCCGATTCGGGGGTGGTGGCGACGCTGGCCGAGCTGGGCGTGATCCTGCTGATGTTCTCGATCGGCCTCGAGCTCAGCGTCCGCGGCGTGGTCGGCGTCGGCGTCGGCGCCGTCGTCGCCACCGTGATCGAGGTCGGCCTGATGCTGGTGCTCGGCACCGCGGTGGGCCGCATCTTCGGGCTGACCAGCCAGGCCAGCCTGTTCGTCGGTGCCATCGTCGCCATCTCGTCGACCACGATCATCTCGCGCTCGTTCGCGGACCACCCGCCGCCACCCGAGCACCGCCGCCGCGTCTTCTCGCTGCTCGTGATCGAGGACCTGCTCGCCATCCTGCTGCTCACCGTGCTCACCGCGGTCGGCGGCGGCGCCGGGCTGGGCTGGGCCGACCTGGCGGTGACGCTCGGCAAGCTGGCCGGCTTCCTGGTCGCCACGGTCGGCGGCGGACTCCTGATCGTACCGCGCCTGGTCCGCGCCACCGTCGCGCTCGGCCGCCGCGAGACCACGCTGGTGCTCGCCGTCGGGCTGTGTTTCGGGCTCGCCATCCTGGCCGACGCGGTCGGCTACTCGGTCGCGCTCGGTGCGTTCCTGGCCGGCGCGCTCACCGCCGAGGCCGGCGAGAACCACGCCATCGAGCCGCTGGTCGAGCCGGTCCGCGACCTGTTCGCCGCCGTCTTCTTCGTCTCGGTCGGCATGTTGATCGATCCCCAGGCCATCGTCGATCACTGGCTCGAGATCGCGGTCGTGCTCGCCGTCGTGGTCGGCGGCAAGATGGTCGCCGTCACCGTGGGCGTGTTCCTGGCCGGACGCGGCGTGCCGGCGGCGGTCGCGACCGGCATGACCATGGCCCAGATCGGCGAGCTGTCGTTCGTCGCCGCCAGCATCGGCGTGACCAGCAACGTGTTGCCGCCGGCGTGGTACGCCGTCGCGGTCGCGGTGTCCGCGGTGACCACCGCCCTCACGCCACCCCTGGTCCGACGCGGCCCGATGGTCGCCGCCTGGCTCGAGCCCCGGCTGCCGCGCCGGCTGGCGACGTTCGCCGCCCTCTACGGCTCGTGGATCGAGGCGCTGCGGCCCAACGCGCAGCGCGCCACCGTGGCGCGGTCTCGGCGCCGCATCAGCCTGCTCGCCGTTGACGGGCTGCTGCTGTTCGGCGTCGCGCTGGCCACCGGCCTCTTGCTCACACCGGCGACCCGCGACCTGGCGCGCGGGCTGGCGATCGACGAGCGCCTGGCCCGGATCATCGTGGTGTCCGGAGCCTGCGTGCTGGCGGTGCCGCTGCTGCTCGGCGTGGCGCGGCTGTCGGGCTCGCTGGCCACCGCGATCGCCGAGCGCGCGCTGCCGGCCCGCGGCGGCCTCGATCTCGCCGCCGCGCCGCGCCGCATGTTGATCGTGGCGTTGCAGGTGCCGATCCTCCTGGTCGCCACGCTGCCGGCGATCGGCGTCGCCGGCGCGATCGCCCCACCGCTGGCCGGCGCGCTGCTCGCCGTGCTCGTGATCTACGAGGCGTGGCGGGTGTGGCACAGCGCCGGCGACCTCGACGCCCACGTCCGCGCCGGCGCCGAGGCCATCGTCGAGTTGCTGTCGGCGCAAGGGCGCCGCGCGGCCACCGAACCACCGCCCGATCTGGCCTCGCCGCACGCCGGCCCCGCCGCGGTCGCCGATCTCACCGAGATCGAGACCGTGCTGCCCGGCCTCGGCACCCCGACCGCGGTCCGGGTCGCGGCCACCAGCGCGCTGGCCGGCAAGACGCTGGGCGCTGCCAACCTGCGCGGCCGCACCGGCGCCACCGTGCTCGCGATCCAGCGCGGCGCGCACAGCATCGCGGTGCCGTCGGCCGACGACACCATCGAGGCCAACGACGTGCTGGCCCTGGCCGGCTCGTCGGACGCCATCGGCGCCGCGACGGCGCTGCTGTCGGCGGCGGCCGCCGATCACGCGACCGCGGCTACGGCTCGATGAAGCCGCCGACCGTCGTCTCGATGCGGAAGTTCGACGCGCTCGGCCTGGAAGATGTCCATGTCATGGCGGGCAGCGGGCCCGCGCGACGTACACGTGGGCCGGATCGAAGGCGTCGTCCGCGGCGCCGATCGCCGTGAACGCCTCGCCGATGCCGTCGGTCCACGGCTGACTCGACCAGTAGCGGATGCCGGTGATGGTCCCCGCCGCGTCGTGGTCCCAGCCCAGCAGCACCATCGAGTGGCCGAGCCCATCGGCGCGCCAGGCCTGGACGAAGTCACCCGGCCGGGCGTGCTCGAGCGACGCCAGGCGCGAGCCCAGTCCGGACCGCGACAACGCCTCGACCGCCCCGGCACCGCCGACCTCCGGCACGTACCAGGTGCGCTTGAAGGCCCGGGCCTCGTCGGCGTCGAGCGCACCGGCGACGCCGCCCGGACATTGCTCCAGCGCCCGCCAGAACACCTCGAGGGTCACGCCGACACAGTGGTTGCCGTCGCCACCGCTGGCGATCACCTCGACGCCGAGCGCGAGGTCGCGGGTGGTTCCCGAGGTGCCAGCGCGCGCCGGCCACGCGTAACCACCGAAGCCGCCCGCCGGGTAGCCGGCGACCAGCTCGAGCACGCGGACGTTGAAGCTGGGCGCCGCGGCGACCGCGCTGGCGGCGACCGGCTCGACGACCGCGCCACCCTCGCCGGCCGCCGCGCACCCCGCGCCGGCGAGCGCGACGCTGACGAGCAGCGGCGCGAGCACGAAGACGAAGGCGGGCGCGTCGGGCACGCCGTTCATCCTTCGCCACCGAGATGAGGCGCGCAACCCGGGCGAGCCGCATTCCATGAACCGCTGCCGGTCCTCGACCCGAGCAGGTGGGTCAGGACGCCAGCGTGTCGTAGGCGTGGAACTTCATCACGAACGTGGCGCGGCCTTCGCTGAGCGACCGCATGCGCGTCGAGTACCCGAACATGTTGCGCAGCGCGACCAGCGCGGTGACCACGCGCTTGGGCCCACGGGTGGCGACGTCCTGGATGTGGCCGCGGCGCTGGTTGAGGTCGCCGATGATCGCGCCCACGAACTCGTCGTCGGTGGTCACCTCGACGCTCATGATCGGCTCCAGCCGCTGCGGGTTGGCACCCAGCACGGCGCGGCGAAACGCCTCGGCGGCGGCCGCCCGCACGCCGATCAGCGCGTCGGCACCCTCGGCGATGGCGACCGAGATCAGGGTGACCTCGACGTCCTCGAGCGGGAAGCCGTCGGCGCCCGACGAGGCGGCGTCGCGCAGCCCCTGCATGGCGGCCTCGACGATGGTGTCGCCGACCGCCACGCCGCCGGCCAGCTTGCGCGTGAACTTGACGCCCGAGCCGCGCGCCAGCGAGCGGACCAGGCAGCGCGCCTCGCCGTAGATCTTCTGCTCCTTCATCTCGCGTTCGAACACCGCGTGGCCCTCGGCCTCGCCGAGCACGGTCTCGCGGTACACGACCTGCGGCTTGCCGACGTTGGCGGCCACGCCGTACTCGCGGCGCATCCGATCGACGATCACCTCGAGGTGCAACTCGCCCATGCCCCAGATGATGGTCTGGCCGGTCTCGGCGTCCTCCTTGACCCGGAACGTGGGGTCCTCGTCGGCCATCTTGACCAGCGCCAGGTCGAGCCGCTCCTTGGCGGCGTTGTTCTCGGCCTCGATGGCCTGCGAGATCACCGGCTCGTAGGTATCGATGCGCTCGAGCATGATCGGCGCCTTCGGATCGCACAGCGTGTCGCCGGTGGTCGCCTCCTTGAGCCCGGCGACGGCGACGATCTCGCCGGCCACCGCCTTCTCGAGGCGCTCGCGCTTGTCGGCGTGGATGCGAAACAGGCGCGCCACCTTCTCCTTGCGGCCGGTGCGCGCGTTGAGGAGCTCGCCGCCGGCCTCGACCACGCCGGAGAACACGCGCAAGAACACGACCTTGCGGCCCTCGTCCATCGCGATCTTGAACGCCAGCGCCGCGAACGGCTCGGAGTTCCTGGGCGCGCGGGTCAGCTTCTCGGTGCCATTTGGATTCCGCGGGTCGACGCCGGTGACCGGCGGGACATCGGTCGGCGCCGGCAGCAGCTCGATCACCGCATCGAGCAGCGGGTGGATGCCCTTGTTGCGCAGCGCCGTGCCGCCCAGCACCGGGATGATCTTGACGGCGATCACCGCCTTGCGCAGCGCCGCCTTGAGCTCGGCGGCCGGGATCGCGGCGCCCTCGAGGTACTTCTCGGCGATGACATCGTCGACGTCGGCCACCGCCGCGATCAGGCGCTCGCGGGCCTCGGCGACCGCGCCGGCCAGCTCGCCCGGGATCGGCCGCAGCTCGGGCGTGTCGACGATCTCGCCCGAGAAGTAGAGCGCCTGCTCGGTGATCAGGTCGACCACGCCCTCGAAGCCGTCCTCGCTGCCGATCGGCAGCTGGATCGGGACCGCGTTGGCGCCCAGGCGGTCGCGGATCTCGCCCACCACGCCCTCGAACGAAGCGCCGATGCGATCCAGCTTGTTGATGAAGGCCAGCCGCGGGACGCGAAACTTGTCGGCCTGGTGCCACACCGTCTCCGATTGCGGCTGCACCCCCCCGACGGCGCAGAACACCACCACCGCGCCGTCGAGCACCCGCAGCGAGCGCTCGACCTCGATCGTGAAGTCGACGTGGCCCGGCGTGTCGATCAGATGGATCTCGTGCTTGGCCCATTCGAAGGTGGTCGCCGCGGCGGTGATCGTGATGCCGCGCTCGCGCTCCTGCTCCATCCAGTCCATCTGGGTTTCCCCGTCATGGACCTCGCCGGCCTTGTGGATCTTGCCGGAGTGGAAGAGGAAGCGCTCCGAAACCGTGGTCTTGCCGGCGTCGATATGGGCGACCACCCCGATGTTGCGGACCAGGTCGATCTTGGCCATGGCGCCGGCTCTATAGCACAGGCGCCTCGTCGGCGGCGCCCCCCGCAAGTTGGCCCGCGCCGTGGGTTTCCGGTACCATGCGAGCACATGATGGCTGGTAGGTTGATGCCTCGATTCGCGCTGGGGATCGCGACCGGGTTGGCGCTCGCGCTGACCTGGCCCGCGCAGGTGGCCGCGCAGCCTGACTTCAAGGCGGCGGCCGAACACTACAAGGCGGCCCAGGCAGCGGAGGCGGCCGGCAACTTCTCGGGCGCGGCGCTCGAGTACGGCATCGCCTACGACCTGACCAAGGACCCCATCCTCTTCTTCAAGATCGGCACCGCCAACGAGAAGGCGAACAAGTGCAACATCGCGCTGACGTACTTCCATCGCTACCTCAAGGAAGGCAACCCGAGCGACGAGTACAAGCGCCTGACCGAGGAGAAGATCGCCGGGTGCAAGGCGGCGGTCGGTGATACCGGTGGCGGCGGCGGTGACACCGGCGGCGGCGGTGGCGGCGGCGACACCGGCGGCGGCGACGGCGGCGACACCGGCGGCGGCGGCGACGGCGACACCGGCGGCGGCGGCGGTGATACCGGCGGCGGCGGTGGCGGTGACACCGGCGGCGACGGGCTCGGCGGCGGAGCCGGCCCCAGCTTCGTCGACGGCGACGCATCGTGGAAACGCTCGGCAGCCTGGATCTCGACCGGCACCACCATCGGACTCCTGGCGGTGGCCACCGTCCTCTACATGTCGGCCGAGGGATCCGAGGAAGATCTGCAGGCGCTGATCGATTTCCGCGACCAGTCCGGCCAGCCGGTGCCGTTCGAGCAGGTCCGCGCGCAGTACGACGACCTGGTCGACGAGGGCGAGCGGTTCGAGAAGCTGGCCACCTACGCGTTCGCGGCCGCCGGCGTCAGCGCCGCCGCCGCGGTCACCTTCTTCGTCCTCGACAGCAAGGCCGGCGGTCGCGAGAAGCCGGTCGGCTTCGTCGGCCACGCCGTGCCCAGGGTCACGCCACGGCTCGGCCGCGAGAGCGCCGGGGTCGTGCTGGGCTGGGAGTTCTGACGATGAATCGCCTCCTGCTACCGACGCTGCTGGTCGGAGTCCTGCTGGCGGGACCCGGTCTCGCGGCCTGCTACCAGACCCCGTCGCCCGAGTGCGCGTTCGCCTGCGAATCCGGCGGCGACGAGTCGTGCCCGACGGACTACACCTGCCGGGCCGACAACATCTGCCGGCGGGTCGGCGTGCCTGACAGCTTCGCCTGTCCCGATCTGCCCCGCGACGCCGCGGTGACCGACACCGGGACCGACGCCCCGATCGACGTCGCCGAGATCGACGCCCCCACCGATGCCGCCATCGATGGCATCGACGCCGCGTCCATCGACGCCGCCGTCGACGCCGCCACCGACGCGCCCACCGACGCCGCCACCGACGCGCCCGCCGACGCCTTCGCCGGCCTGCGCATCACCACCACCGGGCCGGTGGATTTTGGAACCACCCCGATGGGGACCGCGGTCACGCGCCCGATCGTCGTGACCAACGACGGCAGCGCGCAGACCGGCAACATCACGGTCACCGTGGCGACCGGCACCGGGTATGCCCGCGTCACCGCTGGTGACACGTGTAATGGACAGCCGCTGACCATGGGCAACACCTGCACGTTCGACGTCTCGTTCGACCCGCTCACGGCAGGCGCGGGGACGTTGACCGGCATGGCCCAGGTCACGGCGAGCCCGGGCGGCACGACGTCGATCAACCTGACCGGCTTCGGGCAGTAGGCTCGGCCCACCAGCGGGCACGGCAGCGGGCACGGCATCGGGCACGGCAGGCCTGCCCGATGGGGCAGGCCGCCATCGCCGACGTGGTCACACCGCGCCGGGGGTGGTAGCTTCCGGCCGCCATGGTGTTTGGATTGTTCTCCAAGGAAAAGTCGCTGCAGCGCACGATCGAGAAGGCCACCAACAAGCTGGCCCAGCAGGCCGACCGCTGGGCGGCGCTCGAGAAGCTGCGCGAGGACGGCTCCGACGACGCGCTGTTCGGGTTGTTCAAGCGCTTCGCGGTCACCAGCGGCAACCAGGTCGAGGATCAGCAGGAGAAGACCTGGACCGTCGACGTGATCGTCGCCAAGGGCCCGGCGGCGCTCGGGCCGTTGCGGCGCTACATCAAGAGCGCGGCCCACATCTCGTACGCCCTGCAGGTGCTCGAGCGGGTCGCGACCACGGAGCAAGCGCTCGAGGTGGTCGATACCATCGTCGCCGCCGAGGCGCCGGGATACACGCGCGACCCCGAGCGGCGCCTGGATCTCATCCGCTGGATGTCGGAGTGGAAGGCCGGCCACCCCGACGTCTTCACGCGCATCCTGCCCTACGTCACCGACTTCGATCAGAACGTGCGCGTCGCCGCTACCGACGGCATCGCCGACGCCGACATCGGGCTCACCGGTCCGGTGCTGCTGGCCGCCTTCCTGCGCCCCGAGGAGGAGAGCGGACGCTTCCGGCGCCGGGTCGCCGAGGTGCTGGCCGCCAAGAAGTTCGCCCTCGGTGACAAGGCCGGCGCGGTCGCGCCGCACCTGGTCGGCCCGGTCTCCGGTTTCGCCGTCGACGGCGGCGTGCTGATCCAGCGCTGAGTCGCGCCGGCCGGGCGTTGACAAGCCACGACTTGACAAGTCACGACTTGACAAGTCACGACTTGACAAGTCACGCTGATCACATGATCGCGCGCACCACCGGGGCAGCTGGCAGCGAGTTCGTCGGCCGCGCCGCCGAGCTGGAGCTTCTCGAGGACGCCTGGCGCGCGCGCGGTTCCGCGTTCGTCCCCATCTACGGCCGGCGTCGGATCGGCAAGAGCGAGCTCATCCTCCACTTCCTGCGCGACAAGCCGGCGATCTACCACGTCGGCAAGGTCGCACCGCCGGCGCTCCAGATCCGCGAGTTCCTCGCCGAAGCCGCACGCACCCTGGACCAGCCCCTGCTGGCCCAGCTTCCGGCGACCGACTGGCGCGCTGCACTCGACGCCGTCGACCGGCAGTGGAAGCGGGACGGCAAGCTGGCGATCGTCCTCGACGAGTTCCAGTGGAGCGCCGGCGCGAGCCCCGAGCTGCCCTCGCTGTTGCAGGAGCTGTGGGATCGACGCTGGAAGAAGGACGGCAAGTTGATGCTGATCCTGTGCGGATCGTTCGTCGGCTTCATGGAGCGCGAGGTGCTCGGCAAGCAGAGCCCGCTGTTCGGACGACGCACGGCCCAGATCCATCTGCAGCCGTTCGGCTACCGGGAGGCCGCCGAGTTCCACCCGCAATGGTCGCTGGTCAACCGCGCCCGCGCCTACTTCGTCTGCGGCGGCGTGCCGATGTACTTGAAGACGTTCGACCCGGCGCGCTCGTTCGAATCCAACGTCGAGGCGAATCTGCTGTCCGAATTCTCGCCGATGTTCCGGGAGCCGGAGTTCCTCCTGCGTGAAGAGCTGCGCGACGTCGAGAACTATCACGCGGTGCTGAGCTCGATCGCCGCCCACCACACCACCGTCAAGGCCATCGCCGTGGCCAGCGGCCTGCCCGAGCGCAGCCTGCACTATTACCTCGAGCAGCTGGTTCAGCTCGGCTACGTGGCCCGCCGCCACCCGATGACGCGAGCGCGACCCAGCGCGCGCATCGTGCGCTTCGTGCTCGAGGATCCGTTGCTGCGCTTCTGGTTCCACTTCGTCTTTCCGCACCGCAGCTTCGTGCAGCAGATGGGACCGGCCCGTTCATTCACCGAGCTGATCAAGCCGCAGCTCGAGGCCTACTTCGGCGGCTGCTTCGAGCGTCTGTGCCGCGAGGCGCTACCGGTGCTCTACGCGCGCGAGCGGGTTCGGGCTGCCTACCGGGTCGGCGAATACTGGAGTAAGGATGTCCAGATCGACGTCGTCGGGGTGCGCGACGATGCCTGGATCGATCTGGCCGAGTGCAAGTGGGGAGCAGTCGGGTCGGCGCCAGCGCTGGCCGCCGAGCTCGAGACCAAGGTTCGGGCGTTCCCGAATCCGCGCGGCGACACCATCGGGCGGCGCCTGTTCACGCGCGCCAGACCGTCAGCGGCACGCGCGCGAACCCAGCCGACCTGGCATTCGCTCGACGATCTGTACGACGCCTGAGAGATTGCTCAGAACCCCGGCGGCCGGCGGTCTTTCCACGGCTGCGCGCGCTCGACCTGCCCGGCCACGCGCAGCAACGTGGCCTCGTCACCGAACTGGCCGACGAGCTGGACGCCGACCGGCAGGCCATCGGCGGTCCAGTGCAGCGGCAGGCTGCACGCTGGCTGACCGGTGGCGTTGAACGGCGCCGTGAACGGGGCGAAGCCCCAGGCGTTGGCGGCGATCCGATGCAGCGCGCCGAGCTTGTACAGCAGCGCACCGATCGGCAGCCGCTGCGCGACCTCGAGCAGCGCGGCCTCGGCGCCCTTGGACGCCAGCGCGCCGATCGCGACCGGCGGCTGAGCCAGGGTCGGCGTGAGCAGCAGATCGTGGCGCGCGAAGAAGCCAGCCAGCTGGCGACTGGTGCGGCGCAAGCGGCGCGACGCCAGCGCGAAGTCACGCGCCGGTACCGCCGCGCCGAGGCGGGCCAGCGCCATGGTCTCCTTCTCGAGCTCGCCGATCCGCGCTGGCCGGCCGATCAGCGCCTCGGCCTCGGCGACGTCGGCGGCCGTCTCGCCGACCAGCATCAGGACGAAGTCGATCGCAAACGCCTCGGCGTCGAACACCGGGTGCTCCTCGACGACCTGGTGGCCGAGCTCGCGCAGGAGCGCGGCCGCGTCCTCGACGGCGCGGACGCACTCGGGATGAACGTCGGCCTTGATCAGCGCCCGGGTGGTGTAGGCGATCCGCAGCCGGCCGGGCGCCGCGCTCACCTCGGCCAGGAACGGCCGGGCCCGCGGCGGCGCCAGATAGGGCGCGCCGGGGTCGTCACCGTGGATGGCGTCGAGCATCGCCGCCGAATCGCGGACCGTGCGGGTCAGCACGTGCTCGATGGCGCAGCCCTGCCAGGCCTCGCCGACGTCGGGCCCGAGCGGCGTGCGGCCGCGAGTCGGCTTGAGCCCGAACAGGCCGCAGCACGACGCCGGGATGCGGATCGAGCCACCGCCGTCGCCGCCGCCAGCCACCGGCACGAAGCCGGCCGCCACCGCCGCCGCCGCGCCGCCACTCGAGCCGCCGCTGGTCCGCGCGAGGTTCCACGGGTTGCGGGTCGGCCCGTACGCCAGGGGCTCGGTGACCGGCAACAGGCCGAGCTCGGGCGTGTTGGTCTTGCCGACCACGATGAGGCCGGCCTTGCGGTAGCGCGTGGCCAGCTCGCTGTCGTGAGGCGCGACCCAACCCGCGAGTAGCCGTGTGCCGCGGGCCTGCGGCTCGCCCTTCCACGTCGAGACCAGGTCCTTGGCCAGGAACGGCACGCCGCGAAACGGCGCGTCGGCCGCGGCCACGCCGCTGCCCGCCGGTTGTTCGGCGCTGCGGCGCGCGGCGTCGTAAAGGCGGTGGATGACCGCGTTGAGGCGCGGGTTGTCGCGCTCGATGCGCTCGATCGCCTCGGCGACCAGCTCGCGGGGATGGACCTGGCCGCGGGCCACCAGGTCGGCGAGCCCGAGGGCGTCGTAGGTCGCGTACTCGCTGAAACCCATGCCGGCGAGCCTACACCGAAGGCCCTCCTTGACATCGTGTCCCTAGGACACTATTATGGTGTCACACACACACGAAGCAACGGAGCCCCTTCGACAGGCTCAGGACAGGCCCACGATGTTCGGAATCGCTTACCTGAAGACGCCCCCCACCACCTACGTGCTGCACTACAAGGCCGGCAAGGTGAAGCGCGAGGGCAAGGGGTTGTCGTTCCTCTACTACCGGCCGACCTCGACGGTGGTGCTGGTGCCGATGGCCAGCGCCGACGTGCCGTTCGTGTTCAACGACGTCACCGCCGACTTCCAGGAGGTGACGGTGCAAGGCCAGCTCACCTACCGGGTCGCCGACCCCAAGAAGCTGGCCGCGCTGCTCGACTTCAGCGTCGACGGCAGCGGCCGCCACCGCTCGGAGGACCCTGGCAAGCTCGAGGAGCGCCTCATCCACGTCACCCAGGTGCTGGCCCAGGCGGTGGTCGGGCGCCTCGCGCTGCGCGACGCGCTGGCGGCCTCCGAGACCCTGGTCCGCGAGGTGTCGGCCGGGCTGCGGGCCGCCGAGGCGGTGACCATGCTCGGCCTCGAACCGCTGGCGCTGTCGATCCTGTCGGTGCGACCGACGCCGGAGATGTCGCGCGCGCTCGAGGCCGAGGCCCGCGAGCAGCTGCAGCGCGAGGCCGACTCGTCGATCTACGCCCGCCGCAACGCCGCGGTCGAGCAGGAGCGCATCATCAAGGAGAGCGAGCTCAACACCGAGCTGGCCGTCGAGGCCAAGAAGCAGGAGATCCGCGAGAAGAAGATGGCGGCCGACATCGCCGTCGAGCAGCAGCGCACCGCCCTCATCACGCGCCAGGTCGAGAACGACAAGCAGGCCGCCGACAGCCGCGCCTACGCGCTCGAGGCCACCCTGGCCCCGCTGCGCCAGGCCGACTGGAAGACCTTGATGGCGGTGTCGAGCGGCGGCGGTGATCCCAAGCTGATGATCGCGCTCGCCTTCCGCGAGCTGGCCGAGAACGCCGCCAAGATCGGCGAGCTCAACATCAGCCCCGACCTCCTGAAGTCGTTGCTCGGCAAGTGAGCGGGTGAACCATGTCGCCGTCGCCGTCGTACGAGAAGCTGGTCCTGGTCACGCGCAAGACGCGCCTGCAGCAGCTGGTCGAGCGCTTCAACAGCCGCGGCCAGGCTCGGTTCTACATCGAGCACGCCGGCGGCGACTTTTCTGACTACGCCGCCGAGGACGACGCCTACACCCGCTCGCTCGACGGGCTCCACCGCGCGCTCGACCTCGGCTTGCGCGTGCAGACGCTCGAGCGCGCCATCGTGCCGACCTTCCTGTTCGCGCCCACCGATCTGGTGGTCGCGGTCGGCCAGGACGGTCTGGTCGCCAACGTCGCCAAGTACGCCGGCGCCCAGCCGATCGTGGCGGTCAATCCCGATCCGGCGCGCTTCGACGGCGTGCTGCTGCCGTTCCAGCCGGCGCAGGCGCGCGCCGCGGTCAGCCGCATGCTCGACGGCAGCGCCCGCGTCCGCGAGGTCACGCTGGCGGTGGCCCGGCTCGCCGACGGCCAGCGCCTGCTCGCCTTCAACGACCTCTACATCGGCGCCCGGACCCACGTGTCGGCCCGCTACTCGATCCGGCTCGGCGACGGCAACGAGACCCAGTCGTCGAGCGGCGTGCTGGTCTCGACCGGCGCCGGCTCGACCGGCTGGCTGTCGTCGGTGTTCAACATGGCCGCCGGGGTGGCGGCGTTCACCGGCGGCACCGCCGGCACGCCGCCGCAGCTCGCCTGGGAAGATCCGCGCCTGCTGTTCGTGGTCCGTGAACCGTTCGCCAGCAAGCAGTCGACGATCCGCCTGGTCGCCGGCACGATCGGTCCCGGCCAGGCGCTCACGATCGAGTCGCACATGCCGACCGGCGGCGTCATCTTCTCCGACGGCGTCGAGGCCGACGCCCTCGGCTTCGACGCCGGCGCGATCGTCACCATCGCCGCCGCCGAGCAGCGCACCCGGCTGGTGGTCGGTTAGCCCCCAGACCCGGTCGTCCTGAGCGATGGCCGAGCGCCAGCGAGGCCGAGTCGAAGGACGCACAACGTCGAAATGCGTCCTTCGACTCGGCCGCTGCGCGTCCTCGCTCAGGGTGACCGGATGGTGGAATTGATCGGCTTGACTGCGGTTGTCGCGATGACTGCCGGTACGTGACCGGCATTGCGGCTAGCCCATCATGCGCACCCGGCTGGTAGCCCCGCCCTTGCAGCCAGACACCAGAGTCAGCGTCAGGATCCGGAGCAGCTGTCCGCGCACGCCGTGCGATACCGGGATCGGCCCCATTCCGCTTCCCCGCGCCGGCCCCAGCGCGGTAAACGTGCGCCATGCCCCGTCGGAGTGACCTCGAATCGGTGCTCATCATCGGGTCCGGGCCGATCGTCATCGGCCAGGCCTGCGAGTTCGATTACTCCGGCACCCAGGCCTGCAAGGCGCTGCGCGAGGAGGGGCTGCGCGTCATCCTGATCAACTCCAACCCGGCGACGATCATGACCGATCCGGAGCTGGCCGACGCCACCTACGTCGAGCCGCTCACCGTCGACATCCTCGAGAAGGTCATCGCCAAGGAGCGGCCGCAGGCGCTCTTGCCCACGCTCGGCGGCCAGACCGGCCTCAACCTGGCGCTGGCCGCCAACCAGGCCGGTGTCCTGCGCCGCCACGGCGTCGAGCTGATCGGCGCCTCGGTCAAGGCCATCGAGATGGCCGAGGACCGCGAGCTGTTCAAGCAGGCGATGGCGCGCATCGGTCTGTCGTGCCCGCGCTCGACGCTGGTGTCCTCGGTGGCCGAGGCCCGTGAGGCGATCGACGACATCGGCTTCCCCGCCATCCTGCGGCCCTCGTTCACCCTCGGCGGCTCGGGCGGTGGCATCGCCTACAACGCCCGCGAGCTCGACCGCATGGTGCAGTTCGCGATCGACGTCTCGCCGGTCCATCAGGTGCTGCTCGAGGAGAGCGTGCTGGGCTGGAAGGAGTACGAGCTCGAGGTCATCCGCGACGCCAAGGACAACGCGGTCATCATCTGCTCGATCGAGAACCTCGATCCGATGGGGGTCCACACCGGCGACTCGATCACCGTCGCGCCGGCGATGACCTTGACCGACAAGGAGTACCAGCGCATGCGCGACGCCTCGATCGCGATCATGCGCGAGATCGGCGTCACCACCGGCGGCTCCAACGTCCAGTTCGCCGTCGACCCCGCCACCGGGCGCCAGCTGGTGATCGAGATGAACCCGCGGGTGTCGCGCAGCTCGGCCCTGGCCTCGAAGGCCACCGGCTTCCCGATCGCCAAGATCGCCGCCAAGCTGGCCATCGGCTACACGCTCGACGAGCTCAAGAACGACATCACCCGCACCACGCCGGCGTCGTTCGAGCCGACCATCGACTACGTGGTCGTCAAGTGGCCGCGCTTCGCGTTCGAGAAGTTTCCCGCCGCCCGCCAGGTGCTCGGCCCGCAGATGAAGTCGGTCGGCGAGGCCATGTCCATCGGGCGCACCTTTCGCGAGGCGTTCGGCAAGGCGCTGCGCTCGCTCGAGACCGGCCGCGACGGCTTCGATCTGCCGCTCGGCCTGCTGGCCGACGACCTGCCGCAGCTCGAGCGCGCGATGGCGATCACCGGTCCCGACCGCGTGTTCCAGGTCGCGCGCGGCTTCCAGCTCGGGCTCACCATCGAGCGCGCCCACGAGCTGACCCGGATCGATCCGTGGTTCCTGCGCCAGATCAAGTCGATGGCCGACGACGAGACGGCGGTGAGCAAGGCCGGCAGCCTGGCCGCCATCGTCCCCGATCTGCGCCGGCTCAAGCGCGGCGGCATGAGCGACCGCCGCATCGCCGCCTTGACCGGCGCCACCGAGACCGAGGTCCGCACCACCCGCAAGGCCGCCGGGGTGGTGCCGGTCTTCAAGCGCGTCGACACCTGCGGCGCCGAGTTCGAGGCCCACACCCCGTACCTGTACTCGTCGTACGAGGACGAGTGCGAGGCTGCCCCCACCGATCGCCGCAAGGTGCTCATCCTCGGCGGTGGCCCCAACCGCATCGGCCAGGGCATCGAGTTCGACTACTGCTGCGTCCATGCCTCGATGGCGCTCGCCGAGGAGGGCATCGAATCGATCATGGTCAACTGCAACCCGGAGACGGTGTCGACCGACTACGACACCTCCGACCGCCTGTACTTCGAGCCGCTCACGCTCGAGGACGTGCTCGCGATCTGCGACCGCGAGCAGCCGTGGGGCATCATCGTGCAGTTCGGCGGTCAGACGCCGCTCAAGCTGGCCGTGCCGCTGACCAAGGCCGGCGCCCCCATCCTCGGCACCACCGCCGACGCCATCGATCGCGCCGAGGACCGCGAGCGCTTCGGCGAGGTGATGAACAAGCTGGCCCTGCGCGCTCCCCACTGGGGCATCGCCCGCACGCTCGACGAGGCCCGCAAGGCGGCGGCCGAGATCGGGTTTCCGGTCATGATCCGGCCCAGCTACGTGCTCGGCGGCCGCGCCATGGAGCGGGTCTACGACGCCGCCACGCTCGAGGACTACTTCGAGCGGCTGTTCAAGAACAACACCGGCGTCGGCTTCCCGCTCCTGGTCGATCAGTTCCTCGCCGATGCCGTCGAGCTCGACGTCGACGTGGTGTGCGACCGCACCGGCGCCGTCGTCGTCGGTGGCGTCATGGAGCACATCGAGGAGGCCGGCATCCACTCGGGTGACAGCGCCTGCTCGCTGCCGCCGTACTCGCTGCCGCCCGCGATCATCGACGAGGTCCGCCGCCAGGCGCGCATGCTGGCCGTGGAGCTCGGCGTGGTCGGCCTGATGAACACCCAGTTCGCGGTCCACGACGGCCTGGTCTACGTGCTCGAGGTCAACCCGCGGGCGTCGCGCACGGTGCCGTTCGTGTCGAAGGCCATCGGCGTGCCGCTGGCCAAGATCGCCGCCAAGGTCATGACCGGCCGGACCCTGGCCGAGCTGGGCGTGGTCGAGGTGGTGCCGGCGCACGTCTCGGTCAAGGAGTCGGTGTTCCCGTTCGTGAAGTTCGAGGAGGTCGACACCATCCTGGGCCCCGAGATGCGCTCGACGGGTGAGGTCATGGGGCTCGGTCCCACGTTCGCGGAGGCCTTCCTCAAGGCCCAGGAGGCGGCGGGCGTGAAGCTCCCGACCACCGGGGTCGCGTTTCTGAGCGTCCGCGACGCCGACAAGGACGCCGCCGCCGCGCTGGCCCACGAGCTGGTCGGCCTCGGCTTCGGGCTGCTCGCCACCCACGGCACGGCGCGCTACCTCAGCAGCCAGGGCCTGGCGGTCGACGGCGTCAACAAGGTGCTCGAAGGCCGGCCGCACTGCGTCGACGCCATGGACAATCGCGAGATCGACTTCATCGTCAACACCACCGAGGGCGCGCAGGCCATCCTCGACTCGCAGTCGCTGCGCCGGGGGGCGCTGCGCAACGGCATCGCCTACTTCACGACCATCCGCGGCGCCCGGGCCGCGCTCGAGGCCATCGCCCTGCTCGGCCGCGAGGACTTGCAGGTATGCGCGCTTCAGGGGTACCAAGGTGGTCCGCGGGAGAAGCGAGCATGAGCGACAAGTTCCCGATGACGCCGGCCGGCCACGCCTGGATGCGCAAGCAGCTCAAGAAGCTGAAGGAGGTCGACCGGATCGCGGTCGCCCGGGCGATCGAGATCGCGCGCGGCCACGGCGATCTGTCCGAGAACGCCGACTACTCGGCGGCCAAGGAGCAGCAGGGCATGATCGAGGCCAAGGTCCGCGACTTCGACGCCAAGCTGTCGCTGGCCGAGATCATCGACCCGACCCGGCTGTCCGGCGACCGGGTGCAGTTCGGCGCCACCGTCACGATCGAGGACAGCGAGAGCGGCGAGACGTCGACCTACACGATCGTCGGCGAGCACGAAGCCGACATCAAGAAGCGGCGCATCTCGCTGGTGGCGCCGGTGGCCCGCGCCCTGCTCGGCAAGCGGGTCGGCGACGACGTCACGGTCCATTCCCCCAAGGGCAAGCGGGAGGTCGTGATCAGCGCGGTCGAGTGGCTCGCCGTCGGCCCGCCCGACGGCGACCTGCCCGAGTAGCAGCTTCGGCGACCGGGTTCTGGCGGTGGCCCGGATTCGCGTTAGGCTCGACCGGTGTCGCGCCGCCTGTTCGTCATCGCCGTCGTGGGCTGCCAGGCCGCCGTCGCGATGGCTGCGCGCGGACGGACGGTGCGGGTCGAGCACGCGGGCCCCGATCGCGTGCACATCCCGGCCGGGCGCTTCACCATGGGCCTGCCGGCCGAGGACGTCGAGGTCCTGCTCGAGGAGTGCCACGTGGCGGTCGGCTCGTCGACCGATCCACGCTTCGATCACTGCGGCAGCTGGGGCCTGGCGCTCAGCCGCCGCACCCACCGCGAGGTGTGGATCGACGGGTTCTGGATGGAGGTCGGCGAGGTCACGACGGCGGCGTACCGGCACTGCGCCCGGGCCGGCGCGTGCGACATCGGGCCGCTGGTCTCGGGTGACACCCGCCATCTCGGCGACTCGCTCCCGATCGTCAACGTCACCCGCGCCGAGGCGATGACGTACTGCGAGTGGCGCGGCGGGCGGCTGCCGACCGAGGCCGAGTGGGAGCGCGCGGCGCGCGGCGACGACCCCACCGACCCGAGCAACGACCCGCGCACCTGGCCGTGGGGCAACCAGGCGCGACCCGACGACTTCAACCACGGCAAGGCGCGCGAGCCGGTGCTGCGCCAGCTGGCCGAGGTCGCGCCGCCGTTGACGCTCGCGCTGTCACGGGCATCCGCGGATCCCGACGACAGCGACGGCTGGCTGTACGCGGCCCCGCCGGGTCGGTTGCGCTGGAGCGACGGCCCCTTTGGCATCCACGATCAGGCCGGCAACGTCGCCGAGTGGGTGCTCGATGACTTCGACGAGCTCGGGTTCATCGAGCTGTCGGCCACCAACCCGATGCGGCAGGGGCCACCGGGCAGCGCCGCGGTGACGCGCGGCGGGAGCTGGCGTGATCCGCCATTCTCGGCCCGCGTCGACGTGCCGAGCTACCAGAGCGCGTTCAAGATCCTGCGACCGCTGGAGCCCGACACCCGGGCGGTGAACATCGGCTTTCGCTGCGTGTTTGGCGGCGCGGTTCCGGACGCGACGGTGGGGTCGCGGTAGGCGTCAGGTAGGCGTCAGGGCGCGTCGATGGCCGCGTCGGTCGGCGCATCGGTCGGCGCGTCGAGCGCCGCGTCAGTCGCCGCATCGGGCGGCGACGCGTCGGCCTCCGACGCGTCGAGCGCCGCATCGATGCCGCCGTCGACGTTCGCACCCACCGACTCGACACAGGTATCGGTGCCCGCCACGCACTGCAGCCCGTCCTCGCAGTCGGCGGTCACCTGGCAACGCTCGCCGACGCCACTCTTGCAGCCGGCGAGGCCGGCGGCGAGCGCGAGGACGAGCCCGAGGCCGAAACCGCGGGTAGAGGTGACGCGGGACATGGGAGACGGACGGCGCATGGAGGTGTTGGATAACACAGACCAGCGGCGGCCGCTCCGGGTTGCCCGGCTCCGTCACTCGCCAGGTGACCGTCCGGCAGGCTACCTGGCCCGCAGCCAGGCGCCGGCGATCCGCACCCGCTCCGCGCTGGCGGCGGGGGCGCCCGCGATCTGCGTGGCGACGTCGGCGATGGTGTCCGAGCGCCCGCGCAAGGCGACGCTCCGAGCCGACGCCGCCGCGCGCACGCCGGCGTCGGGGTGAGTCGACGCCGCCTCGAGCGCGCTCCGATCGGTGGTGACACCGATGCCCAGCACCCGCAGCTGCGGCTCCAGCTCGACGCGCGCCGCCAGCAGCGCCCGGCTGGCGTCGTCACCGGCCACCAGCGCGGTCGCCGCGGCCAGCCGGACCCCAGGCGCCTCGTGGTCGAGCAAGGCGGCGGCGCGGGCGGCGGCGCCGGTCCGCACCCACGCTTCGGCCAGGCTCGCGAGCACGACCGCGCTCCGGTCGCGGCTGACGCCGCCGAGCTCGGTCGTCGCGCGCGCCGGCTCGAGCCGCACCACCGCGAGCACGGCGGCGGCGCGGACCCGCTCGTCGCGATCCTTGAGCAACGGGGCCAGCTGCCAGAACGTGGCCCGGTTGCGGGCCCCGGCCGCCGCCGCGTCGGCGATCGCCCCGACGCAGGTGGCGCGGACCGACGCGTCGGCGTCGGCGATGCCCTTGCGCAGGCCCTTCCATGCCGCGGCATCGGCGACCACGGCGGCACCCAGCGCGCGGCACGCCGCCGCTCGCACCACCGGCTCGCCGGAACCGAGCAAGCGGGTCGCGTCGGGAATGGCTCTCGGGACCGGCGCCTGCGCGGCGGCGATGAGCGCCGCCCACACCCGGGCCCGGTCGGCGGGAGTCTTGCCGGCGCGGCCGGCCGTGAACCAGCCGACGACGATGTTGTCGAGCCGATCGCGGCCACCCAGGCGGGCCAGGGCGCTGCTGGCGGCACCGGTCAACGCGGTGTTGGCGCCCTGATCGCGCTCGAGGATGGTGACCAGCATCGGCACGGTATCGACGTCGCCGATCTCGGCCAGGGCCGTGATCGCCGCGGCGCGCTGGCCGACGTCGAGCGCGCCATCCGCGATCGAGCGCAGCTCGCGCGCCGCCGCCCCGATGCGCGCCGCCGCGGCGGCGTCGATCGCCAGCCGCTGCACCGCTGGATCGGGGCTGGCCAGTCCCTCGCGCACCGCTGCGGCCATGACGCGCTCGGCGTAGCCGGTCAGCTGCGCGCGCAGGGCCCCGGTCGCACCCGGGGCGGCGCCCGCGACACGGCGCGCGGCCTCGGCCAGGTTGCCGTCGGCGATGAACTTGGGCACCGCTTGCTCGAGCGACCACTCGATGCGCTTCATGGTGGCGGTCGCGGCACCGGCCTGGCGCGCGTCGCGCGCGAACAACCAGGTCAGGTAGACCCGATCGTCATCGGACAGGAAGGCGCGCTCGGGCGGCGGGAACGGCCCGGCGTCGCTCGCGACCGCGCGCGCGACGTCGTCGAAGTCGTCGTTGCCGCTGCGCTGCAACAGCGTCACCTCCACCAGCTGGCCCTGGGCGTCGACCGTGATGCCGGCGATCGCGACCAGGGTCGTGCTGTTGAGCGCATGACCGGGCGGGAGCCGCAGCCGGCAGTCCTCGAGGAACGCGGTCCAGCCGTCGCGCAGGCGCGGGTAGGTCTGGTCGAGATAGCGGGCCCCGAACGCCTTCGGATCGGCCGCTGCAGGCGGTTCCAGCGATGGCGGCGGCGTGAAGTCGGACGGGTACGGCACCGCACCGGACGAGGTGATCACCGACGGGTCGCGCGGCGTGCCCGCTGAGGGACAGCCTGCCGCGAGCCCGACAAGCGCCCCCAACCAAACCGCGTTTCGAAGCCCGGAGATGCCGCTGACCACGATCGGGAGCGACGATATCAGAACCGGTGGCCAGATCGGCCCCAGGTTCCCACCGATCTGGCTTCCTTTGATCGCGCGAGCTCACCGCCGGTCAGTCCACGCCGGCGTCGACCGGCGCATCGTCCGGCGCGTCGTCCGGCGCGTCCACCGCGGCGTCCACGATGGACGGAACGTCGAAGGTGAGGATCGGGTTCGAGACCCCGGCGCCGACGAAGGTCTCGAACGTGGCGCGGAACCACTCGGTGCCACCACTGTCGCGGCCGCTGACCGCGATCGAGGCCCGGCCGAACGGTACCGTCCGCGCCGCTTCGGCCTGCGACACGGTCGCGTTGACGCAGGTCACCGAGCTGCCATCGAGGCTGTAGACCGGGTACACCGCCGAGCCGACGTTGGCCTGCTGGGTGACCGGGCTGCCGTTGACCGTCAAGGTCACCCGCTGGGTCGCGACCGGCGGCGCCGCGGCCGCACAGCCCATGCCGGCCCACCGCAGCACGAAGAAGAAGGTCCCGGTCATCGGTCGCGCCCACGCCTCGGGCGGGACGACGACCGTGTACTCCGTGCTCGTGTTGTAGGTCGCGTTGGCCGGGAAGGCGACCGTCACCGGCGCCGTCACCAGCGACTGGCCGGCGGAGTCGAGCGGGGTCACCGCCGCCGTGTACATGCCGCCCGGCAAGTCGGTGAAGACCACCTGACGCATCGCGCAGCCGACCTGCTGCGTGCTGGGCAGCGGGCCGCCGAGCTCGACCTGCACGTTGACCGCGCTGACGTCGATGCAGCCGTCATTGGTGAACCCCGGCGCCGCCATGCCGTTGAACTCCCACTTCACCACCGTGCGCGGCGGGCTGAACGCCATGCAGGCGCGACACTCGTCGGCCTCGTCGCTGTCGCCGTCGTCGCACGACTCGGTGCCCTCGACGACGCCGTCGCCGCACGCCGGATCGCCACCCCCGCATGACAGCAGCGACGACGACGCCACGGCCACGACGCCGAGCGCGGCGGCCACCACCACGACCCGCGCCGCGGCCCGCATCAGGCCGAGGCCTCGGCGCGCACCGTCAGGCCGAGGTGTCGCCGGACCGCGAAGTACGACTCCGAGGCCGCGTAGGCGAGCAGGTCGCGGAGGCGCTCCTTGACCGGCAGCCCCGAGGTCGAGGAGGTCTCGGTCGCGATGCCACGCGCGGCCGCCTCGAGGTCGTTGGCCAGGATCAGCCCGACCCGGTTGGCGGTCAGGTCGGTCGCGCTGCGCCAGCTGGTCACCAGCCCGTTGCCGAGCCGCGAGCCGAGCTTGCCGGCCAGCGCCGCCACCTGCTCGAGGTGAGCACCGGCCACCGTCTTCTGCATGCTGAGCCCGAGCTTGCGGGCTTCGTCGGTGACCGTGACGTCACCCGACACGGTCACGTTGGCCGCCACCAGCGCCGCCGAGAACGCGTTCTCGATCTTGGGCAAGGTCTGGAGCGCGAAGGTCACGAACCGCTCCGGTCGCAGGTAGGCCAGCCGCTTGCCGACCTCGAAGGCCAGCTCGCGCTCGTCGGTCTTGCCGTGATGGCTGGGGCCGACGAGCAAGGACGGCGCCAGCTTGCCGCGCTCGGTGGTGTTGGCGACCCGCAGACCGTCGCCCTGATCGAGCCACAGCATGGGCGCCGGATCGAGCGACAGCACGCTGGTGGCGTACTTGACGACCCGGCTGACCAGCCGGCCATCGCGCTCGATGTCGGTGCGCGCCGCCGGATCGAGCCCGAACGCCTGCGGCGGCTCGGCGGTGGTGGCCGCGATCGAACCCAGCGTCGACGCGAAGATCGCGCCGACGTGGCGGTCTTCGCGGGGGTGGATCACCGACTTCTGCCACAGCTCCTCGGTGAGCCGTCGGGTGGCCGGGATGAACGTCGCCGGCCGGTACTTCACGTACAGCGCCCGCTCGCTCTCCGAGGCGGCGCCCAGGAACACCAGCGCCTGGGCCAGGCACCACGCCTTGTCGATCTCGCCCTCTTCCAGGTACAGCTTCGAGAGCGCCTTGTAGACCTCGACACGGTCGGGGGCGAACGACAGCAGGACCTGGAGCTCGCCGATCGCATCGGAGCGCCGCGGCTCGCCGGCCTCGAGGTAGAGCTCGGCGAGCTGCTCGTGACGAGCCAGGTTGTCGGGGTCGAGCTGGGCGGCGATCTCGAACGCCTCGATGGCGAGGTCGGCGTTGCCGAGGTGATCGAGGTAGAGGTCGCCGAGCTTGGTCCACATCTCGAGCAGCCGCTCGGGCTCGGCGTCGTCCCCGAGGCGCTTGAGGTGCTTGCGCACCGCCCGCGCCAGGTTCTTCCAGTCGCGAGCGTCGGTCAGCAGCTTGTCGACGGCGTCGAACGCCTTGGGGGTCGCCGGCGCGTCGTCGAGCGTCAACGAGAAGCGGTCGACCGCCAGCTCGGTGTCGGCCAGCTCGTCGCGGGCGATGACGGCGGCGGCGTAGTGGTACTTCGACCGCCGCGCCGGCCCGTTCTCCTGCGCCGCCAGCTCGCCGAGGGTCTCGACCGCGCGCCGCCACTGCTTCTGCTCGGTGTAGCACTCGAGCAGCTTGTGCAGCAGCTGGTGGCTGCCCGGCTGCAGCGACAGCGCCTCGAGGTACGCACCGACGGCGGTGCTGGGATCCTTGAGCTTGCCGCGCTGGATGTCACCGATCTCGTCGAGCAGCTTGACCTTGAGGTTGTCGGGCGCCCGATCGACCTGGGCCCGCTTGGCGTCGATGACCGTCTTCCATTCGCCGCGCGCGCCGCCGAGATCGACCAGCGCCTGCAGGGTCTCGCCATGGCCCGGATCGCGCTCGAGCGCGCGCCGCAGCGCGTTCTCGGCCTTGCGATCGTCACCGAGCGCTCGCGCGGTGAGCCCGAGCCGGTACCAGATGTCGGCGACCTGGCCATCGGCCAGCCCGGTGCGGTGGCGGGCCAGGACCTCGCGGTAGCGACGGTCGATCTCCTTCCACTGCTCCTCCATCGACGCGCTCGACCCCTCGGCGGCCTGGGCCGCGATCAGCAGGGTCTGGGCCAGACCCAGCGCGGCGTCGAGGTTGTCGGGATCGGAGTCGACGGCCATCCGGTAGTGCTTGGTCGCCTTCTCGGTCCGGTGCAGGGCCTCGTACGCCTTGCCGAGCTGGGCCTCGCGGCGCGCGCGCTCGAGGCGGTCGCCGGTCTCGCTGCGCCGGGCCAGCATCTCGAGCACCGGCACGGCGTCGTCCCAGCGTTCGGCCGCGACCAGCCGGTCGGAGACCTTCTCGCCCGCGGCGACGTTGTCGGGATCGAGCTTGAGCACGCGCTCGAGCAGCCCGAGCGCGCGCGGGGTGTCCTCGAGCCGGGCCTCGACGATGTCGGCGGCGCGGGTCAGGAGCGCGATGCGCTCGCCGCGCTGCGGTGCCACCGCCTCGGCGCGCAACAGGGCATCGGCGGCGCTCGACCACGCCGACTTCTTCTCGTGCAGCGCGGCGAGGGTCATCAGGGCCCGTGCGTGCTCGGGATCGAACGACAGCGCCCGGTCGAGGTACCCCTCGGCGGCCTCGGCGTCGCCGTCCTCGGTGAGCGCCAGCTCGCCGGCCTCGGCCCACAGGTTGACGCCCCGGTTGCCCTCGAGCTCGGCGTGGCGAACCAGGATCGCGACCGCCTTGTCCCAGGCCTCGGTTCGGCGATAGAGCCGACCGAGCGCGGCCAGCGCGGGGCGGCATTGCTCGTCGATCGCCGCCGCGTTGAGGTGGCCCTCGATCGCCCGATGCGGATCGTCGAGCTCCTTCTCGTGCACGGCGGCGGCCTCGAGGTACAGCTCGACGCGCTGGACCGGATTCTTCGAGGCGGCGACGTGCCGATCGAGCAGCGCGACCAGGTCGTACCAGGACGATTTCGCGCGCAGCGCGCGACCCAGCCCGCGGTAGGCGTCGTCGGCGGAGGCGTCGACGTCGAGGATCTGCTGGTAGGCGGCGATGGCGCGGTCCTCGGCGCCGACCTTGTCGTCGAGCTCGGCGGCCAGCTTGCGCAGCGTCGACAGCTTCTCGCCCTCGGGGGCGATCTTGGCCAGCCGCTCGAGCGTGCGCAGGTAGTCGTCGGATCGACCGGTCTTGTCGTACAGATCGATGAGGGCCTTGAGCGCCTCGCGATCGGCACCGTCCTTCTCGAGCGAGCCCTCGTAGCGCGAGATCGCGCCTTCGAGGTCGCCCAGCTTCTCGTGGCGCAGCGTGGCCAGCTCGTGGCGGACGCCGGTGGCGCGCCCGTTCTCACCGGCGGACTCGAGCGCCTCGGCGCGCCGCTCGAGCACCTTGGCCAGGTTGGCCCACCGCTCGTCGCGACGGTACAGGCGCTCCAGCGCCGCCAGCGCGTCGTCGTTGCCCTCACCGGCGTCGGCCGCGGCCTCGTAGACCTCGACCGCCTTCGAGGTCTGCGACAGCTGGTTCTCGTACAGGTCGCCGAGCTGGAGGTAGAGGTCGACCTTGTGGCCGGCGTCGGCGTCGACCTCGACGTGCGCGCGCAGCGCGTCGGCGAGCTCGGACCACTTCTGCTGCCGACGCAGCAGCTCGGCGAGTCCGCCGTGGGCGTCGAGGTTCCTGGCATCGAGCTCGAGGGCCCGGCGGAACGACGGCAGCGCGTAGTCGTAGCGATCGAGGCGGGTGGCGTACCAGCCGCCCAGCCGTCCCCACCAGCGCGAGACCAGCGCCGGCTCGGTGACCTCGGTCGTGATCTCCGAGGCCTCGCCGACCAGATCGACCCACGCCCCGGTGGCGGCGGCCAGGCGCTCGGCGTCGGCGACGATGGCGTCGTCGGCGGGCTCGAGGTGCATGGCCGCAGCGATCGCCTCGAAGGCGCGCTTCAGGTCGCCGACCATCTCCTCGTAGACCCGGGCGGCCTCGCGCAGGAAGCTGGCCTTGCCGACCGACTCGCTCTCCAGATCGAGCTTGCCGAGCAGGACCTCGACCACCCGCTCGCCGTCCTTGGCCTCGCGGGCGGCACGCTCGATGGCGTCGACCGCATCGCGAGCCTCGGCGTCCTCGGCGTACAGCGCCAGCCAGCCGTCGAGGTCGTCGACGTCGGGGCGGGTCTGCACCAGCGAGACCCCGGCCGCGTTGCAGGCATCGCGCAGGGTCTCGATCCAGTCGACGACGCTCTTCTCGGCGACGTCGTCGCCGCCCTTGCCGGTCAGGTTCACCACCTCGATGTGGTGCTCGGCCATCAGCTCGTCGACGGTGACCGGGCCGATGCCGGCGCCCAGGAAGTAGTGCGTGCCGCGCGGCGGCTCGAACATGCCGAACACGCGGTCGAGCAACGCCGACAGATCGGGATCGCCGAAGCGGAAGCCGACGAACACCAGCGTGCCCTCGACGTAGAGCTCGCGCGCGTAGTCGCGCAGATCGACGGCGCGGGCCAGGGCGCGGCGCACCGAGCGCGGCGTCACGATGTAGGTGTCGAAGTTGCCGAGCATCTTCACCAGGGTGCGGCGGCGCTGCGACAACCCGCCGAGCTCCTGGTAGGTGACGACCTTGGGCGCTGGCCAGCCGTCGGGCCGGTGCTCTTCGAGGGCGCGATCGAGGACGTCGCCCGGGAACGTGGTCCAGGTGTGGCGGAACGGCAGCTCGGCGATCGCCAGCGCGATCGGCGGCAGCTCACCGGGCGTGCGCCAGGTCTCCTGGACCACCTTGTCGCAGGCTTCTTCGCCCAGGGCGCGAGCCAGGAAGCCGACCGCACGCACCAGGCTGCCCTTGTGCAGCAGCCGGTCGAGGTCCTTGGCAGCCGCGACGTCGCCATCGCGTCCGCGGGTCTCGAGCTCCTTGTTCATCCGCTCGAGAAGCTGCTTCCAGGAAGGGACTCCGATTCCCGCACCGACCACGAGGGCTGCCCGACCAGCCTTGATCGCTTCGACGAGGGACTCGGGGATCGTGTGCTCAGGCATCCTGAACCCCCAGGTCTTTCAATTGAGTTGTAGAGGCGGTAACGGCGCGCACGGTAGCCACAGCGATGCCCGGGGCGCAAGCCCGAACCGCGGCAACGGCCCGGATGGGCAGCGGCCACCGGAGTGCGCTATAGAGCGCGTCACCGATGCCTGCGCTGGCCGACATCGCCGCCATCTACCGGGCGTCGAAGAAGAAGAAGGACATCAACTGGTTCACCCAGCACATCGCGCGGCCGCCGGCGGCGGTGCTGGTGTGGATGTTCCGGGGCACGCCGATCACGCCCAACCAGGTGACGTTCCTGGCCACGCTGGTCGCGGCCGGTGCCGGGGCGATCCTGGTCGTGTGGCCGAGCTGGGTCGGCCTGGTGGTGGCGGCGGCGGTGTTCGAGCTCTCGTTCGTCCTCGACTGCGTCGACGGGATGCTGGCCCGCCTGCGCAAGATCGCGTCACCGCTGGGCCACCTGCTCGACTTCCTGATGGACGAGCTGAAGGCGATGTTCATCTACGGCTGCGTCGCGATCCGGCTGTGGCGTGAGGCCGACGACGCCCGCCTGCTCGTCGTCGGGCTGGCCGGCCTGTTCTGCCTGGCATCGGGCATCGCGCTGACATCGTTCATGCGCCGGCCCGAGTACAGCGGCAAGGCGCCCACCGAGGATGGCCAGCCGGCGGAGGTCGGCGGGCGGCGCGGACCGCTGGGGCTGGCGCTGTCGGGGCTCGAGTGGGCGGCGCGGATCGTCGTCCACTACCCGCAGTACATCTGGATCTGCGCGCTCGCCAACCGCATCGACGTCTACTTCTGGGCCTATGGTGCCGTCAACGTGCTCTATCTCGGACTGTCGCTGCTCAAGATCCTGGTGCGCCTGGGACGCTTCGCCCCCCCGCCGTCTCGAGATCCGGAGCCGTCATGACCGGCGCGCCCGTCCAGCGTGCCGTCGTCATCGCCGCCGGCCGCGGCAAGCGACTCGGGGCCCACACCGAGGAGCTGCCCAAGTGCCTGGTCCAGGTCGGGGCGCGACCCATCCTGGGCTGGCAACTGGCGGCGCTGAGCGCGGTCGGGGTCGACGAGGTCGTCATCATCCGCGGCTATCGCGGCGACGTGCTCGAGACCGGGGCCCGGGCGCTGGCCCCGGCCGGCATGAGGTTGTCGTTCGTCGACAACCACGAGTGGGAGAGCAACAACATCCTCCTATCGCTGGCGTGCGCGCGCGCCGAGCTCGAGGCAGCGGCGTACCTCACGTACTCCGACATCATCTTCACGCCGCCGGTGACGCGCGCGCTGGCGGTCGCGACCGGCACGATCGACCTCGTGATCGACGCCGACTTCCGCGACATCTATGTCGGCCGCTCGCTGCACCCGCTCGAGGAAGGTGAGGTCTCGGATCTCGACGACCGCGGTCGGGTCAAGCGGGTCGGCAAGAGGTCGCTGCCGGCCGCAGACGCGTTTGGCGAGTTCATCGGCCTCATGAAGGTGAGCGGCGACGGCGTGGCGGCGATCACCTCCGCGCTCGACGCCGCGCTGGCCCGCTACGCCGGCCGCGACGACCAGCCGTACCAGCGCGCCGCGCGCTTCCGCAACGCGTACCTCACCGATCTGCTACAGGAGTTGATCGACGCCGGCGTGGCGATCACGCCGGTGACGATCCATGGTGAGTGGCGCGAGATCGACACCGGCCAGGATCTCGAACGCGCGGTGGCGCTGGTAGAGTCGCGACCCGAGGAGTGGACATGAAGAAACCTGGATTGGTCGGCGCAGCGATCCTGATGCTGGTCGCATTGGCGGCTTGCGAGAAGCCTTCCGAGGGCGACTGCAAGAAGGCGATCTCCAACATCCGCCGCCTGCTCGGCACCGACAAGATGACCGAGGACACCGGCCAGAGCGCGGCCTGGGTGCGCTCGTGTCGCGGCAGCGCCAAGCAGTCGTCGGTGAGCTGCGCGATGGAGGCGTCGACGGTGGATCAGCTCAAGCGGTGCGGCTTGCTCAAGGCCGCCGACTTCGACGAGCTCCTCGATACGCCGCCGGGTCCGGGCTCGGCCAAGGTCCCGGCGCTGGCCCCCGACGCGGCGCCGGCCCCGCCGGCCGGGGATGCCGGTGCCGGGGATGCCGGTGCGGTGACCCCGCCGGCCGGAGATGCCGCGGCCCCGGGTGTCGATGCGGTCGCGGCTCCGCTTCCGGCACCAAAGGCCCCCGCCAGCCCGTGATCCGTCGCGCCATCCCGAGGGGCCGCGGCCTGCTCGCGCTGCTCGCCGTCTTCCCCGGGGGCTCGGTCGCGCCGGCCGCTGCCGAGGACGTGCTGGCCGCGATCGCGGCGTCCGCTGACGACGTCAAGCAGACCATCCTCGTCGGCCCGTCGGGGCAGGTCTTCGAGCCGGACGGCGCCGGCACGTGGACGCGCCGGACCGAGGGTGGCGTCGCGGCCGACGTCCGCGGGGCGGTCGTGGCCGGCACCGGGCTGGTGGTGGCGGGCAAGTCGGCCCCGCTCTACCGCCGCGATGGCGATCGCTGGACCGCGATGCGCCTCGGCGAGCGCGGCCGCACCGCGATCGGCACCGGCCCGCGCGCCGCGCTGGCCATCGGCAAGCTGGTCTTCGTGTGGAGCGGCTCGACGTGGAAGCGCGTCGGTCGGGCGCCGGGCACCGTGACCGCGCTGTGGGCGGCGAGCGAGACCAAGGTCTTCGCCGCCACCGACGGCGGACTGCTGCGGCTCGCGGGCGGTGCGTTCTCGCCGCTCGGCGCCGGCACGCCGGCGGTGGTCGGATTCGGCGGCGTCACCGCGTGGGCGGTCACCGCTGATGGCGCCGCCTTCGAGGTGGCGACCCGGCGCATACATCGCCCTACGGTTGGCGGCCAGGCGATCGTCGTGGGCCTGGTCACGGCCACGACGGACTCCGCCTGGGCGCTGGGCACGACCGACGCCGGCCCGGCGCTGGCCCGCTTCCACAAGGGCGCGTGGACCGAGGCGGTCGCCCCACCCATCGCCAGCGGCGATGCCCCGATCTCGATCACCGCCGACCGGTCGGGCGCGCTCCTGGTGGTCACCCGAGCGGGAGGGGTCCACGTCGCCGGGCCGGATGGCCGCTGGGACGCCGGAACCCGCGTCGACGCGTTGCCCGCGGTACCCGCCGGGCCGGGCCCGGCCCGCGGGCGCTGAACCGCGAGAGGGGACGGGAGCGCCCCCTACAAATTGACGGGTTTGGCCGCAACCGATAACGTAGGGGGGTGCCACCTGTCGTCCTCGTTGCTGACGACGACGCCTGGATCCTCCGCATGGTCGCCACCGTGCTGGAAAAACGGGGCTACACGGTCATCACCGCGGTCGATGGCGAGGATGCGCTCGCGCGGGCGCTCGTCCACCCGCCCGATCTGCTCATCACCGACGTGATGATGCCGCGCATGGACGGATGGACGCTGGTCAAGACGCTGCGCTCGCGCCCCGAGCTGGCGACCCTGCCGGTGATCTTCCTGACCGCGCTGTCGTCCGACGAGGATCGCATCCGCGGCTTCCGGATGGGCGCCGACGACTACGTCCCCAAGCCGTTCCGCTTCGAGGAGCTCGACCTCCGGGTTGCCAAGACCATGCGCCGCACCCAGGCGATGGCTCAGGAGACCCGCGAGACGATCCTCGGCGCGTCGCTCAAGGGCGACCTGTCGCAGATCGGCATCGCCGCGCTGCTCACGATGATCGAGATGGAACGCAAGACCGGCGTCCTGACCCTGCGCGATCCCGGCGGCGCCAGCGCGCAGATCCTGGTCCGCAACGGTCGGGTCGTCCACTCGCGGCTCGATCACGCGCCCGAGCCCGTCGACGCCGAGTGCGTCTACCATCTGCTGGGCTGGAGCGCCGGCGTCTTCGAGCTGATCAGCTGCGACGTCGAGGGCGCCGACCGCGTGCAGAGCTCGACGATGAACCTGCTGCTCGAGGGCTCCCGCCGGCTCGACGAGTCGACCCAGATGGACGCGGTCTAGCCAACCTCGTCGTCGTCGTCGGGGGCGTCGACGACCACGCCGGCCGCCTCGACCTCGTACTTCTTCATCAGCTTGCGGAAGTACTTGCGATCGATGTCGGCCTCGCGCGCGGCGTGCGAGATGTTGCCGCCGTGGCGCTTGAGCAGCGAGACCAGGTAGTCGCGCTCGAACGACGACACCCAGCGCTCCTTGGCATCCTTGAAGGTGACGCCATCGGCGAGCAGCTCGTCGGGTGGACGGGGCGTCGCGCCCGCCGAGGCGGCGCGGGCCTCCGAGGTCAGGGCGCGCACCGGCGCGGTGCGGCGGATCTCGCGGATCACGTCCGGCAGGTCGGCGATCTCCAGGATCTCGCCGTCGGCGAACGACACCGCACGCTCCATCACGTTGACCAGCTCGCGCACGTTGCCCGGCCAAGCGTAGGTTGCGAGCGCCGCCATCGCCTCGCGCGAGACGCCGCGCACCCGCGGGTTGCCGTCGGCGTCGCGGTTGTAGCCCATGATCTTGAGGAAGTGCGGCACCAGCGATTGCAGATCATCGATGCGCTCGCGCAACGCCGGCAGCCGCAGCCGGACCACCGACAGGCGATAGAACAGATCCTGCCGGAAGCGACCGGCGCGGACCTCGTCCTCGAGGTTGCGGTTGGTGGCGGCGATGATGCGGACGTCGACCTTGTTGGCCTTGGCGCCACCGACCCGCCGGATCTCGCGCTGCTCGAGCGCCCGCAGCAGCTTGGGCTGGAGGTCGAGCGGCAGCTCGCCGAGCTCGTCGAGGAACAGGGTGCCGCCGTCGGCCAGCTCGAACAGGCCCTGCCGGGTCATCACCGCGCCGGTGAAGCTGCCCTTCTCGTGGCCGAACAGCTCGCTCTCGATCAGGTTGGGCGGCACGGCGCCGCAATCGAACACCACCAGCTCCTTACCCTTGCGCGGCGACAGCCCGTGGATGGTCTGCGCCACGACCTCCTTGCCGGTGCCGGTCTCGCCCTCGATGACCACCGTGGTGTTGGTGGGCGCGATGCGCTCGAGGATGGTGTAGATCTCGCGCATCCGCGCGTTGCCGCCGATCAGACCGCCGCAGCGGTCGGAGCGCGACGGCACGATCGGCACCTCGTTCTCGCGGGCGTTGAACCGCATCTGGCTCTGGCCGACGCCGAGCGTGCAGCCGGGCTTGAGGAAGCCCTCGCGGATCCGGACCTTGTTGATGAAGGTGCCGTTGGTGGAACGCAGATCGACCAGCACGTAGCCGGTGTCCTCCTGGACGATCTTGCAGTGGTAGCGCGACACGGTGTCGTCGCGCACCACCACGTCGTTGTCGTCCATGGAGCCGATGCGGATCTCGTCCTTCTCGAACGTCCACTCGCCCTCGAGGCCCTCGAGCCCCGTCATGGTGCACTGGCGCAGATGCAAGGTCGCGCCTCGATCGAGGAAGGCGACCTTGGTCGGCGGCACGAAGTCGGGGAACTTCTTGCTCATGCGAGCAGCCGCATCCTACACCGTATAGAATCGGGGCGTCGTGTCCGGGGTCCTACGCGAGCTGACCGAACGCCTGGGCCAAGCGTTGCCCGACGCGGAGCGAGCCAGCGTCGAGGCCCAGGTCGGGCGGCGCTATCGTGAGGCGGGTGAGCCCGAGCAGGCGCTGCGCTACCTCACCGCCGCCCGCCGTCGCCTCGTCGAGCTCGGCGACGCCCGCGGTGCCGCCGCCGTCGACGTCGATCTGGCCGAGGTGTGCACGACGCGAGGCGAGCACGACCGCGCGCTCAGCTTCCTCGATCGTGCGCTCGACCACGCCGAGAGCATCGGCGACGACGAACTTCGCGCCAGCGTCCAGCTCTTGCTCGGCGAGAGCGCCCTGGCGCGCGGCGATCTCGAGGGCGCGCTCGATCTCCTGACCGCGGCGCGCGGCCACTGGGACCAGTACTGGAACGGCGCCGCCCTGGCCCGCTCGGCGGCGGCGCTGGCCCGCACCCTGGCCCGCCACGGCGATCTGGCCCAGGCCCAGGTGTTCGTCGATCTGGCGCGCGGTGATGCCCGCGCGGTCGACGATCCCACGTTGACCTCACGGGTCGCGATGGCGGCTGGCGAGCTGGCGGAGCGGTCGGGTGAGCTTGGCGCCGCGGTCGCCGCCTACCACGCCGCCATCGAGTCGGCGGCCGCCGGCGGCGCCCGCCGTGCGCTCGCCGAGAGCCACCTCGCCCTCGGCATGGTCCTCGGCGTGCTGGCCGAGCGCGACGCGGCGCCCGAACCGGCGGCCGGCCATCTGGCCCAGGCCCAGGAGCTGTTCCGCGCCACCGGCGGGTTACACGATCTCGAGCGGGTCCGCGACGCCTTCCGCCGCTTCGGCCGCCGCGCTACCGACCACGCCGAGGCGGCCGAGCTGGCGCCGCTGCTGGCCGAGCTCCGCGATCAACGGCGCGCCGTCGAGGAGGCGACCGGACGGCTGCAGGACGTGACCGCGCGCGGCTCGGCGCCGGCGCCGGCCGAGCTGCGTGCCGTCGAGGCCACGGTCACCGGCACGCTCCGCGACCTGGCGGCGGCCGAGGATCGCTTCGTGGCGGCGGTCAACGCGGTGGTCGTCGACCGCGAGAACATCCGCGGGCTGCTCGATCTGGTGCGCCAGCTGGCGCAGGTCAGCGACTTCGACACCATGGCCGCCGAGGTCGCGCGGCTGGCCAGCCACCTGGTCACCGCCGACCGGGTCGTCGTCGACATCGCCGGTGGTGGTCGCGGCGCGCTCGGCGTCGACATCAGCGTCGCGGGGCCGTGGAGCGACGCCCTGGCCGCCGCCGGCGGCGCCGCCGGCCGGCCGGCGCTGATCCCGGTCACCGGGCCCGGGGGCCGAGCGTCCGGCCGCCGGACGACCACCAAGCTGGGCGCCTCGATGGTGGTGCCGCTGCGCGCCGGCGGCCACGTGGTGGGCGCGGTGTGGGTCGACAAGGAGCCGTCCGGCGGCGTGTTCAGCGAACGCAACCTCGACCTGCTGACCGTGTTCGCGACCCAGGCCGCGACGCTGATCGAGAACGCCCGCATCGCCGACCAGCTGCGCCTGACCGCGCGGACCACGGCGGCGACGCTCGAGGCCATCGGCGATGGCGTGGTGGCGATCGCCCCGGGTGGTGTGGTCACCGCGATCAACACCACCGCCACCCGGCTGCTCGGTCTGCCCGCCGGCGCCGGGCGCGAGCTGGCGCACGGCAAACGCTTCCACGAGCTGGCCAGCCACGACGGCCGCGCCGTGCTCGACCTGCTCGCCGACGCCGTGGCCCGCGGCGAGGAGCTCGATGGCCGCGCGGTCACGCTCGGCGCGGTCGACTCGCTGGTGACCACCCGCCTGATCCGCGACGATCACGGCCTCGCCGTCGGCATGGTCGCGACCATCGTCGAGCTGAAGCGGGCCTCGAGCCTGGCCCAGCGCATGGTCGGCACCAGCGCCCGCTACGTGCTCAGCGACCTGGTCGGTCGCTCGCCGGCGTTGCGCCACGTGCTCAGCCTCGCCGAGGCGGCCGCCCAGAGCGACGCCGCCGTGCTCATCAGCGGCGAGAGCGGCACCGGCAAGGAAGTGCTGGCCCAGGCGATCCACAACGCCTCGTCGCGCGACGGCGGACCGTTCGTGGCCGTGAACTGCGCCGCCATCCCCCGCGACCTGCTCGAGAGCGAGCTGTTCGGCTACGAGGCCGGCGCGTTCACCGGCGCCCGCAAGGGCGGCCGGCCGGGCAAGTTCGAGATCGCCGAGGGCGGCATGCTGCTGCTCGACGAGATCGGCGACATGCCGATCGACATGCAGGTCAAGCTGCTGCGGGTGCTGCAAGAGAAGACGGTGTCGCGGCTGGGCGGGGTCCGCGAGCTGCCGCTGTCGTGCCGCATCGTCGCGACCACCAACCGCGATCTCGACGATGAAGCCCAGCGCGGGCTGTTCCGGCGCGACCTCTACTACCGCCTGCGCGTGATCAACATCGAGCTGCCGCCGCTGCGCGAGCGCAAGGGCGACATCGCCGCCCTGGTCGATCACTTCTTGCGGGTCTACGCTGGCCGCGCCGGCAAGCGCCTGACCCGGGTCGCGCCGGCGGTGATGGACGCCCTGGTCGCCTACCCGTGGCCCGGCAACATCCGCGAGCTCGAGCACGTGCTCGAGAGCGAGGTCGCGCTGGCGGCCACCGACGCCGTGATCATCGCCGAGATCCCGATGACGCTGCGCGAGCGACCGCGCCGTCCGGCATCGCCGACCATGCCGCCGATGGCCGCGTTCGCTCCGCCCTACGGTCAGACGGCGACGCCTCCCTACGGTCACCTGCTGCCGGTGCACGGTTCGACCCCGCCCTACGGACACGGCTTGCCGTTCGCCTACGGCCCGGGCGCCGCGATGTCGCCGGACAGCGGTCAGCCGGGCCACCTCGGTCCGCCGGGAGCGATCCGCGCCGTGGTCGACGTCGAACGCGATCTGCTGGTCGCGGCGCTGACCAGGTACCGCGGCCGCATCCCGGCGGTCGCGCGCGCGCTCGGCTGGTCGCGCGGGACCATCTACAACAAGATGCGCAAGTACCAGCTCGAGCCCGATCAGTTTCGCGACCTGCCCTGACGTGCCCGTGCCCGTGCCCAAGCCCGCGTCCGTGCCCGCCTGATGGACGACCTCGAGCCCGACGACTCCGACGACGGCGCCGACCGTGATGATGATCCGTCGGGCACCGCCGGGTTCGCGGATCTCGGACCGTGGTGGTCACCACCGGCCGGCGTCGACCTCGGGACCCGCGCTCACCTCGGCCCCGACGGCGAACCGCGCATCGTCGAGCGGCGCTTCACGGTCACCGACGATCATGCCGGCCACCGCCTCGACCACTACCTCAAGCGGATGATCCCGCGGCTGTCGCGAACCCGGGTGCAGGCGATCATCCGCTCCCAGCTGTCGCGCGGCGACGCCGGCGACCCGCGCCGGTTCCGGACCAGCACCACCGTCGCGGCCGGCGACACCTGGCTCATTCGCCGACCGGCCCGCGCCGAACCGCCGTGCCCGCGCACGTTCGGGGTGCTGCACAAGGACGACGCCGTGATGGTGGTCGACAAACCCGCTGGCCTGCCGGTGCACGCGTCGGCGAAGTTCTACTTCAACACGCTGGCGCGCGTGGTCAGCGAGCGGTTTCCCGATCAACCGTGGCAGATCTGCCACCGCCTCGATCGCGAGACCTCGGGCGCGCTGGTGATGGCGTGCGGCTCGGAGGCGGGCGCCGCGCTCAAGGGCGCGTTCGCCGACAAGCGCGCCGCCAAGACCTACCTGGCGATCGTTCGCGGCCAACCGCCGTGGCCCGACGCCCGCGACGGCGACGACGCGACGGCCGCCGAGGTCACGCTCGACTACCCGCTGGCGCTGGCCGGGCCCGGCGACCCCAGTCGACTGCCCGCCGTCCGCATGCTGATCCGCGACGGTGGCCTGCCGTCGATCACCTGCGTGAGCGTCGTCGAGCGGGTGCCCGGCTACGCGCTGGTCCGCTGCCGGCTGATCACCGGGCGCCAGCACCAGATCCGCGCCCACGTGGCGCACGCCGGCTATCCGATCGTCGGCGACAAGCTGTACGGCGCCGGCGAGGACGCGTTCATCGCGTTCTGCGACCGCGGCTGGACCCGTGAGCTCGCCGAAGCCGTCGAGCTGCCGCGCCAGGCGCTCCACGCCGCCCGGGTTCGCGTCCCCCACCCGATGCGCGCCGAGCAGCTCGACGTCTCGAGCCCACTGGCGTGGGATCTGGCCCAGTTCCTCGCCGCCCACCGCACCCGGTGACGTGCCGGCTCGGGTCGGCCGCCCGCTCAGTTGCGTGGCGATCCAGGATACGCTCGGTTCCATGGCCACCAGGAGGTCGACTTGATCAACCGACGCACGATGCTCGAACTCGCAGTTGCCGGTGTCGGCGCCGCCGCGCTCGGCGCCTGCCTGGGACCCAGAGCCCGTCAGCGCCGCCGTCGGCGCCGCCGGGTTCGCCGCCGGATCCGTCGCCGGATCCGCCGCCGCGCGGTGTGGCGCATGATCGGCCCGCGCCGGGTGCTGGTAGTTCCGGTCGGGGTCGCCGCCGGCTGGGAGCTCACCGTCGACACCGGCGTGGTCGTCGTCCACGAGGTCCGGCCCGACGTCGTGATCGTCGTGGATGCCCGTGGCGCCAAGCAGGAGATCCCCATCCAGCGCGAGGACACGCCGGACAACGCTGAGGACCAGCAGGGATCGCAGCTTCCGGACTCGGACCGCACGACGCCGGCACGCGAGAGCGAGGAGGAGGTCGAGGAGGAAGTCGACGAATAGCTGGTGCTCGGCGCCGCGAGGTAGCCGCCGGCTGCGGAACGTTCGATCGCTCGCATCCGGTGCGGTGATCGGGCTTGTCTGGATTGGCCCGTCGTGGTAATTGGTCTTACCACTTTCCGAACCCTCCCCCCATCCCGGAGTCCCCATGGCGTTCGACCTCGCGGCCTACCTCGAAAAGTACCGGCAGGACCATCAGAACCCGGTCAACAAGGCGCTCCACACGGTCGGCATCCCGACCATCCTGGCGTCGCTCGTCGTGCTGCCGTTCAACCCGCTGCTCGCCGCCGGCATGTTCGTGTTCGGCTGGATCCTGCAGTTCGTCGGTCACGCGTTCGAGGGCAAGCCGCCGAGCTTCTTCTCGGATCCGAAGTTCCTGCTCGTCGGCGCGGCGTGGTTCGTGAAGCGGGTGACCGGACGGGGCGCGACCACGCCGGATTCGACGCCGAACTGACCGACCGCCGCGGACACGCGATCAGCGATCCGCATCCGGCGGCGCATCGACGCCGGCGTCGCCGTGCGCTGGGATCGGCAGGTAGGCTGGCACCCGCTGGGGTCCCGGATCGCGGCCGTAGATCCAGAATCCGAGCACCACGTTGATCAGCATGATCACGACCATGCCGCCGGCGGCCGTCATCCAGTAACGAGCGTGCTTGCGCGAGAACGGTCGGGCGCGGTCCTTGGCCATCCGTCACTCCCACACGACGTCGTACGGTAGTCGGGCCTGCACCGTGTCGGGCGCCACCAGCACCGACGCCGGGATGGCGTCGAGCAGCGCCCGCGCCGCCGGCAGGTCGCCGATGCCGAGCGCCGGCTCGCGGGCGCCACCGAGCAGCCCGAGCAGGCCGAGCAAGCCGCTGCCGAGCTTGGGCAGCGAGATCACGCGGACGCGGTCGTCGGGACCGAGCCCCATCCGCTCCTTGGCGAGCGCGATCGCATCGGCGATGCCGCCCATGCGATCGACCAGCCCGACGCCCTGGGCCTGGCTTCCCGACCACACCCGGCCGCGACCCAGCTCGTCGACCTTGGTCTGTGTCATGTTGCGGCCCTGCGCCACCGCGCCGGTGAAGCGACCGTAGAAGTAGGTCAGGCGATCGAGGAGCACGGCGCGCTCCTCGTCGGTGTACGGGCGGTACATGCTCTCCATGTCCGAGCGCTTGCCGCGGCGGAAGGTCTCGCTGGTCACGCCCAGCTTCTCCATCAGCCCCGACAGATCGAACTTGCCGTAGAAGATGCCGATCGAGCCGGTGATCGTCATCGGCTCGGCGAAGATCACGTCGCAGCCCGCGGCGAGGAAGTAGCCGCCGGATGCGGCGACGTCGCCCATCGAGCACAGGATCGGCTTCTTGCCGCGGGTCTTGAACACCTCGCGCGACATCACCTCGGAGGCCAGCGCGCTGCCGCCCGGCGAGTCGATGCGGATGACGATGGCGCCAACCTCCGGACTCTCGCGGGCGGCCGCGATCGCCGCCGCGATGGTCTCGCTGCCGACCAGCTTGCGACCCAGCAACGGGATCGTCGACGACTTGCCATCGACGATGTCGCCGTCGGCGTAGATCACGGCGATCGTCGGTCGCTTCCAACGGTCGTCCTTCTCGACCGGCGCCTCGGCGACCGGCGCCAGGCCGCCGAGCTCGATCGCGACCAGCTCGGCGACCCGCTCGGGCGTGGCGACCGCGTCGACCAGACGGGCGTCCTTCTCGAGCTGGCCGGCGGTGTACGGCCCGCCGTCGATCAGGTCCTCGACGGTCTTCTTGTCGAGGTGGCGTCCCTCGGCGAGGCCATCGATGAAGCTGTGCCACATGCTGTCGTAGAGCTCGTTGCGCATGCGCAGCGCCGGTTCGGTGGGGGCGACCTCGGTGTACTGCTCGGGCGCGCTCTTGTACTCGGCGATCTTCTCGAACTGGGCGGCGACCCCGAGCTTGTCGAACGCGCCCTTGAAGTAGAGCGTGGTACCGGCGAAGCCGATCAAGCGCACGCCGCCGGCGGGGTCGAGGTAGATCTTGTCGGCGGCGCTGGCCAGCCAGTAGTCGCGCGCCGAGGCCGCGACCAGGTAGGCGAAGACCTTCTTGCCCGACCTCGAGACCGCGCGGACCTCGTTGCGCAGCTCCTGCATCGAACCCCACCCGGCGCCGACCCCGTCGAGGGCCAGCACGACGCCGCGCACCGCCGGGTCGCGCGCGATGGCGCGCAGCCGCAAGACCGTGGCCGTGACCTGGCGCGGCCCGACCGAACCGGTCAGCTCGATGCGCTCGATGCGGTCACCCCGGCCCTGGACCGCCGGCACCGGCCGCGCCGACCAGCGGGCGATCAACGTGCCGCCGACCACGCGGCCATCGCCGCGCTCGTCGAGGCGACCGCTGCCCCACAGGCCGGCGCCGAGCGCACCGAACGAGACCTCGACCCCGGCCGAGACCATCAGGTCGCGGTCGCGGATCTCGCGGGTGCCGGCGCCGGTGGTCTCGAGGACGATCAGATCGCGGGTCTCGGCGGCGGCATGCACGAACACGCCGCGGCCGACGCGGGCCGAGACCCGGCCCCAGCCGTCGAGATCACCACGCCGCTCGCCGACGCGGCCGCCAACACCAACGTCGAGTCGATCGGTGCCGAACGGGCGACCGGTCAGCTCCAGCTCGTAGCGGCGCTGCACCGGCACGGTCGCGATCGTCGGGGCGCCGACATCGCGGGTCACCGCCCCGAGCGCGAGGTGGTTGCCGAGACGGTAGGAGAGTCCGAGGTCAGCGGTCCAGCGACCGGCGGCGAGGCCGTCGCCGGTGAAGCGGTGCCAGGCCACGCCTAGCCCACCGTGGCGTCCCAACGGCAACGAGGTCGCCATCGTCAACCGCGTCGGGGTGCCGGGATCGGGGTCGAGCGCGGCGCGGGGTGGGCGCAGCGCCTCGACGCCGAGGCCGAAGCCGAACTTCGGCAACAGGCCGCCGCCGCTGACCGTGGCGTAGTAGAGGCCGACCCCGGCGCCCGCCGCGGCGGCGGCGTCGGCGTCGACGGCGTCGATCGCCAGGGTCAGGCCGGCACCATCGAGGAGCTGCAGTCCGCCCGGGTTGAGGACCAGCGCGCGGGCATCGTGGTCTCCGGCCAGCGGCGCGGTCGGCAGGTGGAGCCCGGCGGTCGGCTCCTCGACGTAGCGCCGGGTCACGGTCTGGGCCTGGACCAGCGCGGGCGTGGCGACGAGGGCAGCGGCGACGAGCAGCTTCATCGCGCGCAGCGTAGCACCCGGCCGCGCGCCATCTCGGGCCGGGGCGGAGCCTCGCGTCGGTCCGGCCAGGGCGTGTATGATCACGCGGTGTCGACCGCACAGCTGCTGGAGCGCCACCCGCTCCTGGCTCGCCTGAACGGCGAGCAGCTCGAGCACATCGTGGCCGCCGGCGAGCTCGAGACGTTCGCGCCCGGCGAGGTCGTGGTCGCCGAGGGCAGCCTCGGCGACGCGCTCTACCTGGTGCTCACCGGTCAGGTGGCGGTGGCCAAGGCCGGTCACGCGCTGGCCCACCTCGGCCCCGGCGAGTTCTTCGGCGAGATGGCGCTGGTCGAGCCGGCGCCGCGCTCGGCGACCGTGCTGGCCGTCGACCCGTCGTTCCTGTACCGGCTGCCGTACCTGTCGCTCCAGAACCTGTTCCAGAGCGATCCGCAGGCTGGCAACGCGGTGCTGATCGAGGTCGTGAAGACGCTGAGCGAGCGCCTGCGCCGCGCCAACGCCATGGTGACGTCGGTCGGTGAGCTGGCCGACTGGCTGGCCGGCTCGCTGGTTTAGGGGCCTGGGAATGGCCAACTCGTCCGTCCTCGCGGCCGATCCATCCCCGCTGGCTTCGTTGCTCGTCGGTCACTTACCGAGGGTAAACTCCACTCCTCGCGCCTCGCCATCAGGGCGCTCGGCCGCGATCACCGATCGATTGTCCATTCCCCAGAGGGTCGCGCCGGTGGGTCGCTCGAAGATCCGGATGTAGGATGGCCGCGATGTCCGCCCTCGTCCGTCCGCCTGCCGACCTGAGCTGCACCGACCTGTTCGCGACCTGGCTGCCCGCGGCCTTCGCTCGCGCCCGGGCCGCCGGCGCCCATCCGCCCGACGCCGTCATCGCGGTGGTGCTCGACGGCGACGGCGGCGGCGCGTGGACCCTGCGGGTCGCCAGCGGCGCGCTCGCCGTGACCGACGGCCGCGATGACGGCGCGCTGATCGCGCTGACGCAGACCGTCGCCGACTTCCGCGCCGCGGTCTGGGGTGACGGCGCCGCCGCGTCGATGTTGCCGGCCGAGCTCGATCTCGCGGCCGCGATCACCGGCGAGGCCCGGCTGCCGATCACAGCGCTGGCCCGGATCACGGGCACGTTGCGCATCGAGATCCCCGGCTTCGCCGACCGCACCTGGGCCGCCGCCGTGACGTTCGGCGGGGCGGCGACACCGTCGGCCTCGGTGTCGGTCGACCTGCCGACGCTGGAGGCGATCCGCGCCGGCTCGCTGCCGCTTGCCCAGGCGTTCTTCGCCGGCAAGATCGCGGTGACCGGCGACGTGCCGTGGCTGATGCAGGTCGGCATGAGCGTGGCGGCTGGCGGCCTGGCATGAACCTGGACGCCAGTCTGTTCCTGGCGCTCGCCGTGATGCTGGGCGCCGCCAAGCTGTGCGGCGAGCTGTTCGAGCGTATCGGCATGCCGTCGGTCCTCGGCGAGCTCAGCGCCGGCATCGTGATCGGCAACCTCGATCTCGCCGGCTGGCACGTGCTCGACGTCGCGATCAGCGACCCCCAGCTCGCCTTCCTCGGCGAGCTGGGCGTGATCTTGCTGCTGTTCCAGGTCGGCCTGGAGTCGAACCTGGCCGCGATGGCGAGGGTCGGCAGGGCGGCGCTGGTGGTCGCGTGCGTCGGCGTGATCCTGCCCATGGCGCTGGGCTACGGCCTGCACGCCGCGCTGGCGCCCGACCAGACCTGGCACACCCACCTCTTCATCGGCGCCGTGCTGACCGCGACCTCGGTCGGCATCACCGCGCGCGTCTTCAAGGACCTGGGCCGCATCGACTCGCCGACCGGCCGGGTCGTGCTCGGCGCCGCGGTCATCGACGACGTCCTGGGCCTGATCGTGCTCGCCGTCGTCGTCGGCCTGGTCCACGGCGCCAACGACGGCAAGAGCCTCGACGCCATCGCGGTGGCCGTGATCATCGGCAAGGCGCTCGGCTTTCTCGCCCTCGCGATCGCGCTCGGGCCGTGGGTGTCGCGCCGCCTGTACAAGGGCGCCAGCGCGCTGCGCGTCCGCGGTGTGCTGCTGGCGACATCCTTGTGCGTGTGTCTGGTCGCCGCCTGGTCGGCGCACGCCGTCGGGCTGGCGCCGATAGTCGGCGCCTTCGCCGCCGGCCTGATCCTCGACGAGGTCACCTTTCACGATCACCTGGCCAAGGGCGACCGACCGCTCGAGTCGCAGCTCGAGCCGATCGGCCAGCTGCTGACGCCCTTGTTCTTCGTGCTGACCGGTGCCCACGTCGACCTCGGCGCGTTCGGCGACCGCGACGCCGTGGCCATGGCCAGCGCGCTCACGGTCGCCGCCATCGCCGGCAAGCAGGCGTGCGCGCTGGTCGCGTTCGGTCCCGGCGTCCACCGGCTGTCGGTCGGCTTCGGCATGATCCCGCGCGGTGAGGTCGGCTTGATCTTTGCGGCCACCGGCGCGTCGCTGGTCCTGGCCGGTCAGCCGGTGGTGCCGGATCGAACCTACGCCGCCATCGTCCTCATGGTGATGTTCACGACCCTGGTGACCCCGCCACTGCTGGCCTGGTCGTTGCGGCGCGCGCCGCCCGGCGAGCCCACGGCACCGTCATGAGGCGCCACGGCCGCGGTCGCGCCCGGGCCTGGCTCGCGCTCGGGCTGGTCGCGGCGGCCTGTGGCGGCGGCCGCAGCGGCGGTTCATCGACGTCGCCACCGCCGGTGCCGGTCGCGGATCGCGGCCCGCCGCTGGCGCTGGTGGTCGCCGCGCTCGACGGCGGCGAGATCGACCTGGCCAGCCATCGCGGCCAGGTCGTCGTCGTGCACGTCTTCACGACCTGGTCGCTGGCCGCCCAGTCCGAGCTCGACGCCTTGTCGATCGCCGACGCCGATCCGGAGGTGGTCGTGATCGGCCTCGCGCTCGATGCCGAGGGCCGCCAGCTGGTCGCGCCGTGGCGCGCCGGTGCCGGCGTGCGCTATCTGATCGCGCTGGCCGACGACGCCATCCGCCACGGCGCCAGCGGCCTCGGACGGCTGCCCGCGGTGCCGATCACGATCGTCCTCGATCGCCGCGGTCGCGTGTACACTCGCGTCGACGAGACCCTCGGCCCCGGCCAGCTCGACGCCATCGTCACCGCCGCTCGCGCCGAGTGAGCGCGGCGGTCACGGACACACGATCTCTCAGGGGCAGGCCGCGAACGCCGGTAGGGTCACGTCGCCCGAGCCCGCGACGGTCACCGTGGTGTTGGCGCACAGATCGGGCGTCTGCATGCCCGGCGTGTAGATGCCGGCCGCGACCGCGTAGGTGCCGTCGGTGAACGTGACCTCGGCGCCGAGCGTGCACGGATTCCCCATCGCGGGCGTCCGCGCGGCGGCCACGAACGAGGCCGGCGAGGTGGTGAGCTGGGCGCAGATCGCGCCCATCGAGGGCCCGCCACCGGTCGCGGTCACGTTGGCCAGCACGATCTTGCTGGTCGCGCCGGTGATGCTGTTGCCACGGATCCAGACCTGACCGGCCGCAGCGTCGCTGACCGCGGCGGCGTCGATCGGCGTGCTGCCGCCGTCATCGCCGCACGCCGCCAGCGCGGTCAAGATCGTCATCAATCCAGCGTGCGATCGTGTCATGAGGCCCCCCGGGATGATTGTGCGCGCCCGGCCGGCCCGCGGTCCAGCCGATCACCGCGAGGGATCGCGGCTGCGTGTTATCGTGCCCGCCGATGAGACGCGCCCCGCTGTTGCTCGCTGCGGTCACGCTCGCCGGCCGCGCCGGCGCCGCCCACGCCGAGGGCGAGCCCACGCCGCCGCAGCACGCGATCGGCGCGATCACCGTGAGCGGCACCGCCGAGGCGCCGCTGGGCGCCGCCCTGCGAGCCGCCGCCACCGAGGGCCTGACCGCGGGCGGCGCCGCCCTGGTTCCACCCGACACCGTCAGCCGGCTGCTGGCCGCGATGCCGGAGCTGGCCATCTGCGCCACCGCCGACTGCCACACCCGCCTGGCCAGCGCCGTCGGTGCCACCCGGCTGGTCACGATCGCCATCGATGCCAAGGGCGAGCTGTACGCGCTGTCGATCATGCTGCTCGACAGCCGCGGTCGCGCGTTGCGGCGCCGCACCGACGAGTGCGTGGCGTGCGCGGTGCCCGAGCTGCAGGAGCGCGTCACCGCCGCGATCCGCGACGCGATCAGCGCGATCGCCGACGACACCGTGACCGTGACGATCGAGACCACGCCGCCGGCCGCCCAGCTGGTGGTCGATGGCGGCGATCGTGGCCCGACCCCGTGGCGGGGCGAGCTGATCGCCGGTCCCCATCAGGCCACCGCCACCGACGACGCCGGGGCGTCGATCGCGCAGGAGCTGTTCGTCGAGGCGATTCCCGATCAACGCTTCGCGCTCGTGATCCCGCGCCGCGACGGCGGCCGCCGCCGCTGGGGACGCCTGACCTACGTCGCCGCCGGCGCTGGCGCCGCGACGATCGTGGGCGGCATCCTGCTCCTCGGCCTCGACGGCGACGGCAGCTGCGACGCGGCCGGCAGCTGTCCGCGCCAGTACGAGACCACCGCTGGCGGCGTGCTCACGGTCGGCGCCGGCGTCGCGCTGCTCGGCGCCGCCGGCTGGATGTACTGGCAGGACCGCGGCGGAGAGCGCTCGCTGACCATCGCGCCGACCGCGGCGGGCGTCTCCGCCTCCTACGCCACCCGCTTCTAGCCAGGACCAATGCCGATCGGTTTGTTAGCGTCAAGTGACCGAGATGAGGCACGTTTCCGCTCGTCCTGAGCGAAACGCGAGCGCAAGCGAGCGTGAGTCGAAGGACGTACTCCGTCGAGACCATGCCCTTCGACTCGGCCATGAACCGGGCCCCCTGAGCGAGCCGCGGCGCGGCGAGTCGAAGGGCGCGGCCCAGGATTGATCACATCGTGGCGCGCTGTGATCGCCGCCAACTGATCGCGATGCTTCAACAACCGGCCGTCCTGAGCGAGGCCGAGCTTCAGCGAGGCCGAGTCGAAGGACGCATTCCGCCGAAATGTGATCGAGTAGGTGCCCC
>CANKMW010000008.1 GCA_947483555.1 Myxococcales bacterium
AGTTTGCGGCTCGGGCCTTCGCTCTTTTCGGTTACGGGGCCGCCGTCCTATCCCGCGGCCCGGACCGGGGCCACTTCTTGGCGACGGCCACCCGGTCCAGATTTACGCGAATTCACGCGACCACCGACAATCAGGTGCGCGATCGACTCGCCACGGACGATGGCGTCGCCCGCAGCGTCGGCCTGGCGCTCGTAGGCGTCGCCGACCTCGCCGACGCCGCCCTTGAGCTGGACGCCGGCACCCTGCTGCAGCACGTGCACGGCCTCGTGCGTCGCCGTGTGCAGGTCTGGTGACGACCCGAACGCGACCTGGTTGCCGGTCGCGTACGCCGTCGCGCCCAGCTCCGCGCACGAATCGGCGGCGGCGCCGCCGACGTGGGCCTCGATGCCCCCGAGATCCCGACCGGAGGCGCGCTCGATCTCGGCGCGGAACGGCAGCGGCGCACCTCGCCCCTCGACGCCGCGGGCTGCGGTCTCACCCGCGTTGCCGCCCCGATCGCCGATCAGGTGCATGGCGAACGGATCGTCGTGCGGGAAGGCCCTCGGCCGAGCTGGCGCAGGCGCGGCATCGGCCGCGGTGGCCGGCTCCGCGGGCTGAACGGGCCTCGCCGCGGCGGCCTGACGCTGGACGCCACCAAGGATCCGCGCGACCTGCGAGCCCTTGCCCGGAACCCCACGCCCCGCCGACGCGTCAGTGCCGCTCGCCGGCGCACCGCCGGCGCTTTCGCGATGGGCAGCGCCGGCGGCGTCGTTGCGGGTCCAGTCGTGGTCGCTCATGCACCGCGTATCGAGCGTGTGACCGCGGGTTGCGCGAGATCGTCAGACGACCGTCCGGGGGCACAAGACGCGGGGCGAAGGGACGATACGGCGGACTCATCGCTCGAGCCTAGTACGTGGCGACCCTGTAGATCCTTCCCGCTTTGTGTCTGGATCGCCGCCGGATCGGCGTGGGAGATCATTTGGGGGCTCGCTCCTTCGTGACTCCGGCGGCCGGTCAGCGTCCCCCTGCTGCGATGGCTCCAAAGGCGACGAACGTTGCCAGGTCGGGCCGCTCACCCGGCTCGGGCCGCATTCCGAGCGAAAGGAGGTCGGCGAACGTTGAGGGGAGCTGCAGAACCCGCGAACCGAGGAGGATTTGTCGAACCAACTCCGTACTATGCGGGCTCGATGGCTCCTCCGTCGATCGGGCGCTCGATTTCGACGCAACCTGCGACCCACCCCTTCGATACAGAGCACCGTGAAGCAGCAGCTCAGCACCAGCGACGTCGGCCCCGGCGGCGAACGCGACCAAACGCCACCGCTGACCGCGCCCGGCAACCACCGATGGGAACTCCTCGATAGAGGGCCCTGACGATGGACGAGGTGAACGGCGACCAGCTCCGTCACCACGGCCTCCACGACGAGGCCGAGGCCATCGACCCCGGTGATTCGAGACGGCGGCCCGCGCCCGGGAAGGTCGCGCTGACTCAGCGCCTCGCGGCAGTCCAGCGACACGAGTCAGGGGCGCCGTCCATCCCTGATGGGTGCGGCTTCCTCGCCACGCCTGTCCAGCGCCAGGCGGTATCCAGGCCACACGAAGATCCGTTCGCGATGCATCTCATCGGCACGCCGGTCCAGCGGGACGGCGGCACGAGATCCGAGGCTGGCGCAGTCCATGCCGCCGCTGCTCGTGGAATGGAGGCGCCCGCGTCACAGCTTCCGCACCTCGACCGGATCCAGAGATCCTTTGGCCATCACGACGTCTCCCATCTCCAGGCACACGTCGGCGGTGCGGCGGCCGAGGCGAGCACCGCGATCGGCGCGACCGCCTATGCGGCAGGAGATCACGTCGCCTTCGCCAGCGCACCCGACCTGCACACCGCCGCACACGAGGCCGCTCATACGGTGCAGCAGCAGGGCGCAGTACAGCTCAAGGGTGGCGTCGGCGAGGAAGGCGACGCGTACGAGAGGCACGCGGATGCGGTCGCAGACAAGGTGGTTGCTGGGCAGTCGGCGGAACGACTGCTGGACGAGATGGCGCGGCCAGGCGCAAACGGCGCGGGCTCGGCTGCGGTCCAGCGTCGCATCTCACCGCACCTCGCGGACATCCGCACGCGGCTCGCGGTCGGAGGTGGTCATCCGGCGATCATGGAGAGCGAGATCACCCAGGTCCTCGGCTGGCTGCGCGCGCTCAACGAGCGGGACCTGGCCGACACGATCGTTCAACTCGACGCCGACGGGTTGGTCAACACGCTGCTCGACCACGTCGACCGCGCCGAGCGCACCGGCCGATTCGAAGGGCTGATGGGTCGCATTCATCGGGCACGGGCGCGTACCGACCATGCGGATCGAGCGCGGGACCTCGCCACCGGTGGCGGCGCGATCGATGCCGACGAGGCGCACGAGATCCTGACGACGCTCGGTGCTGTCACCGGCGACCGCCGGCGCATGCTGGTGCAGGACCTCGAACGGGCCGGCCGCTTGCGCCCCTTCCTCGCGGCGCTCACCGCCGCGGATCGCTCGACCCATGCCCGCGTCGTCACCGACGTCGAGCGCATGCGCGACCAGTTCGACGACCCGATGGCCGGTACCCACGTCGCCACCGCCGCCGAGGCGAGCGCCGTGGAGCGCATTCTCACGCCGGGCGTGGCGCGTGGCGCGGGTGGCGCACCGGCGGCGTTTCGCGACACCGTCGCTGGTCGTACGTATCGCCAGGATCTCGAGACGGCGCTGGAAGGTGTGAGGACGTGGATGGCGACACAAAGCCGCGCGCTGCTGGCGCAGCCGATGCTTCCCGGTGGAATCGCGGTGCTGCATCCAATGGCCGACGAGGCCAAGCTCCACACGGATACGCTGTTCGGACACATGGCGACGGGACCAGCCCTTCGCTCGACCGGGCCCGATCCGAACCTCCGCGATCAGAGCGCCATCGCGGGCGACGCCGCGGACATGGTCCGCTACCTGATCCACAACCAGGCGGAGGTCCTTCCTGTCCACGGGCGGCACGACGCGATCACCAATCGGGCAGCGGAAGCGGCGATCATCCAGGGCATCATCAACGACTGGAACAACCCGGGCGTTGATGCAGTCCGGGTGGCCGACCTGAGGATCATCGACCGCGGCTGGCCCGCGACCGCCGGCGACGGGGTCGTCCGCGTGCACCCGCGCGAGGAGGCGACACCCGCTGCGACGCGGCGGAGCCGCTGGGACATGTTCCAGACGATCATCCACGAGTACCTCCACACCGTTACTCATCCCAGCTACGAAACCGTCGCCGAGGGTATCGGCGGCAACCAGCAGTCGATCCTGATCGAGGGCGTCACGAGCCTCATGACCGACAAGGTCTGGCAGGCGATCTATCCGGCGGAGATCCGTGCCAACGAGGCGCTTCGTGCATCCGTGGAAGGCAGCGCCATGCCGTTCGACGCCGGCGTCATCCCACCGATCAGCCACTACGATCAGATCGCGCAGGCCCGGCAGATCGAGTCCCGCGTCGGCGTCGAGGAGCTCAAGGCCGCCTACTTCCTCGGCCACACGGAGGTCATCGGTGTCGGACCGGCGGCCGCGACTGCCGCCGCACACGGCACGCGGTACACCGTCCCGCCCATGGGCATCGCCACGGTCGCGGACGTCGCGACCGCGACCGGCGTCGCCACTGCCGATATCGCCGCAGCCAACGGCATCGGCGCTGGCGATGCCGTGACCGCCGGCCAGCGACTGACCGTGCCGGGCATTCGCATCCACTTCGTCGTCGATGGGGAGACGCGCTCCCGCATCGCCGACATCAACGGCATCACCGTCTTCGATCTCGCGCGCGCGAATCCCCACATCGGCCTTGCCGGGTTGGCGTCCCTCGCAGCCGGCACGCCGCTCACCATCCCGGTACACTAGCCACGTGCGCACAGGTGCCTTGGTCTGCGCAGCCCTTGTCAGCGCAGTGGCGTGCCGGGATGGTGCCCACCGCGAGCCTCCGACGAAGGAGCCCATCGTGACAGCCGATACCTCGACTCCCTGCGCCGCCGCGATGCGCGCCTTTGCGGCGGGCGACCTGGCAACGTGGACCGGCCTCCCTGCAGGCTGCACCGATCGCGACCTCACCGCCGAGTTTTCCGGTGGCGGTGGCCCCGGAGGCGACGGGCGCCTCTCCCACGTGCCGGCAAAGTTCCGCACCTACTCCGCCGGCGATCCCCAGCGACCGATCCAGGCCTGGTTCGATGGCTCAGACAACGCCTTCTTGATCACGTGGATCGCTCCCACGGTGGTCGGCGACGTGGACGCGCTTCTGTCGACCCTCGGAGAGCCGGAGCACAAGCTCGCGCCTGGCATCGGCTATCACGCCGACGCGCACCAGTGGATCTACGCGTCGCGCGGGTTGACGCTGTGGGTCCGCGAACGCAGAAATGAGATCGCCCGCGTCGCTATGTACCGACCGACAACGGCGGCCGACTACGAGAACCGCCTCGGAGGGCGTGACAAAACACGATATCTGCCCCGGCGCTAGATGAAGCGCTCGTGGCCAGCGCTGCCAGAGCTCCTTGCGGTTCGACGGAAAGCGATCTGTGTTCGCGTACTTGGTGAGCGAGGGCGTTGATCACGGACGGTGGGACAATCTCCGGCCGACCAGCGCCAGGGGATCGATCACCTGGCTCGCCCTTCCCTGAATGCTCGAGCGTCTCGGCGGCGTCTATCACCTGCTGCATCGAGCCGTAGTTGGCGATGAGCATCGCCTCGAAGCGGAAGCCGTCGACCTTGCCGACCAGGCGCTGGAGCGCGCCCGGCGGCGCGGTGCCGGTGCGGAGCTGGGTGCGCAGGTCGGCGATCTCCTGCGCGATGAGGATGCGACGCTGGGGCAGCGTGGCGCCGAAGAAGGTCCTCCCCTCGCCCCGCCGGCGTCTTGGCGCCGGCTGCGACGTGCCGGGCGATCTCGATGTCAGAACGTCGCCGGCGTCGCTCGCGGGTCATGGGCACAGCGGGCCAGGAGCGTAGCGTCCTGGTCTCGGCCCCGGGCACGCTGTAGCTAACCGGCCGCGGGTTCGTCAGGCGCCGGCGCGAGGAGCTCGTCGCGGCCGACGTCGATCCCGAGGAAGTGCTTGAGGTCGCCGGCCGCCGCGTACGCCTGGCGCCGCACGTAGACCGAGCTGTCACGGAGAGACAGGCGGACGAGCTCGACCGCTTGGGCGTCGAGCCTCTCGAATCCGCGCGCGATGTGGCCGAAGCCGAGGACCGCGTTGCCCCGGATCACGGCGGCCTGGTGGCCGCTCAGCTGGATACATGCGGCCTGGACAACATCGAAGTCCGCTTCATACAGCGCAGCGCCGATGATCATCTCGCCAAGGACGTCGACGTCATCGGACGCGATCGCCGCTTTGAGAGCCGCGCTTCCGGGGTATTGAGGTTGCTTGTAGACTCGGGTCATGGGGTGAGGTCCCAGCGGTCAAGATCGACCTTGATCTTGCCCTTCTCGCCGAGCCGCCGGGTCAGCTCGATCCATCCTTCAGTCGGTATCACTGCCTCGGCGGGCCGGCCCCGGCCCGACACTCTCAAGCGTCGCGATCACCTCGGCCAGCGCTGGACGCTCCGCAGGGTCGACGCGCAGCGCGCGATCGATCAACGACCCCAGCGGGGGCGGGATCTCGAGGGGCGCATGACGGCCCGACGCGACTGAGACCGCGTCGCGTAGCGTCCACGCGTCAGGGAACGGATGCGAACCGGTCATCCACTCGGCAAGCATCGTGGCCAGCACGAAGGTGAGCGTGCGATCACTCTGGGGCTCTCCCCTGACGAGTTCCGGCGCGGTGTAGCGCCGCTCGTAGGTAGGCGCGGTCGTGTAGCAGATGCCGCGGGAGACGCGAAATAGCTGGTCGCCGCGGACGGTGAGCCCGGTGACGCGGATGATGTCTTGCTCCCGCTCCGCCCAGATCGTCTCGGGACGTACGGCGACCAGAAAACGTCCGGCCTCCGCCGCGGATTGGAGGATCCGGCCGATGGCGATGCCAATGGTGGCGGCCACCGGCACCGGCAGCGCACCGGTGACGACCATGCGCACCGGCGCTCCTGCGGGCAGTCGCTCGACGATGGCCGTGTGCTCGGTCCGCAGGCTGCGCGCCGCCGCATCCTCGCCGCGCGCATCGAACGGGCCGATGTACTCGAGATCGAAGACCCCAGGGCTCGCGTATGCGAGCAAGCGGTGGAGTTCGCCCGGGGACGCGGTCCGGCGCGAGGTTGACGACACGAGGAAGCGCGCCCCAGGCTCGTCGACGCGTGCAGCAAGATGGACGCGATCGACCCCGGAGCCAAACAGGTTGGCCGTGATCCGGTACGCACCATCGTCGAGGGTCTCGCCGACCGGAAAGTCGCCCAGCGGGGCGGCATGGTCGGCGCCGTCGGCAGCCTCGGCTGCCGCGCCGAGCAAGCCCTCGAGTTGCTCCTCGAGGCTGCGCAGCTTCTCGAGGTACACTGAATGAAACTCGGGGCGCTGGAACGACGCCGAGCCCTGCGCTTCGCTGGAGCGGACCACGGCGCCGACCGCACGCCGCAGCACGCGCAGATCGTCGGTGCTCGCGTCGCGCAAATCCAGCGTGTCGACCTCGGCGTCGACGCAAAACTGCGTGTCCGCCGCCAGCGCCGGCGGCAGGCTACCGCGCTCCAGCAGATCCTCGAATAGTCCGCGCCCGACCCAGTTCGCGGGCGACCAGTCGACGTCGTTGGGAAGTAGGATGCCCATGGTCTAATCCAGGTTGATCAGGCGGTGCTTGTCGGTGTCGATGTACGCTTCGAGCGGGGCGCGCTGCGCCGCGCTCATGTTGCGCTTACGGACGGCGACCAGCCGGTAGCCTGCCCCCGCCGCCAGAGCACGATCGCGCCCATGAGCACGTCGATGTTGCCGAGCGTGTTGTTTGTTGTCGCGCCTGTTCACCGTCCCAGCCCTGCCTGCGCGCCGGAGAGAACCGCCTGGAGCCGTGCGACCCGCGCCGGATCGAGCACGCCGAACTCGTGTTCGATGCCCGTCCCGACCAGGTATGCATCGACGTACGGGAGATAGTCCCGCACGTTGCCCTCGTCGATCCCAGATGCCAGCGCGAGCGCAGGCGCGGCGCCCATCCCGTTGCGCATCGCCGCCACCTTGCCGACCTCCGCCGCCTTTCCGGTGCCCGGGCCACTCGTGCAAACCACATCCATGTAGCCGACCGCCGTGGCGGCCACCGCCGCGAGCCGCTCGGGTGCCACCGGGCGCTGGTACTTGAAGGCGACGCCGCCGAAGTACAGCCCCGTCCAGGCGCGTTCGCGACGGGCGTCGCGGAACGCCACTGCGGCGCCCGCGGGCGCGGCTCCGTCACCGTCGATTCCCGCGTTGTCGCTCCAGATCCCGTCCAACCGGCCAGCGCACGCGTCGAGCCCAAGCCGCAGCACCTCGGCCGGCGAGCGCCCAAGGAGATTCAGCCCCACCCACAGCGCGGGGTGCTCGCGACGGACGACCATGACGAGCGCGAGGACCTGGTCCGCCGTCATCCCCTGGTCGATCAGGAACACACCCTTGCATCCGGCCTCGACCGCCACGCGAACGCTGGCCAGCGCCTCGCGCTGTCCAACCGGGTGGACGACCGGAAGCAAGACGCGCCGGGTCCCGAACACCTCCTCGATACGGTTGCCCACCGGCTGCGGCGGTGGCCCGCCGGGGCGCTGGAGGCCGCTCGGCTGACTTCTGCGGGCCAGGAGTTCGTCGACGATCTCCAGCAGTTCGCGGCGCTCGTCCGCTTCTGCGTCACGAACCACCACCCACTCCGCCAGCAGCAACGTCCCGGTCTCGCTACTGACCAGCCAGTGCATGAGCCCGCGTGCGTATGGGTGGATCTTGCCGTGATCCGCGAGCACCTGCATCTCGTGGCGGAATCGCTGACGAGCCGCCTCGTTGAATGGTTCGCTGGTCGTGTGAGCTCGGCGCAGTCGTTCTCCGCGACAGGCCGCGTAGCGAAGCACCAGGATGCCGTCACGATTCTCCTCGTGGAGGGGAATGCAACCAACGACCTCGGGCGCGACGGTGAGGGAGTATGAGCGGAGCGTCGCGAGGTTCTCCATGATCAGCTGCAAGAAGCCGAGGCGCCCGACCCGGATCTCGTACTCCGAGCTTCGAACGACCAGCGTGTCTGGCTCTCGCTCGGCGTTCGGCATCGCGACCAGCTCGTCCATGACCGCGGTCAGGTAGTGCGCCGGCGGTGTGCTCGCCCCGACGCGCGCGACGATGTCGACCACGAGGCGCGGGATATCGACAGTGGCTTGGTCGGTACAGTCGGTCATGGGGCTGGAGCCTTGTACGTGGGCGATTTCGCGGCGCCGCGATTCTGGTTCGCGATGAAGAACTTGGCGATGAGATCGCCGAACAGCGAATTGTTGTTGTCGGGCGCCATGTATGGAAAGGCCATCGAAAGGGCGTTTTGCCCGAACCCAAAATCGTCGACGACCTCGAGCAACACCTTCTGCTGGGCCGGATCCAGGCCCCTGAAGAACGGCGACTCTTTCAACGCCTCCGACATCTTGCGCGGCGCATATGACACGTCGATGCCGCCCGCGGCGACGCCGGTGCCGGGACTGGTGAACAGGTCCCGCGCCATCTCGGTGGACACCATGGGCGCCACGACGATGTGGCCCCGGAAGGTCGTCCGCCCGGCCGCCTGGACCGCCTTGTGGAGGCTTTCACCGCTACCTGCGACGTCGTCGAAGATGACGATCATGCTCTCCTGGCCAAGTCCACGACCCGCCAGGTCGCCGACGCCGTTGATGTAACGGTCGACGCCCGTGCCGGTCGCCTGCCGGTGCGCCATCCCGATCATGCCGTAGCTCTTGCCGCTCGCCGGGATGTAGAAGTAGACGTTCTCCACCGCGACGCGGCGCTGCGCGGCCTCGGCCATGATGGCGATGTGATGTTGCGCGAGCTCGTTGCCGAACCGACGGGCGCTGAAGACCTCGGCCTGGCGCGCCAGGAGCTCGCGCGCGTAGTTCTGGTGCTCCCCGCTCAGGCCCGCAAACGCATCCGCCAGATCTTGCTCTTGGATCCCCGCATCGCCGCTGAGCTGACGTCCGATCGTCGCACTCGAGATGTCGCGGTGGTCGGTGGCCTCCACGATCCGGACCTGCGCCATCAGATCGGGGTGGGCGCCGGCCAGGACATCATGTGTACCCTCGCTCAGCGCCGTGTCGACGGCGTCGGCGAACGAACTCTGCGCGCCAGCCACTCGCTGGATCTCCTGCGCTCGCGCCAGCAACGTCGCGGCGCGCTCCGAGATCTGCCCAGGGGAACTCGAGTTGTACATGTTGATGCCCGCCGTGAAGCCGTGCGGCTCGAAGAGGATGGCGCTGTTGTCCACCAGGCTCTGGGCAAACTCAGGCTTGCTCCGGATCTTGTACAGGATGACGTCGTCCAGGATGACGAGGGCGCGCGGCGTGATGTCGGCGGTCGTGGACATGCGCCCGCTACCAGCGCCGCGGACGCCGACGAATGCGCCCTTGTCGGCGGAGTACGCGACGTTGTCGGCAAGGGAGCCACTGCCTGGGACGTAGAGCGGTCGACCGGCGCCGACGTAGGGTTCCATGGCGACGCGGAGCATGTTGAGCGACTCGAGACTGCCGTAGCCCGACGCGCGCGCGAGCACCATACGGGCCTGCTCGCGCTGCGCCCTGGGGAACGACTGCAGGATGCCATTCACGTCGTTCGCATCCATCTTCCCGAGCTGAGCGTTCAGCGACTGCGCCACGTCGGCGTTGCTGAGCTCGGCGGCGCTGCGGATGTGCCCGTCTGGCCCGTTCCGGATGCGATCCAGCGCGGGGTCGCTCGCGTCGTGCATGGCCGGCGACCGGCGCCCGTCATCTCCGGATGGTTCGCCACGCGCTGCGGGCCGCCTCGCGGACGTGTCTCCCGGCGCGCGCCTGCCGTCGGCTGCGTGCGCCGCCCCGCGGTCGGCGGGCGGCCCGCTCCCGGCAGGCGCAGCGCGTCCTGACGGCCGGGCCGGCTCCCCCGCAACCGCCCCCCGCCGCCCCGTGTCCATCACCTCGAGCCGGGTCTCCTTCGTCGGAGACGTCAGCTCGATCAGCCTCCTGCCGTCACCGGCTCCGCCCTCATGCACCACCACCTTGAAGCCCATGCCGCGGTAGTGCGCGACCACACCGTCGACCTGCGCCGGCATCCCGGCGTAGCTGTGCCCGGGCACGACTGGCTCGAGGTGCATCTGCGCGACCGCGTGTCCGGTCAGCTCGGCGTCGACGTCGTGCAGGCGCTCCTGCGCACCCGTGATGCGCTGGTGCAACGCGGCGTCCTTGCCGCCGGTCGCCACCTGGTGGGCCTGCAGCGCCTCGACCTCGGCCTGGTACAGCGCGCGCTCGTCGGAGAGCAGACGGTGCGCGACGTCGGGATCGCCGGTCTTGCGCAGGATCTGGGCCCGCTCCGCAAGCGCGCGACGGCGCCGCACAAAGTCGCCGCCCCTGGCGCCCAGCGCCTTGAGCTCGCCGAGCGGCCGCGCGAGCAGGCGGCCACCGACGGTATGGCCGATCATCATGCCGAGGGCCTTGTGACCGCCGTCGACGAGATCGTCGACCGACAGCACACCCTGGCCGTGCACCACCGTGTCGACCTCCATCGACACCGCCTGCGTGCCCAGGATCGTGGCGCCCATGAGGCCGGCGTGCATGGTCTTGTAGGCCACCTTGAGGTCCGCCGGCGCCGCCTCGAGGTTGCTGGCGACCCGCGCCATCTTGGTGCCCTTGACCGCGCCCTTGACGCCGCTCAGCGCGCCGCCGGTGAGCATGTTGCCGATGAAGTCGCTGGCGAGCTCGGTGCCGACGTGGCCGTCGCTGCTGGCGGCGACCGAGCCGGCCATGATCGTCGACTCGACCGCCATGCCGGCAACCTGGCCCAGCAACGCCGCCGCGTCGGCGCCACGCGCCGCGTTGATGCCCGCGCCGATCATGCCGCCGGCCCCGGACGCGGCGATCGAGACCCCGACGAAGAACGCGATCTGCACGATCGCCGCCCGGGTGCGGGCGTCGCTCATCTTCTCGTAGGCCGCGTTCAGGTAGTCGGCGACCGGCTTGTCGCCCGCGAGCGCCTGCAGCTTGGCCTTGAGCGCCTCGGTCGCTTCGTCTAGCTCCGCGATGCGATCGGGATCGGGCTCCTTCATCGCTCGCAACTCGGCCTGGATCTCGAGCCAGCGCTTGTGGGCGTCGGTGAGCGTGCTCCTGAGCCTCGAGCCGCCCGCCTCCAGCTGCGCCAGGTCGCTGGACATGCCGGGCACGTTCTCGGCGGCACGGACCCAGCCGTCGTCGAGCGTCTCGTTGATGGCCTCGAACATGCCCTCGAGGCTGGCGATGTTGGACATCAGCTCGGCCTCGAAGCGCAGCGCATCGAGCTGCTCGAAGATCGCCTGCACCTCGGCGGGAGCGACCGGCTCGCCCCGGATGAACCGGCCGCGCAGCTCGGCGACCTTCACGCGCAGCACCCGCTGGCGCCCGTTCATGTCGTTGCCCATGACCGCTTCGCTGCGCTTGTGCTGGAACGAGACTCGCCCCTTCCGCATCGTGATCGACTCGACCCGACCCACGGCGTCGGCGAGCATCGCCTCCATCGCGTCGGTGGCGGCGAGGCGCTGCTGCTTGAGCGCGCCCGCGAGCTCGACCCGCGCCAGCTCCGGGAGATCGGAGAACGCCGCGGCGCGCACCAGTCCGGCCGCGGCGCCGCGCACGACGCCACCGACCCCGCCGGCGTCCTGGCCGCCGGCATTGATCCCGCGCGCTTGCATCTGGGCCACGACCTGACCCAGCGGCGAGCCGATCTCGAGCAGCACCGCGTGCTGCGCGCGCGCGACGCTGACCAGCTGGCCGGCGAGCTCGGCTGACGCCGACGAGAGCTGTGCCCGCCGCGCTTCGGTACGCTCGTGGACCGCGGTCAGGTCGCCGGCGAGACCGAACGGCGCCACCATGCGGGCGATCGACTCGAGCTGCATCAGCACCGGGCCGAAGGCCTGCTTCGGATCCGCCGCCGGCCGCGCTGGCTCGACGTCGGCGACGACCGCGCCCTGCCCCGCGCTGGCCTTCGCGCTCGGCGCCACCCGCCCGCCCTGGGCGCGCGACGCCTCCTCGGCCACGCGACTGGTCGCGAGCTGGGCGTGCGGGTCGTGGGCCGGATCGTGCTGCTGCGCCGCCCGCGTGCGGGTGAGGTCGGCCGATTCGTTGGCCGCCGCGTCCATCACGTCGAACGTGTTCCCGCCGGCGTGCTTCTCCCGCAACGCACGGGCTTCCGGGAACTGCGCGGCGTCCTTGATCGACAGCCCGAAGAACGGTGCCGTTGCGACCAGGCGGTGGGCGGCGCTGTAGTCCTCGAAGAGGTGGTACGCGACCTCCTCCGCCGTCGCGTCGGCGGGTGAGACCTTGATCCAGTTCCACATGCCGGGCTCGTCGATCCAGGTCACCGACTTCAGGCGGCGCGGCCCGCGTACGCCCCGTGGCGTGGCCGCCGCGTGGCCATCCTTGCGTGGCGTGATGGTGACCATGCCCGCCATGCACAGCGCGCGGATCACGAGCCGGTCCATCGGATGGCCGGGAATGATGTCGCTCGACGTGACCGCGCGCGGCTCGGCGGCGCCGGCCTCCGCGACCAGGCGATCGTGGGCCTGAACGTAGCGCTCGCCGACCCGCGGCAGCGACGCGCGCACGTTCTCGTCGAAGCGCGACGCGATCGCGACGCCGACATCCGGCACCCAGCGCATCGGCCCGGTCGCGCCATCCTTGAGACCGTCCTTCGGCGCGCCCGGGACGACCTTGTCCACCAGGGTCTTGCCGTCGCCGGTGCGCAGCCGGTTGTGGTCGACGAGGGTCCACAGATCGGGCGCCGCTCCGGCCAGGACATCGGGAAGGCCGTGGTAGTCGTCGCTGAACACATCGGGAATCCGGGTCACGACCTCGTAGCCAAAGTCGCCGCCCTTCTCGCCCCAGTTCAACCGAGGGTGCGGCGCCGAGAAGCCCTTGTCGGCCATCGCCATCTGCAGCGCCGGGCCGATCTTCGTCATCATGTAGCCACGCACGTACTCGCGCGCCGTCACCTGCGCGCCGCGCCGCTCGGCCTCGGCCAGGAAGCGGTCGGCGGAGATGTCGGAGGCGGTCTCGTCGTGACCTGCGCCCGTGCCGCCGATGTTCTTGCGCTGGATCTGCGACGGTCCGCCGGCGCCACTCGCGCCGCCACCCATCTGATCGAGCAACGCCTCCGCCGACTCGCCGCGCACCACCAGATCGGCGACCGCGTCGGCCTGCTGCTCGTACCGATCACCGACCTGGCCGACGCCGCCGTAGAGCTGGATGCCGCCGCGCTGCTGGACGATGTGCGCGACCTCGTGCGCCGCGGTGTGCAGATCCGGCGCGGCGGCGAACGCGACGTCGCTCCCGGTCGCGTAGGCGCGCGCGCCGATCCCGGCGGCGGCCTCGGCGGCGGCGCCGCCGACGTGGGCGCGCACGCCGGAGACGTCGTGACGGCCGAAGCTGGCCTGGATGACGTCGCCGTGCGGCAGCGTCTGGCCCGGACCCTCGACGCCCGATGCCGCCAGCAGGTGGATGCCGAACGGATCCTCGCCCGACGACGACGACGACGACGACGACGACGACGACGACGACGACGACGACGACGACACGCTGGGCCGCGCCTGCTCAGCCGCCATACCCAGCAGCGGATGCGGGCGGTCCTCGTCCTTCTCCGCCCGGGCCGGCGCCACCGACGCCGCACGCGCGTTCGATGCCGGCAGCCGCTGGGTCCGCGTCACCTTGCCCGGCGCCACGCGACTGCGACCCGGTCCGGACGTGGCGTCGCCGTCATCGAGCCACACGTCACGGCGCCAGTCGCGACTCACGAGCCGAGCATCCTGTTCGGCCGCCGGCCGCTCCCGAAACGGCCATCTCGTGAAATGGCTGGACGCCGGGTCACGGCCGAGATTGCCGGTCGGTCTGCTGACGCTTTCACGCCTGCGTTATCGACAGCGGTCGCGCGCGGTTGCGGATAATTTTTCGCCCAGTATTTTCATATGCTTGTCCCCCGAAACCGATCCCTGGACCGCCTCTGCGGCAGTCCGCACCTGGGCTGCGGGCGATCAGCGACCGCGCAGCTGGTCGAGGATCGGCGCGAGCTGCTCGAACGGCACGTAGCGAACCTCGAGTTCGCCGTGGCGCTGCGTGTACGGCTGCGCCTGCCGGAGGGTGACGACCAGGTTCTGGCCGTGCGGATACCTGCGGCGGAACGCGGTCAACCCCTCGGGCGTGAACCCGCCCGGGCTGGTCTTGCACTCGATCGCGATCGGCTCGCGACGCCGGCCGGACTCGAGCACGAAGTCGACCTCGTGGTGCTGCTTGTCGCGCCAGTAGTGGATCCGGCGGAGGTCGAAGCGCGCACACAGCTCGCCGAGGACCAGGTGCTCGAGGAGGAGTCCGCGGTCGGGATCGCGCAGGCTGTCCCACTCCTTGAAGTAGGCGACGAAGCCGGTGTCGAACGCGTAGACCTTGGGCTGGCTCTTGATCTCGGTCGCGCCGCCGCCGAAGTACGGACGGACCACGGTCGCGAGCAGCGTGGTCTCGAGGATCGACAGATAGTGCTGGACCGTCGGCCGGCTGATCTCGCACGGACCCGCGAAGGCCTGGGCCTCGAACTGGCCACCGCTCTGCGCGAACACCAGCTCGACGAACCGGTTGAACGCGGCCCGCTTCTCGACGACGAACAGCTCCGTCAGATCCTTGGCCCAGTACGAGGTCAGCCACTCCTCGAAGTCCTTGTCGTCGCGGTGCGGCGCGAGGAAGAACGGCGGCAGCCCGCCGCGGAGCATGCGGTGGTCGAGGTCGGTCGCGCCGAAATCGACGAGGTCGGCGGCGATCATCGGCACCAGCCACACCTCACGCTTGCGGCCGGTCAGCGTGTCCTTGAACTTGTTGCGGGCGGCGAGGGTCGACGAGCCGGTCGCGATGACCTTGCAGTCCGGGAAGTGGTCGGCGGCGACCTTGAGCACCTCGGACGGGTTGGCCAGGCGGTGGACCTCGTCGAGGACGGTGACCCCGCGCTGATCCCGCCAGAACAACTCGGGGTCCTCGAGCGCGCGTCGCACTCGCACCAGCTCGCAGTCGAAATAACGCGCGCCCGGGAACGACTTCGCGAGCGTGGTCTTGCCCGCACGCCGCACCCCCGACAGCCACACCACGTTCCGCTCGCCGAAGGCGCGCGCGATCTCGTCGATCCAGAAGTGCCGATCCATCCAGAACCATATTTACGTCTGGTACTACCAAACGCAAGTCTATTTCTATGCTAATTTCACAAGTAGTTTCAGCTTATTATATCGTGGTGGCAGTCGGCCACCAGAGCAGCGCCCAGCATCTTCAATGCGTGAACTGCCCAGGGCGCTCAACCCCGGCGCGACCTAGCTAGATTAGCTAAACTGTGCCGATGAAGGTCGTGAACATGCACGAGGCGAAGACGACGCTGTCGCAGCTCGTCGAACAGGTGGAGCGCGGCGAGGAGGTCGTCCTGGCTCGCGCCGGGGAGCCGGTGGCACGTATCGTCGCGATTCGTCGCGCTGATCGCCGACCGCTCGGGGTGTGGCGGGGCCGGGTCCGGATGTCCGACGACTTCGACGCGCCGCTGCCCGAGAGCGAGCTGGCGGGATGGAACGGGGAGCCGTGATCGTTCTCGCCGACACCCATGCGCTGATCTGGGCGCTCGAAGACAGTCCTCGGCTATCGCCGGTCGCGCGTCGGACCCTGGAGGACCCGAGCAACACGATCCTCGCGAGCGTGGCGTCGGCATGGGAGATCTCGATCAAGAAATCGCTTGGACGCCTGGATGCTCCCGACGATCTCGAAGCGGCGATCGAATCGCTCGGCTTCATCAAGCGACTCGTGACCTTCGCCGACGTACATCGGCTCGCATCGCTACCCGCGCACCACCGCGACCCATTCGATCGGATGCTCGTCGCCCAGGCCCTCGAGGACGGTGTCCCGATCGTGAGCCGTGATCCCCAGATCGCTGCGTACCAGGTTCAGATCATCTGGTAGCAGCGTCGCCGCGCCATGAGCTGGTCGTGTCCCGGCCATGGTGTGAGCCTTCATGGCTCCGCGGGCTGAACGGGCCTCGCCGCGGCGGCCCGACGCTGGACGCCACCGAGGATCCGCGCGACCTGCGAGCCGTTGCCCGGAACCCCACCCCGCCGACGCGCCGGCGCCGCTGGCGCGGCATCGCCCTCTCCTCGTCTCTCGCCGCACCACCAGGGGAGATCCCAGGACCGGCGTACGCAGCAGACGTGGTAGGCCCTCTCTCGGGCGACCATGCGCCGCCGCATCCGCTCCACGTACGATCCCAAGCCCGCAACGCAGGCCGTCCAGCGGGTCGTGGGCAAACGGACCCTGGCCGAGACGCGGTATTCGGCGGTCCAGGCCAGTGGCGCGCTCGACGGCGACCGGGTTCACGCTGCCGCCGACGCGGGCGTCCTGGGGGTTGGCGAACGGCTGCCGTTCATGGACGTGATCTATTCGTACTACCGGGCGCTGCAGCGACTGCTCGACCGACCCGACCTCGAGGACACTGAACGCATCAAGTGGGAGGCACGCAAGGTCGTGGCGATGCGGCTACGGTTCTGGCCCGAGGTCAGGGTCAAGTTCGGAAGCGAGTACTCGAGTCGGCTGCGAATGCCGGCGCCGCCGATTCGCTCTACCTGCTCCTCGGACTGCGCGATCTGGACGAGTCGATCGTCCTGAAGGAATGGCTTTGAGGCTCGCGTTCGCCGCTGCCATCGCCCTTGCGGCCGTCGCATCGCGTGCCCACGCCGATCCAGTACCGATCGCGGCCGGATGCTTCGTGATGGGCTGCACCGGCCCCGAGTGTCGCGGCGCGCTCGCCGAGCAAGAGGTGTGCGTGGACGCCTTCTCCATCGATGCGACCGAGGTGACCGTCGCGGCGTATCTGCATTGCGTCGACGCCGGGGCGTGCCACGCCATCGACAAGAAGCGCGGGCCGCGTGCGTGCAACGCCGTGATCGGCGGCCGCGACCAGCATCCGGTCAACTGCGTCTCGTGGTCCGAGGCGTCGGCGTACTGCTCGTGGAAGGGACAGCGCTTGCCGACCGAGGCCGAGTGGGAGTTCGCCGCCCGTGGCAACGTCGGTCGGACGTTCCCCTGGGGCGATGGTCCGCCAACGTGCGACCTTGGCGTCGTCTCGGGCTGCAAACATGCGTCGATGCTCCCGGTCGCCAGTCGACCGAAGGGTGAAACGCCCACGGGCATCTCGGATCTCGCCGGCAATGCGTTCGAATGGGTCGCCGACTGGTACGCACCGAGCCGCAAGCCGTCGACGACCGCGCTGCAGAACCCGAGCGGCCCGTGCGACGGCAAGTCGCCATGCAAGGGCAAGCGGCATCGCGTGATCAAGGGTGGACACTACGGCTCGGCGCGCGCACTGCTCGCCAGCTGGTCGCGCGATTCCGTGGCGCCCGGCACCGCGTATCCGTTCGTGGGCTTCCGATGCAGCGGGCCGAAATGAGATCGCAGGTCACCCCTGCGGTGTGATCGACGGTCGCCATCCGCGCCGACGACCGCAGCGCGACGATGATCGCGGCGGCCGCCTCGATGGAACCACGGCAGCTGCGTGATACGTTCGCGGCCGTGACCGTGGTCGGGTTGTGGTTGCGCTTCGTGCTCGGGATGGTGATCGGCGCCTGCGTGACGCCGCTCATCATGGTGTGGGCCTTCATCGGCAAGCGGCGTCCGATCCACTTCGACGGCGCGGTGTGCCGGGCCACGATCACCGCCATCGATCACGGCGCCGGCCAGGGCCCCGGGCGTCGCCTCGCTGGCAAGGCCATCGTGCGGCTGTCCGGGGGTGGCAAGCCCGAAAACTCGACCGCCGCTGACGTGATGGGCCTGGCGTTGCGGCTGCAGGACGGCGACGGCTCGACCGATCTCACGAACGGCACCCAGGATCTGATCTTCGGCACCTTCGAGTCGTTCCTGAGCGTGGCCGTCACCGTCGGCAAGGTGAAGGTCGGTGACTATCTCGCCAACCAGTACGCATCGGTGACGCCGTGGCGGGTCAAGGACCTCGGCGTGGTCCACCTGCGCGCCATGCCGCCCCGCGACAGCGTCGGCACCGGCGCCGATCGCGTCGCCCGCCTGCTCGCCGACATCGCCGCCGGTACCGCGGTGTTCACGCTCGAGGCGCGGCGTGGCGACGAGCGGATCGCGCTGGCGACGCTCACGCTGGACGAACATCTACCGGCGGTCGGCAAGGCGCTGCGCATGTCGATGTGGCGCAACGGGCGCAAGTTCCATCCCACCGGCACGCGCAACGGGATCCGCGCCGTCGTGTATCCGTTCAGCCAGCTCGCTCGCGGCCTCCGAGGGGGATGAGTGGCCCACGACGCCCGCACGATCGACCCGATGGTCCACGCCTCGCAGGCGCTCACGATCGCCGCCGAGCTGATCGCCGAGCACATCCCGCAGTTGCGCCGCGACCTGGCGCTGATCGAGGGCGACCTGCTCGGCGACAACGCCGGCAAGCCGAAGCCCGCGCTCGGGACCGATGGCAAGCCCCACGTCAACACCCGGCTGTTGCCCGGCGAGCTGCCCGACACCCACTTCACGCGCTTCGTGATCATCGACGACGCCAAGACCGACGTGACGCGCCGCTTGCCGCCGCTCCTGGTCTGGGAGAGCAATCACGACGGCACCGCCGAGGAGTACCTGGGTGCGGCCTACGATCGGGCCACCGCCGGCCCGGGGCTCGAGCTCGACCTGGTTTTCGGCGCCTGCAAGGACTACCCGACGCTGCAGGCGCCACGCGCCCGCTGGGTGGCGTGGATGGCCGGCAAGTCGATCCGCGCCAGCGCCTTCTACTGCGGCTACCGCGGCGTGGCCAAGAAACACGTCGACGCCGCCGGTCGGGTCCACGAGGCGGTGCGCCGATTTCTCGACGCCGATCGCGACCGGCTGCCCGCCGATCCACGCCAGCGCCACACCATGATCCGCGACTACCTGGCGCAGCGCCCGCCGCCGCGACCGATGGCGGCGGGCGATCTCGAGCCCATCCCGCGCCGCGATCCATTCACCGACGATCCGCGGCTGCGCCGAGCCATCTGGCAGCTGCTCCGTATCGTGGTGGTTCCGATGGTGGTCGTGTTCGCGGTGCTGGTCGGCGCGACCATGGCCTGGCGGCAGCGCTGGTCGTCGCTGCTGTGGGTCGTGCCCGGCGCCGCGATCGTCACGATCGCGCTGGCCGTGGCGGTGGTCCTGGTGCTCCGCCGCTACCTGTACTTCCGCGAAGGCCGCGACAAGCCCGATGACATCCATCGCGCCGTCCACGCCCGCCCCGACCTCATCGCCGTCGAAGATCGCATCGTCCAGAACCAGCTCACCCACCTGGTCGACCTCAAGCCGGGGCTGTTCCGCTATGTCCTGCAGCACGTGGTGCTGCGCGCCATCGATCTGCTGGCCCGCTTCGTCTACCTCGACGGCCACCTCGGCAACATCACCAGCATCCACTTCGGCCGCTGGGTGGTGCTGAAGGACCGGCGCTGGTGGCGCCTGTGGCGGCGCCGCGATCGGCTGGTGTTCTTCTCCAACTACGACTTCAGCTGGGACAGCTACCTCGGCGAGTTCGTCGATCGCCAGGCCACCGGGCTCACCGCGGTGTGGTCGAACACCGAGGGGTTTCCGCGCACCACCAGGCTGATCAACGACGGCGCCCGCGACGAGGAGCGCTTCAAGCAGTGGGCCCGCAGCCGCCAGATCCCATCGCAGGTGTGGTGGAGCGGCGTCCGCCAATCCAGCGTCGAGAACGTCAACAACGACGTCGAGATCCACCGCGGCCTCGCCAGCCCGCCGTCCGACCTCCGGCGCTGGATGTTGCGCCTGTGACCGCCGCACCACCCGACGCCCTCGACGCCGCCGACCTGGAACAGATCCAGGCCCTGGTGTTCCGGGGCTGGAAGTTCTACCCGTACGTCGCCTACCACTTCGTCCGCTTCACGGACCAGGACACCGAGCGTCAGGCGCAGGGTTGGCTGCGACAGGTGGGCGCCGAGATCGCCTGGGCCGGCGGCGTCAGTCCGACGGCGATCGACGGCGCGGGGGTGGCCCGCGACGCCCGCGTGCAGCTGGCGTTGACCACGCGCGGGATGCGGCGCCTGGGCCTGCCGTGGGACGTGGTCAGGCGGTTCCCGTACGAGGCCAAGGCCGGCATGGAGCGGCGGGCCCCGGTCCTGGGCGACAAGTTCGATGCCGCCGGCGACGACCTCGACGACGAGACGCTGGTCGACGACCAGACCTGGCTGGAAGAGCAGAAGCCGTGGCCGCCGGAGTGGGCGGAGAGCGGCGGCCTCGATCTGCGGCTCGTCGACGCCCTGGTCCTCATCTACGCCCGGAGCCGCAGCGATCTGCTGGCCTTGACGGCAGCCAGCCGCGACCGCGTCGAGACGTACGGCGGTGGCGTGACCGAGCAGCTCAGCACCGAATGGAAGGACCACGAGCCGTTCGGGTTTGCCGACGGCGTGTCGCAGCCGGTGATCCGCGGCCAGCCCCGCAAGTCCATCGGCGATCCGATGGAGCCCGACGTCATCACGCCCGGCACCACCCCGCCGTTCGCGCCCGAGCGTGTGGGCAGCAAGAACGAGATCGCCGCCGGCGAGATCGTGCTCGGCTTTCGCAACGAGTACGGCCAGGCGCCGCAGAGCCCGACCTTCCCCGATCGCTGGCCCACCGACCCGTCACTGGCCGGGCGCGACATCGGCAGACACGGCACCTACCTGGTGTTCCGCAAGCTCGAGCAAGACGTCGCCGGGTTCTGGGACACCTTCCTCGATCTCGGCCGTCGCTTCGCCGGCAAGCCGCTCGGCGACGGCAAGACCGTCCCCGTCGACCCCAAGCTCGCCGCCCGCTGGCTCGCCGCCCGGGCCATGGGCCGCTGGCCCAACGGCAACTCGGTGCACCTGTGCCCCGATGCCGAGCAGCCGGAGATGCCGCAGCCGGCACGCAACGCCTTCATCTACGGCGACGATCCCGACGGCCTGCGCTGCCCGGTGGGCGCGCACGTACGCCGGGCCAATCCCCGCGACCAGCGCGACGCCGACAGCGCGTCGTCGTCGTGGAAGGTGGTCCGCCGCCACCGCATCATCCGCCGCGGCCGTGCCTACGGCGACCGGTTGCTCACCGCCGACCAGCTCCTCGACGGCGAGCGCGACACCTCGGGCATGGCGAGCGGGCTCCTGTTCGTGTGCCTGCAGGCCAGCATCACCCACGGCTTCGAGTTCGTGCAGCAGATCTGGAACAACAACCCGTGCTTCCACGGCGTGCACCAGGAACCCGACGTGGTGGTCGGCCCCGGCGGCTCGCGCTTCACCATCCCGGCCGAGCCGGTGCGGCTGCGCCTGCAGCGCTCCGAGCCCGATCCGGAGCGCGACGCCAGACAGGCGATCGAGAAGAGCAAGAGCTACGACCCGCTCGGCCTGCCGCGCTTCGTCATCCCGCGCGGTGGCGGGTATTTCTTCATGCCGTCACGGGCCACCATCGAGCTGCTGTGCGGCCCGCCGCAGCCGTAGCCGTCAGTGCCGCGGCTGGCTCGCTGCCTTGATGGCCTGGATCGCGGGGCGGAGGGACCTGATCTCAATCGCGCATCAGGTCGCGCAGCGCGGACGTCGGCTCGGCCGACTCCGCCTCACGAAGCATCGCCTCACCTGTCTTCGGCGACACGACGATGCGCGGCTGGATGATCAGCTCTGCCGGCAGAGCGTCCAGCGCCTGCAGGTGGTGGAGGAGCGCCTGCTCGACCAGATGGCCCTGCTTCACGCCGGTCGTGCGGACGTGCTTCTCCAGCAGCTCCCGCGTGGTCGCCGAGATCCGAGCCGAGATCTGCGTGCGCTTGGCCAGGGTGCGCTCTCGATGAGATCCGCGTTTCACGTCGAGCCGCCATCCTCGTCGAGCCAGTCGAAGACCGGGCCCAGCGGGTTGTCGTGCCAGGTGCGCTGGTCGTGCCACCAGGCGTCGAACCACGGCGCTCGGACCCGCACCATGATTCCACGGCCGGCTTGACGGATCTCGAGATCGGGCCAGGCCGCGAGCCGCCGCGGGGAGGCGTCGTGCAACTGAACCGGCGCGCCCTTCCACCGCCGCGCCTCTTCGGTCAAGGATGCAAACTTCCGGGCCGCCGCCGCTTCGTCGGGCATCGGCAGCTCCCGCCAGTGATACCCGCCGAGGATCTCGTTCTTCTCGAAGCCGTCGATCAACACGTCGAGCAGCGTGGCCTCTTCCTGGGTTCGTCGTCCCGGCATGTGAACCTCTTTCAGCGCGCCAGCGCCAAGTCTCTCACGGCGGACCACGATCAGACCGTCGGGGCATGCTGCGCCGCTCCCATGGCGACCGGGCGCAAGCCAGCTTCCCCTCCGGCCGCGGCCGTGGCGACGATCGCGGCCACGAGTGAACGGCTGGCGCTGGCGGTCACGCCGGCCGGGCACCTCGTCCTGCACGCGTCCGATGACAGCGACGTCGTCGCCGCCGATGCTGCGGCGCGCCTGCGGGCCGCGTTCGGCGGCGGTGCCGGCGCCGGCCTGGTGCAGCTCGGCACGGCCGAGGTGGCGACCGCGTTGCCGCCGGCGATCGGCTTCTGGCGCGAGCTGGCGGTGCGCTACGTGGCGGCGGTGTGCGCGCGCGGCGACGACCACGCCGGCCACGGCACCCGCGACGAGACCCCGCCGCCCGACGACGCCACGCTGGCGGCGCTGGCGCTGGCGGCGCCGCCGATGCTGGGCGGCGAGTACGTCACCGCCGAGCTACTGGCGGCGCAGTGGCGTGGGCTCGACGACGCGTTTCGCAACGCGGTGGCCGCCGCCGGCGGCGACGTGGCGGCGTTCCTGCGCGCGCGACACGCAGCGTGGCATCTGGTCGGCCGCGTGCACGTCAACCTGGCCGAGAACCGCGGCGACGACGAGGCGCCGTTCGCGTTCCTGGCCACGTACACCACGCGGCTGTCGAAGCAAGCCCGGGCGCAGCACGTGCCACTCGGACAGGCGCTGCGCGAGTACGCGGATGCCGGCGCCAAGGCGCAGCTGCGCGCCTTGCTGTCGCCGGTGCGACTGGCCGCCGAGGCCTGCCCGTGGCTGGCCGAGCTGGTCGACAGCGGAGAGATCTTCCATCCGCTGCGGTGGACCGCGGGTGAGGCGCTGCGACTGCTCGGCGATGCCGGCAAGCTCGAGCAGGCCGGCGTCGTCGTGCGCATGCCGGCGCAGTGGAGCGGCGGCCGACCGGCGCGGGTGCAGGCCGGCGCCACGGTCGGGGCCAAGGCGCCCGGCGGGCTGGGACGCGACGCGCTGCTCGACTTCCGGGCCGCCGCGACCCTCGATGGCGAACCGCTGTCCGACGCCGAGCTCACCGAGCTGCTGGCCGGCAGCGACGGGCTGCGGCTCCTGCGCGGACGGTGGATCGAGGTCGATCGCGACCAGCTCCGCGACACCATCGATCGGCTGCGCGCGGTCGAGCGCCTGGCGCGCGGCGGCATCGGGTTCGGCGAGGCGATGCGCATGGTCGCCGGCACCGCGCTCGGCGGTGACCCGACGGCGGCGGCCACCGCCGGCGCGCGCGTCGTCGCCGGGCCATGGCTCGCCGAACGGCTGGCCGGGCTACGCCACCCCGAGGGCCTGGCCGCCGTCGATCCGGGCGACGGGTTACACGCCCAGCTGCGGCCGTACCAGGCGGTGGGCGTGCGGTGGCTCTATCTGCTGTCGGAGCTCGGCCTCGGGGCTTGCCTCGCCGACGACATGGGGCTCGGCAAGACCATGCAGGTGATCTCGCTCCTGCTGGTGGCGCGGCGCGAGCGCCCCGCGGCGAGCCCGGCGCTGCTGGTCGCGCCGGCGTCGCTGCTCGGCAACTGGGCCGACGAGCTGGCGCGCTTCGCGCCCAGCCTGCGAGCGCTGATCGCGCACCCGTCGGCGATGGCGTCGGCGACCCTGGGCGCCGCCGAGGCGCCCGGGCTCGCCGGCGTCGACCTGGTGATCACCAGCTACGGCACGCTGGCGCGCGCGCCGTGGCTGACCACCACGACGTGGCGCCTGGCGATCGTCGACGAGGCGCAGGCGATCAAGAACCCGGCGGCGCGGCAGACCCGGGCCGTGAAGTCGCTCGCCGCCGGGGCCCGCATCGCGCTCACCGGCACGCCGGTCGAGAACCGGCTCGGCGATCTGTGGTCGATCTTCGACTTCCTCAACCCGGGGCTGCTCGGCACCGCCAAGGAGTTCACCCGCTACACCAAGACGCTCGAGGCCGGTGGCTACGGCCCGCTGCGCGAGCTGATCCGTCCCTACGTGCTGCGCCGGCTCAAGACCGATCGCACGGTCATCGCCGATCTCCCCGACAAGACCGAGGTGCTGGCCTACTGCGCGCTGTCGCGCAAGCAGGCCGCGCTCTACCAGCAGGCGGTCGACGATCTGGCGGCCCGCCTGGCGGCCAGCGACGGCATCGCCCGCCGCGGCGCGGTGCTGGCGTCGCTCATGCGCCTGAAGCAGATCTGCAACCACCCGTCGCAGTGGCTCGGCGACGGCGCCTGGGACGAGGCCGACAGCGGCAAGCTGGCCCGGGTTCGCGAGCTGGCCGAGGTGATCGCCGCCAAGCAGGAGAAGCTGCTGGTGTTCACCCAGTTCCGCGACACCACCGCGCCGCTGGCGGCGTTCCTCGCCGGCGTGTTCGGGCGACCCGGGCTGGTCCTGCACGGCGACACCGCCGTGAAGGAGCGCGGCGCGCTGGTGAAGCGGTTCCAGGCCGACGAGGAGCTGCCGTTCTTCGTGCTGTCGCTCAAGGCCGGCGGCACCGGGCTCAACCTGACCGCGGCCTCGCACGTCCTGCACTTCGATCGGTGGTGGAACCCGGCGGTGGAAGATCAGGCCACCGACCGCGCGTTCCGCATCGGGCAAAAGCGCAACGTGCTGGTCCACAAGCTGGTGTGTCGCGGCACCGTCGAGGAGAAGATCGACGCCCTCATCGCCGGCAAGCGCGGGCTGTCGCGCCAGCTGCTCGAGGGCGGCGACGAGCTGAAGCTGACCGAGCTGTCGGACGCCGAGCTGATGAACCTGGTGGCGCTCGACCTCGGGCGCGCGATGATGGACGGCACGCCGGATCGAAAGGACCACGGACGATGAGCTACGGATCGTATTTCGGCTGGGCACCGCGCAAGACCGTCGGCCAGCGCCGCGCCGAGTCGGAGAAGCTGATCAAGGCCGCGGCCAAGCGCGGCCGACCGCTGGCGCCGGTCGTGATCGACGGCAAGAAGATCGCGACCACGTTCTGGGGCCAGGCGTGGTGCGACAACCTCGAGCGCTACCGCGACTTCGCCTACCGCCTCGACCGCGGCCGCAGCTACGTGCGCAGCGGCTCCGTGATCGATCTCTCGATCAGCGCCGGCCGGGTGACCGCCAAGGTCAGCGGTTCGGAGCTGTACGACGTCGACGTCGCGATCGACGCCGTGCCCACCGAGGCGTGGCGGGCGATCCAGCGCGATTGTGCTGGCAGCATCGGATCGCTGGTCGATCTGCTGGCCGGCACGCTGTCGGAGGCGGTCATGGTCCGCCTGTGCGCCGAGCGTACCGGCCTGTTCCCGACCCCGACCGGCATCCGCTTCACGTGCAGTTGCCCGGACTACGCGATCATGTGCAAGCACGTGGCCGCGGCGATGTACGGCGTCGGCGCACGGCTCGACCGCTCGCCCGAGCTGCTGTTCACCTTGCGCAAGGTGTCGGCCGACGACCTGCTGGCCTCGGTGGCGCGCGATCTGCCGTCGTCGCGGAAGGCGCCGGCATCGGCGCGCGTGCTGTCCGACGACGCCGGGCTGGCGGCGCTGTTCGGGATCGAGATGGCGGCGGCACCGGCGGCCGGCAGGGAGCCGACGCCGCCAAAGGCAAAGGCGAAGGCGACCGCCAGGAAGCCGATGCCGCCAAGAGCGCCCGCGAAGCCCGAGAAACCAGACCGGAAGACCGCGAAGAACACGAAAACGTCCGCCAAACAACCGCGCGCGAGGTCCCGCCGATAGCAGCGGGAGAACGCCTCGCCGCTCTTGCTCGAGACGCTACCGCACGCGTGAACCAGGCCTTGCGCAACCGCCACACCGGATCCACGATGGGGCCCATGCATTGACGCTGGCGCCGGTAGCCCCTGCTACCACTATGTGATCGTCCGCCACGACGCCCCCGCCGGCGTCCAGGCTGCGATGATCATTCACGCCGCTGGCGAATCGGCGCAGCTCAGCAGCGCAGCTGCAGCCGCGCCGCCCACCCACGCCGTGGCCCTCGCCGCGTCGCCCGCCGAGCTGGCGGTGCTGGCGCGCGCGCTGGACGCCGCCGGCGTGGCCGCTGTTTTCGTCCGCGAACCGGACGAACCGTGGCGCGGCGCGCTGATGGCCATCGGGATTGCGCCGATGCCGCGCGCGCGCTTGCGCCACTTGCTCGCGCACCTGCCACTGGTGCGCGGAAAGGACGATCATGGACCGACTTCAGGATGACCCAGCAAACTCGCTCGCCCTCTCGCTCGCCCTGCTGCACCGCTGCAACTCGCTCATCATCCGGCTGCGCCGCGCCTTGCACCACGACCACGGCGACCAGGCGCGCTGGCTGACGTGGCGGATCACGGCGCGCGAGGCGCAAGCGCTGCGGGCACGGTTGCGCTCCGCCGCCGACTGCCTGCACGTCGAGCGCGCCACCGCGCGAGGTCGCGTTCACAGCGCTCGATTCACATCGCTCGACGAGCAGCGCGCCTGGCTCGAGCGCCATGCTGGCCGGCGACGCCTGGTGCCGGATGGTGGTGACGAGGATCGGCTATCGTCGTTGCCGTGACCGTCGGGCCGACGTGCCCCGGCGCAGGTAGCTCAAGCGGAAGAGCGCCGAGAGTAATGACCTCGGAGGAACGGGTTCGAGTCCTGTCCTGCGCACCGACCTCGGATCAGCGGATGACCGGGATGCCGCCCGCGAAGCCCGTGAAACCAGACGGGAAGACCGCGACGAACACGAAGACGTCCGCGGCCAAGCAACCGCGCGCGAGGTCCCGCCGATAGCAGCGACATGATGCGACCAAGCCGGATGCGGTACCCTGGCCTCGTGATCCAGCCGGCGCGCCAGCGCTTCACCTTCGACGAGTACTTGCTCGTCGAGGAACGCAGCGAGATCCGACACGAGTTCCTGGACGGTCAGGTCTGGGCGATGGCCGGTGGATCGCCAGACCACGCGGCGATCGCCGGCAACGTGACCACGCTCCTGAACATGCAGCTTCGCGAGCGCCGGTGCCGGGTCTTCTCGTCCGACCTGCGGGTCCGCGTGCTGGCCACCGGGCTCGGGACCTATCCCGACGTCACCGTGGTCTGCGGCGGGCTGGAGCACGACCCCGACGATCGCGCCGGCCACACCATCGTCAATCCGCGCGTGGTGATCGAGGTGCTGAGCCCGTCGACCGAGGACTACGACCGCAACGAGAAGCTCTCCCACTACCAGCGCATTCCAAGCGTGGACGAGATCGTGCTCGTGGCGCATGATCGGCGCGAGCTTGAGATCGTGCGGCGCCTACCTGATGGAGGGTGGGCTCGAGAGCTGGTCTCCGACGGCGCGATCGCGCGACTGACGTCGCTCGACTGCGAGCTGCCAGTTGCCGAGGTGTACCGCGATCCGTTGGCCTGAGAGCCTGAGAGCGTGAGGCGACATCCCTGGCCTGGCCCTGGGTGACCGGTCAGCGGATGTCGGGGATGCCGTCGCCGTCGCGATCGATGGGCTCGTCGGTGGTGGCGGCGGTGCCGGCGTCGATGCCGGGCTCGCGAACCGGCGCGCCGTCCGGGTCCTTCCCGCGATCACGGGCATCACGGCTGCGATCGCGGCCCGCAGCCGTCGCCGAGACCGTCCCTGCATCCGAGACCGTGACCGACACCGTGGTCGCGTCCGACACCGTGGCCGCATCCGAAACCGTGGCCGCGTCCGAAGCCGAAGCCGCAGCCGAAGCCGCAACCGAAGCCGCAGCCGAAACCGGGGCCGAAACCGGTACCGCAGCCGAAACCGGGACCGCAACCGGGGCCGCATCCGTGAGCGTGGCTGGCGCTGCCACCCGACCGCCGCCACCGGATCCGCCCACCATCACCAGCACCGCCACCGCCGTCATCACCACCGCCGCCACCGCGACACCGCCGAGCACCAGACGCCGCCGCCGGGTCTCCGCCTCGGCGCCGAACAGCGACGTCCACCGCGGCTGGGTCACCGCGCCCATGACCCGAGCCAGTGGATCGGTGCGCGGCGTCCCGGCGGCCGCGATCACCCGCGCGGCATGGGTCGCGATCGACTTCGCGCCCGGCGAACCGAACCCGGCCAGGGCCTGGGCCAGCTCGCCGACCGAACGGTAGCGGCGCGCCGGATCCTTCTCGAGGCACCGCAGCAGCACCTCGGCGAAGCCGCGCGGCAACGACAGCGGCAGCGGCGCCGGCGGATCGAGGGTCACCTTGGCGGCGATCTCGGCGATGCTGTCGGCGTCGAACGGGCGCCGCGCCGTGACCAGCTCGAACAGCACCACGCCCAGCGACCACACGTCGGCGCGACCGTCGACGTCGCGGGCGGCCTTGAGCTGCTCGGGCGCCATGTACGATGGCGAGCCCATGATCGCGGCCGAGTCGGTCAAGCGCGCGTCCATGCGGCCGTGGGCCTTGGCGATCCCGAAGTCCATCACCTTGACGAGCGGCGTGCCCTCGGGCCGCCGGGTCAGGAACAGGTTCGATGGCTTGAGATCGCGATGCACGATGCCGGCGACGTGGGCCTCGGCCAGCGCCAGGCAGGCCTGCAACACGTAATCGACCGCCAAGCCCACCTTCAGCGGCCCGCCCTGCCGGATCACCGACGCGAGATCGTGGCCCTCGAGGTGCTCCATCACGATGTACGGCGCACCATCCTCGGTGCCGACGTCGACCACGCGGCACACGTGCTCGCTCTTGAGGCGCACCACCGCGCGCGCCTCGCGCAGGAAGCGCTCGATCTGCTCGGCGTCGGGCGTCGACTCGCGGCGCAGGAACTTGAGCGCCACCCGCTGGCCGAGCTGCAGGTGGGTGGCCGCGAACACGACGCCCATGCCGCCCTCGCCGAGCACACGCTCGATCCAGTACTTCTGGCCGATCACCGTCCCGGGCGCGTACATGACCCGCTACGCCGGCACGCGCAGCAGCGCGTCCCAGAGCTCGTCGAAGCTCCTGGCCTCGACGCGTTGGCCGACCACCCGCACCATCACGTCACTGTACGTGAATTCGGGCGATCCGGGAGCTACATCGCGGCCCGACGGTGCTGGCCGTGATAGGCGAGCGACGCCCACTCGATCTTCAGCTCGGACACGAAGCCGAGCGCGACCGCGGCGGAGCCGAGCCGCACGCCGGTCGACTTCTTGTACGCCAGCGCGGCGCGATGCTGCACCGGCGTGAGGATGCCGGTCTCGACCAGGTAGTTGCCGAAACCGGCGGCGACCGGCAACTGGCTCAGGGTCGAGCGCTGCATCTCCGCCGGCGGCCGCGTGCCGTCAGCCCGCGCCCGCGACGCTGGGCGCGGCGCGACCGCGCGCGCCGGCAAGCCGCGCTGCGCCGCCGCGTGAGGGGAAAGATGGCCAACCGCGGCAGCGGCCGCCGGGAGTTTGTCCGCTGCCGCAGTTGACCGAACCATCGCATGGACGACCTCGAGCCATTCGCGGGCCTCGGCATCGTCGGGATCGAGGCGCAGCGCCTCGCGCAGGAAGATCTTCGCCGACTCGATCTCGTCGCGTCGCGCCGCGAGCTCGCCGAGCACGCGATAGGCGGCACCGAAGCGGGACTCGAGGCGCAGGCATTCGCTGATCTCGGTCTGGGCCTCGGCATCGCGGCGCAGCGCCATGAGCGACCGGGCCCGCAGCAGCCGCAGGTGCAGGTTGCCGGGCTGGTCCAGCAACGCGTCCTGGCACGCAGCCACGACGCTCGGGTACTGCCGGGCGGCGAACAGCTCGAGTGCCGCGCGCATGACGCTGGCGCTTTCCACACGGCTCACCGAAGCAAACCCCTTGCCAGCCACGATCAGCCGCAAGTAGGCGACAGCACAAGGGCCGCCGGTCACCGAGGCGGGGTCTCGGGTCCTCGCTCGGGGACGGCGGTCTCCCACTGGAACCACCGCCTGGCGCCGCGCATACTGTGACCGTGTCGCGCGCCGGGCTCGTGATCGCGCTGGTCGCGCTGGCCACCCCGGCCAGCGGTGCGCCGGCGCGCGATCCCGACGCCCGCGATCACGGCGAGTTCTGGGCCGAGGTGGTCTCGCCCCATCGGGACCAGGTCAGCGCGATCAAGGCCCAGCTGCGCGAGGCCCTCGCGATCATCACGACCGACTGGAACCCCGAGCACCGCGAGCGCGTGATCCAGGACGCCACCCGGATGGCCCGCCACGCCCGCTCGCTCGACCCGGGCGACCTCGACGTTCTCTACTACCTGGGCGCGCTCGCCGACGATGGTGGCCGCGTGCTCGAAGCCACGCGCCTGCTCACCGAGCTCGTGCAACGCGCACCGCGCGGCTCGACCCGGAACGAGGCGCTGCTCCGGCTCGGCAAGATCGCCTTGCGTCAGGGCCGACCCGCCGCGGCGATCGCGCCGCTGCGCCAGGCGCTCGGCGAGCGTGGCGGCCGACGCAGCTCGTCGATCGCCGCCGTCCACCTGGCCCACGCGCTCGATGGTGCCGGCCGCACCGCCGATGGGATCGACGTGCTGCGGGCGCGCGTCGAGGCGGCGACCGGAAACTGGGACGTCGAGGACGCGCTGGAGTGGCTGGCGCTGGCGGTGATCTACGATCGCGACGAGCAGATCTCGCTGGCCGTCGAGCTGGTGGTGCGCGCGCAGAATTCGCTGACCACCTCCTACGCCGAGCGCCTCGAGGCCGGGCTGATGCTCGCGCCGCCGGTGCCAGCGTCGGAGATCCACTACTACCGCGGGTTCCTCTACGAGACCGCCGGGTTCGTTCACGAGGCGCGGGCCGAGTGGCAGGCCTACCTGCGCCTGCCCTCGGCGCGCGAACCGCGGCGAGCCCGCGCCCATCTCGACGGGCTCGATCGACTGCTCGCCGAGCGCCGGCCGGGCGCGGCGACGCACCGGAAACCGAGCCAGCCATGGAGCCAGCCATGAGTGAGCCCGGGCGCGCGCTCGCGTTCGCCGTCGTCGCCGCGCTGACCGCGCCGGCGTTCGCCGAGGACGCGGCGCCGCGAGTCGGCGACCGCGACGACACCTGGGCCGCGCTCGCTCGCGACCCCGCCGCCGAGGTCGCCGAGCGCGAGTACGACCGCGCCATGCTCGACGGCGACACCAACCTCGACCTCGCGGTCGCCGAGAGCCAGGTCGCGCTGCGGCGCAAGAAATACGTCGAGCGCGCCGTCACCGCCTACGAGCTGGCGTCGCTGGCGAGACCCGCCGCGCCCGAGCCGCACTTTCGTGCCGGCGCCGCGATCCACGTCTTCTATCTCGAGTGCAACGAGGACGACGCCGCCGCCCTGTGCGACGGTGGGCCGCTGCTCGACAACGCCCGCGAACGGCTGCACGCCGAGCGTGTGATCCGGCACTGGAACGCGTTCGAGGCCAAGGCGGCGCGCGATCCCCGGCTGGTCGACGAGATCTTGTTCGAGCGCGCCATCCTGCACACCAAGCTGGCCGGCCCCGAACACCTGGCGATCGCGCGCGACGACTACCTGAAGATCCTGGCCCGACGCCACCTCGGCAGCCGCGACGGCAACGTGATGGGCAACCTCGCCGAGACCGAGATGATGCTCGGTGACCTCGATCGGGCGATCATCCACTACCGTCGCACGCTCGAGATCGAACAGAGCGTATCGCTGTATTTCGGCCTCGCGGTCGCCCTCGATCGCGACGAGCAGGGCCAGCTGGCGCGCTCCATCCTGCGCACGTTTGGACCCGGTGGCGTCGAGGAGCTCGAGCGCCTCATCCTGCGCCATTCGGTGTTCTACGTCCCCGAGGGCGAGGCGTATTACTACCTCGCGCTCGGCTACGAATCGGTCGGCCGGGACGACGACGCCATCCGCTTCTACGACCTGTTCATCAGGTCCGGCGCCCACCCGCAGTTCGCCGCCCGGGCCCGCGCCAACCGCGCCGCCATCGCCACCCGCCGCCGCTCCGGGCCGGCGGGTGGTCTCGACCGACGGCCGGCCGGCCGGTGACGCCGCGCCGCTGCTCGCTGGTCGCGCTGAGCCTGGCCGCGCTCGCCGCGGCAGCGCCCGCCGCGGCCCAGTCGAAGCTGTATCCGAAGCCGGCGGTCGACGCCGAGGCCGAAGCCGAGGCGCGCAGCGAGTTCTGGGACGAGGTCGTGCAGCCCGGCGCGCGCCGCTACGCGCAGATCGTCACCACCGCCACCGACATCCTGCGCCTGCGCACCGGCGATCCGGCGCGGGCCCGCGAGCAGCTCCTCGAAGCCACTGGCCTGCGCGGCGACCTCGCCGAGGGTTGGGGCTACCTCGGCGTCGCCACCGAGAGGACCCGCGAGTGGAAGCTGTGCGCCGCGGCGTACGGCAAGGCCTACCAGCTCGCGGCGACGTGGCGACCGACGCGCCTGGCCAGCCGCAGCGATCCGTCGGCCGCCAACCGCGCCGCCGCCAGCCGGCCACTCGAGCTGGGCTGGGCGACCTGCCTGTCGCGCTCCGGCGACGAGAGCGGCGCCACCCTCGCGCTCGAGGCGCTGGTCGCGCGCGGCGACGCCACCGGCGACGCCTGGCTGCGCCTCGGTGAGGTCTACATGGCCGCGGGTCGGCTCGCCGAGGCCATCACCGCATTCGAGCAGGCCCGCAACGACCGCATCGGTGGCGCCCGAGCGCGCTGGCTGCTCGCGGTGGCCTACGATCGCGCGCGACGGCCGGGCGACGCCGATGCCATCGCCGCCGACGCCGGCGACGTCAACAACGCGACCCGTTCGAGCGCCGACCCGTTCGTCCCGGCCGCCGACTACTACTACGTGCGCGCGTTCGGGGCCCGCAACGCGCCCGAGCGGGCGCTCGCCCTGTACCGGACCTATCTCGATCAGGCCCCGTCGGACAGCCCGTGGCGGGCGCGCGCCCAGGAACACGTCGACGCGCTCGTCGACGTCGATCTGGCGACCCGCATCGAGCTCGAGGGCGCTGGCGATCGGGACGCGATCGAGAAGGCGGTGCGCGGCGCCTTGCCGGCATTGCGCCGTTGCGTCGCCAGCGTGCCGATGGTGCTGGTCGAGCTTCGCGTCACGCAGCTCGGGCCGCCCGGCAAGCCGCCGCGCGCTTCGTCGCCGCCACCACCGGCGCCGCGGCTCGGCGGCCGCCGCCCCGTGCCTCCCATGCCGCGGTACCGTCCGCCGACCACCCTCGGGCGCCTCCCCCCCGACGGCCAGAGCGCCGGGGTGCGCGCGGTGGCGGTGATCTTCGACCCCGGCGTCCTCGACGCGGCCCGCGACCTCGCGGTCGACTGCGTCGAGAAGGTCGGGCTGGGGCTGAGCCTGCCTCGGCCGGGTCCCGGCACCTACTCGACGGTCCGCATTCCAGTGGTTGCAGACCGCTAGGGAGTCTCTACAATGTCCACAGGCGTCGATCCACTCCACGGACGGCGACCCAGGACAACATGAGCGCTCAGCGAGTCACGATCCACACGTTGCGTGCGTGCAAGGGGCGGGGCGAACGAATCACGATGTTGACGGCCTACGACGCGACCTTCGCCAGGTTGCTCGACGAGGCCGGCGCCGACATCCTGCTGGTCGGCGATTCGCTCGGCATGGTGGTGCAAGGCCACGACACCACCCTGCCGGTCACGCTCGACGACATGATCTACCACTGTCGCGCGGTCGCCCGCGGTGCGCGACGAGCCCAGATCGTCGGCGACATGCCGTTCATGACCTACCAGGAGAGCGTCGAGCTCGGGGTGCGCAACGCCGGCCGCCTGATCAAGGAGGGCGGCTGCCACGCCATCAAGCTGGAGGGCGGCGCCCAGCATGCCGAGCTGGTCGCGCGCCTGGTCGCCTCCGGCATCCCGGTGATGGGCCATATCGGACTGACGCCGCAGTCGTTCCACCAGATGGGCGGCTTCCGGGTCCAGGGCAAGGATGCCGCCGGCGCGGCGCGGCTGATCGCCGACGCCCGCGCGCTCGAGGCCGCCGGTGCCTACGCCCTCGTGCTCGAGGGCATGCCCTCCGAGGTCGCCGCCGAGATCACGGCGGCGCTGGCGATCCCGACCATCGGCATCGGCGCCGGCGTCGGCTGTGACGGCCAGGTGCTGGTGATCTACGACCTGCTCGGCATGGACGACCGCTTCAAGCCCAAGTTCGTGCGCCGCTACGCCGACGTCGGCGCCACCATCAAGGACGCCTGCGGCCGCTTCATCGCCGACGTTCGCGCCGGCTCGTTCCCGGCGCAGGCCGAGAGCTTCTCGACGATCTCGGAGCCGGCGGGAGCGCCCGCAGCGCTGCCGTTCTACTCGTCGTCCGGCCGCAAGTGAACTTCGAGATCATCCGCGACCCGCGGCTGATGCGGGCGCGTGGCGAGGACCTGCGGCGCGACGGCCGGCGCGTCGCGGTGGTCCCGACCATGGGCTACCTGCACGACGGGCACCTGTCGCTGCTGCGGGCGGCGCGGGCCAGCGCCGACGTCGTGATCCTCACCATCTTCGTCAACCCGACGCAGTTCGGCCCCAACGAGGATCTGGCCCGCTACCCTCGCGACGAGGACGGCGACCTGGCCAAGGCGCGCGGGTGCGGGATCGATCTGGCCTTCTGTCCCGACGCGGCGGCGATGTACCCACCGGGCGCGCAGACCTTCGTCGAGGTGCGCGAGCTGGCCCGCCCGCTGTGCGGCGAGAAGCGGCCCGGTCACTTCGCCGGCGTGGCGACCGTGGTCACCAAGCTGTTCAACCTGACCCAGGCCAACGTCGCGTTCTTCGGCGCCAAGGACTTCCAGCAGCTCGCCGTCATCCGCCGCCTGGTCCGCGATCTCGATCTGGGGGTGGAGATCGTCGGCGTGCCCATCGTCCGGGAGCCGGACGGTCTGGCCATGAGCTCGCGCAACGCCTACCTGTCCGCCGACGAGCGGCGCCAGGCGCTGGCGCTGTCGGCGGGCCTGGCCGCGGCCGAGGCCGCGTTCGCCGCCGGCGAGCGCGACGTCGCCGCCCTGGTGGCGACCGCAGGCGCGCTGATCGCCGCCCAGCCGGCCGCGCGCATCGACTACCTCGAGCTGCGGGACGCCGACGAGCTGGCGCCGCTCGAGCGCGTCGACCGTCCGGCGGTGATGGCGCTCGCCGTCTTCATCGGCAAGACCCGCCTCATCGACAACCGCGTGCTGCGGCCGTGACCCGCGGCCGCGCCTGACCGGCTCAGGGCGTCCGGGCCAGCTGCGCGCTCAGATCGCGGATCAGCTTGGCCTTGCGTCCGCCGGTGATGACCAGCGTCGCCACGTGCTCGATGGCGTGCTCGTCGTTGACCAGCGTGATCGTGTGGCGACCGCTGGGCACTCGCACGTTGCGCTGCGGCGTGGTCAACCCGGTGTCCTTGCCGTCGACGAGGATCCGGCACGGCGGCTTGGAGCCAATCATGAGCACGCCGTGGGTCGGCGCCGGCGCCGGGCGCGGTGGGGTCGCGGCGGCGGCCGGCATCTCGAGCTCGTCGCTGGCCGGCGCGGCGGCGAGCTCGTCGTCGGCCGGCAACGGGGTGACGATGAACTGCGGTGCGCCGGCGAGCGCCGGCGGCGCCGCGCCGTCCGCGCTGCCGCCGCGGCTGGCGATCATCCAGGTCGCCGACAGCACGATCGCCAGGGCCCCGGCCGCCGCCGCGAGCCCGCCCCACGGCGTCGCGCCGATCCGGCCGATCCGGATGATCGGCGCCGTGATCTCGCCCGAGACGGCCGCCTGCTCGACCCGCCACCGGGCGAGGTCGATGCGCACGTGGTAGCCCCAGCTCGTCGGTGGATCGACGAGCCGGACCGCCAGCGCCGGAACCGGCAGTGACAGCGTCTCCATCAGCGGCGCCGCCGTGCCGCGCGCCAGCCGTCGGCGCGGCGAGCCCGGCGTCGAACCTGGCGCGGTGGTCGGCGTCAGATCGAGCAACTCGGTCGCGGCGAGGTCGCTCACCTCGAACACGGGTCGAAAGAAAGGCGTCGTCACACGCAGCACGCGATCGGTGTCGTCCATTCCGTGAGTCCCCCCCAGAGGATCGCCGCACGGTAGGGGTAGGTGGGCACCGGCTCAAGTGAAAAAACGAGGCAGATCACTCCCGCCCTTCGACAGGCTCAGGACAGGCTTGTAGGAACCGTGAGCCGGCTCGCTACTTGATCGGCTGGCAGTCCGACCATCCAAACAGCGCGTCGATCTTGGGGTCGGTGCCGATGACGTGCCAGGCGTAGAAGTCGGCGAACTTGGGGTCGAACGTGATCCGCACCGTCTTGGTGCCGGTCAGCCCCTGCTTGTTGAGCAGCGCCACGACGTCCTTGATCTTGCAAGTCGGCTCCGGGTGCGATTCGAGATCGTCGATGACGTCGTTCCAGCCGTACTTCGACGGCTTGACGCCGCTCGCGTTGAGGCCGTACTTGCGCACCGAATCGCTGCGCACGCTCTTGGCGTGCGACGCCGACGCGCTCGGCGACGTGTACACGACCTCGGCGCCCTTGCCGATGTCGACCGTGCCGTCGGCGCGCACGGCCTGGAAGTTCACCGACCACAGGAAGGCGTCCTTCTTCCACTTGGTCGCGTCCTTGGCCAGCGACGCCCACGCCTTGTCGGCGTCGGGCTTGCCCTTGTCGAGCCCGAGCGACGAGTAGCTGAGCATGCCCTTCGGGGTGCGCGTCTTCTTGAAGATCACGCCGCCGATGGCGACCGCGATCGCCAGGATCACGCCGCCGATGATCTTGAGCTTCATGTGCTTGCCGCCGATGTTGATCGGCAGCTTGATCCCGTACGGGAGGTTCACGCCCATGCTCGGTGCCCCGGCCGCCTGCGGTGCCGCCTGCTGCGGTGCTGCGAAGCCGGGGGCTGGCGTGCCAAAGCCGGCGACACCGGGTGGCGGATAGCCCGCGACCGGCGGCGGGGCGCCCCATTGCTGCTGCGGCGCCTGCTGCTGCGGCGCCTGCTGCTGCGGCGCCTGTTGCTGCATCGCCATGCCCGGTGCCGCGCCGAACGAGCCCATGCCGGGGGCCGGAGCCCAGCCCTGGGGCTGTGCCATCGGCGGCACGTGCTGCCCACACGAGTTGCAGGGGACAGCTTGCATCGGGTGACCCCACGCCGCGTTGCCGCAGCGGGGACAGGTGGTCTGGACGTAACCGTTCATCGTGGCCTCCGCCCAGATCGAGTCCGGCGCCGTGGGTTGTGACCCGGCGTCGTGAGAGTAACCGCGCGGCGAGGCGACTCTGGCATGATGTCGTCATGCGCCTCGCGCTCCTGATGGTGGCGACGATCCTCACCGCGGACGGCGCCACCGCCACCGCCCAGCCCGGCAACGCCCCGCTGGCGGCCCCGTGGGCACCGGCGCCGCCGGTGGTCGGGCCGGTCGCCGGCGAGAAGCGCGAATCGACCGCGCTGTGGCTGTCGCTCGGCGGCACGGTCGCCTCGATCGGCCTCCTCGCGCTGGCCGAGAACACGGCCAACGACTCCACCGGCTCCGGCGACCTCGCGGACGGCCTCGGCACCGTCGGCGCCATCGGGCTCTGGTTCGCCCCCAGCGCTGGCCACTGGTACGCCGGCAAGCTATGGACGACCGGACTCGGGCTCCGGCTCGCCGGCGCCGGCGTCGCCCTGGTCGGGGTCGTGTTGCTGGTCGGTTGCATCGACTCCGACAACACCTGTGATGAAGGCGCAGCGGCGGTGCTGATGGTCGGCGGGGCCGCGGCGTTCGTCGGCGGCGGGATCTACGACATCGCGACCGCGCCCACCTCGGTGCGCGAGCACAATGACCGCCTGCGCGGCAACCTCGGCCGCGGCTGGAGCGTCGCCCCGTCCGTGCGCCGCGACGGTGCCGGGCTGGTCGTGGGCGGCCGGTTCTGATCGACGGCGGCCCGCAACGCGGGGCCGGGACGCGTTGCGTGGATCCGGCCGACGCGTAACATTCGCCGTCATGCTGAAAGCCACTGTCCTGGTAACCGTCGCGCTGTCGCTGTTCGTCACTCGTCCCGCCGCCGCCGACTCCAAGTCGTGGACCGCGGTGAAGCGCAGCGTGTCGCCCAAGGCGGCGATCGTCTTCGGGTTCAACCTCGATCCGATCCGCGCCACCGGATCGTACGCGGCGGCGCTGAAGATGTTCCTCGCCGAGAGCAACGAGGCGAACCAGGCGTTCGAGCTCATCAAGACCTCGTGTCAGATCGACGTCGCCACCGCGATCTCGGACGCCACCGTGATCATGAAGCTCGACGAGAAGCCGCTGGTCGTGCTCGGCCTCAACGGCCTCGACGAGCCCAAGGTCATCGATTGCATGGAGAAGATCGTCAAGTCGTTCGCCGGCGGTGGACCGGCGCCCACGCTGACCGCGAAGAAGAAGGGCAAGGTCACCGAGTACTCGGCGCCCGGCGAGGCCAAGAAGATCTACGTCGCGTGGCTGGCCGCCGACGTGGTCGCGTTCACCGACGACCCCGGCGACAAGGGCAAGCTCACCAAGATGCTGACCGGTGGGGCCGCCAAGGGCGCCCTCGGCACGATGATCGGCAAGGTCTCGACCTCGGCCGCGGTGTGGGCCGCGGTGGTCAAGAAGGCCGACGCCCCCTTCGGCACCTTCACCGGCGGCTACGGCGCCGTCGAGATCAGCGGCGGCACCATCTCCGCGAGCGGTCACATGACGCTGTCCAAGCCCGCCGAGGCGACGGCGGGCGCGACCGCCGGTAACGCCAAGCTGGTCGAAGCCAAGGCCGAGTTCGCCAAGATTCCCGCCGCGGTCAAGTTGATGGACACGATCAAGATCGTCGCCAGCGGCAAGCTGATCGACATCACCGGCTCGATCGCGGACAAGGACATCCTGGCCCTCCTCCCGCAGCTCGAGTCGATCTTCTGAGCCCGACCGGCGGGTGCGCCGTCCGGCCGTCCCGCTACGCGGCCGGCTCGGTCGCGGGTGGGGTCTCGAGGGTGACGCGGCCGAGCAGCCCGGCCCGCACCTCGTGGACCAGGATCTCCGACGCGGTGTGGAGATCGACGACGCCGCCGGCACGCAGCCCGGCGCGGCGACGGCCGACCTCGGTGAGCAGCGCCTCGGCGCTCGCCGGCACGGCGGCGAGCTTGTAACGCGCCACCAGCAGCGCCGGGTAGCGGTCGAGCAGGAGCTGGGCGCCGAACATCGCGATGGTCAGGTAGTCGATGGCGGTGTCGGGGATCGAGCCGACCAGCGCGAGCCGGAACGCGGCCGCCTCGTCCTCGATCTTCGGCCACATGATGCCGGGCGTGTCGGTCAGGATCGTGCCGCTGGGGAGGACCACCCGCTGCTGGTTCTTGGTGACCGCCGGCTTGTCGCTGACCTTGGCGACCGCGCGGTCCATGAGGGTGTTGATCAAGGTCGACTTGCCGACGTTGGGGACCCCGGCGATGAGCGCGCGCACCGGCTTGTCGGGGCCGCGCCGGCGCGGCACGCGGGCGCACAGCTCGGCGAGGCGCTTGCGGGTCTCGTGCGGCCGATCGGTGGTGGTGGCGATCGCGGTCACCTCGGCGTCGCGGCTCAGGTACCCGAGCCACGCCCGGGTCAGCTCCGGATCGGCGAGGTCGCTCTTGGTCAGGACCTTGATGCAGGGTTTCTGCTGCCGCAGCTCGGTCAGCACCGGATTCGCGCTCGAGCCGGGCAGCCGGGCGTCGAGGATCTCGATGACCACGTCCTGCGACGGCATCAGGGCGGCCAGCTCGCGGCGGGCCTTGGTCATGTGGCCCGGGTACCACTGCAGGGACATCGGGCCTGTTCTACACCGCTATGCGGCGTTGGCGATCATGCCGCCTTGGCGATGTGGTCGAGCTTGCTGGCCAGGGGCAGCCGATAGAAGCGGCGCAGCTCGGCGAGCATGTCGGAGGTGCCGCGGCGGGCGACGAAGCGGCGCTCGAGCGACGCTGAATAGCGGCGGGCCCCATCGTTGGCGGCCCGGTAACGATCGCGCTCGTCGCCGTCGAGGTCGGGCTCGAGCTGGAAGTCCTCGAACAGCCGGCGGCGCCAGCGCGGGCTCGACGCCTGGCCGCCACCGTCGGCGAGCAGGCACACCACGTACTTGTCGACCTCGGCCTGCAGCTCGAGCTCGAGGGCTGACACCGCGCGGGCGGCGCGGGCGCACACGATGGCGTAGACGAAGTGGCTGACACCCTCGACCGCGTACAGGAACGCGGCGGTGTTGCGGTCGTCGAGGCGAGCGCCCGGATCGTGGGTGGCGAGGTTGGCGAGCACCGCCGGATCGACGAACAGCCCGACGTCGATGCCGTCGTGAGCCTCGTGGAGCAGCAGCTGCTCGCGCGGCGCCCGCGCCACGCCGAGCTGGGCGCGGGCTTCATCATCGATCATGAAGTCATCGACCTCGACCCCGGTGGCGACGCGGTACATGCGCTCGAGTCCGCGCTGCAACCGCGTGAGCACCGCGCTGCTCACTGGAGGATCTTCACGCCGGGATCGACGAACACGCCCAGCGCGCGCAGCTTCTTCTCGATCCACGCGTCGCGGGTCCGCACCCACTGCTCGTAGAGCTTGACGACGTCGGCACCGGCGCAGTCGACGCGACGCCGCATCTCCCCCAGCACCTCGACGAAGGCGGGAAAGTTCTCGGCCAGCTCGCGGTAGACGTCGGTGATCGAGTGGCTGCCCAGGCACCCGGCCAGCTCGGCGTAGGCGCCGCGCCCCAGGCTGATGTAGTAGTCGGCGTCGACCACCTTGCGCGACAGCGACTCGGCGAAGAACCCCGCCACGTACAGCGACGTATCGCCGACCTCCTTGAGCGTGCGGACCCGATCACCAGGGTCGCCGGACTGCGACTGGGCCAGCTTCATGGCCAGCGGCTCATCCGGCAGCCTGGCCCGCGTGAACTCGCCCAGCAGGCTCACCAGGTACCACCCGGCCGGCTCGGTGGCGTCCAGGTGGACGGCGTCCAGGGCCTCGTTCAGGGCCTCGTAGAAGAAGGCATCCACCGAAGCGTGCGCGGTTACATCAATGCCCATGATCTCGTTATCGGCTACCTGGCGCCCCATGCAAGTTTCCGCGTGGTTTCCGCACGTTAGAAACGGGAGTTGGTGTCACGGCGAGCCGTAGGCTGGTGTAGGCGCGACCGGCACCGGGACCGGGTGCGCCTGATGTAGTCACCAGCGAAATCGACCGGGTAGGCCCTTGCGTGTGCGACAGAGAGCCTTAATATGCCGCCGCTAGCACTCGCCGGTGGTGAGTGCTAACAAACCGCCGCCGTCCGTCGACCTTTCACCGCGCGGCAGCCAACCCCACACGACGAGGAACATCATGAACGTTCGTCCGCTCCAGGACCGCTTGCTGGTTCGCCGGGTAGAGGAAGTCGAAAAGACCAAGGGCGGGATCATCATCCCCGACTCGGCCAAGGAGCGCCCGCTCGAGGGCAACGTCATCTCGGTGGGCGCTGGCAAGCGCCTCGAGGACGGCACCCTGGTCGCCCTCGACGTCAAGGCGGGTGACCGCATCCTGTTCGGCAAGTACGCCGGCACCGAGATCAAGATCGACGGTCTCGACCACATCATCTTGCGCGAGGACGAAGTCCTCGGCGTTCTCGAGTGATCCACTCGCTACCGGAGGACTGAAGTCATGGCTGCCAAAGAAATCATCTTCGACGAGCGCGCTCGCGCTTGCGTCTTGAGGGGCGTCGACACCCTGGCCAACGCGGTCCGGGTCACCCTCGGCCCACGTGGCCGCAACGTCGTGATCGAGAAGTCGTGGGGCTCACCGACGATCACCAAGGACGGCGTCACCGTCGCCAAGGAGATCGAGCTCGAGAACCGGTTCGAGAACATGGGCGCGCAGATGGTGAAGGAGGTCGCCTCGAAGACCTCCGACAACGCCGGCGACGGCACCACCACCGCGACTGTGCTCGCCCAGGCGATCTTCCGCGAGGGCTCGAAGCTGGTCGCCGCGGGTCACAACCCGATGGAGCTCAAGCGTGGCATCGACGTCGCCGTGACGGCGATCGTCGACCACCTGAAGACCCAGTCGAAGGAGACCAAGAACCACAAGGAGATCGCCCAGGTCGGGACCATCTCGGCCAACGGTGACACCGCGATCGGCGACATGATCGCCGAGGCGATGGAGAAGGTCGGCAAGGAGGGCGTGATCACGGTCGAGGAGGCCAAGACGCTGACCAGCGAGCTGGACGTCGTCGAGGGCATGCAGTTCGACCGCGGCTACCTGTCGCCGTACTTCGTGACCGACGGCGAGCGCATGGAGGTCGTGCTCAACGACGTCTACGTGCTCAGCCACGAGAAGAAGATCTCGCAGATGAAGGATCTGCTGCCGCTGCTGGAGCAGATCGCGAAGAGCGGGCGGCCGCTGCTGATCATCGCCGAGGACATCGACGGTGAGGCGCTGGCCACCCTGGTGGTCAACAAGCTGCGCGGCACGCTCCACGTGTGCGCGGTCAAGGCGCCGGGCTTCGGCGACCGCCGCAAGGAGATGCTCAAGGACATCGCCACCCTGACCGGCGGCCAGGCGGTGACCGAGGATCTCGGCCTCAAGCTCGAGAACCTCACCCTCGCCGACCTCGGCTCCGCCAAGCGGGTCACGGTCGACAAGGACACCAGCACGATCATCGATGGCGCCGGCAAGAAGGCCGACATCGACGCCCGGGTCAAGACGCTGCGCAAGCAGGTCGAGGACACCACCAGCGACTACGATCGCGAGAAGCTCCAGGAGCGTCTGGCCAAGCTGGTCGGCGGCGTCGCGGTCATCCGCGTCGGCGCGGCCACCGAGGTCGAGATGAAGGAGAAGAAGGCGCGCGTCGAGGATGCGATGCACGCCACCCGCGCCGCGGTCGAGGAGGGCATCGTCCCCGGCGGCGGCGTGGCGCTGCTGCGCGCGCTCAAGGCGCTCGACGACATCAAGCTCACCGAGGAGCAGCAGTTCGGCGTCAACATCGTGCGTCGCGCGCTCGAGGAGCCGCTGCGCCAGATCGCGGCCAACGCCGGCGTCGACGGCTCGATCGTGGTCAGCAAGGTCAAGGAGGGCCAGGGCAGCTTCGGCTTCAACGCCGCGTCGCTCGAGTACGAGGACCTGCTCGCCGCTGGCGTCATCGACCCGACCAAGGTCGTGCGCACGGCGCTGCAGAACGCCGCGTCGGTGGCAGCGCTGCTGCTCACCACCGAGGCGATGATCGCCGAGAAGCCGAAGAAGGAGTCCGGGGCGCCGGCCGGTGGACACGGCGGCGGCGGCGGCGGCGGTGGCATGGGCGGCATGGGCGGCATGGGCGGCATGGACTTCTGATCCATCGCTCGCGCTGCTGACGCCGGAAGCGGCGTCTGGAAGAGGCTCCCGCAACGGGGGCCTCTTCGCGTTTCGGGCGTTAAGGACACCTCGTGCGCCGCGACGGTCGCGGGCGTTTCAGCGCAGATCCTGGATGCAGTCGAGCTGGGACTGCGCCGAGGCGGGCGTCGCGGTGCCGGACGCCGGATCGCAGGCGAAGTGCTCCTGGACGCAGGCGTAGGTGTCCTGGTTGGCCGGCGAGCGCGCGACCGCCGGGTCCGGAACCCGGACGATGCTGGCCAGGCAGTTGTCGCGGGCGCCGCCGGCCAGGTGCTCGCAGCACTGCTCCTGGCTGCTGGTCGCCGCCACGTAGGTGTCGCCGCGCTTGCTGCTACCGCCGCCGCAGGCCGAGGCCAGCAACACGAGGCCAAGCGCCATCGCGACGCCGAGACGACCCAGTGTGGCGTGCCGAGGCGTCGCCGAAAATTCACACGCCGCGGCGGCTGGGGCCGCGGAAGTGGCGTAAGTCCCGATCGGAGCGAAGGAAGTGGTCATGAGGCCAGGGGTCATGAGCTGGACCCTTCGCAAGGCGTGCGCCACACCACCCGGCCAACCCTGGCAGAGCCGTTGCAACCGGATCCGCCGATGCGCCCTCGCCTCGCCTCGGCTTCGCTCGTCATCTGCGTCACCGCCGTCGGGCTCGCCGCCTGTGGCGGCCGCCAGCATCAGCACCTCGGCACCGGCCGCATGCAGGTCGCCGGCGCTGCCACCGCGGCCGCGCCGGGCGTGGTCGCCCCCGGGCCGGCGGGCGCCGCCGCCGCCGCCGCGCCGACCTCGATCGCGTTGCCGCCGCAGTCCCCGAGCGGCCGCTACCGGGTCCGCTACCAGATCTGGCTACCGCGCGCGATGGAGGTGTCGTGGACCCTGCGCTGCGCTGACCACGAAGAGCACGGCGTCGCCGGCGAGACCTTCGCACGCTACCGGGTGCGGCGAACCGCCGAGCTGGTGGCCGAGCGCCAGCGCGAGCGCGACCGCCGGGCCCAGGTCGGCTCGCTGGTCGGCGGCGTGCTGCTCGGCCAGGCGCAGGCCAGCGGGACCGTGGCGACGCCCAACTCCGCCGCCCAAGCTACCGTCACGCTCGATGGCGGCGCGGCTGGCGCGGCGATCGGGGCCGCCACCGTCACCGACGCGCCGATCGTCCTCGCCCCCGATGACCTCGGTCAGGGCTACCGCCAGGGCGAGGCCCGCTTCTGGCTCGGCGACCTGGCCGGCAGCTGCGCGATCGAGCTGACCGCGGTCGATGCGGACGAAGACGCGTCGCAGATCGCGGGCTCGTTCTCGGTCGAGCGCTGGTTCGACGGCAAGCGCGCCGAACGCCAGCGCGTCGCCACCGGCGCCGGCTCGGTGCGCGCCGACCTGCGCGCCGGCCTGGTCACGCGTGGCGCCGATCCGACGTTGCAGCAACAGCGCCGCGCCGCCGAACAGGCGCGGCTGCGGGACGAGCGCGCGGCCACCGAGGCCCGCGCCGCACAGCAGCGCGCCGCCGCCGAGCTCGCGCTGCGCGCCGAGGCCGAGGTCCAGATGAGCCTCGAGGTCCACGTCCGCACCGAGGTCTGGCAGACCCGCGAGGCCCTGTATGTCTACCTCGGTACCTGTGGCGGCAACCGCCACCGTCGCGAGGAGCTCCGCGCCGCCGAGGAGCACCGCCGCCTGGCCATCCACGCCGAGGCGCAGGCGCGGGTCCGCATCGCGCTCGACATCCGCACCCGCCTGCGCGGCGGCCTCATCACGGTCGGCGCGGATCCCGAGCTCGCCGCGCGGCTGCGGGCCCAGGCCGAAGCCGATGCTCGCCGCCGCGCCGCGCTCGCCGAGGCCGGCGCCGCCGCCAGCCTGGCGGCGTTCGAGGCCGCGCAGGCCGAGGCCGCCCGTCGCGACGACCTCGCCGCGGGCGCGCGCGGCGACCTGGTCGACTCGCTGATCGCGACCGGCGCGCGCTTGCGCCCGCCGATGCCGGCCGCGGTCGACGAGGTCGCCGGCGCGCCGCCGTCGAGCGCCGCGCAATGGACGGCGGGCTACTGGACGTGGAACGGCGCCCAGTGGGCGTGGATCGAAGGCCGCTGGTTCGGCGGCGCTGCCATCATCACCGTCGACGTCGGCGGGTCCAGCGCGCGCGCACCGACCCGCGATCACCGCGAGCAATCCGCCAGCCCGAGCGAGCGGCCGGCCCCGCCGCCGCCGAAGGCCGACCCGGCGCCGCCCCGACCGCGGACCCGCGACCACCGCTGAGCGGTTGTGCGCGCTGACGGCGCTACTTGTCCTTGGGAGCCCGGCAGGTGCGGGCCTGGGTCGCCGTGGTCGCGGCCTTCATGCACTTGACGCCATCGTGGTCGCGCGATCCGCGGCATTGCAGCACGCCCAGCTCCATGCCGTCGGCGAGCTTCTTGTCCTTGTCGGCGAGCTTGGTCTGGCGCAGCGCCTCGCGCTGCGCGGCCGGCGCCGCGGCGATCTCTTTCTCGGCGTCATCCCAGTAGATGAGCGTGAACCAGTTGCGGAGCGCCGCCTCGCAGTCCTCGGCGCTCGGCCGCGAGCAAGCAGCGACGGCGAACGCGGCGACGATCACCGCGAGGACAGCAGGACGCAGGCGCGACAACATGGGCTCCACATACCACACCAGCCACGGTCAGGGTCGGTAGGGCTCGAGCGTGACCGGCACCGGGCTGACCGCCCAGATGTCGCGGGCGTACTCGGCGATCGCCCGGTCCGACGAGAACTTGCCGAGTCGGGCGACGTTGAGGATCGCCATCCGGCTCCACGCCTCCTGATCGCGATAGGCCGCCGCCACTCGCCGGTGGCAGTCGGCGTAGGCGGCGAAGTCGGCGAGCACCAGGTAGCGATCCTCGTCGAGCAACGCGGCGACGATCGGCTCGAAGCCGTCGCCGAAGTGGCCGCTGGCGATCAGCTCGATCACCTCGGCGAGCGCCGGATCGGCGGCCACCACCTCGCGCGGTCGGTAGCCGGCAGCGCGCCGCGCCTTGACCTGCTCGACGTCGAGCCCGAACAGGAAGAAGTTCTCGGCGCCGACCTCCTCGCGGATCTCGACGTTGGCGCCATCGAGGGTGCCGACCGTGAGCGCGCCGTTGAGCGACAGCTTCATGTTGCCGGTCCCCGACGCCTCGTAGCCGGCGGTCGAGATCTGCTCCGACACGTCGGCGGCGGGGATGATGACCTGCGCCGACGACACCCGGTAGTTGGGCATGAACACCACCTGCAGGTGGGGCGCGGTCGTCGGGTCGGCGTTGATCACCCGGGCGATGCCGTTGATCAACCGGATCACCAGCTTCGCCATGGCGTAGCCGGGCGCCGCCTTGGCGCCGAACACGAACCCGCGGGGCACGATCGCGAGCGTCGGATCGCGCCCGATCTGGCACCACAGGTGGATCACGTGCAGCGCGTTGAGCAGCTGGCGCTTGTACTCGTGAAGCCGCTTGACCTGGACGTCGAACATCATCTCCGGATCGAGCGTCACCCCGGTCTCGGCCAGCGCCAGGCGGACCAGGGCGCGCTTGTTGTCATGCTTGATGGCGCGGAACCGGTGCCGGAACGCGGCGTCGTCAGCGAACGGCTCGAGGCCCGACAGCTCCTCGAGATGGGTCAGCCAGCGCGGCCCGATCGTCTCGGTGATCATCGCCGCCAGCGCCGGGTTGGCCTCGGCGATCCAGCGCCGCGGCGTGACGCCGTTGGTCTTGTTGCCGAAGCGCTCGGGCCAGATCGCGCAGAAGTCGGGGAACAGGTCCTCACGCACGAGGCGGCTGTGGAGCGCGGCCACGCCGTTGACCGAATGCGAGCCGACCACCGCGAGGTTTGCCATCCGCACCTGCCGCAGCGGACCCTCTTCGATGATCGACAACCGGCGGCGGACCTGGTCGGAGGCGCCCCGCTGCTGGAGCTCGGTCAGGAAGCGACCGTTGATCTCGTAGATGATCTCGAGGTGACGCGGCAACAGGCGCTCGAACAGCGACAGCGGCCAGCGCTCGAGCGCCTCGCCCATGATGGTGTGGTTGGTGTACGCGCAGATCCGCGTGGTCAGCGCGTACGCCTCCCCCCATTCCACCCCATGCTCGTCGATCAAGATCCGCATCAGCTCGGGAATCGCGATCGCCGGGTGGGTATCGTTGAGCTGGAGCGCCGCCTTGTCGGCGAGCTGCGTGAAGTCAGTGTGGGTGCGCAGGTAGCGCCGCAGGATGTCGCGGATCGAACACGACACGAAGAAGTACTGCTGGCGAAGCCGCAGCTCCTTGCCCTGTGGTGAGTGGTCCTGCGGGTACAGCACCTTCGAGATGTTCTCCGACGAGGTCTTGTCCTCCACCGCGCGCACGTAGTCGCCGGCGTTGAAGACCTCGAGGTCGAACTCCTCGCTGGCTCGGGCCCGCCACAGCCGCATCGTGTTCACGGTGTCGTTGCCATAACCCGACACCGGGGTGTCATAGGGCACGCCGAGCACGGCCTCGGCCGGCTGCCACACCACCCGGAAGCCGCCGCGGCCGTCGGGCTCGCGCTCGGTGTGGCCACCGAAGTGCACGGTCATCGTGTACTCGGGGCGGGCGATCTCCCACGGGTTTCCGAACCGCAGCCACTCGTCGGGGTGCTCGACCTGGTGACCGTCCTTGATCTCCTGGCGGAAGATGCCGAACTCGTAGCGCAGGCCGTAGCCGACGCCGGGCAGGGCCAGGGTCGCCATCGAGTCGAGGAAGCAGGCGGCCAGCCGCCCCAGGCCGCCGTTGCCGAGCCCGGCGTCGGCTTCCTCCTCGAGGACGGCATCGAGATCGACGCCGAGGTCGGCCAGCGCCTCCCGGGTCTTGCCGTAGATCCCCAGGTTCATCAGGTTGCACGCCAGCGACCGGCCGACCAGGAACTCGGCGGACAGGTAGTAGACCCGCTTGGGGTCAGCCTGGTCGTAGGTCTGCTGGGTCGCGATCCAGCGGTGGAACAGGCGATCGCGAACCGTGTAGGCCAGCGCGAAGAACAGATCGCGCGCGGTCGCGGACTCCCGGGTCTTGCCTTGCAACGACACCAGGTTGTCCAGGAAGGCGCGGCGCAACACCGGCACCAGCATCCCGGTCCGATCGTCCTCGATGTGCACGGTCCCCGGTCGATCATCCGCCATGTCGGTCATCCTTCGGCTGGTTCACGAGCTCAGGGCAGCCAGTCGGTGTGCACGAAGCCCTCGTCGGGTGCGTCGCTGCGCTGGTAGGTGTGGGCGCCGAAGGCGTCGCGCTGGGCCTGGGTCAGGTTCTGCGGCAACGACGCGGTCCGGTAGCTGTCGTAGTACGCCAGGCTGGCCGCCATCGCCGGCACCGGAATGCCGTGGCCCTGGGCGAGCCCGACCACCCGTCGCCACGCCGCCTGGGCGCCGTGGACCTGGTCGCGGATCGCTTCGTCGAGCAGCAGGTTGTCGAGCCCGGGCTGGCGCTGGTATGCCCGCATGATGGTGTCGAGGAAGCGAGCCCGGATGATGCAGCCGCCCTTCCAGATGCGGGCGACCTCCTGCAGCGAGATGCCCCACCGGTAGTGGTCGGAGGCGGCGCGGATCAGCGCGGTGCCCTGGGCGTAGGCGACGATCTTGGCCGCCAGCAGGGCGTCGTGGACGGCGTCGGCGAGCGCGACGCTCGGACCAAGCGCCGCCGCCACCGCCGGCGGGTCGCTCGGGCCGCGCAGCACGGTGCTGGCGGCGACCCGGGCCGGCTTCATGCTCGACAGCACGCGGGCGTCGATCGCCGCGGCGATCGACGGGATCGAGACGCCGAGCTTGAGCGCGATCTCGGCGGTCCAGCGGCCGGTGCCCTTCTGGCCGGCCTGGTCGAGCACGTGGTCGACCAGCCAGCCGCCGCTGCGCGGATCGGCCTTGTCGAACACCTGGCCGGTGATCTCGATCAGGAACGACTCGAGCGGTCCCTGGTTCCACGCCTTGAAGGTGCGGGCCAGCGCCGGCGCGTCGAGGCCGCCGAGGCGGCGCAGCACGTCGTAGGCCTCGGCGATGAACTGCATGTCGGCGTACTCGATGCCGTTGTGCACCATCTTCACGAAGTGTCCGGCACCGCCCGGCCCGACGTGCGTGACGCAGGCGCCGGCCTCGGTGCGAGCCGCGATGGCCTCGAGGATCGGCTGGATGCGCGGATACGACTCCGCCTTGCCGCCCGGCATCAGCGACGGACCGTGGCGGGCACCGTCCTCACCGCCCGAGACGCCGACGCCGAAGAAGTTCATGCCGCGCGCCGTGAGTCGCTGCTCGCGCCGCTCGGTGTCCTCGAACCACGAGTTGCCGCCGTCGATCACGATGTCGCCGGCCTCGAGCAGCGGCTCGAGGGCGTCGAGGACCAGGTCGACCGGCTTGCCGGCGGTGATCATGATCATGATGCGGCGCGGCCGCTCCAGCACGCTGACGAACTCGGCCAGGGTGCGGGTGCCGTGCAGGCGCCCGGGCGCGGCGGCGAGCACCTCGTCGAGCATGTCCTGCTCGCGATTCCAGGCCGCGACCGTGTAGCCGTGGTCGGCCACGTTCCAGGCCAGGTTGCGGCCCATGACGCCGACGCCGAGCATGCCGAACTGGTAGGTGCTCATCGAGGTCTCCTCATGCGAGCTGGGTCAGCCGTTGCTCGAGCAGCACCTCGAGCGTCTCGAGCGCTTTCGAGAAGCCGACGATACCCTCGGCGAGCTTGTCGGTCGCCATCCGGTCGGCCGCATGCATGCGGTCGAAGCTGTCGCGGTCCATCTCGATCCGGTCGGCACCCCGCTCGGACGCGGTGCGCGGATCGAGCCGGCGCGGCAACTCGCCCTCGGTGGCCTCGAGCTCGGCCAGGAACTTGGGTGCGATGGTCAGCAGGTCGCAGCCGGCGAGCGCCAGGATCTGGCCGAGGTTGCGGAAGCTCGCGCCCATGATCTCGGTCCGATGACCGTGGCGCTTGTAGTAGCGGTAGATCTCGGTCACCGACTCGACCCCGGGATCCTCCTCGGGCGGATAGCTGGCGCGCCCGGTGTCCTTCAGGTACCAGTCGAGGATCCGGCCCACGAACGGCGAGATCAGCGTGACCTTGGCCTCGGCGCAGGCGATCGCCTGGTGCAGGCCGAACAACAGCGTCAGGTTGCAGTGGATGCCCTCGCGCTCGAGCTGTTCGGCGGCGCAGATCCCTTCCCAGGTCGCGGCGATCTTGATGAGGACGCGCTGGCGCGAGACGCCGGCGGCCTCGTACATCGCGATCAGCTGGCGCGCCTTGGCGATCGAGCCCGCGGTGTCGTGCGACAGCCGGGCGTCGACCTCGGTCGAGACCCGGCCGCTGATGATGGCGAGGATGCGCAGCCCGAACTCGACGGCGAGGCGGTCGATGGCCAGCGCCACCACCGGGGCGTTGCCGGTCGCGCCCGGCTCGGCCTTGACCTGATCGGCGGCGAACCGCAGCGCGTCGTCGACCAGGCCGGCGTACTCCGGCATCTGGGCCGCGGCGGTGATCAGCGACGGGTTGGTGGTCGCGTCACGGGGCCGGAAGTTGCCGATGGCCCCGATCTCGCCGGTGTCGGCGACCACCACGGTCATCTGCTCGAGCTGCTGGTAGAGGGACGTCATGATCACTCCTGGCGCATGCGCTTGTAGTGCCCGATCAGGCCGTTGGTGCTGCTGTCGTGGCTGGTCACCGGCTCGGGGCCGGCGAGCTCGGGCAGGATCGCCTTGGCGAGCTGCTTGCCGAGCTCGACGCCCCACTGGTCGAAGCTGTTGAGGTTCCACAGCGTGCCCTGGACGAAGATCTTGTGCTCGTAGAGCGCGATCAACCGGCCCAGCGCGTGGGGCGTCAAGCGCTCCATCAAGAACGAGCTGGTCGGGCGGTCGCCCAGAAACACCTTGTGCGCCACCAGCCGGTCGACCTGGACCGGCGCCAGGCCCTGGGCCACCAGCTCGGCGCGCGCCTCGGCTTCGGTCTTGCCCTTCATCAGCGCCTCGGTCTGGGCGAAGAAGTTGGCGAGCAGGATCGGGTGGTGATCGCCGAGCGGATGCTGCGGCCGCGCCGCCGCGATGAAGTCGCACGGGATCAGGCGCGTGCCCTGGTGGATCAACTGGTAGAAGGCGTGCTGTCCGTTGGTCCCCGGCTCACCCCAGATCACGGGACCGGTCGTGTAGTCGACGATCGGCTGACCCTGGCGATCGACGCGCTTGCCGTTCGACTCCATGTCGGCCTGCTGGAAGTAGGCCGGGAAGCGATGCAGGTACTGGTCGTAGGGCAGGATGGCGTGGGTCTCGGCAGCGAAGAAGTTGTGGTACCAGACGCCGAGCAGGCCCATCACCACCGGGATGTTCGCGGCCCACGGCGCGGACCGGAAGTGCTCGTCGGCCTCGTGGGCGCCGGCGAGCAACTCCTCGAAGCGGTCCATGCCGATCACCGCCGCGATCGACAGGCCGATCGCGGACCACAGCGAATAGCGGCCGCCCACCCAGTCCCAGAACTCGAACATGTTCTCGGGGTCGATGCCGAAGGCCGCGACCTCGCGGGCGTTGGTCGACAGCGCCACGAAGTGGCGGGCCACCGCCGCCGGGTCGTGCAGGGTGGCCAGCAGCCAGGCCCGCGCGGTACGCGCGTTGGTGATGGTCTCCTGGGTGGTGAACGTCTTCGACGCCACGATGAACAGGGTGGTCGCCGGATCGAGGCCACGGACCGTCTCGGCCAGGTGACTGGCATCGATGTTGGACACGAAGTGAGCGCGCAGGCCGTCGATCCAGTACGGCCGCAGGGCTTCGGTGACCATCACCGGGCCGAGGTCCGAGCCGCCGATCCCGAGGTTGACCACGTCGGTGATGCGGGCCCCGGTGTGGCCGCGCCACTCGCCCGACGACAGCGCGGTGCTGAAGCGGCGCATCTTCGCCAGCACCGCCCGGACCGCGGGCATGACGTCGTGGTCATCGCCGCCCGCCGGCGGGCTCGCGCCGCGCAGCAAGACCGGCCGGTCGCTGCGGTTGCGCAGGGCGGTGTGCAGCACCGCGCGGTCCTCGGTCAGGTTGATGGGCTCGCCGCCAAACATCCGATCGATCGCAGCGCGCAGATCAGCCTGATCGGCCAGCGCGATCAGCTTCGCCATGGTGTCGGCGGTGATCAGGTGCTTCGAGTAGTCGAAGACCAGGTCGCCGAGGCCGAGCGAGAACCGGGAGAAGCGCCCCGGGTCGGCCGCAAAGAGGTCACGCAGGTGGGTGCCGCGCAGGGCCTCGCGCTCGGCGGCGAGCGCTTGCCACGCCGGGCTCCGCGTCAGGGTGGTCATCGACTGGTCTCCACGGCGGCGGTGATCGCCTGCGCCGCCGCCTCGTCGACCAGCCAGATGGCGGGGCCGATCCGGGCCGCCGGCAGCACCGGACGTCCGGCGCGCAGCTCGGCGTGGACCGCGGCGAGTCGGGCCGCCTTGGCCGCGCCACTGACCAGCAGCACCACGGTGCGCGCCGCCGCGATCGCGCGCAGGGTCAGGCTGACCCGCTGGTGCGGCGCGATCGGACTCCGGGTCGCGATCGCGATCGTGTCATCCTCGGGTTCGGCGGTGTCCGGGAACAACGACGCGACGTGGCCGTCGTCGCCCATCCCGAGCAGGACGAGATCGAGTCGCGGTGCCGCAGCCACGATCGCAGCGTACCGCGCCGCCGCCTCCGCCGGGCCCAGCTCGCCGGCGATCCGGACCAGCTGGGCCGGCGGCATCGGCAGGTGATCGACCAGCGCCTCGCAGGCCATCCGGTAGTTGCTCGCCGGGTCGGTCGGCGGGACACATCGCTCGTCGCCGAAGTAGATGTGGACGCTGGCCCAGTCGATCGGGTGGGCGATCAGCCGCTGGTAGAGCAGGCGGGGGGTGCTGCCGCCGGCGAGGACGATGCTGGCTTGGCCGCGGCGTGCGATCGCGTCACCGAGCCGCGCCGCGACCAGCTCGGCGCCGCCATCGGCAAGCGCCTCGGCGTCCCGAAAACGATGAACGACTGGCAGCGTCATCGTGGCGTTCGCTCCTCGGGCGGCGCCGCGCCGGGCGTGGTCATCGCTTGCCGGTCCAGGTTTCCTGCCACAGGTCGGTGTCCGGGATCGCCAGGTGATCGGCCTCGGGTGGGCCCCAGGTCCCCGCCGGGTAGTCGCGCAACGGCGTCGGCGTTGCGATCACCGAGCTGTACAGCCGCCACGACTGCTCGACCTCGTCGGCGTGCACGAACAGGGTCTGATCGCCCTCGAGCACGTCGAGCAACAGCGTCTCGTAGGCCTCGGGCATGGGTGGGAAGTGGTGGTCGTAGCGAAAGTCGAGCGGCATCCGCTGGGTCCGAAACGGCGCGCCCGGCACCTTGACGTCGAAGTGCAGCGAGAAGCCGGCCTCGGGCTGGAGCGAGATGATCAAGGTGTCGGCGGTCTCGTGCTTGGCACCGAACGAGTCGAAGAGCGCAGCCGGGGTGGAGCGCAGCCGGACCGCGATCTGGCTGAGGGTCTTACCCATCCGCTTGCCGGTGCGCAAGTAGAACGGCACCCCGGACCAGCGCCAGTTGTCGACGTACAGCTCGAGCGCGACGAAGGTCTCGGTCCGGGAGTCGGGTTCGATCCCGACCTCCTCGAGGTAGCCCGGTACCGCCTGACCGCCGATCGTGCCGGCGCCGTAGCGCCCGCGCACCACCCCGGCCGGAGCGATCGGCCGGGTCGAGCGGAGCACCTTGATCTTCTCGTACCGGATCGAGTCGGCCTCGTACGCCGACGGGATCTCCATCGCCACCAGCGTGAACAGCTGAGTCAGGTGATTCTGCAGCATGTCGCGGATCGCGCCGCCGGAGCGATCGTAGTAGCCGGCGCGGGTCCCCACGCCGAGGTCCTCGGCGACCGTGATCTGCACTGCCTCGACCCGGTCACGGTTCCAGACCGACTCGAAGATCGTGTTGGCGAAGCGCAGCACCATGAGGTTCTGGACGGTCTCTTTTCCCAGGTAGTGATCGATCCGATAGATCTGGCTCTCGCCGTAGAAGCGATGGACCTGGCGGTTGAGCGTCTCCGCCGAGGCGAGATCCCGTCCGAACGGCTTCTCCACGATGATCCGGGTCCAGCCCGGACTGCTGGCCAGGCCGGCGTTGCCGAGGCCCTCGACCGTCGAGACGAACACCTGCGGCGGTAGCGCCAGGTAGAACGCGCGGTTGCCGGGCAGGTCGTGGGCTTGCTCCAGCGCGGTCAGGCGCGCCGCCAGCGCCGCGAAGTCGGCGGCGGCGCCCTTGCCGATGCAGTGGTAGTGCATCGACTCGCCGCACAGCAGCGCCGCGTCCGCGGCGGTCACCCCGGCCACGGCGAGCGCGTCGCGCGCCAGGCTGCGGTAGCCGACGTCATCGAGATCTTCGATCGCCACCGCCAGGACCCGACAGCGCGGATCGACGTGGCCACCCTTCGCCAGGTGCACGAGTGCAGGCAGCAGCTTGCGGCGCGCCAGATCGCCGGTGCCGCCGAAGATCACGTTGACGCTCGGATCGGGAAGTTTGCTCATCCGGGTCCCCCGCCCCAGCGTACGCCCGGCGTTGCCTCGCCGCGCCACTCCCGGTCCACTGCTTCCCGCCTTCCGAGGCGACCGCGCGGCCTCACTCGGTCGGCGGCGGCGGCCGATCGCGCTCCCAGGTCAGCCCGACGTAGGCCAGGTGGCGGCGGTAGGTTCGATCGTCGCCGCCCGACGCGTCGGCCTGGAACGCGTACCGCGCTTCCAGCTCCCAGACCGCGGTCAGCGCGCGCGCCACCCGCACCGCGCCGCCGCTGCGGTTCTCGTCATCGATCGACGCGAAGGTCATGGTCAGGTCGTCGGTGACCAGCAGCGGATCGCGAAAGCGATCGAGCTGACCGGTGACGGTCCCGGTCGCGAACCAGCGCCGTCCGAGGGCGCGGGTCGCCGAGAGCGTGAGGCGGTGGCGAACGAACGAGCTGCCAAAGCTGGCCGAGTCGTTGAGCACCAGCTGGTAGCCGGCCGACAACACGGCGCCGCCGGTGTACGTGAGCTCGAGCGCGCCGACGTGGTGGAGATCGGAGCGCGGCTCCTGGGTCGGCACGAAGCACGACGGCGTTCGCGGCTCGCCGGGCGTGCAGCCATCCGTGAACGCCAGGCCGCGGTAGGCCCGCCGCTCGATGCGGTAGCCGACGGCCAGCTCGAGCCAGCGGCGGTCGGCGTCGCGCCACAGCTCGTCGCTGATCCGCGCCGCCGCGGCCTGGCCGCTCCAGTCGAAGTCGGGATCCGGCTTGTAGTCGAGCCGCCGCACGCCGGCGGTCAGGGTCGCCGAGCGGCCGTCACCGGCGAGCAAGCGGAGGCCGAGATCGCCGCCCGAGCTGGCGAACGCGCGCGCGCCAGCCTGGCCGCCGATCGGGAACACGTCGTAGTGCGTGACCCGGGCCAGCGCGATCACGTCCTCACCCGGCCCATCGTGCTCGACGGTGGCATCGAGCGCCGCGGTGACCAGATCCTCGCCGACCACGCCGCCGGCGACGACGGCGCGCGCACCGCCGCCCAGGCGCAGCGCCCAGCGAGCTCGATCGCCGACCTCGCCGTCGTGCCGCAACTGGGCCAGCCCGCGCACCAGCGGGGAGGTCTCGGCCGGCCGCCCGCCCGGGGTCACCGCGAGGCGGCGCACGTTGCTGTCGACCTCGCCGCCGACCTCGATCGTCGCCTGCCACGGCTCGGCCGTCGCCGGCGCTGCGAGCGCCAGCGAAGCTGCCAGCACCATCGGTCGCATCGCAGCGACGCTAACACGGGCGGTTCGATCCGTCAGGGTGCCCGCAACTCGCGCGCCCGGCCCTCGATCGCGGACCGCTTCTTGCGCATCGTCGCCAGCCGCTGGGTCACGGCGTCACGCGCCCGCCGGGCGACCGCCGCCCGCGCGCTCGGATCGCTCGACCGCTCGGCCCGGCGCAGCGCATCGACGGTGCTCGGATCGACCACGTCGGACAGCGCGGTCGCGAAGTCGCGGCTGTCGGCGCTCGGCTCGCTCAGGCCGTCGCTCTCGCCGGGCGGCGCGTCGAGGCCGTCGTTGACCGAAGCTGCCTCCGGGCCACCGCCACGGGCCGTGGTGCCGATCCGTCGCGGATCCGACTCGTCGCGCATGGCCAGCTCTTCGGCGCGCTCGTGCTGGCGGCGCAGCTCGGCCATGCGGTCGTAACGCGTCGCTTGCTGCTCGAGGCGCGCGACCTCGCTGGCCAGCTCGAGCTCGGCATCGCGCAGCGCGGCCGCTTGCAGATCGAGCTCCTCCGGATCGGCGAGCGGATCGAGGGCCTCGTCGGGGATGACGATCTTGCGGGGCGGCAGCGGTCGCGGCGCCCAGGTCCGGCGCTTGCGTTCGAGGTCGGCCCGGGTCGATGCGGTCGCGGTCAGCAGCGCGCGATCGACCGCCACCACCGCCGCCGCGCGGACGCGGACCAGCTCGGTGTCGGCCTGCTTCACCCGCTCGGCAAGCGCGCCGAGCGTCCGGGCGGTCTCGAGCGACGCGGCGAGCTTGCTGCGCAGGGCGCGATCGCGGCGCCACGACGCCTTCTGTCGCTTGAGCTTGTCGATCGCCACCAGCTCGCCGCCGTAACGGCGAGACAGCGTGCCGCGGTCGGCGACCAGCTGCGCGCGCGCGGCGACCGCGTTGCTCACCGCAGCGCCAGCTCGATCGACGGCGGTCGGGGCCTGGGCGACCCGGGGCGCGACCGAGGTTGCCGGCCGGTCGGCGAGCGCAGCTCCGGCGACGCCGAGCAGCACGACGACGGTGAGGGCCAGGAGGCGCATGACAGCGTGAGGATAAGCACTCGACGTGCCACGTACAACGTCGCGAAAGCCCTCGCTACCCGACGGTCCGGGACCCTCAAAACGGAGCCGTGGCACGACGGTGATCGCAGAAAACTGAGCCCGCCATGTAGGTCGTCCCGAACCTCTTGCTCCGAGGTCCGGAAACGGCCAGACACGGCGACCGGGCGCGGCTACAAGGGTGCCATGGACAGCGACGGATACGTGGCGGCGATGCGGGCCCGCGACGCGCGCTTCGACGGCGTGTTCTACGTCGGCGTCAAGACCACCGGCGTGTACTGCCGGCCGATCTGTCCCGCGCGCACGCCGGGCGCCGACCGCTGCTGCTTCTTTGGCTCCGCGGCGCTCGCCGAACGAGCCGGCTTCCGCGCCTGCTTCCGGTGCCGGCCCGAGCTGGCCCCCGGAAAGGCGTCGGTCGATGCGGTGAGTTTCCTCGCCGGCGCAGCGGCGCGGCGCATCGACGCCGGGTACCTCAACGATCACTCGGTCGAGCAACTCGCCGATCGGCTCGGCGTCAGCGACCGCCACCTGCGCCGCGCGCTCGAGGCCGAGCTGGGCGCGACGCCGCTCGAGCTGGCCCAGACCAGACGCCTGGGGCTCGCGAAGCAGCTCTTGCACGATTCGCGGCTCGGCCTCGCCGAGGTCGCGTTCGCGGCCGGGTTCACGAGCGTGCGCCGCTTCAACGCCGCGTTCCGCGCCCGCTTCGACCGCCCGCCGTCGGCGGTGCGGCGCGACGCCGCGGCCACCGCCGAGCCCCGCGACGCGATCGGGTTGCGGCTCGACGCCCGGCCGCCGTTCGACTGGGCCGCGTTGCTCCGCTTCCTCGCCGCCCGGGCCATTCCCGGTGTCGAACGCGTCGACGGCGACGTGTACCGTCGCGGCGTCACGCTCGATGGCGTCTCGGGCTGGCTCGAGGCGCGACCTGCGCCGGCCCGGACCGCGGCGATCCAGGTCCGGATCGCGACCTCGCTGGCACCGCGACTCATGCCGGTGCTGGCGCGCATGCGCGCGCTGTTCGATCTCGATGCCCACCCCACCGCGATCGCGGCCCGCCTCGGCGCCGATGCCCGTCTGGCGCCGTCGCTGCGTGCCCGCCCGGGGTTGCGCGTGCCGGGCGCGTTCGATGGCTGGGAGCTGGCGCTGCGCGCGATCCTCGGCCAGCAGATCTCGGTGGCCGCGGCGACCACCCTCGCCGGCCGGCTGGTGGCGCGGTTCGGCGAACCCAACCCGGCGGCGCCGCCAGGGCTCGATCGCGTGGTCCCGACCGCGGCCCGGCTGGCCGCGGCCGGCGGCGCCGAGATCGCCGCCATCGGTCTGCCCGCCACGCGCGCCGCGACGATCGTCGCCCTCGCCGAGGCGGTGGCCAGCGGCGCGATCGAGCTGAGCCCGGGCGTCGAACCCACGGCGACGATCGCGGCCCTGGTCGCGCTGCGCGGCATCGGGCCGTGGACCGCCAGCTACATCACGATGCGCGCGCTGGCCTGGCCCGACGCCTTCCTCGGCGGTGATCTGATCGTGCGCCGCGCGCTCGCCGTCACCACCGCCGCCGCCGCCGAGCGGATCGCCGAACCGTGGCGCCCCTGGCGCGCCTACGCCGTCCTCCACCTCTGGACCGGAGCCTCACCGTGACCCCACCACCTCGCCCGCAGCAGCCGACCCCGCTGGTCTCGCGCACCATCACCACTCCGATCGGCCTGCTGCGCCTGGTCGCCAGCGCCGACGCCCTGGTCGGCATCGACCTGCCCGGCCACCTGCTGTCCGCGCCGGCGCGAGAGATCCACACCGGCCACCCGGTGCTCGATCAGGCCACGCGCGAGCTCGACGCCTACTTCGCCGGCACCCGGCACGACTTCACGGTGCCGCTGGCCGCCGCGGGCACGCCGTTCCAGCACCGGGTGTGGACCGCGCTGTCGACCATCCCGTACGCCGGCACCTGGTCGTACGGCCAGCTCGCGAAGGCGATCGGTCGGCCGTCAGCGGCCCGCGCGGTTGGCGCCGCCAACGGCAAGAACCCGCTGCCGATCATCGTGCCGTGCCACCGGGTGATCGGCTCGAGTGGAGCGCTGGTCGGGTTCGGCGGCGGCCTGGCGACCAAACGATGGCTGCTCGCCCACGAGTCCGAGCGAGCGGTCCGCCGTGACCCGGCGAGCGGACCGGCCCAGCTCAGGTTCGAAGCGTGAACGGATGGCTCACCTGCCCGCCGGTCGCGCCCCACCACTAGCATGACGGGCACCAGGAGGGCGGCGCGAGCCCGCATCAGGGCGCGCCGCTCTTGTCGCCGCTGCCGCCGCCGATGCCGTACTTCTCGAGCTTGTAGTAGAGCGCGCTGGTCTTGATGCCGAGCAGGCGCGCGGTCTCGGTCTTGACGCCGCGCGCCTTCTCGAACGCCTTCAGGATCAGCTGGCGCTCGAGGTCGTCGAGGATGTCGGGCAGGCTCAGCTGGCGCGGCACGTCGAGGCGATCCTCCTCGACCGCGCCCGAGCCGTGCAGGAAGGCCGGCAGCGCCGCGACCCCGATCTCGGTGCCCTCGGCGAACACCAGCGCCTGCTCGATCGCGTTCTCGAGCTCGCGCACGTTGCCCGGCCAGTGATAGGCCATCAGCCGGCCGAGCGCGGCGTCACCGACCCCGCTCACCCGTGGGTTGGTGCGCGGGCCGAGCTTGGCGACGAAGTGCTGGGCCAGGACCGGGATGTCCTCGCGACGCTCGCGCAACGACGGCAGGCGCAGCGGCACCACGTGCAGGCGATAGAACAGATCCTGGCGGAAGCGACCGGCCGCGACCTCGACGTCGAGGTCCTTGTTGGTCGCCGACAGCACCCGCACGTCGACCTTGATCGGCCGCTCGCCGCCGACCCGCTCGAACTCGTGCTCCTGGAGCGCGCGCAGCAGCTTGACCTGCATCGCCGGCGGGACGTCGCCGACCTCGTCGAGGAACAGGGTGCCGCCGTCGGCCAGCTCGAAGCGACCCAGCTTCTGCTTGATGGCGCCGGTGAACGCGCCCTTCTCGTGCCCGAACAGCTCGCTCTCGAGCAAGGTCTCGGTGAGCGCGCCGCAGTTGACCTTGATGAACGGCCCGCTGGCCCGCCGCGACAGCCGGTGGATGGCGCGCGCCACCAGCTCCTTGCCGGTGCCGCTCTCGCCGGCGACGAACACGGTGGCGTCGGAGGCGGCCACCTTCTCGACCGCCCGCAGCACCGCGGCGATCTTGTCGCCGCCGCCGATGATCTCGGTGAAGCGGCCGCCGTGCTCGTCGCGCAGGTAGGCGTTCTCGGCCTCGAGCTTGGTTCGCACCCGCCGCGCCGCACACAGCTCGAGCGCCCGCTCGACCTTGAGCCGCACCACCTCGGGTGTGAAGGGCTTGATCAGGAAGTCGAACGCGCCCAGCTTCATGGCCTCGACCGCGGTCTCGACGGTGCCGAAGCCGGTGACGATCATGATCGGCACGGTCGGATCGAGCGTGGTGATGGCCCGCAGCACCTCGACGCCGCCGAGGCCGTCCATCTTGAGATCGGTGATCACGAAGTCGACGCGGCGGGCCTTGAAGGCGTCGATGCCGGCCTGACCGGACGCCGCCGCGACGGCGTCGTGCCCCATCTTCTTCACGGTGTGGGTGAGGCCGTCGCGGACGGTCTCGTTGTCGTCGATGATGAGGATGGCGGCCATCACGAACCTCGGGCCGGCGCCCCGGCGGCCGGCAGTTTCACACGAAAGCGGGTCTCGCCGGGTTGCGAGGTGACGGTCACGTCGCCGCCGTGGGCTCGCACGATCTCGGCGACGAAGGCCAAGCCGAGCCCGGTGCCCTGCTCGCGGGTCGTGAAGAAGGGTTCGAACAGACGGGCCCGGGCCGGGTCGGGGATCATGGCGCCGCGATTCCACACCGTCAGCTCGACCACCCCGACCTCGGCCTCGACCGCGAGCCGCACCGCGCGGCCGCGTTCGCCGACCTCGGCGGCGGCCTGGATCGCGTTCTTGCCCAGGTTCAGCAGCGCGCGGCGGAGCTGGCCGGGGTCGGCGACCACGGGCACCGCGGCGGTCGGCGCGTCGACCTCGATCTCGAGATCGGCGGCGGCGGCGTCGGCGCCCAGCAACTCGGCGACCTCGCGGACCAGCGCGGCAGCGTCGAGCGCCACCGGCTCCGGCGCCGGCCGGCGCGCGTAGTCGAGGAACTCGCTCACCACGCGCTCGAGATAGCCGACCTCGCGATCGATCTTGACGGCGTGCGCGGCGCGCTCATCGCCGGCGAGCTCGTCGCGCAGGATGCCGGCGTAGAGCTGGATGCCGGTCAGCGGGTTGCGGACCTCGTGGGCGATCCCGGCCAGCATCTGCTGGGTGCGCGCGTCGCGCTCGGCGAGCTGGGCGCGCATGGTCTCCATGGTCGAGGCGAGCACGCCCAGCTCGTCGCGCGAGGCCAGCGCGATGGGTCGCGCCAGATCACCCTGCCCGATGCGGGCCGCCGCGGCCGCCAGCGCGCGCACCGGTCGCGTGATCAGCAGCGCGACCACGAACGTGGCCGCGAGCACCAGCGCGGTCAGCCCGGCGCCCCACACCAGCAGGCTGGCGCGCAGATCGTCGAGGCGCGCGAAGTACGCCGCCGGGGCCTCGGCGCCGATCACGAGCACGATCTCGGGCTCGGTCTCCGAGGCCCGCACCGGCGCATAGCCGGCCTTGACCCGACGCCCGTCGTCGGCCTCGAAGGTCAGCGACGACGCGGTCCCGCCGGCGAAGACGCGCTCCAGCTCGACGCGGTCGAGCTCGGCGTGATAGTAGCGGGTCCCGATGGCGACCCCCTCGCTGCTGTCGGCGCGCGACGCGAACTCGCGGTCGAAGACGTAGAGCCGGGCGCCGGTGGCCTCGCTGACCGCGCGCAGCTTGACGACCACGTTCTGGTAGCCGCGCTCCTGCTCGTCGCCGGCGCTGAGCGGGACCAGGTACTTGCCGCGCACGTGGGTCGACGCCGACGCCGCCAGCGCTTCCAGGCGGGTCCCGAGCTCGGCGTCGAGGTCCCGGCGCGTCACCTCGAGGGCGACGTAGCCGAACAGCGCGAACAGGGTCAGCGACGGCACCGCGAACGCGAGCAGCAGCTTGACCAGGATCGTCGCGCGCGGCCGCATCGGCGGTTCCACGCTACCACCTCGGCCCACCCCTCGGGTCATGCGCCCGAGCAACGCGCAAGGCGTGCGCGTCGAACCGCGCCAGGCGTACCGGCTGCGCGTCGAGTCAGCCCACGTCCATGAGCTCGATGGCGCGGGCGTCGTGCTCGGCGTCCTCGGCCAACCGGCGGAGCACGTCCATGTAGCTGACGATGCCGACCAGCCGTCCCGATTCGTCGACGATCGGCATCGCGCCCACGCGCCGATCGACGATGCGCCGTGCCACCGCGCCGAGGCTCTCTTCGGGCCGCGCCGTTTGCACGTCGCGCGTCATCAGGCCGCCGATCGACGCCGTCGGCGCTGGTCGGCTCGGCCGAGTCGGCCGGTCGTCCCCGATCAGCGGTCCACGTAGATCGCGATCGCTCACGATCCCGACCAGCCGGCCCTCGTCGTCGACCACCGGTAGGTGGCGCAGACCGCGCGTGACCATCAAGCGCGACGCCTCGGCGACCAGCGCGATGCTGCGGATGGTGACCGGCTCGGGCGTCATCAAGTGAGCGATGGGGGTCATGGTCCCAGCACAAGCAAGCCGCGCGCCGACCTCGCGGCCGTGCGCTGTAAGGATCACGGCGGCTTGCCCGCGGGCCGCCGGAGGTGCGATCGTCTCCACATGCCTGCACGCCTGGGGCGCTCGTGGCCGCGCCTGGTGTCGATGTCGCGCACCGGCCGTTTTGTCGTGTTGCGCGGCCGCGACACGATCGATCTGGTCGACGCGCTCGGGACCGCGCCGCGGCAGTCGCTGCCGGCCGCCGGGGTGGTCGATTTTGCCTGCGTCGGGACGATGGTGTGGCTGCTCGAGCAGCGGCGCCTGAACCGCTTCCTGCTCGACGGTGCGCGCCCCCTGGAACCGTCGCTCATCCTCGAGGACGACGCCGCGGCGCTCGACCCCTCGATCGGCGAGAACGCCCACACCGCGCTGGTCCTCGGTCCGCGACCGGTGCTGGCCAACGGCCTCTACGAGCGGGTGTCGATCGAACCCCTCGAGGCCGCCGACGACGAGCAGCCGTTTCCGTTGCAGGGCCGCCGCATCATGCTGGCCGGCAAGAGCGCGCTGCGCTTCGTCGAGATCGGGCGCGGCGAGTCGGGGCGGGCGATGCTGTCCGACGCGGGCGAGGTCCGCGCCGCCGGCGCCCTGTTCGGCGGCCGGGCGATCGCGATGCTGACCCGCGACGAGCACAACGATCTGTACTGGGTGCTGCGCCCCAACGGCTCGCTCATCCACAAGGTCAGCATCCCGCGCGCCGAGCGCTGGGCGGTCGCCGAGAATCGAGGCGTCGCCGTGATCGCGTCGGACGAGGGCAACCTGGTCGTCGTCGATCTGCGCTACGGCCGGGTGCAATCGGAGGCCGCGCCACCGTGGCCGGTGAGCGACCTCGACGTCGACTCCGACGGCCAGTACGTGGCGCTGGCCGGCATCCCCGACGCCAGCGGCACCCCGGTGTTGCATGTCCCGGCCACCGACCTGTTCTCGGCCGCGGCCTCGACCCGCCGCGTGCAGCTGCACGCCGTCGCGACCGAGCCGACTCGCTCGTCGGGCAGCTCGCCGTCGTTGACCCTGGTCCGTGGCGAAGCCGGCGGCAATGGCGCCGGCCGCGCCGATGACGATGACGACGGCGACGACGACGACGACGACGACGACGGCGACGGCGCTGGCGTCGGCGGCCTCGAGGCGCCGGTTGGCCACCTCCTGACCGTGACCACGGCCACCCACATCGACGCCGCCACGGTCGCCGAGCCGCCGCCGCTGGCCCCCGAGGATCTGCCGCCGCCACCGCCGCCGGTCGTGATCCCCGACATCTTGCCGATCTCGCTCGGCCAGCCGTTGCCGCCGATCACCGCCGACGCCAACCCGGAATGGCCGCCGTACAACACGCCCCGCGAGCACCTCGACGAGATGCTCGACCTGGTCGCGGCCCGCGCGGCCAAGGCGATCGCGGACGCCTGGAACAGCGGCCGCCTCAGCGTACCCGCCGAAGACGGCCGGCCGTTCGAGCGCGAAGTCCGCGCCCTGCTCGGCCACGTCGGTGGCTACGCGCCCGACCTGCTCGGCGAGGCCGACGAGCGGCTGGCGCGGATCGGCACCCGCAGCGCCGGCCGGGCCCGCTCCAGCATCGCCAAGGGCCTGCGCCTGCCGTTCGTCGAGCTGTCGCGCGAATTCCACCTGTCGAGCGTCGCGGCCCACGTGCTGATGGTGGCGATGGCGCCCAGCATCCGCGGCGAGATCGCGCGCCTGTTCGGCATCCTCGGCAACGACGAGAACCGCCCGATCGTCGACCGCTACTTGATCGAGACCGTGGTCGGTGGCGGCGAACGACAGGCGCGCGCCGAGGTGGCGCGCGAGCTGACCGACGACGCGCCGCTGGTCCGCTTCGGGCTGCTCCGCATCGGCGGCGGCGAGCGCGGCGCCCCGCTGTTCGGCCCCATCTCGGTCGATCCAGTCTTGATCGAGCGCGTGCGCGGCCGCAGCGCCAGCGGTTCGATCGGCGACGTCACGGTGGTCCGCCATGCCTCGCGCTCGCTCGAGCAGCTCCACATCGCACCGCAGATCAAGCGCGACCTGATCCTGGCGCTGGCGGCCCCGCGCCGCGACGACGAGCCCATCCGGGTCGTGGTCCGCGGCCGTCGCGGCTCGGGACGCCACAGCCTGATCGCGGCGCTGGCGTCGCGAGTCGGCCGCGGCATCGCCTGCATCGATTGCCACCGCTTGCCGCGCGCCGGCAAGCTGATGGCGATGGCGCTGCGCCAGGAGCTGTTCCGCGGCCTGCTGCGCGGTTGCGTGCCGGTGGTCAGCGGCCTGGAGTCCGCGGACCCCGCCGACGCCGAGGGTCAGGACGTGATCAAGCAGGTCCTGCGCTCCCATCCGGGCCCGGTCGTGATCCGCGCGGCCCCGGAGGCCAACCTGCCGCTCGACCCCGGCTTCGTGACGGCGACCCTGCCGTCGCTCAACGAATCCGACCGCGCCGGGTTCTGGCACGAGGCGCTCGACCGCGCCGGGCTACCGGTGAAGAACGTCGACGCCCTCGCCGCCCGCTACCGCGTCGGGCCCGGCGTGATCGAACAGGTCATCGCCCAGGTGGTGTCGCGCCGCAACCACGAGGGCAGCGCGCCCGACGATGACGCGGGCGTCCTGCTCGAGGAGGTGTCGGCTCAGCACATCGCGACCCGGCTGTCGCACATCGCGACCCACGTCCTGCGCCTGGCGCGCTGGGAGCAGGTCGCGCTTCCCGACGACATGATCGACTCGGTCCGCGAGTTCGTCGCTCGCATCAGCCATCGCAAGACGGTCTACGAGAAGTGGGGGTTCGACGCCAAGATGACGACCTCGCGCGGCCTGACGGCGCTGTTCTACGGCCCGCCCGGTACCGGCAAGTCGATGGTCGCCGGGCTGATCGCCCGCGAGCTCGGCCTCGATCTGTACAAGATCGACCTGGCCCGCATCGTCAGCAAGTGGATCGGCGAGACCGAGAAGAACCTGGCCGAGGTGTTCGACGCCGCCGAGGACGGCCAGGTGGTGATCCTGTTCGACGAGGCCGACTCGTTGTTCGCCAAGCGCACCGAGGTCAAGTCGTCGGTCGATCGCTACGCCAACCTCGAGGTCAACTACCTCCTGCAGCGCCTCGACACCTTCGAGGGGGTCGGCATCCTGACCACCAACCTCGAGGGCTCGATCGATCAGGCCTTCAAGCGCCGCATGTCGCTGCGCCTGCACTTCCCGTTCCCCGACGAGGAGATGCGGGTCCGGCTGTGGGCCGCGCACATCCCCGCCGAGGCACCGATCCAGGGCGACTTCGACTTCCTCGATCTGGCCCGCCGCTTCCCGCTCTCGGGCGGCTACATCCGCAACTCGACCCTGCGCGCCGCGTTCCTCGCCGCGCAGGAGAACCGCGCCATCGGCCAGGAGCACCTCTTGCGCGCGATCGCGCTCGAGTACCGCGAGCTCGGCAAGCTGTCGACCAGCGGCCGCATGGAGTGACCCGACGTGGCGGCGGTGCCGCGAGCCCGAGCCCGAGCCCGAGCCCGAGCCCGAGCCCGAGCCCGAGCCCGAGCCCGATTCCGACGAGAGTGCGTCGACGAGCCGCTAGCGAGCGACCAAGACGAGGTCGTCGATGAAGATCGGCGCCGGTGCCGGTCCGCCGGCCTGGGCCGTGTTCCAGGCGTCGACCGCGAGCGCGCCGGTGACGCCTTGCAAGGTCGGCGTCGGATCAGAGAACGCGACGCTCCAGGTCGTCGGCTCGGCGCTCTCCGCCGGCCACAGCTTCGCCGCCAGGAGCGTCGCCCCGCCGTCCTGCGTGCAGCGAAAGCGAACCGCGTAGGCAGCACCATCGGCGAGCGCGGCGATGTCGACCATGGCGAGCGGAGCCTCGATACCGTCGAGCTCGCGCCACACGCCGATCTTTGGTCCGCGGAACGACTCGACGAACACGGCGTACCCGCTACCCCGCGGCGACGACACCCGCAGATAGCCGCCGTTGTGCCGCACCCCGACGCCCACGCCCTGGCGCGCGCCGTCCGACATCACCATCGTGAACGTGACCTCGACGTCGACCGCGCCAGCCGGTAGCGCGTGCCCCATGCGGGCCAGGCTGTAGTCCGACAGCACCGGGGTCAACTGACCGCGGCCGCCCACGACGGTGGCGCCGGCGACGCCGCCGAGCACACTCCAGCCCGCCGGCCAGTCGCCATCGACCGCGAACGCCTCCTGCAGCAGCACGACCTCGGCGCCGCCGGCCGCATCGACGGACGGGACCCCGGCGTCGGCGCCAGCGCCGGGCTCTGGATCCGGTTCGGCGGCGCATGCACCCCCGACTACGATCGTGATCAACGCGGCGAGCCGATGGGGTCGTGGTTGCATCACGCGCCGGGTTGCATCACGCGTGCCTCGTCGAGGTCCGCGAGCCCCGCCGGCGGCCGAGCCCGGTTGTGGCAGACGGCGCCACATCCGTGGCGGCGGTCGCCACGACCGTCGCTCGTCGCCCGTGATCCCGCACAAGTGGCGCGGCACCGAGCTTGCTCTTCGGTCGGCCATGGAGCACACCGGTCGACGACAGAGCAGCATCGAGCCGCAGCCGGCGTCGCCCGGCGGTGACGGCATCGCACCCGGCAAGCGCACGCGCGTCGAGCGTCGCTACGGCGGCTCCATGCGCGCCGCGGCGGCGGTCCGTGCCGCCGATGGCGGTGCCGGGCAATCGGTTCCCGACCGCGTCCGCCACCAGGTCGAGACCCAGGCCGGGGCCGATCTGTCGTCGGTACGCGTGCACACCGGAGCCGAATCGGCCGCCGCCGCGGCCGCCCTTCACGCCGACGCGTACACCAGCGGCCCGGATATCCATTTCGGCGCTGGCAAGCTGCAACCCGAGACCGCGGACGGCCAGCAGCTGCTCCTGCACGAGCTCGGCCACACGCTGCAGCAACGCGGCGCCACGCCGCCGACCGACGGTCCGCTCGAGGTGAGCCAGCCCGGCGACGCCGGCGAGCACGAGGCCGACTCGTTCGCCGAGTCGATCGCGGCGGGGCGGCCGGCGGCGATGCCGGGCATCGCACCGGCTTCGATCAACCGGCGCATCGCGCGCTTCGGCGACTTCTTCACCGACCTCTTCGACAGCGACGAGGACGAGCAGGACGAGACCGCCAGGTGCGAGGTCGACGACGGGCTGTGGAGCTGGATGACCGGCGACGACGACGGTGGGTCGACCTCGCTGCCCACTGGCGGCGAACAGTGCACCGCGTTCGCCCCGGAATTCGGAGAACCGGTCGAGCTGGAAGTCGATTTCAACCAGCCGATCGAGGTCCCCATCGATCTCGACAACCTGGCCGAGCTGAGCGTGTCCGGCGTCGAGACCGACATCAGGCTGCTGTCGTGCGAGCGCCAGGGTGCGGCACTTTACGACACCGACGTCGAGCCGTTGACGTTCCGTGGAGTCGCGTCGGGCGGCTACGGACTGGCGCTCCTCTCCTTCACCGCCGATCAAGAGGGCACGTGGGATGTCCACGCGGGGTTGACGTTCACGGACCCGGACGGCTCGACCGGCGAGTTCAGCACCCACGTCGCGATCGTCACCGTCGGCCGCAACGCGGCACTCAAGGCGGAGAACGTCATCGAGAACGACGCTGACGCTGGCGACATGCGTGGTGCCAAGGGCAATCCCGGCAGCGACGACTGCGACGACGACCGCGAGGGCATTGTCTTCACCTCGCACTTCCGAGCTCGGCGATTCCTCGCCACCGCCACTGCCGCGACCGCGTCGACGCTGTCGACGGTGGAGCCCCAGGTGGCCGCGGCGCTGGCCCACTGGTTCAGCATCGACCGCGACGATCGAGCGTCAGCCTTCGAGAATGGCAGAGACTACGTGCACGTGCAGCGAGCGCTGACGACCATGCAGAGCGGATCACCGGACGCGTCGTACGAGTGCGGATCGTTCCTCTGCGAGGCCCTCGAGCCGACGGCGATGGCGCTCGATGACATCGTCCTGTGCGACCAATGGTTCGCGTCCGACGACGACGAGCGCGCGGGAATCCTGGTCCACGAGTGGGGGCACAAGTACGGCGCCGGTGTGAGCCGCGCCATCGAGACGTACGACCATGACCAGAAATGGAGCGGCATGTCGTCGAGCCAGCGTGTCGCAATGCCCGACGCCTATGAGGGATTCGTGGTGGAGATCGCCACCGGCAAGCGCTGACGATGGCGGGGAAGCGCCGCTCCACCATGTTACCGTCCGCACATGACCCGGCCCGGAGACGACGTGGCCGCCGGCGCGGCGACCACGCCGGAGCGCGCGGCGGGCCCGCGCGGCGTGTTGCGCGGGTTCACGCTGACCGTGACCGAGGGCGCCGACGCCAGCCGCACCATCGAGTCCGACGGCGAGGTCTGCGCGATCGGATCGCATGCGCTGTGCCGGTTGATCGTCCGCGATCCGCTGGTGTCGCGCTTCCACTGCGAGATCCGCGCCGACCGTCGCGGCGCGCGGCTGCGCGACACCGAGAGCCTCAACGGCACCCAGATCGAGGGCGTCCGGGTCGTCGATGCCTACCTCGAGCACGGCAGCCGCATCCGGATCGGCGGCACCACGATCCGCTTCGACTTCGCCGGTCGCTCGGATCAGCTCGCGCTGTCCACGGCGCCGCGGTTCGAGCTCCTGGTCGCCGAGTCGACGGCGATGCGACACGTCTTCGCCGTGCTGGAGCGCGCCGCGGCGGCCGCGGCCACCGTCCTGCTCGAAGGCGAGACCGGGACCGGCAAGTCCGCCGCCGCCCGCTCGCTGCACCTGCGCAGCCCGCGCCGCGACCGCCCGTTCGTGATCGTCGACTGCGGCGCCATCCCGGCCAACCTGCTCGAGAGCGAGCTGTTCGGCCACGAGAAGGGCGCCTTCACCGGCGCCGACCACCGCCGCATCGGCGCCTTCGAGGAGGCCGCGGGCGGCACCCTGTTCCTCGACGAGATCGGCGAGCTGCCGGCCGAGCTGCAACCCAAGCTGCTCAGCGTGATCGAGAACCGCACCGTCCGCCGGCTCGGCGGCAGCGGCACGGTTCCGATCGACGTCCGCATCGTGGCCGCCACCAACCGCGATCTGCGCGGCGAGCTCAACAGCGGCCGCTTCCGGCCCGATCTCTACTACCGCCTGGCCGTGCTGCGGGTCGAGATCCCGCCGCTGCGAGCACGCCCCGACGACCTGGCGCCGGTGGCGCGCCAGCTGCTCGGCTCGCTGAGCGCATCACCGGCGCAGATCGCGCGCCTGCTCGACGAGCCGGCGCTGGCGCGATTGCGGCAGGCGCCGTGGCCCGGCAACCTGCGCGAGCTCCGCAACTACCTCGAGCGTTGCCTGGTCTTCGACGAGGCGCTGCCGATCGACGACGCGGCGGCCGCGACGCCGGCCGCGACGCCGGCCATGGTGGGCGGCGCCGACCGGCCGTTTGCCGACGCTCGCGCCGATGCCCTGGCGCGCTTCGAGCGCGGCTACCTCACCGATCTGCTCCGCCGCCACCACGGCTCGGTGGTCGACGCGGCCGCTGCGGCCGGGATCGATCGCACGCACTTCTACCGGCTGATGCGGCGCCACGGCCTCAACCGCTGAGCTCAGAACGACCAGGTCAGCGTCACCCGGTCGCGACCGGCGGGCGTGACCAGCGGGGCGCCGCGAGGTCCGCTTCGCCACCACAGATAAGCGCCGACGCCAACCGCCACCACGCCGAGGCCGTAGCCGACGTACATGCCGGTGACCTCGCGCCGCCAGGTCGACTCGACGCGATCACGCTCGGGGCTGGCGAAGGGATGGTCGCGGGCGATCTCGTCGCGCGTGCCCAGCGCCTGGAGGTGGAAGTACACACCGGCCGCGAGCCCGACGCCGCCGGCCGCGAACCCGATCAGGGCCGGCGTGCGGCTCGCTCGCCGCGCGACGACGACGATCGGGACGTCGGCGACCACTGCCGGCAGCGGCACCAGCGCGATCGAGACCGCCAGGCGACCGCCGCCGGTCGGGACGTCGACCGCCTCGGCGGCGTCCTGGTATCCCGTCGCCCGCGCGCCGATCGTATGCCGCCCGGCCGGCAACCACACGATCCGCGGTCCGGGCGCGGTCTCGTCGGCGGCAAACGTCGAGGCCCCGACCTCGGCGCCCCGCGGGGTGACGGTCACGTCGACCGGCGCGAAGCCGGTCGAGCGCAGCGTGGCCTCGACGTCGTCGAGCAGACTGCGAAACCCCTGCGCCGCCGCCAGGTCCATCGCGCCGGCGCGAACCAGACACTCCGACAGGAACAGATGGGCGCGGGGCAGCTCGCCGAGGCGTTGATACGCGTAGCCGATGTTGCACAGGTACTCGGCGCGGTCGTCGACGCCGCGCGCTTCCTTGAACAGCGCGATCGCCGCCGTGAGGTCGCCGGCCTCCGCCGCCGCGACCGCGCGGGCCCCGATCTCGCGGGCCCGGACCTCGGGCGTCGGCTGCGCGTGCGCCAGCGCCGCACCGACGATCAGCGTGAACGCGACGATGACGAACGGAAACCTCACCGTGACTGGCTCCGGTATGATCATAACTCAGATGCGTGAACGCCCGACGAACGCGCGGCCCACGGCGATACGGGTCGCCGTGCTCGCCGCCGGACTCGCTGGTTGCGTGTCACTACCACCGGCGCAGCAGCAGCCGGTCGACGCCGACCTCGATGCCTGCGCGGCGGTCGATCTCGATGCCGATGGCTACGTCAACTGCGGCACACCACGGTTCGACTGCGACGATGGCGACACCGCGATCCACCCCGGCGCGCTCGAGGTGTGCGGCGATGGCATCGATCAGGACTGCCGGGACGGTGACCTGCCGTGCGCGCAGGCGCTGGCCGGCAACACCATCGGCGCCGCCGGCGATCGCTGGACCGTGAACAACGCCGCGCTGGCGATCACGTTCGACCGCGGCGTCACCGCCGACGGCGTCACCGGCGCGATCGAGCTGCGCGACCTGGCCGGTTCCGGGGCCCAGCTCATGATGGACGACCCGCTGCCCAGCGACCGCCTCACCGGCGTCACGCGCTTCCCGACCACGGCCAGCTGGCGCGCGGTCGGACAACCGCCCTCGTTCAGCGAGCTCGCCGTGGGACCGGCGGTGGTGCGCATCGTCCAGCGATGGAACGACGGCGGCGACACGGGCAGCTCGGAGTACACGATCTACCCCGACGGTCGCATCCATCGCCACGACGAGGTCGAGGTCGCGCCCAGCTCCGACCAGTACCTGGTCGCGTTCATCACCCTCGATCCCGCCGCCTTGAACTACGCCGACTGGCAGGGCAGCCCGGCCCCCGAGCCATTCGACATCGTCGGCGTCGCGTACGAGCCCCACTACGAGGCGCCGCCGACCGGAGCGGCGAGCTACGTGTGCGCCTTCCACGCCACGACCGGCGATCGGATCGGGCTGGCGGCGCGCATCCCGGGGGGCGCCGATGGCCTCCGGGTGTCCGAGTCGATCCGCAGCGGGGTCGAGGTCGCCGCGCTGGTGCTCGACTGGGTCCGACTGCGCGCCGTGGCGAGCGGCATGTACCGGGCCGACCTCATGTTCCACGTCGGTCACGGCAGCGAGCTGCGGCCGTGCGTCGCGGTGGGACCGTACGCCGACGCGTTCCTGCAACCGCCCACCCTGGCGGTGACCGCCCCGGCGGCGCTCCGCCTCGATGCTCCCGAGGACGCCGACGATGATGGATACCTGGAGCGGGTCGGCGCGTACGCCGTGGACGCCAACGGCGCGCTCCAGGTCACGATGTCGCCGACCGCCGGGCTGCCGTCGCTGGCGGTGGTGATCAGCGAGGTCGACGGCAGTCACGATCCGGTGCTCCTGCGCGACGGGGTCATCCTGGTCCGCGGCCGCGACTACCACCTCCAGGTCGAGGGCGGCGACGTCTGGGTGGTGCTCGCGGCGCCGGTCGGCGCGGGCGCCGCGCTGCGGCTCGAGTGGCCATGAGCGATGCCGATCCGGCCGGCGCGCCGATCGACGCGTTGCTCGGCCGCGAGCTCGACGGGCGCTACCAGATCCGCGATCGTCTGGGCGCCGGCGGCATGGGGGTGGTGTACCGCGGACGACAGCTGTCGGTCGGCCGCGACGTCGCGATCAAGGTCGTGCATCCGTCGATGGCCGGCGACCGCAACGCGGCGCGGCGATTCCTGCGCGAGGTGTCGCTGGCCGCGCAGCTGACCTCGCCGCACACGGTGCAGGTGATCGACTTCGGCCAGACCGCGGACGGCACGCTGTACCTGGTGATGGAGCTGCTCGCCGGCGAGGGCCTCGACGCCGAGGTGCGGCGGCTCCGCCACCTGCCGCCACGACGGGTCCTCGAGATCGCCATTCCCATCGCCGACGCGCTCGCCGCTGCCCACGCGTCGTCCTTCGTCCACCGCGATCTCAAACCGTCCAACATCTTCCTGGCTCGCGATCCCGGGGGCCGCGAGCGCGTCAAGGTGCTCGATTTCGGCATCGCCTGCGGCTTCGGCGAGTCGACGCTCACCGGCAGCGGCGAGGTGGTGGGGTCGCCGCCGTACCTGGCGCCCGAGGCCATCCTCGGCGAGCCGCTCGATGGACGCGTCGATCTCTACGCGCTCGGCTGCGTCCTGCACCAGCTGTGCACCGGCGCCCCGCCGTTCGTCGGGGTGTCGGCCGCCGAGACGTTCCGGCTCCACATGCACGCGCCGCCGCCGCCGCTGCCGCCGTCGATCCCGCCGGCGCTGAGCGAGATCATCGCGCGGCTGCTGGCCAAGGACCGAGAAGATCGTTTCGCCGACGCGACCACGCTGCGCGGCGCGCTGACCGTGGCGCTCCGAGCGGTGGAGCTGGTGGCGGAGTCCGGCGCGCCGACCACGGGGACGCCGCCGTCCGCGGCCCCGCCGTCGATCGACGGCGCGCCGGAGCTGACCGCGCCGTCCCGCGACACCGTCGACCTCCGCGCTCCGGCGCCGCCGATCGCGCAGCCGCCGTCACCTTCGGCGCCCCCAGTGCGGCGGCGAACCCGCGCGGTCGTCATCGGGACCGGCGCGTTCCTGCTCGCGCTCGGCGTCGCCGCGCTGGTCTGGCAGCTCGGTCCCCGCGCCACCGCGATCGCGCTCGATCGGTTCGCTGACTCGACTCCGGCCGTCGCGGTCGACGCCGGCACGGCCGCCGCCACCGTGCCCGATCGCGCCACGGCGTCCGATGCCGTCACCGCGACCGATGCCGCCACCGCGGCCGACGCCGTCACCGCGACCGACGCCGCCACCGCCACCGACGCCGCGCGCACCGCGCCGCTCGATGCCGCACCGCGCCGCTCGTCGACGGCCCGCGCGGTGCACGACGCCGGTCCCCCGCCCGCCGTCGCTCCGGTGGATGCGACGCCCCCACCGCCGCCACGACGCGACGCCGGGGTCAGCTTCGTCCTGCCGAGCTGACCGGCGCGATCAGGGAAACATCGGCGCCGCCGCCAGTCCGAGCGTCTCGGGCCAGCCGCGGATCACGTTGAGGCACTGCACGGCCTGGCCGGCCGCGCCCTTGACCAGGTTGTCGATGGCGGCGATCGCCAGCACGCGGCGGGCGCGCGGATCGTAGATCGCCTGCACGTGGGCGCGGTTCGAGCCGCGCACATGCGCGGTGTCGGGCAACGCGCCCACCGGCAGGACGTCGACGAACGGCTCACCGGCGTAGGCCGCGGCGAGCGCGTCGCGGTAGACCGACGCCGGCCGCGACGCGTCGGTGGGCGTGGCATAGACGCAGGACAGGATGCCGCGTGCCATCGGCAGCAGGTGCGGCGTGAACACGACCGCCACCGCCCCCGGCGCCACGCCAGCCGCCAGGGCCAGCTCCTGCTCGATCTCCGGGGTGTGGCGGTGGGTGCCGGCAACCTTGTAGGCGCGCACGCCCTCCGCCGCTTCGGGCAGGTGGGTGGCCAGCGCGGGCGTACGGCCGGCGCCCGACGCGCCGCTCTTGGCGTCGACGACCAGCCCGTCTGGTGAAACCAACCCGGCCGCCAGCAACGGGGCCAGCGCCAGGATGGTCGCGGTCGGATAGCAGCCGGGGACCGCGACCAGGCCGGCGCCGCGGAGCGCATCGCGGTGGCGCTCGGGCAACCCGTAGACCGCCTCGGCGAGCAGCCCCGGTGCCGGATGGGCCGCGTGCTCGCCGTCCGCCGACGAGCCATACCACGTCGTCCAGGTCGCGGCATCGTGCAGCCGGAAGTCGGCCGACAGATCGAGCGTGGTCACGCCGCGCGCGCGCAGCGCCGCCACCACCGTCGCCGACTCGCCGTGCGGCAGGGCCGCGAAGGCGACGTCGGCGCGGGCGGCGACCGTGTCGGCGTCGAAGGCTTCGATCGGCAGCGCCAGCAGGCCGCGCAGGTGCGGAAACACCTCGTCGAGGCGCTGGCCGGCGGCGCGTTTCGCCATCACCACGGTGATCTCCGCCCGCGGGTGGCCGAGCAGCAGCCGGCACAACTCGGCGCCGGTGTAGCCGGAAGCACCGACGATGGCGACGCGGACGCGATCGGACATGGCGGCGAACTGTAGCGGATCGCGCGCCCACCGGCGCGCCAGGACCGCGAGTGCCCACGCTCGGTTGCACGTCGTCGCCTGCCGGCGGAACCAAGTCAGACGATGTCCGCATCGCGACCACCGCGTCCGCGCGACGCTCGCACGCCTGGGAGGTCCTCATGCGTCGACTGCTGTCGTGGGTCCTGATCGCTTCGCCCCTCGCCGCGTGTGGCCCGTCGCCGCAAGGCAACGGCGACGACGATGGTGATGGTGACGGCGGCGGCACCGGCAGCAACGTCGACGCCGACACCAGCACCGACGCCGACGACCGCGACTCGAGCTGCGGCGCACAGAACACGCCGATCGCGGTCGAGAACCTCGGCGATCCCCCCGACCTCCTGATCGTGCTCGATCGCTCGGGCTCGATGACCTCGCCGATCTTCACGATCCCCCCCAACTTCACGCCGAAGTGGAACATCATGCGTGACGCGCTCAACGGGCTGGCCGCCGATCTGCAGGACAACATTCGCTTCGGCCTCGCCGAGTTCCCGACCAACGACGACTGCGCCGTCAACAACCCGGGCGCGGTGCGGGTGCCGATCGACCTCAACCAGGCGCCCGAGATCATGTCGTACTTCGCCTCGCGCTCCGCCAACGGCAACACCCCGGCGCAGCTCGGCCTGCAGGCGGCGCTCGCGCACTACCAGGGCATCACCGCCAACCCCGCCGGCCGCTACGTGCTGTTTGCCACCGACGGCGAGCCCAACTGCACCACCGACGAGGCCGCCGCCGCGACCCAGACCGTCGCCGCGGTGACCGCGCTCGCCAGCGCCGGGATCAAGACCTACGTCCTCGGCTTCGGCGGCGGCTTCACCAACGACGCGGTGCTCAACAACTCGGCCATCGCCGGCCAGGTGCCACGCGCCGGCGGCCCGCCGCACTACTACGCCGCCAACAGCGCCGCCCAGCTCAACGCCGTGCTCGATCAGATCGCCGGCGGCATCATCGTGCCGTCATGTAGCTACGCGCTGGCCAGCGTGCCACCCGACCCCGACGACGTCACCGTCACCCTCGATGGCGTGGTCGTGCCGCGCTCCACCCAGCACACCAACGGCTGGGACTACCACCCCGACAGCATGACGATCACGTTCTTCGGCACCTACTGCGCGCAGATCACGTCGGGCGCGGTGGCCAACGTCTCGTTCGTCTACGGCTGCCCGGGTCCCGTGATCGACTAGTACCGAAAACAGCGACGCCCGCGCTCGGCAAGCGAGGCGGGCATCGTTCGAACGGTCGCGAGTGGCGTCGTGATCAGCGCTTCGAGAACTGGAAGCGAGCACGCGCGGCGCGCTGGCCGTACTTCTTGCGCTCCTTCTTGCGGGGGTCGCGGGTGACGTACCCGACGGCCTTCAGCTTGGGACGGAGCGTGGCGTCGATCTTCATCAGGCAGCGCGTGATGCCGTGGCGCACGGCGCCGGCCTGCGACTGGATGCCGCCGCCGCGAACGGTGGCGTGCACGTCGTACTGCCCCAGGAGACCGACCTCCTCGAAGGGCTGCCGGATCACCATGAGCGCGGTCGGGCGGCGGAAGTACTCCTCGTCCTGGCGCTCGTTGATGACGAACGCGCCGCCCCCTGGAACGAGCCAGACGCGCGCGATCGCGGTCTTGCGGCGGCCGGTGGAGTAGATCTTGGCAGTGGCCATGTCGTTCTCTTTCTTGACGTCGATGCGTGACTTCAGACGGCGAGCGCGCGCGGCTTCTGCGCCGAGTGATCGTGCGCAGCGCCGCGGTAGATCTTGAGCTTCTTGATGATGCGGCGGCCGAGCGGGCCCTTGGGCAACATGCCCCACACGGCCTGCCGGATCGCGCGCTCGGGATCGTCGGCCATGACGTGCTTCGCCAGCTTGCGCTTGAGTCCGCCCGGATACAGCGTGTGGCGGTAGTACACCTTGGTGTCGCCCTTGTTGCCGGTGAGCTGGGCACCGCTGGCGTTGATCACGACCACGAAGTCGCCCATGTCGACGTTGGGCGTGTAGGTCGGCTTGTGCTTGCCGCGCAGGACCATCGCGATCTTGGTGGCAGCGCGACCCAGGGTCTGGCCCTGGAGATCGACGATGTACCACTCGCGCTGGGCCTCGCCGGCTTCCTTGGTCAGCCAGAAGCTCTTCTGCGTGGCGTTGTGTGCAGTCGTCATGGGGGGTTCCGTAGGGGGCACCCACCGGAGAGAACCCGGCGGGAAGGCGGATCGTGTATAGGCTTTGGGGGTCGGAGTCAAGTCGGACCGGTACCCCCGAGGCGCGAAAGGACGTGGTAACACGCGGACGTGGCTCGGATCGGCTTCGTGCTCAAGCCCGACACGTCGGAGGCCGAGCCCTTGCTCGCCGAGCTGATCGCCTGGATGGCCGACGAAGGCCATTCCGCGGTGGTCACGCGCGAAGACGGCGTGTGTCCACAAGGCGCCGAGATCGTTTCAGAATCAACGATCGGTGGCCTCGACCTGCTGGTCGTTCTCGGCGGCGACGGCACCATGCTCCGCGCCAGCCGCGTGGTGGCTGACACCGGTACGCCGGTGCTCGGCATCAACCTGGGCCAGCTGGGCTTCCTGGCCGGCTTCGCGCCCGCCGAGGCTCGCGACGCGCTGCGAGACGCGCTCGCCGGCCGCCTGCGGGTCGAAGATCGGTCGCGCCTGGCGGTGACGCTGCTGCGGCCCGGCGGCGAGCGCTTTGACCGCACCGCGCTCAACGACGCGGTCGTGCACCAGGGGGCGATGGCGCGCATCGTCCACGCCATGGCCTGGATCGACGACCTGTTCGTCGCCGAGTACCGCGCCGACGGCCTCATCGCCGCCACCCCCACCGGCTCGACGGCCTACAACATGGCGGCCGGTGGGCCGATCCTGATCCCGGGCGCCGCCGGCATGACGCTGACCCCGATCTGCGCCCACTCGCTCACCAACCGGCCGCTGGTGGTGCCGGCAGCGTCGATCATCCGCCTCGAGCTCGGCGGCGGCGCCCGCGACGTGGTGCTCACGGTCGACGGCCAGTGGGCGGTGCCGTTCACGCATGGCGACAAGGTCGAGATCACCGCCGCCGCGAGCCCGATGCGCCTCTACACCGGCCCCAAGAGCTACTTCGACGTCATGCGCGACAAGCTCCACTGGGGCCTGCGCGGCGCCCGCTGACGCGCGCGTCAGCGGCCGGTCGCACCAGTTTCGCACCTGAACCTTTGCGCAGTGTCAGCCTGGCAGGGTAAAACCGGATCCAGATGCTGCGTTACCTGAGGGTGACCAACTTCGCGATCCTGTCCGACGTCACCGTCGAGATGGGCGATGGCCTGTCCGTCCTCACCGGCGAGACCGGCGCCGGCAAGTCGCTCATCGTCGAGGCGGTGAACCTGTTGCGGGGCGGCCGAGCGTCGGCCGATATCCCGCGCGCCGGGGCCCAGGAAGCCGTCGTCGAGGCCATCTTCGAGATCCCGGACGACCTGCGGGCGCGGGTGCGCGGGGTGATCGTCGCCGCCGGCCTGCCGTTGGCCGGGAATGACGAGGCGGCGACCGACGTGACCGAGGTGGTCGTGCGCCGCGTGATCCAGCGCGGCGGACGCAGCCGGACGTACATCAACGGCGCCCTCACCACCGCCGGCCGCCTGGCCGAGCTCGGCGGCTTGCTCGTCGATCTGTCGGGTCAACATCAGCACCAGGGCCTGGTCGATCCCGCCCGCCACCGCGAGATTCTCGACGCGTTCGCGGCCGAGCCGGCGGTGACCGGCGAGATGTCGGCGGCGTGGGCCGAGCTGGCCGAGCTCGATCGCCAGCTCGCCGAGCTGGGTGGTGACGAGCGCGCTCGCGCCGACCGCGCCGACTACCTGCGCTACCAGCTCGACGAGCTCGACGCCGCCGCGCTCGAGGCCGGCGAAGACGAGCGGCTGGTCGCCCACCGGGCCCGCCTGGGCGCGGTCGCCGAGCTCGATGTCGGGACCCGCGCCGCCGTCGAATCACTGTACGGCGACGACGGCGCGGTGGACCGGCTGGCGGCGGCGGCGCGCGAGCTCGACAAGCTGGCCCGGATCGACGCCATGCTCGAGCCCACCCTGCGCCAGATCCACGAGGCGCGGGTGCTGGCCGAGGACGCGGCCGGCGAGCTCCGCCACTACGCCGACCGGCTCGAGGGTGATCCGCAGCGGCTGGCGTCGATCGACGATCGGCTGGAGCTGGTGCGGCGGCTGTGCCGCAAGCACGGCGGCACGCTCGCCGAGGTGATCGCGCGTGCCGTCGAGCTCCGTGGCGAGCTCGATGGGCTCGATCACCGCGAGACCCGGGTCGGCGAGCTCGAGGCCGGGCGGGCCCGCGCCCTGATCCGCGCCGAGCGCTCGGCGGCAGCCGTGACCCACAGCCGCACCCGCGCGGCGGCTCGGCTCATGCGCGAGGTGGCGAAGTCGCTCGCCGAGCTCGGGATGGGCACGGCGCGGGTCGCGGTCGCGATCACGGCCCGGCCGCTCGGCGTCCATGGCGCCGACGACGTCGAGCTGCTGCTGTCCGCCAACAAGGGCGAGGAGGCACGCCCACTGGCCCGGGTGGCATCGGGCGGAGAGCTGTCCCGCATCATGCTGGCGCTCAAGCTGACCTTGCGGCGCGCCGAAGAGGTCGCGACCTACGTGTTCGACGAGGTCGACGCCGGGATCGGCGGCGCGACCGCGCACGCCGTCGGTGCCCTGATCCGCGCCGTCGCCGATCACCGCCAGGTGCTGTGCGTCACCCACCTGCCGCAGATCGCGGCGTACGCCGACGCCCACTACCATGTCGAGAAGGTCGAGGTCGGCGGTCGCACCGAGACCGTGGTGAAGAAGCTCGGCGCCGCGGCGCGCAAGGACGAGCTGGCCCGCATGCTCGGCGGCGCCGCCACCGCCCGGGCACGCGCCCACGCCGCCGAGCTGCTCGACACCGCGGGACGTCGTGACCCGGGCAAACGCGCGCGGGCCCAGGCCTGAGCGGCCGGGAGCGGGCGGCGCGCCCAGAAGGTCGGCGACGCCAAACTCTGCGGGTGATTTTTTCCACGGCGAGGGGAAGAATGGTGAAGCGGTGATCAAGGACCGCAGGGAGGCAACCATGGAGATCGAGATCCGCAAGATCCTCGGCGACAAGCCGACGCGGGTGGAGTCGGTCGGGCCGGACACCAGCGTCCACGATGCGGTCGCGCTCATGAACGAGCGCAACATCGGCTCGGTGCTGGTGCTCGAGGCCGAGCGCACCGTCGGCATCTTCACCGAACGTGACGTGCTGACCCGGGTGGTCGCGCCCGGGCGCGATCCGGCCGCGACCCAGGTGCGCGAGGTCATGACCACCAAGCTGCTCGCGATCGCGCCATCGACGACGGTGCACGAAGCGATGGCGATCATGACCGAACGCCGTTGCCGGCACTTGCCGGTGATGGTCGAGGGCCGGGCGGTCGGCATGATCTCGATCGGCGATCTCACCCGCTGGGTGGTGCGCGATCAGCAGCACACGATCGACGACCTCACCGACTACATCCACCACACCAGTTGATGACGACGGCCGGGCCGTAGCAGGGGCGGCTGAGCGCGCGCGGTCGCTCGCGCGGCCCTCAGTTGAGCCAGAACAGGTAGCGTAGCTTGTGCTCGAGGGTTTCCTCGCCGCGATCGAGCTGGCCCTTCATCGCGTGCAGGCGACCGACCAGCGGTGACGGCTTCATGCCGGTCGCGTAGCCCTTGCCGAGGACCGCTTTCAGGATGCGCTCGGCGCTGGCCCGACTCTCGTCGGCGCCGCGGACGTCGAAGACGATGTCGGACGGCTCGCGCAGCAAGCGGCCGACGTCGATGTACGCGTCGGGCGCGAACGCCACCAGATCGTCGTCGACCAGCGCGGCGACCTCGCGCATCGCGATGCCCTCGTCGCCGCGCAGCAGGTGGCGGACGTCGCGGGTGACCGCCGCCCAGGTGGCGTACAGCTGGTCGTCGACGGCGAGCGGCACCGGGTGATTGACCTGACGTGGGTTGGGCACCCACTCGCGATCGTCATCGGTCTCGGCCAGGTACGCCTCGCGACAGCGATCGGCGAAGCCGACCCCGGCCAGGATGCGATCGCGCGCCCGTTGGACCCGCTTCGCGTCGTCGAGGTGGATCACGAGGCGCTCCGGGTCGCGGCCCCGGAACAGCTTGTCGAGCTCCGACCACTTGTAGGCCAGGATCAGCTCGACGCCGGCGCGCTGGAACGCCAGCATGGCCCGCGCCCAGTCGGCGTCGCCGACGTCGAAGCGAAACGTCGGGCGGCGGCGCGCGTCGCCGTCGGGCAACTCGCCGCCGACGCCGTCGTACTCGAGCTCGAACATCTTGCGGTCGCGGTCGTCGATCCCGCCCGAGTGGTTCCAGTCGTGGTCCCAGCACGCGATGCACAGCTCGAGGGCGAAGCTGGGCTCGGCGGCGACCACGGCGAGGTCGCGATCGATGGCGTCGAGGCGGTCGACGAACGTCTGCCACGCCGCCCGCCCCGCCTTGTGATCGAGCGCGTCGAGGCCCTCGGCCTGCTCGATGATCTGACCCATCTCGTGGACCAGCGTCTGCCCGGCGACCTGGTAAGCGGCGATCGCTCGCACCGCGGCGGCCTGAGCGTTGTTCGGATCGAGCGCCAGCGCGGTCGTCGCATGGCGCGCGGCGTCGTCGAAGCGCCCGGCTTGCAGCGCCGTCACCGCCGGACGGCTGTCGGCGCCGCGCTGCTCGGGAGTTCGCAGGGGCGCCGGCTCGCCGCCGCAGGATGCGACGACGACGAGCGCGAGAATCGCGAGAGGGAGGACGGGCTTCACGTCGTGAACGATACGCCGCCGGACCGCGCCGCGCCGGCCGGTTCACGGCTTCTTCACGTACCATCGCCCCATGTCCTCGGCCGAGCCGCCGCGCCTCCTGCACTTTCGCGTCTCGCACTTCAACGAGAAGGTGCGCTGGGCGCTCGACCACAAGCGGTGGCCACACGTCCGCGAGGCGGTGAGACCCGGCCTGCACGAGCGCCGCATCCGGCGGCTGACCGGCCAGACCAAGGTGCCGGTGCTGGTCCTCGATGGCGAGGCCATCGCCGGCTCGGCGCGCATCATCGACGAGCTGGAGCGCCGCCAGCCCGATCCGCCCCTCTACCCCGCCGATGCCGCCGAGCGCACGCGCGCGCTGGCGATCCAGCAGCACTTCGACGATCAGGTCGCGCCCGACGTGCGGCTGCTGTTCTGGTCGACCTACGTGGCCGACAGCGCCGCCACCGCGCGCGTGCTCGCCGACGGCTTCGGTCGCGGCACCGGACTCCTCTACCGAGCCACGGTGCCGATCCTGCGCGCCCGCTTCCGCAAGAACATCGGCCTCGACGCGGTGAACATCGCCGGCGCCCGCGACCGCCTGGCTGGACACTTCGACCGTCTCGAGCGCGCGCTCGGCCCGAGCGCCTTCCTGGTCGGCGACCGCTTCACCGTCGCCGACCTGGCCGCCGCCGCCATCCTGACCGCGATCGTCCGGCCGCCGCAGTTCTCGTATCCGATCCCCGAACCGTGGTCACCCGGCCTCGTCGAGCTGCGCCGCAGCGTCGAGCATCGCGCCGGCTTCCGCTGGGTGCTGGAGACGTACGCGCGCCACCGCGGCGGGTCGGCCGAGATCACGCCACCGCGGTGACCGCGCGACCGCCGACGCTCCGGCGGGTCAGAAGTCGAGCACCCGTTCGGCCATGCGGAACAGCAGATAACCGGTCGCCGCCAGGCCGCCCAGCACGGCCGCGATCAGCCAGCGGGCCGGGCGCGACAGTGGCTCGAGCTGATCACGCATCCGGACCCGGATGGCCAGCATCATCAACAAGACGCCGCACACCATCAGCCCGATCAGGAATGCGACCACCGCGGGCGGCAGGTAGGGCATGACCCCCGAGGTGGTAGCACACGGCCGTGGACCGAGCCCCACCTCGGGGCGTGGCCCGACCGCGACCACGACGCCTCGTGACCGCCCGCGCCTGGCAGCGTGTGTTGGTCGCCGGGCGCTGGCGGACAGCACGGTCGGCGGCGCACGCTCGCGCCATGCAGCGTCGTACCCTCCTCCGCGCCGCCGGCGCCGCTGCAGCTGCCGTGGTGGTTGGCCGCTGGTTCCGCGGCACCAGCTGGGCCGAGCCGTTCGGGGCGGTCCCCGATCGCGCGCGCGCCGTGATGTTGCCACCCGGGCGGCAGGCCAAGCGCGTGCTCGAGGTCTTCCTCTACGGCGGGCTGTCGCAGTGGGAGACGCTGTACCTGGTCCGCGGCTACGGCCGGGCGACCGATCCGCAGTACGCCAACCAGCAGTACTACACGTTCGACCACGACGCGCCGGGCGGCACGCGGCGGGCGCTGACCCAGTGCGGCTTCACCGGCGGCACCGAGATCGGCCAGCCGTTCGCGCGCGACGCGCTGGGCGCCGATGTCGAGCTCGGCCCGTTCGCGCAGCGGCTGTGGACCCGACCCGATCTCAGCGCGCGCATGCGCCTGGTGGTGCAGCGCCACAAGCTCGAGCCGCACGAGGCGGCGGTGCCGCAGGCGCTGACCGGCCGCGCGGTCGGTCAGCCCGCCGCCGCCGGCCTCGGCGCGCACGTGCAGCGCTACCACCTCGATCGCGATCCTGGCGATCGCGCCGCCCCATGGTCGTACGTGTTCGCGACCGGCGGCGTCGCCGGCGACAACGTGTCGGCGGCGGCGGCCACGGGCGTCCACCCGGGCGCGGCTCGTCCCCTGCTGATCAAGATCAACAACGCCGAGACCTTCTCGCGTCTGCTCGGCCGCGAGGAGGTTCGCGCCGCCGGGCCGGTCGAACCCTACGACGCGCTGATGCGCACCTACGTCGACGCCTATGGCCGCCGGCTGGCGTGGGACGGCGCGCCGGTGCGGTCGCGACGCTTTGCCGACGTCACGATCGCGGCCGGCACCGTCGCCAAGTCCGACGCCATCGCCGGCGTGCTCGAGCCGCGCCTGTTCGTCAACCGCCCGGGGACGGCGTGCACCCAGACCCGCAGCCGCGACATCCCGGGCATGAGCCTGGAGGCGGCGCGTCACCTGCTGACGCACCCGACCCAGCCGGCGCGCTACGTGTGCGTGAGCGACACCGGCCTCTATGAAGCGTCGGGCGGCGGCGGCTACGACACCCACGACAGCAACGCCTTCGATACCGCACGCAACTTCGACAACCTGCTGCGCTCGCTGCTCGCCATCATCAACGGCCCCGGCGAGAACGACCCCAGCAAGCTGTCGCTCGACGACACGCTGATCATCCTCAACACCGAGTTCGGACGCACGCCCTGGGCCCAGGACGGCGGCGACGGCCGCAACCACCACCCGTACGGCTACGTCACCGCGTTCATCGGCGGCACCATCACCGCGGCCGAGCACGGCGTCTACGGCGCCATCGGCCCCGACGGCCGCGCCGAGACCGCGGCCACCCCGGCCGAGAATCGCATCGGCGCGTTGCTGGCGATGGGCATCTGGCCGTTCTCGCCCGAGGCCTTCGCGGTGTCGGACGTGCCCGGCGCGATCTCCGAGGAGGACGCGGCCCGCAAGGCGACCGAGCGCGTGCTGGGGGTGACGGTATGAGCCGCCTGATCACGTCGATCGCCGCGCTGGCGGTGGCGGTGATGCCGGCGTGCAGCGGGTGCGGCAACGACGCCGACGACGACGGTCCTGGCCCCGACTCGACGTTCGACCAGTGCGCCAGCGATCCGCCGGCGTTCGTGCGTGACGCGACCCTGGCCATCCTCGGCCGGCGGCCGGCATCGCAGCGCGAGGTCGACGCCTACGTGGCGCTGTACGAGCAGGTCGCGGCCGCCCGCGACGCCGACCTCACTACCGATGATCCGCGCGCCGTGGTGGCGCGGGCGCTGCTGGCGCGCCCCGAGAAGATCGAGCGCTGGTCGGTGCACTTCATGGACGCGTTGCGCGTGGCCCGCATCGAGGATCAGGCCCAGGACAGCTGCTACGGCGACGCCCGCCGCACCACCGTCGACGGCATCATCGCCGGCTACCTGCGCGACACCGCCGCCACCGGGACCGGCACCGGCGAGCCGTTCACCATGCTCGACGTGGTGCGCAGCTCGATCGCGCTCGACGACGTGACGCCGATCTACCGCGGCCACCTGTTCGCGCTGGTCAGTCGGCCGATCGTCGCCGCCAACGTGCCCGACGTCGAGGCCGAGCTGGCGCGGCGCGAGGACTTCGGCGCCGTGTTCGACGCCGCCTACCTCAACCGCGACATCGTCTGCCTCGGCTGCCACAACAGCCAGGGCGCGGTCACCGATCGCGACGATCCGGCGCTCGATCGCCACTGGCCGCTGGCCGGGCTGGTCGACGGCGCCATCTACGGCCTGGCGACCGGCATCGAGCCGTCCCGCGCCCACGCCCCGTTCCGCTACGACGGCTTCGTCCTCGACCGCAACGGCCGCACGCCGTGGGGTATGGCCACCAGCTGCGGTCGCTTCACCGCGCCGGCCACGGTCGGCGACGACCCGGCGCAGATCGATGGCCACTTCGCGACCCTGACCGGCCGCCGGCTGACCGCGTTCGATCTCGACGCCGCGCTGGCCCGCGGCATCGCCGCCATCCGGGGCGTCGGCCTGACCGTCGACAGCGAGGGCGGGGTCGCCGATCCCGACGCTGCGTTCGCATACATGGTGGCGACCAGCGCCGTCGAGGGTGTGTGGCGCGAGGTGGTCGGCACGCCGCTGACGATCGCCAACTACTTCCCGCGCAACCAGGCCCAGCGCGACCAGCTGCAGGCGCTCACCGACGGCTTCGTCCGCAGCGGCTTCTCGCTCGACGAGCTGCTGGTGGCGATCGTGACCAGCGACTACTTCAGCCGCCTGCCACCCGCGGCCGGGTGCGGAGCCAACCCGTACACCTACCCGGCGCTCTACGACCCCTGGGTCATCGACGACGCCGATCCGGTGCGTCACGGCAACGGTCCTGGTGACTCGGTGGCCGCGGTCTCGCCGCGCACGCTGCTGTCATCGGCGTACGCCGGGCTGGAGTGGAGCACGCCGGTCAACGAGCAGTTCCCGACCTCCGAGGACGGGTGCGATCAGCTGTCGTGCGGAGAGCTGGCGCAGTACTGCAACCTCAGCTTCTGCTGCGAGACCTACGCGGTCACCTGCCAGGGCCAGCCGCCGACCCTCGATCCCGACGAGCTACCGTTCCAGCGCGCCATCGGGGTCTTCCTCAAGAACGGCGAGCGCGGCTTCCGCGGTCTCGACTTCCAGGCCCGCCTGGCCTGGGAGGATCGCTTCGGCGCCTGCGCCAAGCCGATGAACGTCACCGGCGCCGACCTCGTCGATCGCGCGATCGCGGCCGGCGCCGCGAACCCCGACGCCACCGTCGGCGACCTGATCGCCATCGTCAAGGACCGCCTGGTCGGCGAGCCGATCGACACCACCGCCGGCGAGCCGGGCGCGATCGAGGCCCTGATCGGCCAGCCGCTGACCGCGCCCGCCGCGGCGCTGACCGCTGCGGCGCTGCGTCGCTTCTGCGGCGTCGTGATGTCGTCGCCGCAGTTCGTGCTCGGCGGGGTGGCCGGACGCGGCGGTCCACCGCCGGTACTCACCCTGCCCGGCGACGGCTTCGACGACGCGTGCGCGAGGATCGCCCTGGCCGCGGTGCCCGGCTGGTCGGTCGCATGCACCGCCAGTGCGCTGACCGCGACGCCGTCAGGACCCTGACTCGGGCTCGGGCTCGGGGTCGGGCTCGGGCTCGGACTCGAATCCAGGGCACCTAGATCGAAGCCGGTCGCGGCGCGTTTTCACGCCGATGGACCGTATCGGCGATTACCTCGTCCGTCGTCTTGTCGGGGAAGGTGGGATGGGAAAGGTGTACGAGGCGGAGGAGCGGCTGTCGCGGCGTCGGGTCGCGCTCAAGGTGTTGCGCCCGGAGCTGGGACGATCCGAGGACGCGCGACGCCGCTTTCTCGATGAGATGACCATCCTCGCCCACCTCGATCACCCCAACATCGTGCGCAGCCTGGCGTCGACGGAGGTCGACGGCGAGCTGGTGCTGGCGCTCGAGTTCCTCGATGGTGAGACGCTGCGCCAGCGGCTGTCGGCGCGCGGCCGGCTGCCGTGGACCGAAGCGGTCGCGATCGCGGCCGAGGTGGCGGCGGGGCTGACGGCGGCGCATGGCCAGGAGCCGCCGATCATCCACCGCGATCTCAAGCCGGAGAACCTGATGCTGACCCCGACCGGGGTGAAGGTCATGGACTTCGGGATCGGCAAGGTGCTGCAGGCGATGCGTAAGGGCACCACGGGATCAGTCGGCACGCTGGCGTACATGAGCCCGGAGCAGATCGACGCCGGCGCCGTCGACCACCGCGCCGACCTGTACGCGCTCGGGCTCGTGCTCTACGAGATGATCGCCGGGCAACCGCCGTTCCAGTCCGAGTCACCGCGGCAGCTGCTCGAGATGCAGTGCACGGCGCCGCCGCCGCCGCTGCCCGACGACGCTCGGGTCGGGCTGCCGCGCGGCGTGGAGCGGTTGCTGGCCCGACTGCTGGCCAAGGCGGCGGCGGATCGGCCGGCCTCGGCGCACGAGGTGATCGCAGCGCTCGAGCCGTTCGCGACCGCCGACAGCGGCGCGAGCGGGAGTGTGTCGCTGGCGGCCGGCGCGGGCGCCGCCTCCGCAGCGCCCGCGGCCGCGACCATCACCGCGGCCGGCTCGCGCCCCGACCTGCCGCGGCAGGCCGGGCAGCCCGTGGTGCCGCGGCTCGACACCATCGCGTTGATCGATCGCGCCAGCGGGCCACGCCAGATCAGCACGCGGCGCGCGATCGGTGCCGTGATCGCGCTGTGCCTGGTGACGGCGGTGGCCACGTACGTGGTGCGGTCGCGGTGGACGGCCGAGGCCCCGGTGACGCCACCCGCCGCGACCAGCCGGTGATGCTGCGCGCGCTGCCGGCGATCGGACGCGCGACCCGGGTGGCGCTCGCCGGCGACAGCGGGCGCGAACGCTGGCGCCTCGGCGCCGGCGACGCCCGCGTGGCGGCGCGGCTGCGCGCCCTGGGCGCGGCGGGCGTCGGTGGATTCGTCGATGGCGGCGAGGATGGCGAGGGATGGTGGCTCGAGCGCGCGCCCGCCGCTCCAACGCTCACCGCGTGGCTGGCCGCGCATCGCGGACCGGTTACCTGGCGCGAGGCGGTGACGATGGCGGCGACGCTCGCCGATGCGGCGGCGGCCTGCGAGCGTGCGGCGCTGTTCCCGGGGTCGATCGAGCCCGACGCGGTGGTGGTGGGGGAGGCGCCGGATGGCAGGAATCGCGGGCACCGAAGCCTGATGTTGCGCGCCGAGTCGCTGGTGGCAGCGCTGGTCGGCGGCGGTGGCGGCACGAGCCCGTCCACCGCGAGCGCCAGTGCCCGCTGGATGGCGCCCGCGCAGGCCGAGGGCGCGCCGACCGATGGCGCCAGCAATCGCTACGCGATCGGACTGGTGCTGTACCGGCTGCTGGCGGGTGAGCATCCGTTCGCGGCCGGCCTGCGCCGCGGACTCGACGATCAAGCCGGGCGCGGCGCACCGCCGCTGCCACCGACGGTGGCGACCGAGATGCCGGCGGGACTGCAGAGTCTGTGTCTGCGGATGCTGGATCCGGAGGCGGCCCGTCGGCCGCGAAGCGCGGAGGCGATCGGCGAGGCGTTGCGAGGGTTTCTCGGGGCGGCCGATGCCGGGGCCGATTCCGATTCCGATTCCGATTCCGATTCCGATTCCGATGCCGTTCCCGGATCCGGAACCGTCCCCACCGTTGGTCCTGAGCGAGGCCCGGAGGGCCGAGTCGAAGGACGGTCGCCGTCGCCGTGGCCCGCACGTCTCGCGTTCATGGTCCCGCTGGCGCTCGGCGTCGCGATCGCGATCGGGCTCGCGGGCGCGTCACGGCCACCCTTGCGCGCGACGCCGGTCGCGAAGGACGCGCCGCTGAGCAGTGCGCGCGCGCTGGAGGCCTGCCAGTCGTGCCACCCGCGACAGGCCGGCGAGTGGAGCCGGTCGGTGATGGCGCACGCGACCGGCTCGCCCATGTACCAGGCGCTGGAGATCTTGATCCAGGAGCAGGTCGGTCGCGGCGACGACTGTCCCGGCGGCGCCGGCATCCTGCGCGCCGCAGGGGCGGGCGCGTGCACGAACCCGCGGACCGGGATCGCGGTCACCGGGTCGGGCGGCGAGCTGTGGTGCGTGAACTGCCACGCGCCGGGCGAGACGCTGGCGCCGACGCTGCCGCCGTGGAACGGGACCTCGTTCGACGCCGCCACCCGCCGCCCGCTGCGCGATCTGCTGCCGGCGGCCGCGCGCGAGGGCATCGGTTGCGGCTTCTGTCATCAGGTCACCGGCCCGGCGCGGCCCGGCGCCGGCTACCAGGGCAACCCGTCGTGGACCTCACCGGAGACCGGGGCGCGCTTCTCGATGCGACCCGAGGACGAACGCGGCCGGTTTGGCATCGCCAACAGCGGCTACGCATTCGATCTGCGCGCGCTGCTCGGCGGCGGCGACGACCTGGTCGCCGGGGGCGCGCACCGCGCCAGCTCGCCGGCGGCACGCGCCTACCTCGGATCGAGCGAGTTCTGCGGCTCGTGCCACGACGTCCGGCTGTTTGGCACCGACGCGCTCGAGGGCGTGCGGCGCGGCGAGCACTTCAAGCGGCTCCGCAACGCGTACAGCGAGTGGGTGACGTGGGCCGACGACGAGCGGCGCGCCGGCCGGGTGGCCGCGACCTGCCAGGACTGCCACATGAGCCTGTATCCCGGCGTGTGCGTCGCCGCGCCCGGCGAGCCGCCCGGTAGCGGCGTCGCCGCGCGAGCCTGCCCACCCGGCACGCGGTTCACCGCGGTGCCGCCGGGACGGTTCCCGACCGGCCACGCCGCAGCAGGCAGCGAGCCCGGCGCCCTGCACGGCCACAGCTTCACCGGCGTCGATGTGCCCCTCGATCCGGCGTTCGACGCCCGCGCGATCGACGACCCCAGCCTCGACGTCGATGGCGTGCCGCTGGGCGCGCGGCAGCGGCGCGATCTGCTGCTGGCACGCACGTTTCGCTTGACCGTCGAGGGCGTCCGTCGAAGCGGCGGCCGCCTCGAGCTGCCGATCGTGATCGAGAACATCGGCGCCGGCCACCGGGTCCCGGCCGGCTTCAGTCAGGAGCGAGAGATCTGGCTGCACGTCAAGGTCAGTGACGCGCGCGGCACCGTGATCTACGAAGCCGGGCGCGTCGATCGGGCCAGCGACGACCTGCGCGACAAGCAGTTCCTCCGCGTCACCACGATCGATACCGTCACCGATCGACAGGGCCACCCGCTCGGCCTGTTCGGGGCCGACGTCGCCGACGGCCCCGACGTGCCGGCCTGGACCGACGACGCCGATGGCCGCACCCGGCGCGGCCACGGCCTGGTCAACTTCCAGAACGGCTTCCTGCGTTGCGTGCGCTGCATCGGCGAGATCGACAGCCGCGGTCGGTGCCAGCCGGGCCCCGGCCAGGAGCGCGCCCGCGGCGACCGCTACGCCGACGGCGACTACGACCCCGACAGCGGCGCGTGTGGCTCGAACCTGCGCGGACCGAACGCGTTCCTCGAGGTGTACTTCCCGATCGGCGCGCTCGACGCCAGTCGCGGCATCGTCCGCGGACCGGACGCGATCGTCGACACCCGTTCGCTGGCACCCGGGGTGCCGCAGCGCTACCTGCACGACCTCGAGGTCGCCACCGCCGCCGGCCCGCTCACCGTCGAGGTGCGGCTGCGGTTTCGCGCCTTTCCGCCCTTCCTGCTGCGTGCGTTCATCGACTACGAGCGCGAGCAAGCTCGCCTGGGGCGGCGGCCGAGCGGCCCGCTGATCGATGCGCGCGCGCTCGACCGCCTCGATATCGTCGACGTGGCCGAGACCCGGGTCGTGGTGCCATGACCGCGGAGCTGATCGCCGCCGGCGCCGCCCGCGACGCCCGCGACGAGCTGTATCGCGACGGCGAACCCGGCGAGACGCTGTTCGTCGTGCTCGCCGGATCGGTCGAGCTGCGCACCACCCGACGCGGCGACGTCATCCCGAGCCTGCTGCGCACGGCCCGGGTCGGCGACACGTTCGGCGAGGAGGCGCTGCTGCCGGGGCTGGCGCGGCGCGCCAGCGCGATCGCCGCCGCTGGTACCCGGGTCGCCGAGGTGCCCGGCGCCGTGGCCCGCCGGGTCCTGGCCCGCATCGGCGATGCCGGCGGGGCCGGCAGCCGCGAAGGCCGCTACCTCGAGCGCGGCGCGGCCCGCGACGTCCTCGCCGGCAGTGCCCTGGGACGCGACCTCGAGGCCGCCGAGCTCGAGCTCTTGCTCGACGGCGTCAGGCTCGAACACTTCGCCCGCGGCGCCGAGCTGGTCCACGCCGGCGATCGCGCCGAACACGTGTACGTCGTCGCCGAGGGCCTGGTGCAGCTGCAGCGCGACGGCGCGGTCCAGGCCTACCTGGCGCGCGGCGACTTCTTCGGTGACGACGAGGCGCTCGCCGGCGCGCCGTGCGCCGCCACCGCGGTCGCCGCCGGCGACACCTGGTGCGCCGTGCTGCCGCGCGCCGTGGTGCGCACGGTCACCGATCGCAACCCCGGCGTGCTGGTGCGCTGGCGCCGGGTCGCGGCCACCCAGCTCGCGGATCAAGCGGCCGTGGTCGGCGACGCCGCCGCGCGCTCGACCCAGCACGCGTTCCGCGATCTCTACCGGTTGCAGATCGCGCGCTCGCTGCTCGTGATCGACCAGGACACCTGCGTACGTTGCGGCCACTGCGCGTGGAGCTGCGCCGAGGTCCACGGCGAGAGCCGGCTGGTGCGGCGCGGCGACAAGGTCGTGACCCCGGTCGATGTCGCGCTCGGCCGCGGGATGCTCGGCCGCGACGACGGCGATGGAGCGCGGCCGGCGACCCTGTTGTTGCCCAACACCTGCCAGCACTGCCGACACGCGGCGTGCCTGCACGATTGCCCGACCGGCGCCATCGGCCGCGACCTCGACGGCGAGGTCTTCATCCGCGCCGACGCGTGCACCGGCTGTGGCAACTGCGCCCGATCGTGCCCGTGGGACAACATCGCCATGGCGCCGCGGCCGGTGCCGCCAGCGCCGGCGACGACGGCGGGCCGGTTGCGGCTGTCGCCCGAGATCGCCGTGAAGTGCGACCTGTGCCGCGAGCACGAGGCGCCGGCGTGCGTGACGGCGTGTCCGACCGGGTCGTTGCTGCGGATCGATCCCGAGCGGGCGCTCGCCGAGGTGGCGTTGGTGCTGCGCGGGGCAGCGCGCCGCAGAGCCGGGACCGCAGCCGCAGCCGCAACCGGAGCCGCGACCGCAACCGGAGCCGCAGCCGCAGCCGCGACCGGGTCCGAATCCGAAACCGAAACCGCGACCGGAACCGCGTCCCGGACCACGACCACACGCCTGCGCGCGGCTGCGAAGCGCGGCGCGACGGCGGGAATCGTGCTCGCCGCGCTGGCCGCCGGCTGGGCGCTGCCGCGGGCCTGGAACTGGGCCCCCGATCGCGGCGCCGGCCTGGCCGCCGGCGCCGTGGCCGGACTGCTGTTGCTGATGCTCGGCGCCTACGTGCTGCCGAAGCGACTGGTGCGGTCGTGGATGCGACCGCGTGATCGACGGCAGCAGGTCCGACCGGTGGCGAGATCGCGAACCCGGGTCCATCTGATCGCGCACGTCGGACTCGGCCTGCTGGCCCCGGCGGCGGTGCTGGCCCACGCCGGGCTGGCAATGCCGGCCTCGCCGGCCGGCGCGCTGCTGCTGGCGTTCGTGGTCGCGTCGGCGACCGGCGCGGTCGGCGCGGCGGCGTACCGGGGCATTCCGCGCATGCTGACGCGGATCGAGCGTGGCGGCGCCCTGCCCGAGGATCTGGCCGGTGACGCCAGCGAGCTGCGCGCGCGGCTGTTTCGCGAGCTGAGCGGCACCAGCGAGCTGGTCAAGCACCTCGCGGCCCGGATCCTGATGCCCTACGCGCGCGCCCCGCTCGGCTGGCTGGCGCTGGCGGCGTCGCGGCGCGGCCTCTCCGACGAGGAGCGGCGGCTGCGCGCTCGGGTCGACGCCGTGCTCGCTGGCCGCGGGGCCGATCGCCTGCACGGGCTCGATGGCGTGATCCGCCTCGCCGTCGAGCTGCGGGCCCTGCCCGGCCGGCGCGCGCTGACCGCGGCGCTGCGAGCGTGGATGCCGATCCATGTCGTCCTCGCCGCGATGACGCTCGGCCTGCTCGGGATCCACGTGATCACGGCGTGGCGACCATGAGGCGCGCGAACCCGGGCGCGCCTCGCCACGGCGTGCCGCGGGTGGTCGCCACCAGCGACGTCACGCGCTTCCGCGGCGTCGCGGTCGCCGCGCTGACGGCAGCCGTGGTGGCGGCGGCGGCAGCCATCGCCCTGTCGCCGGCGTCGAGCCGTGGCGGCGCGCCGGGACCGCTGTCGCCATCGCACCGCCGGGCCGGCCTGGCGTGCGCGACGTGCCATGGCAGCGGTGCGCGTGGGGTTCCGCCGGCCACCGCCTGCACCGCGTGTCACCAGACCCACCCGTCGACGCGACCCGGCCACACCACGCTGCGGGCCAGCGGCGCGCTCGCGTGTGCGGGCTGCCATGGCGGCCACCGCGGCCACGGTGCGGTGACCTTCTTCCCCGATGGCCGCGCCGTGCGCGACGACGACGTCGGATCTCGCGACGTCGCGGTCGCAGGCTACCGACCGACCCGCGCGCTCACCGTGCCGCTGGTCGACGCCGCCACCTGTGCCGGCTGCCACGACCCGACCCGCGCGCCGCTGCTGACCTGTGTCATCGGCGGCGTCGTGACCTGCCTCGACGAGCACCGCGCGGTGCGCGGCCGCGACGGCACCATCGGCGGCCGCGACGGCGTCTGGGAGGCGGCCCGGGCGGTGGCCCACGCCCTGCCCCCGCGCCCACGGCGACCGGACCGCGGGTCGAGTCCGTGGCTCGGCCTCGCGATCGCCAGCGTCGCGGCGCTCGTCACCGGTGGCAGCGCGCGGGCGATCGCGCGCCGGCGCCGTGGTCGCCGTGATGCGGCCGCGGTCGCCCATCCCGCGGCGCCGCTGGTGACCGCCGCGGCCATACGCCGGCTGCCGGTGATCGATGCCGCGACCTGCCTGGGCTGCGACGCCTGCGTCGAGGCCTGTCCGTACGACGTGCTCGAGGTGCGCCGCTACGTCGCCGTGGTGGCGCGACCCGACGCCTGCTGCGGCCTCACGCTGTGCGCCCAGGTCTGTCCCAACCAGTCGCTCACGATGCGCGACGCCGGGGGCGGCGCCGGCGCCGCCCCCGCACCGACCGAGCGCGGCTCGCTCGAGGCGGCGCCGGCGCCCGGGGTCTTCGTGGTCGGTGACGCCAGGGGCGGCTCGCTGATCCGGAACGCCGTCGACGAGGGCGCGCGCGCCGTGGTCGCCATCGCGGCGCGCCTGGCCGCCGCGCCCCGGCCACCCGGCGACCCGCTGGAGCTGCTCGACGTGCTGATCGTCGGCGCCGGGCCGGCCGGCCTCGCCGCCGCGCTCGAGGCCCAGGCCCGCGGGCTGCGCGCGCTGACGCTCGAGCAAGGTACGGTCGCCGGCAGCGTCCAGAGCTTCCCGCGCGGCAAGCTGGTGCTCGACGCCGCCGCACCCGGCGCGGCGGCGCCTCGACTGTGGCTTGCCGAGGCCACCAAGGAAGAGCTGCTCGCCCGCTGGATGCTGATCGTGCGCACCGAACGCCCGCCGCTGGTCGAGGGTCGCCGGGTCACCGCGCTGGCCCCGATCGCCGTCGGCGGCGGCTGGCGGGTCGAGAGCTCGGATGGCAGCGGCGCGACCACCGAGCATCGCGCTCGCCACGTCGTGATCGCGGTCGGACGGCGCGGTTCGCCGCGCCGCCTGGGCTTCGAGATCCCGTCCGCGATGACCGCGCACGTCCACTACGCGCTGGCCGACGCCGCCAGCTTCGCCGGACGCCAGGTCGTGATCGTCGGTCTCGGCGACGTGGCCATGGAGTCGGCGATCGCGCTCTCGCGTCAGCCCGGCACCGAGGTCGTGATGGTCTACCGCGGCACCGAGTTCCGCCGCGGCCGGACCCGCAACATCGACGAGCTCCGCCGCCGCATCGCCGCCGGCGCGGTGCGGATCGCGTGGCGGAGCGAGGTGGTGGGCCTGGCGCCGGGGCGCGCCACCGTGGCCACGGCCGGCGGCCGCCAGGACGTCGGTTGCGACGCCCTGTTCGTGTTGATCGGAGCCGAGCCGGGCGCCGAACCGGCGACCGGCGCCGGAACCAGCCTGCTGTCACGACTTATACGCCCCGTACCGGCGTCGGAGACCGATCCGCAGCACCATACGTTCGAGTCCGTTGACCCCAGCGTGCGGCCCGGCGACCCATCGACGCCGCGCACCACCGACCGGGGAGAGGAGGCACCGCCGTGAAGCTCTCGACCTTCCTGACCCTCGCCGCTACCAGCGCCATCGCCACCGGAGCCGCGGTGTGGGTGTCGATCGACCCCGCCCAGGGCGCCCGCGGCGCCGCGACCACGCCGGAAGCCGACCGCGCCGCCCCCGCCCGGCCCGGGACCGCGCCGGCACCGACCACGCCCGCGGTCGATCGCTCGCACTTCACGGCCGGCAAGACGCTGATGATGGAAGGCCGACTCGGCCATCCGGTCCTGCCCGCCGACAGCGACAGCGAGACCTTCCTGTTCGTCGACGTCTCGGCCGACGCCGGCCGCACCGCGGCCCGGGTCCCGCTCAACCTATCGATCGTGGTCGACAAGTCGGGCTCGATGAAGGGCAAACGCCTGAGCAACGCGATGGCGGCGACCCGCAAGGCCATCGAGCGCCTGCGCGACGGCGACATCGTCAGCTTCGTCGCCTACGACACCACCTCGCAGGTGCTGCTGTCACCCACGATGATCGATGCGACCTCCCGGGCCCGCATCCTCGACCGCCTGGCCAGCCCGCGCGCCGGCGGCGACACCTGCATCTCGTGCGGCCTCGACGCCGGCATGCGCTTGCTCGGTCAGCGACCGGGCATGGTGAGCCGCATCCTGTTGCTCTCCGATGGCCTGGCCACGGCCGGAACCCGCGACCTGCCCAGCTTCAAGCGCCAGGCCGAAGATTGCCGGCGCATGGGCGCGTCGATCACCACGGTCGGCGTCGACGTCGACTACGACGAGCGGCTGATGGCAGCGCTGGCCCGCGACTCCAACGGCGGCCACTACTTCGTCGAGCGCCCCGACGCGCTGGCCGCCATCTTCGACAAGGAGATGAGCTCGCTGACCCGCACGGTCGCCAACCAGGCCGAGCTGGTCGTCGACCTGGCGCCCGGCGTGTTCGCCGACCACGTGTTCGATCGCGCCACCGTGGGCAGCGGCAGCCAGACCATCATCCCGATGGGGGCCTTCTCGGCCGGCGAGCACAAGACCGCGCTGGTCCGGCTGCGCGTACCCCGCGGCGCCGCCGGCGAGCGCCCGGTCGCGGCGGTGCGGCTGCGCTACGAAGATCTCGTCGATCAGAAGCCCGGCCAGTGCGAGGGCACGCTTTCGGCGGTGGCGACCGCCGACACCTCGAAGCTGTCGCCGCTCGACGGCACGGTGTCGGCGCGGGTGTCGTCGAGCGAGACCGCCGCGACCCTCGAGCAGGCCAACGAGATGTTCCGCTCCGGCCGCGGCGAGGACGCCACGACCTTGCTTCGCGCCCGCACCCGCCACGTCCAGGCCCAGAACTGGCAGCTCAAGAAGGACTCGCCGTTCGCCGGCGGTGGCAAGGCCGGGGCGTCGTTCGACAAGCAGGAGGCGGTGCTCGGCCGGGCCACCAAGGGCTTCGAGCCGACCTCGCCGACCGCGGCGGCGCCGGCGCCCGACAGCACGCCGGCGAAGTCGAACATCCGCGAAGCCCAGGCCGACGCCTTCGACCTGGCGCACTGACGCGGTGAAGGCCCGCGCGCGGGCTCAGCTCCGGCGCCGGACCAGATCGGTGGCCGGCACCGCGGGTGGCGGCGGCGGCGGCGGACAGCACACCATCGCCATGGCCCGCGTCTCGCCGAGGATGCGCTCGAGCGCGGCGATGAACGCGGGACCGTCGAGCTCGAAGCGGCGGTGCCGGCCGTCGCGCTCGGCGCGCACCAGCCCGGCCTCCTCGAGCGTCTTGAGGTGGCGCGACACCACCGAGCGATCCTGCGGCAGGTGCGAGGCGATCGCGGCGATGTCCGCCGGGCCGTGCAGCAAGAGCACGCGCAGCACCTCGAGCCGCGCCGGCTCGCTGAGCGCGCGCAGCAGCGGCGAGTCGAGCAACTCGACGATCCTCGCAGCGGCGCGGGCCCGGCTCACCATGACCGGGCCGAGCCTGAGGGCCCCCGCGCGGACAAGGGCTGCGGCCGGCGCACGCCCAGCCACACGTGGAGCGCGGCCACCACGATCGCGCCCGGCACCAGCTGGTGCACCAGCGTGACGATGGTCGCCGGGTACGAGCCGAACGCGAGCGCGGCGTCGAACGCCCACGCCGCTGCCGGCCGGTGCGCCAGGGCCAGCGCGATCGCGGCGGCGCGCAACGTCACCAGCATGGCGTGCACCAGGTACTCGCCCGAGCCGAGGCCGCCGATACCGGCGCGGCTGCGGCGCTCCTCGAGCACGTCGAGCACCTCGAAGACCTGATCGACGGCCAGCAGCGTGACGCCCGCCCACAGCGCCGTGCCCGCGGTCGGGCTCGCGAACACCAGCAGCACGATCGGGGCGAACAGCAGCGCGCGCGCGGTGTGCAACCAGTGCTCGCGCCGCGACGCGGCCCGCGCCCACAGCCGGTAGCGCCACAGGTGCAGGTACACGCCGTCGACCATCGACAGCGCGGCGAAGCCGAGCAGGAGCAACGTGGAGGCGGTGAGCAGCGGCATGGCCGCCAGGTCGTGGGCGATGGTGGCGAGCGCGGGCATCAGCATTCGTATGCATATATGCACTCATATGCACATGTCAAGGAGCGCATGACGAGCTCGCAGCCGGCAAGTTCAGGCATGCCGGTTGGGTGTCCACCGGGGTTGCAATCGTGCACCGGGTCGGCCGATCGTCCCTTTCCTGATGCTCGGGGGAGACTTACAGCAGGGAACGTCTTGTTGAAGACGACGCACCCGACGTGGCCATCTGACGGTCATCCAGTCACCGCCTGTGGCGCGGGGAGGAGCGCATGAGCCAGCTGCTCGAAGCGTCGGTTCGATTCCCGACCGTGATCTTCTCGATCGGCCTCGGCATCTGCCTGGTGTACTGGCTGTTCGTGCTGCTCGGCGCGCTCGACATCGATCTGCTCGGTGGCGGCGACGCCGGCGATGCTGGCAAGGGGCTCGGCGACGCGCTCACCGGTGGCGCCAAGGGCGGCGCCGAGGGCATCAAGGGCATCCATCTGGGCGACGGTGCCGACGGTGCCGACGGCGCCGACGGTGCCGATGGTGCCGACGGCGGCGGCATCTGGCATTCGCTCGGCCTCGCCACTGTCCCGATCACGATCTCGATCTCGGTCATCATGCTGGTCTGCTGGTGCGCGTCGTTGCTCGCGATGAGCTACGCCACCAGCGCGGTGGGCAACCTCGCCGGCTGGCTGCCGGCCTTGATCCTGCTCGCCGTGGTCATCGTCGGCATCCCGTTCTCCGGCCTCCTGGTGCGCCCGCTCGCTCCGGTGTTCGAGATCAAGGAGGGCAAGTCCAACCTGGATTACGTGGGCCACACCTGCACCATCACCACCGGTCACGTCGACGACAGTTTCGGTCAGGCCACCGTCGAGGACGGCGGGACGATCCTGGTCATCCCGGTCCGCTGCGACAAGGCCGGCGTGCTCGGTCGCGGCCACAAGGCGCTGATCATCGACCACGACGACGTCCGCAAGGCCTACGTGGTCGAGCCCACCGCCGACATGCTGATGGCGCCCACCGGCAGCGCCGACGAGGCGAGCTGACCGCCGCGATGGAGACCGAGGTGCTCATCGCGGTGATCGCGCTCATGGCGCTCAGCACGGCAGCGACGCTGGCGCTCGCCGCCCACTGCTGGCGCCGGGTGCAGCCGGGGACGGCGCTGCTCGTCAACACCATGCACGCCCAGCCGCGGGTCCTGTTCGGGGGCGGCGCGATGGTCCTGCCGGTCGTCCACAAGGCCGAGGTCCTCGACCTGGCGGTCAAGCGCATCGTGATCGCGCGTCGCGGCAAGGACGGCATGGTGTGCGCCGACTACATCCGCGCCGACGTCGAGGCCACGTTCCTGGTTCGCATCAACCCGACGGCCGAGGACGTGCTCGCGGTCGCGCGCTCGGTTGGCTGCGCTCGCGCCGCCGACCCGCAGACGCTCGCGGAGCTGTTCACCGCCAGGTTCGCCGAGAGCCTCAAGATCGTCGCTGGCCAGCTCGAGTTCGAGACCCTGCATCGCGAGCGCGAGCAGTTCAAGGACCAGGTCATCGCCGTGATCGGCACCGACCTCAACGGCTACATTCTCGACGACGTGGCGGTCGATCTACTCGAGCAGACCGCGCTCGAGCACCTCGACCCCGACAACGTGCTCGACGCCAAGGGCATCAAGAAGATCAAGGCGCTCACAGAGCTCAGAGAACGCGCACAGGAGGAGTGAACCATGAAGACCCAGCTATTGTTCGCCATCATCGGGATCGGAGGCGTGCTCGTCCTCGGCATCCTCGTGCTCATCGCCCGCACCTGGCGTCAGGTCGACCAGGGCCGGGCGATGATCGTCAACAAGATGGGCTCCGAGCCCAAGGTGACCTTCACCGGCGCCATCGTCCTGCCGATCGTCAACCGGTCGGAGGTCATGGACCTGTCGGTCAAGACCATCGACGTGTCGCGACGCGGCAAGGAGGGCCTGATCTGCGCCGACAACATCCGCGCCGACATCAAGGTGACCTTCTTCGTCCGGGTCAACAAGACCACCGATGACGTGCTCCGGGTCGCGCAGTCGATCGGCTGCATCCGCGCCTCGCAGCAGTCGACGCTCGAGGAGCTGTTCGCGGCCAAGTTCTCCGAGGCCCTCAAGACGGTCGGCAAGAAGATGGAGTTCGAGCAGCTCTACACCATGCGCGACGTCTTCAAGGACCAGATCATCCAGGTCATCGGCAAGGACCTCAACGGCTACGTGCTCGACGACTGCGCCATCGACTACCTCGAGCAGACGCCGATCGAGGTCCTCGACCCCAACAACGTGCTCGACTCGCTCGGCATCAAGAAGATCACCGCGATCACGACCCGGGCCGCGATCGACACCAACGAGCTCAAGCAGCGCGAGCGCATGGAGCTCGGCAAGCAGAACCTGACCTCCGACGAGGCGGTGTTCCGCTTCGACCAGCAGCGCGCCGAGGCTGACGCCAAGAAGACCAAGGAGATCGCGATCGCCCAGGCCCGCGAGGAGAACGAGGCCCATCGCTTCCGGCTCGAAGAGGAGAAGCGCACCCACGTCGATCGCCAGCGCGCCGAGGAGTCGATCCAGATGGCCGAGCAGGCCAAGCTACGCGCGGTCCAGGTCTCCGAGCAAGGCCGGATCCGCGAGGTCGAGGTCGAGAAGGTCCGGGTCGCCAAGGCCCACGATCTCGAGGAGGTCGGCCGCAAGCGTGAGGTCGATCTCGGCTCGATCGACATGAACAAGGCCATCGAGACCGAGAAACGATCGATCGCCGACATCATCCGGGCCCGGGTCGCGGTCGACAAGACCGTCGCGGTCGAGGAAGAGGCCATCAAGGATCTGCGGGTCGACAGCGAGGCCAAGCGCCACAAGCACGTCACGATCATCCACGCCGAGGCCGCGGCCCAGGAGGTGTTCATCAAGGACATCAAGAAGGCCGAGGCCGAGCAGCAGGTCGCGCAGTCGCACGCCAAGAAGCAGCTGATCCTCGCCGATGCGGCGATGGAGGCCTCCGACAAGGAGGCGCGGGCCGCGATCCGCCGCTCCGAAGGCGCCCAGGCCGAGCACGCCGCCGAAGGCCTGGCCGACGTCCGGGTCAAGGAGGCCAACGCCGTCGCGGTCGAGAAGATCGGCATGGCCGAGGCGCGGGTGCGCGACGCCCAGGTCGTGGTCTCCGACAAGGAGGGCACGATGATCGCCGAGAACGTGCGCCGCAAGGCGATGGCCGAGGCCGCCGGGCGCGAGGCCGAGGCGGCGGCGATCGAGAAGACCGGCATGGCCGAGGCGGTCGGCTTGCGCGAGAAGCTGCTCGCCGAGGTCACGGCCAAGGAGGCCGAGGCCGGCGCGATCGAGAAGCGGATGCTGGCCGAGGCCCGCGGCATCGCCGAGAAGGCGGCCGCCATGAAGGTGCTCGACGGCGCGGCCCGCGAGCACGAGGAGTTCCGGCTGCGGCTCGAGAACGAGCGCCAGATCGCGCTCGAGCAGATCAAGGCCCGGGTCCAGATGACCGAGGCCCAGGCCAGGGTCATGGCCGAGGCCATGGGCAAGGCCGACATCAAGATCATCGGCGGCGACGGTCAGTTCTTCGATCGCTTCGTCAAGGCGGTCTCGCTCGGCAACTCGATCGACGGCGTGGTCGACCACTCCGAGGTGGTGCAGCGCGTGCTCGGCGACCGGCTGAAGAACGGCAACGGCCAGCTCCTCAAGGACGTCAAGGATCTGATCGGCGGCGCCGACGACAAGACCAAGCTCAAGCTGCAGGCGCTGCTCGACCGGGCGCGCCAGCTCGGCGTCGTCGACGACAAGGTGAGCTAGGCCCGGGGACCAGGAGCACCCCATGGCCGACGTCGACGCCGCGCTGACCGGCGGCAACTACGAGGTCCTGCGCCAGCGGCTCGCCGCCGGCGGGCAGGAGCTGGCGCGCCGCGCCGACGCGCTCAACACTCGACGCAAGGCGGTGTTCGGCACCACCGAGCCGCAGCTGATCGCGACCGAACGACTGCGCACCGAGCACAACTGCGCGCCGGTCGACATCGTCGCGGTCGGCGGCCATCTCCTGCTCGGCTACGACGTCTTCCTGGGCCTCAAGGCCGAGACCCGCCTCGCCGACGTGCTGGCGCTGCACCGCTTCGAGCCGCTCACCACCCCGGGCGCCGATGGCGGCTTCGACACCGCCGCCCTACCGCCGGAGGCGCAGGACTTCCTGACCGGCGCCGATCTCGAGCGCGACTTCGCCAACCTGTACCGCTACTACCGCGACGCGCGCCTGATCCACCTGATCAAGCGCGACACCCAGCTGCTGGCGGTGTTCCAGGCCGGCGCGACCTGGAAGGACCAGAAGGTCCTGCGCTGGCGCATCGAGCCCAACGGCCACGTGGTCTACGTCGACGATCGTGGCGAGCGCGATCTGGCGGCGATCTTCCCGGCCGCCTACGACTTCGAGTGGCGCGAGGTCACCCGCGACCACCAGGTGTCGGGCAAGCACCCGCACTACAACCTGCTCGACATCGTCTTCGTCGAGTGCGTCGGCGGCACGCTGACCATCAAGGTCGAGGACAACACCGAGAGCGGTCAGGGCGTCTACGAGGAGCCGGTCGACGACGTCAACCAGTCGCTCGACGACGCCCGGATCTTCTTCGCGCCGATCGGCAAGCCGGGCGGATTGATCCTGCTCAAGTTGCTGCCGTTCCGCGAGACGGCGTGGCGCTACCTGGTCTTCGATCCGCGCTCGAAGAAGGTGATCCGCGCCGACGGCATCGGCCAGGGCTGCCGCAGCCTGCCCGAAGACCACGGCGTGATCTTTCCCGGTGGCTACGTCCTGGTCGGTGGCGACCACAAGCGCTTCGACGGCGACGCCTCCGACTACGTGCTGCAGCGCGAGCTACGCTCGCCCAACGGCGAGGACGTGCTCTACGTCTACCAGCGCGGCGCCGATGGCAGCTATCTGCTGTACCCGTACAACCTGATCAACAAGGCGGTGGCGGCGCCGATCACCTGCAGCGGTTACTCGCTGTTCGCCGACGGCCTCATGGTGGTGATGCGCCAGGCGTCGGCCGAGCCGACCCGCGTCCATCCGATGCAGGTGTGGAAGACGCCGTTCAGCTCCGCCGAGCACGCCGCCAGCGCGCCCACCGACGGCAGCTACCTGGCCAAGGTCGGCAACGCCGATCTGGTCCGCGGCCTGTCCGATGCGCTCTCGATCGCGCGCCTGGCCAGCGCCGAGCAACCGCAGCGCACGACCTTCGAGGACATCCTGGCGCTGGCGACCCGGGCCGGCGACGCCTACTACTGGCTCGGTCACGCCGACGCCGGCGATCTCAAGGGCGCGGTCGCCGACGTCAAGAGCACCGCCAAGCTCATCCTCGACGAGTACGAGAAGGTGGTCGCGCTCGAGGCCGAGGCCCGCAAGGTCCTGACCGAGGCCCAGGCGGTGGTCAGCGAACGCCTGCGCGCCACCCGGTCCGAAGGCTGGGACAAGGTCGAGCCGTTCCTCGAGGCGCTGACCGGGCTGCGCGGGCTGCGCGGCCAGCTGATCAGCAAGAAGGAGGTCCGCTTCATCGACGTCGCCAAGCTCGAGGTGCTCGAGAAGGAGGTCGCGGTCGGCTTCGAGCGCGTCACCACCGACTGCGTGGCGTTCCTGGCCCGCGGCGACGCGTTCGGCGAGCTGGTGGCGCGCGCCGGTGGGCTGGCGCAGCGGGTCGGCGAGCTGACGACCGCGGTCGAGGTCAAACCGGTGCGGGTGCAGATCGACGAGGTCGCCGGCGGCCTCGACCTGCTCGGCAACGTCATCGGGTCGCTCAAGATCGACGACGCCACCCGGCGCACGGCGATCCTCGAGAACATCACCGACGCCTTCGGGCAGGTGAACCGGGCCCGGGCGACCATCGAGGGCCGCCACCGCGAGCTGGCCGGCAAGGAAGGCCGGGCCGAGTTCGGGGCCCAGGTCAAGCTGCTCACCCAGAGCGTGGCGTCCGCGCTGGCGCAGTGCGACACCCCCGAGCGCTGCGATCAGGAGCTGACCCGCCTGCTGGTCCAGCTCGAGGAGCTCGAGGGCCGCTTCGCCGACGTCGACGAGCTGACCGCCGAGCTGGCCGACAAGCGCGAGGAGATCGTCGACTCGGTCGGCGCCCGCAAGCAGCTGCTGGCCGCCGAGCGCCAGCGCCGCGCGGCCAACTTGCAGAAGGCGGCGCAGCGCATCCTCGAGGGTGTCGCCCGCCGGGCGGCCGGGCTGGCGTCGGCCGACGAGGTCAACGCGTACTTCGCGTCCGACGCGATGGTGCAGAAGCTGCGCGACATCGGCGGCGAGCTCGGCGCGCTCGGCGACGGGGTCAAGGCCGACGAGCTCGAGGCTCGCCTCAAGGCGGCGCGCCAGGACGCGCTGCGCGGCCAGCGCGACAAGACCGACCTGTTCGAGGGCGACGGCGACCTGATCCGGTTCGGCGACCATCGCTTCCCGGTCAACAAGCAGCCGCTCGAGCTGATGATCGTGCCCCACGACGACGGGCTGGCGGTCCACCTCGCCGGCACCGACTTCTACGAGCGGCTCACCGACGAGGCCTTGGTGGCGGCGCGGTCGTTCTGGGCCCAGGACCTGCCCAGCGAGTCGGCCGAGGTCTACCGCGGCGAGTACCTGGCGACGTCGGTGCTGGCCGAGGCCGAGGCCGGCCGCGGGGCGCTGACGATCGCGGCGCTGCACGATCACGTGCGCGCCGAGACCCTGGAATCGACGCTGCGACAGATCGCGCAGGAACGCTACGACGAGGGCTACGAGCGCGGCGTGCACGATCACGACGCGGCACAGATCCTGACCCGACTGCTGGTGATGCGCGACGGTGCCGGTCTGCTGGCCTTTCCCGCCGCCGCCCGCGCGCTGGCGCTGGTGTACTGGGGCGCCGACGCCTTGCCCGACGACGCGGCGGCGCGGGCGCGGTGGAGCCGGGCCGCCCAGAGCCTGGCCCGCCTGGCCGACGTGCTCGGCGATCGCGGCGCGCGCACCCAGCTGGCCGCCGAGATGGCGATCGCGATCGAGCGCTGGGCGGCGCGCGACACCACGCTCGGCGCCGGCGGGGTGAGCGGCGCCGACGCCGGGTTGGCGGCGGCGTACCTGGTCCGTGAGCTGGCGGCGCCGATCCCGCGCTTCGTCGTCAGCGGCACGGCGATCGCGATCCGCGATGCGCTGTACGGCGAGCTCGAGGCCCGCGCTGGGCGGCTCGGCTTCGACGACGATCTGCGCGCGCTGGCCGGCGCGCCGGGCGCGGCGCTGGCGCTGGCCCGCGCCTGGGTCGATGGCGTGGTGGCGAAACGACCCGAGCTGGCGGCGGCCGCCGTCGAGGCGGCGGCGCTGCTGGCCACGCCGAGCCTGGCCCGCGACACCTCGAGCGCGGCGGTGGACGCGACCGTCACCGGTCTGCTCGGGCGCCACCCGCGCATCGACGGCGGCGCGCTCGCCATCCGGCTCGACGAGCTGACCGCGCGGCTCGACCGGTTTCGCACCGTCCAGGTGCCCGCGTTCCGCGCCTATCGCACGCTGCGCGCCGAGATCGCCGCGCGCGAGCGCACCCGGCTGCGCCTCGACGAGCTGGTGCCGCGGGTGATGTCGTCGTTCGTCCGCAACCGGCTCATCGATCAGGTGTACTTGCCGCTGTGCGGCGCCAACCTGGCCAAGCAGATGGGCGCCGCCGGCGCCGCCAAGCGCACCGACCAGATGGGCATGCTGCTGCTGATCTCGCCGCCCGGTTACGGCAAGACCACGCTGATGGAGTACGTCGCGGCGCGGCTCGGCCTGGCGTTCGTCAAGGTCAACGGCCCGGCCCTCGGCCACGACGTGACCTCGCTCGATCCGGCCGAGGCGCCCAACGCGACGTCGCGGCAGGAGATCGAGAAGGTCAGCCTGGCGCTCGAGATGGGCTCCAACGTGATGCTCTACCTCGACGACATCCAGCACACGTCGCCGGAGCTGTTGCAGAAGTTCATCTCGTTGTGCGACGCGCAGCGCAAGATCGAGGGCGTGTGGCGCGGGCGCACCCGGACCTACGACCTGCGCGGCAAGAAGTTCTGCGTGGTGATGGCCGGCAACCCGTACACCGAGAGCGGCGAGCAGTTCCGCATCCCCGACATGCTGGCCAATCGCGCCGACGTCTACAACCTCGGCGACGTCCTCACCGGCCGGGGCGACGCGTTCGCGATGTCGTTCCTCGAGAACACGCTGACGTCGAACCCGACGCTGTCGCCGCTGGCGACCCGCGATCTCGGCGACCTCTACAAGATCATCGGCATGGCGCGGGGGGAGCCGATCCCGACCAGCGAGCTGTCGCACGGCTACGCGGCCGTCGAGCTCGAGGAGATCCTGACCGTGATCCGCCACCTGTTCGCGGCCCAGGCCACGCTGCTCAAGGTCAACCAGGAGTACATCCGCTCGGCGGCGCAGGCCGACACCTTCCGCACCGAGCCGCCGTTCAAGCTGCAAGGCAGCTACCGCAACATGAACAAGATCGCCGAGAAGGTGGTCTCGGCGATGACGTCCGACGAGGTCGAGGCCCTGGTCGGCGATCACTACCAGGGCGAGTCGCAGACGCTCACCACCGCCGCCGAGCAGAATCTGTTGAAGCTCGGCGAGCTGCGCGGCCGGCAGACGCCGGCGCAGCTGGCGCGCTGGACCGAGATCAAGGCCGAGTTCGTGCGCCAGCGCCGCATGGGCGGCGGCGACGACGATCCGGTGACGCGGCTGGTCGGCACGCTGTCGGGGCTGGGTGCCGAACTGGGCGCGATCCGGGCCGCGCTCGGTACGGTTGGCGGCAGCGCCGAGCTGGGCAAGGAGGTCCGCGATCTGCGCGACGCGATGACGATGGCGGCCAAGAAGGCGTCAGCCGACGCCGCCACCCGCGATCCCGAGGACTGGCTGGCGCCCCGCCTCGACGCCCTCGCCGAGACGCTGCGGGCCCAGGTCGCGCGCCCGCAGCGCGAGCCGACCCATGGCGGCAACGGCGAGACCGCTGCCGCCGCTGCTGCCGCCGCCGAGCTGCTCGCCCAGGTCCGCCGCATCGAAGAAACCCTGGTGCCCGTCATCGGCGCCGCCGTCGAGCAACGCGCCGGCGATCAGGCCCTCGCCCTCAAGATGGTTCAGATCATCGAGCTCCTCGAGCAGCTCGACGCCCGCCTCGGCGGCACCGCCCGCTGAAGGTGGCAAGGGTCGCGCCCAAGAAGGGCACGCTCAAGGAGGTGATGGACCAGGTCGAGCGCTGGCTGATCTCCGAAGCATTGCGAGACCATGGCAGCAGGCAGCAACAAGACCCGCACGGCCGCCACCCTGGGATCACCCGCGAGGGGTGCACAAGAAGCTCGACAAACTCGGCCTGTGACTCAGGAAGATTTCGCGCGTCGAATCCGTAAGATACGGCATGAGCTTCAGGCGCCGCGGTTGGACGTCGGGGGACTCCAGCGTTGGTGAGGTCGACGCGGGTCCCGCGCCCGGCAAGCGCACCCTGACCGGCGCCCTGCAGGCCAAGGCGGCGGGCGCGCCGGCCGACGACGTCACCAACTTTCAAGGGCTGGCCAGCAGCACGGTCGGCGGCGATCAGCCGCCGCCGGTGGCGCCGATCGCTGCGCCGTCGTCGGGCGAGAGCTTCCTCGCCAGCCTCGGCGCGCGGCCGGTCGCCACCGAGGGCGGCCCCAGCGCGGTGGCCCTCGTCGCAGCGCCTCCGGCACTGGCGGCGCAGGCCGATCAGCTACCCGCGCCGCCGCCGCCGCAACCGACGTCGCCGCAGGTGAGCGCCGCGGTGATCCACGGGGTCGCCGCCGAAGCGCGCACCGAGCGAGCTGCGCCGGCTCGGGCGCCGACCGCGCCGGCGACGCCGCCTAGCCCGGCGCCGGCCGCGCCGATCGTCAACTCGGCGCCGACGCGAGAGCGAGCGGAGACCGCGATCGAGGTGCCTGCAGATCCGCGCGTCGCGCAGCCGAGCGCGCTGCCGGAGCCGCGGCCGGCGGTGGACGTCGCGGTGGTTCCGGCGGCGCCGGTGGCGTTGCCGGTGCCGGTGCCGCGCGGGGGGAACGCGGCGGCGCCGAATGCGGAGGTCACGGCGCAAGCGGCGACGGTGCACAGCACGGTGGCGTCCGATCTGAGCGCGCTGGGAGCGGCGATGACGGCGGCGGGCGCGAGCGGGCTGGACGGACTCCGGCTCGACGGCGCGCTCGGCGCGGCGGTGCAGACGGCCCACGATCCGGCGGCGCGGCGAACTGCGATGAGCGCGATCGATGGACTGTCGACCGGCTTCCGCGAGGGTGCCGGCGAGCTGGCGGCGGCGCGGCCACCTCAGCCTCAGCGCGACGCACAAGGACCAGGTCGCGCGGCCTCCGAGAATCAGCGCGAGGTCGCGCGGATCGCCAGCCAGACCTTCGGAACGATGGCGGAGGCGGTGGGCGAGACCGGCACCGGCGCGCTGGCGAGCTTCGGCCAGGGCGCGGGGCAGCTGCAGGCGCCGGCGATGCCGAGCGAGGCAACCAATGCGGCGCAGCGGAGCGAGACGGCCGCGACCGCGATGACGACCGCACAGCGGGAAACCTCGGGGCGCCTGGGCGCGAGCTCCGCACGCGTGGTGACCGACGTGGCAGAGGGGGCGGCGCAGAACCGCACCGGCTTCGGCACGGTGGCACAGACCGCGACCGGCACGATCGGCAACCTCGGCGCTCAGCGGACCGACGCCGTGGGCACCGTCGGATCGACCGGTCACGGCGCGATGAACCAGGGCCGCCAACTGGCGGCGAGCGGGCTGGCGGCGCTGGGCGGACAGCGGCGCGACGCAACCCGGACCGACAGCGCAGCTGCGCAGGCCCGACACGGCGAGCGCGCCGGCATGGTGAGCTCGACGATCGCGAACGCCGTCACCCCGGCGGCGGCTGCCGAGGAGGCGCCGCCGCCGGGGCCTGCTCAGGCCGCACCGGCGGAAGCCAACGCCGCGCCCGCCGCGGAAGCCAACGCCGCGCCCGCCGGGGAAGCCAACGCCGCGCCCGCCGGGGAAGCCAACGCCGCGCCTGCCGTGGAAGCCGCGACGCCAGCACCTGCCGCCACCGCAGCCAACGTCGCTGCGAAGAACGAGACGGCCCCCGCGGCACCCGTACCCACTGCCGAGGCATCCGCACCTCCGGCGCCGGCTGAGGCCGCGGCACCTGCTGCTGCCAACGCGCCCGCGCCCGCCGCTGCTGCGAACGCACCCGCGCCTGCTGCCAACGCGCCCGCGCCCGCCGCTGCTGCGAACGCACCCGCACCCGACGCTGCCAACGCGCCCGCGCCTGCCGCTGCTGCGAACGCACCCGCACCTGCCGCTGCTGCGAACGCACCCGCACCCGACGCTGCCAACGCACCCGCCGTTGCCAACGCCCCCGCGCCCGCACCTGCGGCCAGCGCGCCCGCACCTGCGGCCAGCGCGCCCGCACCCGCGCCCGCGCCTGCGGCCAACGCGCCCGCGCCTGCGCCGAACGCACCCGCGCCCGCCGCTGCTGCGAACGCGCCAGCCCCCGCGCCTGCGGCCAACGCGCGCGCCCCCAAGCCCGCAGCGGCCGGTCGCCCCACAGCGCCCGCGGCACCCGCAGCGCCCGCGCGTGCGCCCGCCCCTTCCGTCGCGCCCGCGCCCGCGCCTGCGCCCGCACCGACGATCGGCGCCGACGCCGGCGCGATCGCCTCGCCGATCAGCAACTGGGCGCGTCCGCTGACCTCGACGCTCGCCGGAGGCATGCCCAATTCGGGCGCGGTCACCGGCGTTCTCGACGGCGCCGGCGACGGGCTGAAGCAGGCGATCGAGCGCACCACCCAGCCTCTCACCGCCGCGGGCGAGCAGCGCGACGCCGAGCTGATGTCCCACGCGCAGCAACTCGGCGACGACATCGACGCCACGAGCAACATGTGCGTCGCGGACATCCAGCAGACCGCCGCCGCCGACGACGCCGAGGCCCTCGTCTGCAGGGAACAGAGCGTCACCGAGCTCCAGGCGGAACGTCAGGTGTGCGAGGAGGGTCTCCAGCAGTCCCGCCAGACCGCCCAGACCGGCACCAGCGACTCGGCCTCCCAGGCGACGGATCAGGTCTGCCAGCTCGGGCAGAACCAGAGCCACGACATCTGCGACCGGATCAACGAGCTCCGCGCCCAGATCGAGCAGACGTCCGCCGAGCAGGCCGCGCGCGTCGACACCGCCCTCACCGACGCCACCACGCACATCGAGACCGAGCGGGACGAGCGCTCCACCGAGGTCCGCGAGTCGGCGACGACCGCGCGCACCGACCTGCTCACCACCTCGCAGCAGGAGCGCGATCGGGTCCTGGAGAGCTTCCGGATCGAGTCCGAGGCGATCACCGCGCACGCCGAGTCCGAGCGGCAGCGGTTGCAGGACGAGACCCAGCGGCTCGCCGTCGAGACCCTCGAGCACGGCGCCATCGAAGCCGATCGCGTGCTCGCCGAGGGCACCGCTCACGCCGCCGACGTGCGTACGCACGGCGAGGCGGCCGCGGGGGGCATCGAGACGAGCGCCACGACCCGCGCCACCGCCGAGGTCGCGCGCGGCGAGGCCCGCGCCACCCAGCTCACGACCGACGCCGCGACGCGGGTCGCCGCGCTGCCCGCCGGCGACACCAGCGGCACCACGATCACCACGATCGCCGCCCAGCGCGCCGCCAGCGCGCGCACGCTGGCGGCCGGCCACGCCGGCGAGATCCGCGAGCAAGGCCGCACCGAGGCCGCCGCCATCCGCACGCGGTCCGAGGCCGACGCGGTCCAGCTCGAGGCCGACGCCCAGACCTTCGCCGACGAGATCCGCGCCCACGCCGACCAGGACGCCCGCGACCTCGAGCAGATGGGCGCCGATTCGCTGGTGCGGATCGATGACGAGGAAACGACCGGCCTGGCCGAGCTCGAGGCCAGCCGCGACGCCGGCGTCACCGCCATCGAGGAGCAGCTCACCCAGGGTGAGGCCGAGATCGCGCAGCAGCGCGACGACGCCCTCGCCGAGCTCGAGCGGATCGCCGCCGACGCCCTGGCCAACGCCCAGACCGAGCACGACCTCGCGATCGCCGACATCGAGGCCCTGCTCCAGGAAGCGCTCGCCCGCCTCGACTGCAACAGCCAGGAGGACCTCGCCGACCTCGAGCAGATGGTCGCCGACGCCGAGCGCATGATCCAGGAGCGTGCGGATCAGGCGGTCGACCGGATCGACGCCGAGGCCGAGCAAGCGTCGCAGCGCATGCAGGAGACCGCCGACCAGGCGATCGCCGGCATCGAGCAGACCGCGCAGCAGCGCTCGGCCGCGATCACGCAGGCGGCCTCCGACGCGACCGCCCAGATGCAGAGCATCTCGGAGAACGCGCGCACCGCGATCACCACGGCGACCGACACGGCGATCGCCGAGATCTCCACCGAGCAGGAGGCGCGGATCGCCGAGCTCTGGGCGGTGAGCGATGACGCGTCGGCGATCCTCGAGCAGTCTCGCCAGACCGCCCGCGCCGCGACCGACGCGCAGGTCGCCGCCTCGGGCCACGAGCCGCCGCGCGCCGGCCTCGGTCAGTTCGAGGTCGTGCCCGACAACTTCGTCGGGCCGCTGGCGCCCAACCAGATCCGCCAGTCACAGCACGACTCGCTCATGGCCGGCGGCTTCGACACCTTCGACGTCGTGCCCAACGACGTCGTCGGACCGTTGCAAGCCAACCAGATGCGCCAGGACGACTACAACCGGATGCAAGCTGGGTGGCTGCGCATGGATCAGGGACAGGGAATGGCGCTGACCGGAACCCCGGCGGACCAGCAGATGATGCGCGACCGCCTGTCCCACGGCATCAGCACCTCGGAGGACTTCCGCACCACCTACGGCGGGCTGACCGACGCGGCCAACACCAACACCGTCACCATCGAGTCGGGCCGCGCCCAGCCCGGCGTCTACGGCGGCGCCTACGACTACACGACGATCGGCGGCAATGCCCAGACCCGCCGCACCCAGACCGTGGACCTCGCCGACCTCGACGCGATGCCGCTCACCGCCCCCGCCCACTCCCCGAACGCTCGCACGGCGCAAGAGCGACTTCTGCACGAGATCAACGAAGCGCAAGCCGGCCGCAGCCTGGCCAACGACCCCGACGGTACGGGCGGCACCGCCGCCGCGCAGCATCAACGGCGGTGGGCGCTGGCGCACCCCGAAGGGATCAACGCGGAGAATGACCATCGCGACGAGCACGGCGCGGGGGGCCACCGCCCGCAACTCGGCCAGCCGAACAGCAGCCCGACGGCGGGCGTCAACGCCGCCGGCAACGCGACCGACACCTGGACGTACTCGGACGGCTCCTACGAAGTGTGGGAGAAGGACGCCAATGGACAGACCATCCGCACCACCTACTATGATTCGACGGGTGCGGTCACAGGCACCTATCCCTGATGAGCTCGACCGTCTCCCGAAGGTGCATCATCGTCGTCGGCCTCGCCCTCGCGCTCATCAACTGCCGGCGTGAACCCGACGAGGACAGCTCCAAGGCCGTGACCCGCGGCAAGGACGTGCCCGTGGCTGACCGTGACCCTGACCGTGACCTAGACACCGTGACGATCGTCGGCACCCTGACCGCGCTCGGGCGAGCGCCCGGCATCATGCCCGGCGACATCAGCCCGCAGCAGAGCGTGTCGCTGCGCGTGGAGTCGGCCGAGGGGGCGGACGTCGCTGCCGGCACGACCGTCGAGATCCTGATCACGATGATGGGGCACGTGCCGATCATCTCGGGCTCCCCCATCCCGGCCCCCGAGCTCGACCCGTCGTACTTCCGCGTCGGCCGACGCTTCCGGATTGCCACCACGCCGGCGAACGGTCGCTACTACGGCAAGATCGACAAGGACGCGATCCAGGCCCTCGACTGATTTGCGGACATTTTTCGGGCAGTCCGCTGCGGACCGACTCCCTGGAGCGCTCGCCATGCCGCTCGCGGGCCTGCATACGCCTCGCGGAGCTGCTCGCTGGCGGCCGCTGCCCGCGCTGCCGCGGAATCCCGCCACGCTCGAAAGTTCAGCGTCCCGTCATGCCCCGCCCGTCATGGCGTTCGTCATGCTCAGCGACGCTTCTTGCCGCTGGTCCGCCGCGCCGGGGCCGCCACCAGCTTCGCCACACTCGGGCGCGCCAGGTCGATGACGTCATCGACCCCGGCATCGGCCAGCCGATCGGCGAGCTCGCCCCAGCCGCGCGCCAGCTTGAAGACCAGCTCGTCGGGATGGAGCGGGTAGATCGCGAACAGGTGGATCGCGTTCCCGTCGCCAGGGCGCGCCACGTCGTCGTCCTCTGGCAGCGAGGCCGGGGCGCCGATCACGAAGCCGACGAACGGGACGCCGGGCGCCACCGCCTGCGGCGGATCTCCGTTGGGGATCGTGTGGCCGTCGCCAAGCCAGGTCTGGAGCGTGTGCGGTAGTCGCGCCAGGTGCTTGAGCCAGCGCACCGGCCAGTGCCAGCGCGCCTCGACCGCCACCTCGCGGGGCGCCGGTTCGCCGGGCCGGAGCTCGCCCAGCACAGGCCAGGTCGCCGGCAGCCGGACCATCAGCTCGACGGACCTCGGCGCGTCGACGCCGTCGGGCACCTGCATCGGCCGATCGCTCATGCCGGTCGTGAACAGCGTCCACGCGTCGTCGGCGTCCGCCGGTCGGACGACGTGCACGTCGATGGGGATCGGCTCGGACTCGAGGTCGCGGAAGACGTGGTCGGCGGCGCCGAGGTGGCGGGCGACCAAGGCGACCACCGCGTCGACGGCGGTCGCGTCGGTGGGCCCGACCGCTCCGCCCGCCCTGACCTCGTCCTTCGACATGCCGCAAACATACCCCTGCGCCGCCGTGGGTCCCGTTACCGGCGCCGGCGCCGGCGACGATTCCGGCCAGGCCACCGCGCGCCGGGCGTACACTGACCCATGACCCGCACCCCGCTGACCATCCTGGTCACGGGCGCGAGCTCCGGCCTCGGCCTGGCGCTCGCTCACCGGCTCCTCCGCGACACGCCGCATCGGGTCGTGCTCACCGCCCGCGCCTCGTCGCTAGCGCGGTTCGCCGCCGCCGGTCTGGTCGACGGCGAGCGGGTCGCGCTGCTGGCACTCGACGTCACGCTCGCCGCCGAGCGCCGCGCCGCGGTCGCCGCCGCCGAGGCCCGCTTCGGGGCCATCGACGTGCTGGTCAACAACGCCGGCGTCGCCTACCGCTCGGTGCTCGAGCACGTGAGCGAGCGAGACTTCCTCGACCAGATGGAGGTCAACTACGTCGGACCGGTCGAGCTGATCCGGCTCGTGCTGCCCGCCATGCGCGCCCGGCGCGCCGGCTGCATCATCAACGTGTCCTCGGTCGGCGGCATGATGGCGATGCCGACGATGGCGATCTACAGCGCGTCGAAGTTCGCGCTCGAGGGCGCCACCGAGGCGCTCTACTACGAGGTCAGCCCGTGGCGCATCCGCGTCAGCCTGATCCAGCCCGGGTTCGTGCACTCCGAGTCGTTCGAGCACACCCGCCTGACCGCGGGCAGCGAGCGATCCCATGACGATCAGCGCGACGCCTATCACGCCCACTACGAACACATGTCGCCGTTCATCGCCCGCCTGATGCGCGCGGCCCGCGCCACGCCTGACTCGATCGCCAGGAAGATCATCCACACCATGCACCGCCGCCGCCCGCCGCTGCGCGTCGCGGTGACGATCGACGCCTGGCTGTTTGGTTACCTGCGCCGCTTCATGCCCCGCTCGCTCTACCACTGGCTCCTGCGCCGCTCGCTGCCCGGCATCCGCCACTGGGGCGAGGTGACCGGCGCGCCCCCGTTACCCGGTCCGTACCCCGATCCTGGCCCGGTAGCTGCCAGCCCCGACCCGAAGCGGCGATACTAGGTGGCACATGTTCGAACGCCACCTCGAGCAGCAGCCGGACGGTCGGGTCACCGTGATGCTGTCGGGCATCATCGACGAGAGCGCCGATCTCGATCAGCTGCTCGGTGACCTCGAGGGCGACCTGGCGATCGACCTGTCGGGGATCGTGCGCATCAACTCGGTCGGCATCGACCGCTGGGTCACCGCGATCGCGCAGCTGTCGTCGACGCGCCGGATCACCGTCGAGGCGGTGCCGTACAGCATCGGTATGCAGGCCAACTACGTGACCAACTTCTTCGCCCGCGCCGAGGTGCTGTCGTGCCTGGCCCCGTACGTGTGCCCGACCTGCGAGACCAGCCGTCCGATGCTGGTCCACCGTGATGAGGTGGCGCTGCGGGCGCCGGTTCGCTGGTGCACCGGATGCAAGGGCGAGCTGACCTTCGACGAGTTCGAAGGCTACTTCGACTTTCTGATGCGGACCCGCGGCTGACCGGCGGTTCAGTTGCCGAGATCGCAGGCAAAGAACAGCAGCAGGCGCGGCGGCGCGTTGCCGGTGTCGAGCATGGCCGGGCCGAGGAACATCCCGGGGCGGATCTCGCGCAGCTCGTCGCGGATCATGCGGATGGGCTTCGGGTTCACGGCGTGGTTGTAGTCGAGCAGGATGCACGGCGCGCCGTCGATGGCCGACGCCTCGATCCGGGTCGTGAACGGGAACCAGCGCTTGCCGCCGGCAAGCCGGAGCCGGTTGACGCCGTTGCCGGTGGCGTCCGAATCGGCGGTGAAGCTCTTGCCGGCCCACGGGAACCACGACGCGCTCGCCAGCGAGCGCACGGCGCGGCCCCGGGCGCCGCGATCGACACCGCGGACGCTCAGCATGCGGCACACCGGGCTACCGTCGAGCGCGCGGACCGATCCGGGCACCGTGCCGCGGCGGTACACGGCCTCGAGCGCGTCGACGTCGAGGGCGGCCAGGTCATCGAGAGTCCGGGGCGCGGACACGGTGGAGCTGGTGAGGAAGGGACGGGCGGTCGCGGTGGCGGTCTCGATCATGGCTTCTCCGTCTGGCTGAGGTGGGCGGGCATCACGCGGTTGGCGATCCGGATGTGGCGATCGCGTCCCACGCCGTGAGCTCGACGTGATGCCCCATGTCGTCGTCGAGCGTGAAGTAACCAGCCCGCGCGGCGCGCACCATGCCGACGAACGCGCCCCACACGGTGACGATCAGCGCCGCCGCCGGCAGCGGCTTGAGGACACCCGAGCCGCGGCCGCGCTCGACGACCTGCGCGATCGGCGCCAGCACGCGTAGCTCGACGGCGCGCGATTCGGCATCGAGGTAGTCGCCGTGGTGGTGCAACTCCAGGAACGCGAACGCGCGCGGCTCGCTGCGCGCGAAGTCGATCAGCGCCCACCACAGCTGGTGGAACTGCTCGCGGAGCGGCGCGGTGGCCGGGACCGCGCGCAGCAGCGCCGCGGCGAGCAGGGCCTTGGCGCCCCGGTAGACCTCGTTGACCAGCTGCTCCTTGCTGGCGACGTGGCGGTAGATCGATCCAGCGGCAACCCCGGCGGCGGCAGCGAGGTCGGGGATGGAGGTGCCGTGGAAGCCGCGCTCGGCGAACAGGGTCAGCGCGGCGTCGAGGAGGTGATCGCGCCGCCCCGGGATGACCGGACGGCCTCGCTTCTTTTGCGAATGAACGATCACTCGCAAATACGAATACGCTCCAAGCCCCTGGACGTCAACCACAATCGTCAGCGGTCAGGTTTCGGCACGGTGGGCAGCTCGTCGGGCTCCTTGCCCTTCACCTTGCCCGGCTTGCGCGTCGGTCGCTTCTTGCCGATGCCCCGACCGGGACGCGACGCCGCATCGACCGTGGCATCGACGGCCGCGTCGAGCGGGGCCTCCGCACCGGCGTCCGCACCGGCGTCGCTGGTCGCCGCGTCGACGGGAGCCGCGCCGTCGATCGACGCGATCGGGGCCGCGCCGGTGGCTGCGCCGGCGCTGCGGTTGCCCAGCGACCGCGCGAGCGTGACGCCGCCGGCGCCAGCACCGAGCACGCCGGCGATTGCCAGCGCGGCCACCAGGCGCCGCCGCGCCGGCGGTCGGGCCAGCGCGCGCACCGCGACACCTAGCTCGGCGACCGTGGCGAAGCGCGCCTCCGGATCCGGTGCCAGCGCGCGGCGGACGATCGCGTCGGCGCGGCGATCGGCTGGTGGCGCGAAGCTGCCGAGCGGGAGCTCGCCGGTGAGCATCTCGTAGAGGATCACCCCCAGCGCCCAGACGTCGGCGCGGTGATCGACGGTGCGCGCGTCCTTGCGCTGCTCGGGGGCGAGGTAATGGAAGGTCCCCATCGCCACGTTGGTGCGGGTGAGCGTGGTCATCACGACGTCGGGGCCGAGCTGGGCCAGTCCGAAGTCGGCGACCTTCACGCCGGCGTCCCCGACCAGGATGTTGGCGGGCTTGAGGTCGCGGTGGACGATCCCGGCGGCATGCGCGGCCGCGACACCGTCGCAGACCTGGCCGAACACGTCGACGATCTCGGGCAGCGCCATGCGCCCGGCGGCGAGGCGGGCGGACAGATCGCGCCCGGCCACCAGCTCGGTGACGATGTACGCCACGTCGCCGTCCTCGCCGTGATCGAGGAAGCGGACCACCCGCGGGTGATCGAGACGGCGCAGCGCCTGGGCCTCGCGCGCGAAGCGCGCCAGCGCGACCCGACGATCGTCGCCCAGCCCGGGCCGCAGCACCTTGATCGCGACCTCCCCCGCCGGTCCGCGGCCCCGGTACACGGTCCCCATACCGCCGGCCCCGATCCGCTCGAACACGTCGTGGCCACCGATCCGGGTGCCGGCGAGATCATGCTCGAGCGCCACCACCGCCGCCCCCGGCGCGGTGCCGATCCGCGACACCGGCGCCGCCAGCCCGCACGTGGCGCACGACAGCCGGGTGTCGCCGACCGCCAGCGCCACCGCCGCGCCACACGCCGGGCAGCGGACGTTCACGGCCGGCCTTCCGGCCCCAGGTCGCGCAGCTTCTTGTCGAGCGTCGGGCGCGAGATGCCGAGCGCCCGCGCCGCCGCCGCCTTGTTGCCGCCGCTGGCGACCATCGCGGCCGCGACCCGCTCGCGCTCCAGCGATGCGACGGCGTCGGCGAGCGTGCCGGGCGCCGGCCGACCGGCGTGGGCCCGCAGCTCGGGAGGAAGATCGTCGGGCTCGACGATCGCACCGTCGTGAAGCACCAGCAGGCGCTCGATCGCGTTCTTCAGCTCGCGCACGTTGCCCGGCCACGGATGGCGGTCCCACAACCCCTGCGCCTCCGGCGACAGGGTCGGCACCCGTCGTCCCAGCTCGGCTCCGAGGCGGGCGAAGAAGTACGCCGTCAGCGCCGCCCGATCGGAGCCGCGCGCGCGGAGCGGCGGCACCTCGACCGGGATGACCGCCAGCCGCCAGTACAGATCGTCGCGGAAGCAGCCGGCGGCGATCAGCTGGCGGAGATCGCGGTGGGTGGCGGCGACGACCCGGACGTCGACGTCGATGGGTTGCTCGCCACCGAGCCGGTAGAAGCGGCGGTCGGCGAGCACGCGCAGCAGCTTGGCCTGGGTCGCCGCGCCGAGCTCGCCGACCTCGTCGAGGAACAGGGTGCCGCCGTCGGCCTGCTCGAAGCAGCCGCGGTGGCGGCGCGCGGCGCCGGTGAAGGCGCCTTGTTCGTGCCCGAACAGCTCGCTGTCGAGCAGCGTCTCCGAGAACGCGGCGCAGTTGACCGCCACCCACGGCCCCGCCGCGCGCGGACTGGCGGCGTGGTACGCGCGCGCCACCAGCTCCTTGCCGGTGCCGCTCTCGCCCAGCACCAGCACCTGGGTACCGCCGGCGGCGGCGCGCGTGACCGCGTCGAGGGCGGCGCGCAGGCGCGGATCGTCGCCGATGATCGGCGCCGGCGGCGCCAGCGCGGCGGTCAGCGGCGGCGGACGGACCGCCCGGGCCACGGTCAGCGCGATCGCGGGCGCCAGCACCGCCAGGCGGCCCAGCGCAGCGTCGTCGAACCCACCGCGGCGGCGATGATCGAGGTGGACCACGCCGATCGCCTCGCCGTCGTGCACCAGCGGCGCGACCAGCACCGCGCGCAGATCGTGGGTCAGCACCGACGCGGCACCCGCAAACGACACGTTGCCCTGGGCGTCGTCGACGACCAGCCCGGTGCCCTCGGCCAGCGCCCGCGCGATCAACGTGGTCGAGGCGGTCACCGTCGCGCCACCGTGCATGCACAGCGGGCGCAGCGGCCGCCCCGGGTTGCCGGTGGCCGCGATCAGGCACCCGCGCTCGGCGCCGAGCTCGGCGCACAGCCCGGCCAGCACGGCGCCCAGCCCACCGCGGTCGGCGAGCGCGACCAGGGCCAGCGCGAGGGCATGACAGCGCGCGAGCTCGGCGGCGGACAGCGCCGCGCCGGCGGGCAGCGCGCGCGCGCCATGGCCGGCCGCCTCGTCGCGCAGCAGCAGGAGGCGATGGTCGCCGTCGGCGTCGCCGACCACGTCGAGCGGTGGATCGAACACCAGCCGGTGGCTGCCGAGCGCGATCAGCGCTCCCGGCCGCAGCGGCACCGGGCCGCGGGTCAAGACGCCATCGACGCGGGTGCCGTTGCGACTGCCCAGATCCTCGAGCTGCCAGCCGAGGTCGGTGCGGCGCAGCTGGGCGTGGCGCCGCGACAGCTCGGTGTCGACGAGCTGGACCTCGCACTCGGAGGCGCGGCCCAGGGTCGCCACGTCGTCGAGCGCGAACCGCACCAGCGGCACCTCGTCGCGCAGAAGGATGAGGACGGCCATGCCCGCCGACCAATGTACCGCGGCGAGGGTCACGGAGCCGTCAGGTGGACGGCGGGTCATCGCCAATCGTCAGGTAGTCGACCGCGGCGTCGCCGATGGCGTGGTGACCGCCGCGCAGCGGCACCAGGCGCAGGCCCGGCGCGTCGATCGGTCGCCCGGCGGCCGGTGCCGGTGTCTGGCCGGCGGCGCGGCGCCAGAACGCCGCCGCGCGGCGGCGGTTGCCGCCAGCACGATCGGGCCGCGTGAACGAACCGTCGCCGACCAGGATCGTGAGCCGCGGCGCCTCGGGGCGCGCCGCCAGGCGGGCCCAGGTCTCGTCGAGCCAGGCGGCGCCGTAGTTGCCGTCCGCGAACACCACGTCGCCGACCCGTACCGCGCGGCGGGCACCGTCGGGGTTCACCGCCGCCAGCTGACCCACCGCGCCCCACACGCCCTTGCCGCCGTTGGAGAATCCGATCAGGTGCAGGCGCACGTCGAGGGCGTCGGCCTCGACGCAGGCCATCGCCGCCGCGCGCGCGACGGCGGTGGCGACGAACACCACGAAATCGCCGGGCGCCGCGTGACCGCCGGCGCAGCGCCGATCGGCGCATCCGGCTTGCCAGTACGGAGTCCGCGCCGTGGGATCGCCGTGCGCGCTCGAGGGCGCGTCGGGTGCGACGTAGACGACGTTGCCGCCCCGATCGAGCAAGCGCGCGATCGAGCTGGCGTGGCGGTGATCCATGGCGGCGTCGGCGAACGAGCCGTGGCCCTCCATGTAGATGACCAGCTCCACGGTCCGGGTCGGATCGAGCGCGTGCGGGACGTAGACCAGCGTGTCCCGGCGACCGCCGACGGCGGCCAGCTTGCCCAGCCACGCCGTGCCCCGTTCGGTCAGGCCATGCCGCGCCAGCGCCGCCGCCAGGGCGTGCCCGGTGCGCGGCGTGCCCGCTCCGGTGTCCACGCTCGGCGTGCCGCACTCGGTCACCGGTCCCGGCTGCGGTTGCGGTTGCGGTCGCGGTTGCGGTTGCGGCTGCGGTTGCGGTTGCGGCTGCGGTTGTGGCTGCGGTCGCGCCCGCGGTCGCGCCTGCGGCTGCGGTTGCGCCGTTGCCAGCGCCGTCATCTCCGTCATCGAACGTAGCTCGAGCGTGGCCCAGCCAAGGACCATCGCTGCGGCCACAGCGGCCAGGCGCAGCATCGGAGCCTCCTCGACGCCCGCGCGATGCGAGCGACGGGCATGCCTTCAGCAACGACCGCGCCACCGCTCCTGCCCAGCGGCCACGCCGGCTTGCGAGCCGCGTCGGGCGCCGCAACCGTCAAGGTCGTTGACCCGTGCAAAGTCACTTTACTCCCGCCGTGACGTCGTCGATGGCACGATCGCCCCATGCGCTCCCACCGGCCGTCAGCCCTGATGCTCTGCTCGCTCGCCGTCACCGCCGTCGCCGGTGTCTGTGGCGCCTGTGGGAATGACGAGTCGATCTCGATCGACGCCGCACCCGCCGTCGACGCCGCCACCGACGCCGCGGCCTGCCCGCCGGTGTGGACCGTCGACGCCGCGGCCGGCACCAGCGCGACCGTCGCCGGCGGCGCCCTGGTGCTGACCGGCACCAACCTGGTCGGATCGGCGCTCGAGGTCTACCGCGACGGTCTCGGCGGCGACTTCGACGTCAGCTTCACGATCGAGGCGTTCACGGCCGGCGCCACCGGGGCCTTCCTCCAGGCCGCGATCTCGGAGCGGGTGCCGACCCCGACCCGGATCCTGTCGACGGCGCTCGGCACCTTCCCCACCGTCGGAGTCAGCGCCGCCGACCAGCCTGGTGGGCCGACCGACATCCAGGCCAGCGCGGCCACCACCGGCACGTTGCGGTTCGCCCGCACCGGGACGACGGTGACGCTGACCGCCACCGCCGGCGCCACCGTCGCCACCGCGACGGCGACCAGCTTCGCGCTGCAACCGCTGCGCGTCGGGGTGCAACTGGGCAGCAACATGGGCACGGTCGCACCGGCGTCCACCGCCCGCATCGGCGGCTTCGTGGTCGTCGCCGGCGCCGGTGTCGCCGCCGACGCCTTCGACTGCAACAGCCTGATCCCATGACCCCACCGACCTGCTAGGGTCCGCCGATCGTCATGCCGGCTGTCGCCGAGACCCCACGACCCCTGTTCGGCTACCGCCGGTTCTGGGCTCATCGACTGGGACCGGCGTCGTTCCTGCCCACCACGCGCGCCGAGATGGACGAGCTCGGCTGGGACGTGTGCGACGTTGTGCTGGTCACCGGCGACGCGTACGTCGATCATCCGAGCTTCGGGATGGCCATCGTCGGACGATTGCTCGAGGCGCAGGGTTTCCGGGTCGGCATCGTCGCCCAGCCTGACTGGCGGTCGGCCGAGGCCTTCGCCGCGCTCGGCGCGCCGGCGCTGTTCTGGGGCGTCACCGCCGGCAACATGGACTCGATGGTGAACCGCTACACCAGCGATCGCCGGCCGCGCTCCGACGACGCCTACTCGCCGGGCGGCGCCGGCGGGCTGCGCCCCGACCGCGCCGCGCTGGTCTACGCCCAGCGCTGCCGCGAGGTCGCCGCCGACGTGCCGCTGGTGATCGGCGGCATCGAGGCCAGCCTGCGCCGCATCGCCCACTACGACTACTGGTCCGAGAAGGTGCGCCGCTCGATCCTGGTCGACGCCAAGGCCGACCTGCTGGTCTACGGCAACGGCGAGCGCGCCATCGTCGACATCGCGCACCGGCTCGCCGCCGGCGCGACGATCGACGACATCCGCGACGTCCGCGGCACCGCGTTCCTGACCCGGCCCGGCGTCCTGCGCGAGGGCTTCGTCGAGATCGACTCGACCACCGTCGATCGTCCCGGCCCGGTGGCGCCGCCGGCGGACCCGTACGCGATGGCGCCCGAACGCGCCGCGGCCGCGTGCGCGACCGGCGACCGCGCTGCCGACCCGGCGACGACGCCGGCGACGCTGCTCCAGATCGGCCGCCGCGCGCCGCGCGCCGACCGAGCGCACACCGTCGTGCGCTTGCCGGGGTTCGACGACGTGGTGCGCGACCGCGTGCTCTACGCCCACGCCTCGCGCCTGCTCCACCTCGAGAGCAACCCCGGCAACGCCCGCGCGCTGGTGCAGCGCCACGGTGAGCGCGACGTGTGGCTCAACCCGCCGCCGCTGCCGCTGACCACCGCCGAGATGGACCGGCTGTACGAGCTGCCGTACCAGCGCGTGCCGCATCCCGGCTACGCCGGCGCCCGCATCCCGGCCTACGAGATGATCCGGTTCTCGGTGACCATCCTGCGCGGCTGCTTCGGCGGCTGCAGCTTCTGTTCGATCACCGAGCACGAGGGCCGCATCATCCAGAATCGATCCGCGGAGTCGATCCTGCGCGAGATCGCCCTGGTCCGCGATCGCACGCCCGGCTTCACCGGCATCATCAGCGACCTCGGTGGGCCGACCGCCAACATGTGGCGCCTGGCCTGCAAGTCGCGCGAGATCGAGGCCGCGTGTCGCAAGCCGTCGTGCGTGTTCCCCGACGTCTGCGACAACCTGGGGACCGATCACGGCCCCCTGGTCGCGCTCTACCGCAAGGCGCGGACGCTGCCCGGCGTCAAGAAGGTGCTCATCGCCTCGGGGCTGCGCTACGACCTCGCGGTGCGGGCGCCCGACTACGTGCGCGAGCTGGCCCAGCACCACACCGGCGGGTATCTCAAGATCGCGCCCGAGCACACCGAGGCCGGGCCGCTCGACCACATGATGAAGCCCGGCATCGGGACCTACGCGCGCTTCAAGGAGCTGTTCGATCGCTACTCGGCGGAGGCCGGCAAGGAGCAGTACCTGATCCCGTACTTCATCGCCGCCCATCCCGGCACCACCGACCTCGACATGCTGAACCTGGCGCTGTGGCTCAAGCAGAACAAGTTCCGCCCCGACCAGGTGCAGGCCTTCCTCCCCGGGCCGATGGCGACCGCGACCGCGATGTACCACACCGGGCTCAACCCGCTGCGCTCGCTCAAGGCACGCGAGCCGGTGCACAGCGCCAAGAGCCTGGCCCAGCGCCGCCTGCACAAGGCCTTCCTCCGCTACCACGACGCCGAGAACTGGCCGACGCTGCGTACGGCGCTGACCCGCATGGGCCGCGAGGATCTGATCGGCAACGGCAAGCACCACCTGGTGCCGCGCTGGCAGCCGCAAGGGACCGGGCGGCGCCGCGACGGCAGCCGACCCGACGCCGAGCCGCGCCGCGGCACCGCGCTCACCCAGCACACCGGCCTGCCACCCCAGCCCCACATCGGCAAGACCCGCCGCTGACCCATGGCGCTCGGCGACTTCGCACCGCAAGCGCACACGTACGCCGCTCGTCCGGGGTACCCCGACGAGCTCGTCGATCGGCTGGTGGCGCGCGCCGGCGTGACCAAGGGCGATCGGGTCGCTGACCTCGGCGCCGGCACCGGCATCTTCACCATGCAACTCGCGGCGCGCGGCCTGCTCGTCGACGCGGTCGATCCGAGCCCGGCCATGCGAGCCCAGGCGACGCCGCACCCGGCGGTGCGCTGGCACGCCGGCACGTTCGAGGCCACCGGGCTCGAGACCGCGTCGGTGCGCTGGGTGACCGCCGCGCAGGCCTTCCACTGGGCCGACCGGCCACAGGCGCTGCCGGAGCTCCACCGGATCCTCGCACCCGGCGGATGGTTGACCTGCCTGTGGAACGATCGCCGCGATCAGGATTGCGCGCTGCTGGCCGCGGTGATGGACGCCATCCGCCGCGAGGCCCCGGACTTCGACGAGCGCTACCGCGATCATGCCTGGGCCAGCGCCATGCTCGAGGATGGCTGGTTCGACGACCTCAGCGCCGACGAGCAACGCCACGTGGTGGTGATGTCGCGCGATCGTTTCCGGTCGCTGTGGCGCAGCCACAACCACCTCGCCGAGACCGCGGGGCCGGGGCGCCTGACGCGCCTGCTGGCCGCCATCGACGAGCTCACCGCCGACGTCGACGAGGTCGCGGTTCCGTACCTGACCCGGGCATGGACCGCGCGCGCGGCGCGGCGCTGACCGTTCGTCGACCATGCCCGCGCCGGTGCTGTACAATGATCGGATGTGGAGATCGCTCGCCATCGTCGTCGTTTGCTGGGGTTGCGGCAAGGTCACGGACAACGCCGCCACCGACGGGGCTACCGGCGACGGAGCCGCGGGCGACGGGTCGACCACCGACGCGCTCGAGATCGACGGGCCCTCGACCGACGCCGCGGTCCCGGTCCCGGTCACGGCGGTCGCGCCCACGGTCGGCAATGCGATGTACCAGGGCACCCAGCGCGACTTCCGGACCCAGCTCGGGACCACCTGCCGGGGCCGGGTTGCCGCCAGCATGGGCGGGACCGGCTTCTGCTACCTCGCGGCCGACGACAGCGTGAAGTGCGCCGGCGTGGTCGGCGGTATCAACTATGGCCTGACCGCGTCCTCGACCGGCCAGACTGGCGTCGAGCAGATCATGGTGTTCTTCCTCGACAACGGCATGTGCGTCACCAAGACCGATCACACGGTGTGGTGCATGGGCAGCAACACCAACGCGTTCGGCAGCACGCAGACCCAGACCTTCGCGCGGTGGACGGCGCGCAATGACCTGGCAGCGATCGGGTCGGGGACCTGGGACCAGATCTGCGGCATCACGAGCACCGGGCAGGTGTACTGCGGCGGGATCGGAAGCCCGAACTTCGGCAACCCGCCGATCGCCGTCGGAGCGGCGTTCCAGACCAGCCTGTGGGTCGACGGCTCGGGCATGGCGCATCTGAGCGAGACCTCGGTGTTGCGCCCCGGCGAGAGCCGCACCGAGTGTCAGGTCCGGGCCAACGGGCTGGTCTGCGGCGGCACGGCCTACGGACCGACCAACGGCACGGTCGTGGCCGGGTCGCAGATCCAGGGTGCGGGTGGCCCCGGGAACCCCACGGTGTGCTGGCTGGTCAACGACGGCACCGTCACCTGCACGACCGGTCCCCGGTTCGCTGCCAACCGGGTGCTGTTCCTGGCCGCTGACTACTACTCGGACTCGCTGTGCGCGATCTACACCGACGGCTCGGTGTGGTGCATCGGCTCGAACTCGAACGGCAAGTTCGGGACCGGCAACACGGCCGCGCTCACCACCGAGACCATGGTCGCGCCAGCCGGCAGCGCGCGCGTCCGGTGCGACTGAGGACCCGCGATCCTGCCCGGCCGGCGATGGCGCGCGCGTCGTGGATCCTGAGCGTCGGGCTGGCCGTCCTGGCCGGCTGCCCGCCCGCCCAGCCCGACGTGCTGCGCTGCGGGGTGACCGTGCAGGATGCGCTGGTGGCGTGCCCGTCGCAGCGCGCCCTCACCGCCCACCTCCGCGAGCGCTGGGGCCTGGCGCCGCGCGTGACCCTCACCACCCGTTGCGTACCGGGCCGCTTCGGCAGCGCCGGCTGGTTGATCGACGCCATCGCCGTCGACGGCGGCAAGACCGCGGCCGCGACGTTCGTGCTGCAACCGTCGTGTGGCGCCCTCAGCGACGCCGCCCTGCGCACGACACCTCCGATCGACGCCAGCTACGAGGCCATCGACCTCGACGGCGACGGCGTCGACGAGGTGGTCGCGCAACGCCGCGACATCGAGCCCGGCGGCACCTCGACCAGCATCGAGGCGCTGCGGGTCGGCGGTGGCCGCCTGGCGCGCGCCGGCAAGGTCCGGATCGCGTACGACGGGGTCGATCCCGACCTCGCCGGTCGCCCGGCCGTGCGCTGCACCGGCACGGCGCGCTACGTGGCGCGGCCCGGAGGCGGGTGGCTGGTCGAGATCGCCGCGACCCGCTCGGAGATCAGCGAGCTGTGCCTGAGCGATGGCGTCCACCGGTTCGAGCTCGGCATCCACGGCCTGCGCCGGCGTTGATCGGGCCGAAACGCCGACGACGCGCCACGCGGCGCGCCGTCGGTTCCAGATGGGTCTCCACGCGCTCGGCGCGGAAGGTCAGTTCTGGGGTGGGTTGGCAAGGCACGCGGACAGCGCCGCGGTCTCGGTCCAGCCGCACTCGCCGTCACCCTGCGCTTCGCAGGTGGCGTCGCGGTAGCACGCGTACTCGGGGCGGAACTCACAGGTGGAGATCACGCCTTCCCGATCGCTGCACACCTGCCCCGAGCAGCCGCCGACGTAGCAGGTCTTCTCGTCGACCGCGAGCAGGTAGAACTGGGTCGCGGTGCGGGCCTTGCCGTGGCCGCCCGGTCCGGTGACCGTGTAGCGCTCGCCGGCGATGATGACGTCGTTCACGAACAGCTGCGCGGTGGCGTGGCCGATCGCTTCCTCGCTGGCGCCCGACCGGTCCCAGCCGATCTCGGCGAGCATGGCGGTGGCCGAGCTGTTGAGCTTCTTCTCGCGGAAGAACGGGCACGGATACGTGATGCAGCGGACGCCCGTGCCCTCGACCTTGGCGAACGGGCCCGCGGGCGCGTTCGGCCCCTGGCCGATCCACGCCTCGGTGGGACGGAACTCGCCGAACGTGCCGACGCCCGGCCAGATGCGCTTGGCGATCGTACCGCGGACGACGACCTTCGCGTTGCCGGCGCCGATCGCGCCCTGAACCTGATCCAGCGCGTCCTGGCCCAGACCGAGGCGGTCGAAATCGGTGGTCGCGACGTAGCAACGGTCCTGGTAGCGGCCGTCGTGGCACTTCGTGGTCGACGCGTTGACGCGGTCGATCCAGAAGCCGCCGCAGTACGGCGACGCGCAGCGACGGAAATCGCGCTCCATCGTGAAGTAGGTGTACTGGCCGCCGGCGACGTCCGACTTGCTGTCGTCGACCTCGATGACGTCATCGATGTCGAACTCGTCCTCGACGGACTGATCGGTACAGGCGGCCGCTAGAGGGGCGGCGAGGGCAATGGCGAATAGAATGCGGGAAGTCATTTGATCGGAGAGCTCCTTACCGCGCGCCATGAGCAGCTACCGTGCCAGCTGAAAGCCGCGCCGCGTCGCGACCTTGCGAGCCGCCCGAGTGCAGCGGCCGCAGTCACTGCTGACCACTGTGGTAGCCAGTGTCGCACCCCGCCTGCGACGATCCGTGCCAGGGTGGCGTTCCGTGCGCTCGACGATCGTCATCCTCGCCGCGTGCGCCTGCAGCAGCGCCGCTGGCAGCGGTCCGTCCTCCGCACCGGCGACCGGAACCGAAACCGCAGCCGAAACCGTAGCCGTAGCCGCAGCCGTAGCCGTAGCCGCAGCCGTAGCCGAAACCGAAACCGCAGCCGCAACCGAAACCGCAGCCGCAACCGAAACCGCGGCCGGAACCGCAGCCGCAACCGAACCCGCGGCCGGAACCGCAGCCGACGCGGCCGGGCCCCTGACGCTGGCGTTCGCCGGCGACGTCATGTTCGGCAGGTTCGTCGATGACGGCTTCGCACCGATCGAGGCCGAGCGCCACGATCCGTTCACCACCATGGCGCCGTTGCTGGCGGCCGCCGACCTGGCGTTCGTCAACCTCGAGACGCCGGTGATGGCGGCGCCGCCGGCGACCAGCTCGTGGGGCACCCGCATGCGCTTCGTGGGCACCCCGGCGCGGCTGGCCACGCTGGCCGCCGCCGGCGTCGACGTCGTGTCGCTCGCCAACAACCACCATTACGACCTGCGCGCAGCTGGCGTCGCCGAGACGCCCGGCCATTGTGCGGCGTCCGGGCTCACGGTGATCGGCGCCGCGGTCGCCGCCGAGCCTCGGCTGCGCGTCGAGACGCTGACCGCCCGCGGCCGGCGCATCGGCGTCGTCGCGGCCACCACGACGCGCAATGGCGATCAGCGCCCCGGTGAGCCGCTGCTGCCGTTCGCCGAGGAGCGCGGGCTGGCCGCCGCCGTGACCCCGCTGCTGGTCGCCGCCCGCGCCGACCACGACCTGGTGATCGCGATCATGCACTGGGGTACCGAGTACGCCGAGGTGCCGGAGCGGTGGCAGATCGACGCCGCGCACGCCTTCGTCGAGGCCGGCGCCGATCTCGTGATCGGCAGTCACCCGCACGTCCTGCAGGGCATCGAGCGTTACCGCGGCGCCGTCATCGCCTACTCGCTGGGCAACTTCCTGTTCGACAACACGGTCGAGTTGCCCCGCCAGACCGGCTTGCTCCGGGTCACCATCGACGCCGGCCGCTGCAGCGCGGCGCGCTTCGATGCCGCGCTGATCCACAAGTACCCCGAGCACCACGTCGCGGCGACGCCTGGACGCCGCGGCCGCGTGATCCGCGATCGCCTGCGCGCGCTGTCGGCGGCGCGGCCGTTGCGCACGCCGTGGCGCGACGATGGCGACGCGCTGGTGCTCGACGCCGCCTGCCCGCCGCCGTGATTCACCCCGGTCGTGGCGCGAGCGCCGCGGTCCACGCCGCGAGCAGCTGCGACGACCGCGGTCCGGTCGCCGCGGCGGCGAGGCCGCGCCCGTCGGGGCCATCGCCGTGGGTCAAGGTCACCTGCAGGTGATCGCGCGGCAGGCGGGACGGGAAGCGATCGGCCCACTCGATCACCACCACCGCGTCGCGGCGCCCGGCCACGTCGTCCCAACCGATGGCGTCGAGCTCGCGCTCGTGCTCGAGACGATAGAGGTCGGCATGAGCCACGATGACGCGGCCGCGATACTCGTGGACCAGCGCAAAGGTCGGGCTCTGCACCTCGTCGGCGGCGACGCCGGCGCCGCTCGCCAGGCCGCGCGCGAACCCGGTCTTGCCGGCGCCCAGGTCGCCGACCAGCGCGATCACGTCGCCGGCCTCGACCACGCGCCCCAGCGCCTCGCCGACCGCGGCGGTGGCCGCCGCATCGGCGAGCCAGCGCTGGAGCTCAGGCACCCGGCGCCTTCAAGCGGTCGTCCCAGTGATCGGCGACGGTCGCGATCGTGTGCAACAGATCCTCGAGCTCCTCGTAGTCGAGACCGTCGATCGAACGCAGGATGCGCAGGTAGACGTCGCCGCTCTCGGGGTGGAGCGCGAACGCGGCATCGCCGGTGGCGGTGAACGACGCGGTGAGGAGCTGGCGCAACCGCTCGGCGTCGTCGGCGGCCGGCGGGTCGGCGACCCGGGCCAGGAACAGGATCACCCCTTGCTCGGCGAGCACGTGCACGCTGACCACCGCCGAGCCACGCTGGATCCGCACCACCCCGTCGGGTCCCAGCGGGGGCAGCGCGAGATCTCGCTCGGCGGCGAAGCGCTCCAGGTACTGGCCGACCTTGGCCATGGCGTCGTCGGTCATGTTCCGACCGTCGCTCGAACTGCGTGCCGGCGCAAGGGTTGCCGCCACCGCCATCGCCGCGGTATGCCGTCCCCAGATGCGGATGCGCGTGCTGGTAATCTGGGCCGCGGCCGCGCTCGGGCTGATCTCCTCCGCGTGCGACTCATCGCTCGGACCGCCGCGCCGGCAGCCACTGCCGGTCCCCGACGGCGTTGCCGCGCTGCGAACCCCTGGTCCACGCTCGCCGCGCCTGGCCAGCTACCGTATCGATGCTCGTTATGACGCCGCGGCGCATCGGGTCGACGCCACCCAGGTGCTGACCTGGACCAACGGCGGCCACAGCGCCGTCGACACCCTGCCCTTCCACCTGTACCTCAACGCCTTCAAGAACGAGGCGACGCTGTTCATGACGTCGTCCGGTGGCGAGCACCGCGGCCAGCGCGCCGACGACCGGAGCTGGGGCTGGATCGAGATCCCGTCGATCCGCGTCGGCGCCCTCGAGGTGCGGCCCAAGGCGATCTACCTCGGCGGCGATGAGACGGTGCTCGAGGTACCGCTGCCGGCGCCGGTGGCTGCCGGCGCGAGCGTCGAGATCACGATGACGTTCACCGCTCAGCTGCCGCGCCTGTTCGCACGCACCGGCTACCACGGCGCGTTCGCGATGGTGGCGCAGTGGTTCCCCAAGGTCGGCGTGCGGGTCGGCACGCCCGGCTTCGAGACCTGGCACTGCCCGCCGTTCCACGTCAACACCGAGTTCTTCGCCGACTTCGGCGTCTACGACGTCAACCTGACCGTGCCGGCGACCCACGTCGTCGCCGCCACCGGCGTGCTCACCGCCGCCAAGGACAACGACGACGGCACGCGCGTGCTCAGCTACCACGCCGAGGACGTCCACGACTTCGCGTGGATGATCGATCCGTACATGGAGGTGCTGACCGGCACCGCCAAGGTTGGCGACGGTACCGTCATCGTGCGCGTCGTCCACCGCGCGCGCCAGCGCGGCTTCGCTCGCCGCCACCTCGCCGCCGCGATCGGGACGATCGAGAACTTCAGCGAGCTGTTCGTCCCGTACCCGTGGTCGATCATGACGGTCGTCGACCCGCCGCCCGAAGCCGAAGGCGCCGCCGGCATGGAATACCCGACCCTGGTCACCACCGCCGGCGACCACGTCTTCATGCGCGACGGCGTCCGGGTGCCGGAGTACGTCACCATCCACGAGGTCGGCCACAACTGGTTCCAGGGCCTGCTGGCGTCCAACGAGTTCGAGGAGGCCTGGCTCGACGAAGGCGTCAACGAGTGGGCCGACGCGCTGGTGATGACGCGCATGTACGGCGAGCGGGCCAGCGCGCTGTCGTGGATGGGGTGGACCGGCGATGCCTACCATCTGCGCCGCGCGCTCGACGAGCGCTTCGATCGCGTGCCCAGCCCGATCGCCACCGCCGCCTACGCCTTCATCGACACCGACGGCTACGCCGCCGCCACCTACCACAAGACCAGCGCCGCGCTGCGGACGCTCGAGCACGTCGTCGGCCGCGACCGCTTCGCCGCGGCGATGAAGACCTACGCCGAGACCTGGGCCTTCCGGCACCCGACCGGCGCCGACCTGCTGGCGTCCCTCGAGCTCAGCCTCGGTGAGGACCTGCGCTGGTTCTGGACCCCGGCGTTCTACCAGCCCGGCGGGGTCGACTTCGCGGTTCGCTCGGTCGAGTGCGTCGAGGCCCACGAGCCGCGGGGCGTGTTCGGCGACGGCTCGAGCCGCAAGGTCGTGACCGGCGGGGACGGCAAGGTCGGCGGCTGGACCTGCGAGGTGGTGGTGGTGAACCACGGCTCGGTGCCGGTCCCCGTCGACGTCGAGCTGCGGTTCGCCGATGGCAGTCACCAGCGCGATCGCTGGGACGCGCGCGACGGCAGCCGCTGGCACCGCTTCACGATGGCGCGCAGCTCGCCGCTGGTCGAGGTCGCGATCGATCCCGACGGCGACGTCCTGCTGTCCGGCAACCTGCTCGACGACCACATCCGGCTGACTCCCGACAACCGAGCGTCGTGGCGGGCCAGCGCGCGGATCGTGTTCTGGACCCAGGGCCTGATGCAGGCGGTGGGGCCGTGACGTTGCCGGGCCTGACCGTGATGCTTCGTGGCGGTGTCCGCGCGGTGTCGCAGTACACCGGGATGCTGCTGGCCCTGTTCGTGGTCCACGTCGTGATCGCGTGGAGCGCCGGCGTCATCATCATGCGCGTGCTCGCCGAGGCGTTCGCCGACAAGCCCTTGTTCGACGAGGCCGTCGACGGCGAGCTGGTGGCCCTGCTCGAGGCGCTGCGCGACTCGGACGCGGTGATCGGCGCCGTGGGATGGATCGCGATCGGGGCGGTGGTGACGTGGACCATCGTGAGCTGGTTCCTCGCCGGCGGCGTGCTCGCGGTCTTCACCGACCGGCCGCGCGGCCGGGCCGACACCGCGCGCTGCTTCGGCGCCGGCGGCGCCACCCATTTCCTGGTCTTCGCGCGCCTGTCGCTGATCACGCTCCTCTACCACATCCCGGTGCTGTTCCTGCTCGGCCTCGGCGTCGAGCACGCGGCGTCGAAGATCGAGCACGCGCTGACGTTCGGCGAGCTGATCGTGCCGCTCCTGGTTGGCCTGTTGCCGGCGGCGCTGGCGCACCTGGTGGTCTCGACGGTGATCGACTACGCGCGCGCCGAGCTGGTGCTGCGCCGGCCGAGCCACGAGTCGCTGGGCGCGCTGCGGGCCGCGATCCGCGCCACCGGCTACGTCTTCCGCCGACCGGTGGCGCTGGTCCATGTGCTGCTGTACTGGATCGCCTTCGCGGCGGTCTCGATCGGCTTCGCGTGGCTGGCCCAGGACCACGCCATGCTCGGGTTCGGCGGCGCGCTGGCGCTGTTCGCCCTCCGCCAGGGCGTGGCGCTGCTTCGCCTCGCCGCCCGGGTGGCGGTGATCGCCGGCCAGGTCGAGCTGACCGCGACGCGCCCCCCGCCGCCCCGCGAAGTGGCGGTCACCACGCCCTGAGGCTGGGCCAGGCCGGGCGGCGGTGGTGAGGATCCGACACCGCCGGCGGCCGGCGTGACACCGTTGCCTCACCCTGGCGGTGCGGCGTTCACCACGTCGGCCGCAACTGGTTGGATCATCGACCACGCCTCCTGGCCCGGGTGTTGCTCACCTCGACTGTGGCTGAACCTGGGAGGATCGCGATGATCACCACGACTCGACTGTTCCTCGTTGCCGGCCTCGCCACCGCCGGCGGATGCAACGTCAACCGTGTCAATCGCGCCGCGCTGGTGCCGCACATGACGCCCACGTTGCGCAGCGGCGCGCCGATGGAGACCCCGGCCGAGCTCGCGATCGGGGCCTCGAGCCTGGCCCACACCACGCTCGGCGCGTCGGATGACACCGCCGCGGTCGAGATTCCCGGCACCCAGGCCGAGGGCGCGATGCGGCTCCGCGTCGGCCAGCACGTGGCCCTCGGGCTCATCTACGCCGAGGGCTTCGACGCCGGTGCCAAGCAGATCAAAGAAACCCAGGCGCCGGTCGACAGCGGCAACACCCGCGGCTACGGCTTCACGCTGACCGGCATGATCCCGACCAGCAACCCGCGGTGGCATGTCGGCGTCAACAGCGAGCTGGTGTTCTGGAGCGTGCCCTACGTCGAGTACTCGACCTGCGTCATGAACTGCGGCGGCAGCAACTGGACCTTCGTCGAGGAGGGCCGCGCGTCGGTGTCGCAGCTGGCGATCGGGGTGGTGCCGACGTACACGACCGGGACCTGGAACCTGTGGGGCGGCCTCACGCTCCGCAACCATCCGACCATCGAGCAGAAGGGCACCGAGGTCGGCGTCGACCTCGGCGACGACGTCGAGGAGGGCTCGTTCAACACCGTGCTGTCCGCCGGCGCCGACGTCGAGCTCGGCGGCGGCTTTCGAGCCGGGCTCACGATCTACCAGATCGTGCAGGGCCAGCCCGCCACCTACGGCCCCAGCGTCGCGGCGATGCTGACGATCCCGCTTGGCCGCCGGGACACGGTGGTTCCGGCCCTGCCCGCCGGGCCGATGTCTCCTGCCGCGCCGGCCGGGCCGGTGGGCGCCGCGCCGCCGCCCTACTGAGCCGGTACCGGGATTGAAACATGTTCTTCCATAACTAGAACATGTTTCATTCCGGGTTTGAACCTGATACGGTCCGCGCCAGGAGGACCGTCCGATGGCGAAGGCCGGGTCACGTGAGGTGCGATCAGCGACGGCAGCGACCCGCGGGCTCACCGCGATGGCGCTGGTCGCCGTCGGGTTGGCGCTGACGGCGTCGGCGGTCGCGCAAGCGCAAGCGCCCGAGGCGGCCCCCGAGGCGGCCCCCGAGGCCGCGGTCGATCATCCCCTGGACGCCGAGCCGCGAGACGACGACCTGGCTCCGCCGGGCCGGCCGGCCGGCTGGGTCAAGACCCACGACCTCGGGATCGGCTACCGCGCGCTGATGTTCGCGACCGAGATGTCGGATCGCTACACCCTGCACGGCCCGGCGCTCGCCTACACGTTCTTCGTCGGTCGCCGGCATGGCCTGCTGCTGCGGGTCGAGGCCGCCGACCTGATCGGCGGCCGGATGCACGGGCCGAGCGGGGAGTTCACCGGCGCCCTGGCCGACTTCTACGATCAGCGCCACGTCGGCTTCGACGCCATGGTGCTGGCGGCACGACGGAAGTCGCTGTCGCCGCGCCTGATCGTCACCGCCGCGGTCGGCCCCCACCTGCAGGGCTTCTCGCTCACCGGCACCAGCTACTCGCCGGTCGAGGACGTCAGTCTCGGGCTCGGTGGGCTGGGCCAGCTCGGCTACCGGCTCAATGGATGGCTGTCGCTGTCGATGCAGCTCACCGCCGGCATCCACCTGTTCGACCTCGTCGAACACGCCAACCCGTCGAGCTGGGTGGTCCCGTTCTCGACCTCGTTCTCGATCGCCGCCCGCCACTAGCGTCGCAAGATCACCGATGCGGACCTCGCTCGCCCCGATCGTCATCTCGCTGTTGGTCGCCGGCTGCGATCCGTCCGGGATCCACGGCCTCGGCCGACTGCGCGACGCGCTGGTCCCGTGCGAGGTCGATCTGCTGGGCCGGGTCGAGACCACCAGCACCTGGGTCCGTTCGACGCCCGCGGGCACCGAGATCATCGTGTTCGGACGGCCCGACCCGACCGCCGTGGTGCCGCTCGGCCGCGCCGCCTGTTACGGTCACGGGTTCGTCGCCCACGACAGCTCGACGTGGTTCGAGTTCGGGTCGTACACGCTCGACGACCGCGGCGAGGGCTTCGCGGTTCACGAGCTCGAGTACGTGTTCGAGAACCAGTCCGACCTCGACATCCTGCAGCGCGACGGCTCGCTGCGCACCGACCTCCCGGCGGCGGTGAGCGAGCGGCTGTCGATCGCCCGTGACGGGACCCAGCTGGTGGTCACGCTCGACGACGACGCGCTGCGGATGACCTCGCTCGCCGAGGTCGTCGAGGCGCTCGACGTCACCACCCAGGCCGGCGCCGAGGACGTGTTCCGCGTCTTCAACCTGCCGCTGTTCACGTCGCAGGCCCGCCTGCTCGGGTTCGGAAGCTCGGGCATGGTCCAGTACGTCGGCGTCACCGCCGAGTTCGCCGGCGCGGTCCGCAACCGATTCACGGTCGCGGTCGAGGCCTTGCTCGACCCCAACACGGTGATCACCTACTTCCAGCTCGAGGACCTCACCGGCGTCGTGGTCGACGGCGAGCAGAAGACCGACGTCGATATCAGCGGCGACGGATCGATGAGCGGCACGCTCAGCTTCGTCATGCGCGGCACCGGCGGCGCCACCGACGTCGTGGTGCGGGGCGGTCTCGACTACGCCGGCCTGCAGATCGGCGACGGGGTCGCCGCCGGCGGTACCTACACGCTCACGCTCGACGGTGCCGCCGCGCCGTACATCATCTCGTATCAGCTCGCGACCGACGTCGACCTCCGGGGCGTCCTGCCCGTCACGCCCTGATCGTCCCGCCAGGAGAACCGCATCATGCACCCGTCATGCCCACGGTCCGAGACCCGGCTCGCCGGCGCGCGCTTCGCCCGCGGGTCGATGGTGGCGCTGCTCGCCGTCACCGCCTGCGGCTCGGGCGCGGCCACCACGATCGACGCCGGTCTCGACGGCAGCGGCCCCAACGCCGGCCTGGCGGTCGGCACGGCGTGCAGCCTGGCGACCCAGTGCGATAGCCCGACCTCGCCCGAATGCCTGAGCGAGCTGAAGCCGCTGGCGTCCCTGGCCGGCGTGCCGGCCGAGCTCGCCGACCTCGGCCTGACGTTTCCGGATGGCTACTGCTCGAGCGTCCTCAACTGTGGCGGCGACGCCGACTGCGGCGCGCGCGGCGCCTGCTACCGGCCGTTTCGCGACGTCACCGCCCAGACCTTGCGCGACCTCGAGCCGCCGCTCGGCGTGTCGGCCGGCACCCTCGACTTCTTGCCCAGCTACGGCGTCTGCTTGCGCGGCTGCGCGGCGGCCTCCGACTGCGAGGTCGGCCAGCTGTGCGAGCCGCCGCTCACCGATTTCGTCTCGCTGGTGCCGGGCGCGCTCAACGACACGCCCTACTGCGTGCCCGACCCGGCCTGCCCGCCGACCGGGTGCACCGCCGGTCCGTGCAGTCCCAACCCGTGTCAGAACGGCGGCAGCTGTGCGCCGGCCGGGACCAGCTTCACCTGCACCTGCGCCGACGGCTGGTCGGGGACCACCTGTGCGACCCAGACCATCGTGCCCGATCGCGAGATCGGCGAGGTGTGCACCGCCGATGCCCAGTGCGACGTGCGCGGCACGCCACGCTGCCTGCACGAGCTCCATCCGCTGATGTCGGTGCTGCCGCCGACCGAGTTCCTGGCCACGATCGGCCTCGACTTCCCGCGCGGCTACTGCTCCAACCAGCCCAACTGCGCGTCGAACATCGAGTGCGGCTCGCACGGCAAGTGCCTGGCGCCGTTCCGCAACGTCACCGAGCAGACCTTCCGCGACCTCGAGGGCACGTTCGATCCGCCGCTCGCCGCCGGCGCGCTCGACTTCCTCGGCGGCTACGGCGTGTGCCTGCGCTCGTGTGCCGACGGGCTCGAGTGCTTCTCCGATCAGGCCTGCCAGCTGGTGATGGCCGAGTTCGTCGCGCAGGTTCCGGGTAGCACCAACCCGCAGACCTACTGCGTGCCCCACGACGACTGCCGCTTTTGCAACTCGCACGCCCATTGCGCGGTCGACGCCAGCGACAACGGCCAGTGCGTCTGCGACCCCGGCTACACCGGCAACGGCCTGACCTGCTCGGCGACCGGCGCCGGTGCCTGCGCGGCGGCGCCGTGCGAGAACGGCGGGGTTTGCACCGACGGCGCCGACACCTCGTACACGTGCGCGTGTCCGACCGGCTACGGTGGCACCAACTGCCAGATCGCGGCCGCCTGCACACCGAACCCGTGCCTGAACGGCGGCAGCTGCGCGCCGACCGGGGCGACCACCTTCGCGTGCACCTGCCCGTCGGGCTACGCGGGCACGACCTGCCAGATCGTCACGACCTGCCCCGGCTTGTCAGCGCCCAGCGATGGTGACGTCAGCGTCTCGTCGCAGGTCGCCGGTGGCGTGGCGCAGTACGAATGCGATACCGGCTACGTCCTCAGCGGCGGCGCGACCCGCACCTGCCAGGGCAACGGGACCTGGACCGGGAGCGCGCCAACCTGCATCGCGGTGTCGAGTCCGTGCGCGTCCTCGCCGTGCCAGCACGGCGGGGTGTGCACGCCAGGCGCCGGCACCAGCTACTCGTGCAGCTGCGCCGGCACCGGCTACACCGGGGCGACCTGCGCGACCGCGGTCGATTGCGGCGCGCTGGCGCCGCCGAGCAACGGGACGATCGTCACCGCGCCACCGGCGTCGACCACGTTCGGGACCACCGCCACCTACGCGTGCAACGGCGGCTACACGCTGCTCGGCAACGCCACCCGCAGCTGCGACGCCGGCGGGAGCTGGAGCGGGACGGCACCGACCTGCTTGCTGCAGACCACCGATCCGTGCGCGCCCAACCCGTGCCTGAACAGCGGCACCTGCACGGCCAACGGAGGCAGCTACGTGTGTGCCTGCACGGCGGGCTACAACGGCATGAACTGCCAGACGCCGTTCGACTGCGGTGCGCTGTCGGCACCCGCCAACGGCACGGTCGCCGCCGGCTCGACGACGGTGGGCGCCACCGCGACCTACGGCTGCAACGCCAACTACACGCTGACCGGCGCGGCCACCCGCACCTGTCAGGCCAGTGGCTGGAGCGGATCGGCGCCGACCTGTGTCGCGTCGTCGTGCGGCCTGTACACCGACGTCGTCTACCGCTTGACCGGCACGTTCGAGATCCTGGGCACCACGTTTGGCGTCGGCAACCAGACCTTCACCGGCCTGACCAACAACGCGTCGACGCCACCGTTCGCCAGCGCCACCAACACCACGCCGTTCACCGGCGGCGGCACCTTCGCGCGCGGCTTCGCGCGGCTGCGCTTCACCAACAACGGCAGCGGCGCCCCGATCGCCGGCACGGTCCGGCTGGTCGAGTGGTACATGCCGCTCGAGTTCACGCAGACCAACGGCGCGACCCTCAACGCCAACAACGACCACAGCGTCGGCATCCTCGCCAACCCCGGCGCGCTGTCCAACTGCGGCGGCGGCGACGCCACCTGCACCAACCACACGCCGACGGTGAACCGGACCTGCGCGGCGAACGCGTCGGGCACGCTGTCGGGAACCGGGTTGAGCTGGGCAACCTGCACGCCGGCGTGGACCGGCGCCAACAGCTGGAGCTACGCCGCGAGCGCGCGCAGCGCCAGCGGCGCCGGCTGCGCCGTCGGCTACGTCCAGTACGGCAACAACACGACGTCCTCGTCACTGGTGCCGGCCTCGGGCAAGGGCGATGCCTACCAGGTCTACAATCAACAGCTCGCCGCGGTCACGTTCAGCGGCACCAGCTACCTGACCGCGACGTGGAGCATGGCGCGGATCCAGATCCCGAACGGGACCGGCCAGTCCAACACCTGGTTGACCGTCACCAGCGCCACGCCGATCGGCACCGACTGCGGGACCACGGCGAACGTGGATCTGGTCTGCAACGTCCAGTGACGCCGGTGGACCGCGGCCGTGACCGCGGCCAGGTCAGTCGACGAGCACGCCGGGGTTGAGCACGCCGGCCGGATCGAGCGCGCGCTTGGCGGCGCGCAGCACGTCGCCGAACAGCGCCGGCCGCTCGCGGTCGTACCACGGCCGGTGCGTGCGGCCGACGGCGTGGTGGTGGGTGATGGTGCCGCCGGCCGCGTGCAGCGCCTCGGAGACCGCGACCTTGACCTCGCGCCACGCCGCCAGCTCGTCGCCGACCTTGGCCGGCCCCACGAACGTGTAATACGGTGCCGGGCCGTCGGGATAGACGTGCGTGAAGCGACACGAGACCAGGCCGCCACCGACGGTGCGGCGGAGGGCGTCGTGGGCCGCGGCGGTGACCGCGGCGTGAAAGCTCGCGAAGCGATCCCACGTGCACGCGGTCTCGAAGGTGTCGGCCATGACGCCGATCGAGACCAGCGCCGACTGCAGATACGGCGCCTCGACGAACGCCTTCTTCCAGGTGCCGGCCTCGCCGGCGCCGCCGCCGACCTCGCTGGCGTCGTCGCTGATCGTCGGCCCGCTGGCGACGGTGCCGCCATGATCGGCGGCCAGCTCGAGCGCGCGCGCCAGCGCCGGCCCCTGGTCGTGATCCGCGGACTCGAAGCCGAGCAGCATCACCGTGGTGCCGTCGAGCGCGACCTGGTGCAACAGACACTCGGCCGGATCGAGCACGCGGCAGTTGGCCGGGCGCAGGCCCGACTGCGCCAGCGCCCGCGCCGCGCTCGCGGCGTCGTCGAAGCGGCGATACTTCACCGTCGCGGCGGCGCGGAAGCGCGGCTTGCGCTGCACGCGCATCCAGGCCTCGGTGATCACGCCGAGCGCGCCCTCGGAGCCGATCCACAAGCGCTCGGGTGCCGGCCCGGCCCCCGACGCCGGCAAGCGCCGGGTCGCGACCACACCGCGCGGGGTGACCGCCGTGATCGCCTCGACGAAGTCGTCGATGTGCGTCGGCCCGGTGGCAAAATGACCACCGGCCCGGGTCGCGATCCAGCCGCCGAGCGTCGAGTGTTCGAACGACTGCGGGTAGTGGCGCAGCGTGAGGCCGTGGGCGGCGAGCGCGCGCTCGAGCGCGGGGCCGCGGGTGCCGGCGCCGGCGCGGACCGCGAGCGAGACGGCGTCGACCTCGTGGAGCCCGTCGAGGCGCTCGAGATCCAGGCTGGCGACGCCGGCGAAGTCGGCCCGACGTTCGGCGGCGACCTCGACGCCACCGACCACGCTGGTGCCGCCGCCGTAGGGCACGCACGCGACCCGCGCGTCGCTGCACCAGTCGAGGCATGCCGCCACCTCGGCGGCGTCGCGCGGCCGCAGCACGACGTCGGGGGCGGCGCCGAAGTCGCCGCGAAAGCCGCGCACCAGATCGGGATAGGCGCGGCCGTGGGCGTGGTGCGCGCGATCGTGGGGCGCCGCGGACGCCAGCTCGGCGAGCGCGGCCGGCGCCGCGATGCGCGCGGTCGGGACCCGTGCGTCCTCGTCGCGCGGCAGCGGTAACAGCGCCGCGTCGGCGCCGCCGGTGAGCGCGCGCGCCATCGTCGCCAGGCGTCGACGACCGGCGTCATCGGGGAACCGCTCGACGGTGCCCCACGCCCACAGGCTGGGCCCGCTCACGCTCGCACCGCGGTGACGTCGATTGCCACGACGGCATCGAACCACGCCCCACGACCTGGGTCTATAGTCCGCGCCATGGCGGACTTTCCCGAGCTCGAAGAGCTGCTCACCCAGGCCGGCCTGCGCTCCAAGGCCGAGCCGATGGACAATGGCCTCTACCGCATGCAGTGGGGCTCGGCGTTCGTGATGGTCGGCGTCGCCGGCCAGGCGATCGTCGCGATCGCCCCGCTGTTCCGCCGGCCGCCCGCCGAGAAGACCGACCTGTTCTACAAGCGGCTGCTCGAGCACAACGCGTACATGGGTGGCATGGCGTCGTTCGCGATCCAGCCCGACGGCTGGGTGGTGCTGCACAGCGGGCGCTCGCGCAAGGGCATGGACGCCCACGAGCTGGCGGTCATGATCTCGGGCGTCGGCCGCTTCGCCGACGAGTTCGACGACCAGCTCATCGACGAGTTCTTCGCCGCCCACGCGCCGCCCGATGACGACGGCGACGCGGCGGGCGACGACGGCGACGCCGGCGACGCGGCCTCGGCGTAGCCCCGATCATCGGACACGCCGCATGGCCGCCAGCTCCATCACCTGTCCGATCTGCGATCGCGAGAATGCGCGCGACGCCCGGCGCTGCCGATCGTGCGGCGCCGATTTCGAAGACGTCGACCTGGCGGCGCAGCTCGGGCGTCCGCTCGGCGGCGCGGGCGGCGGCGGCGATGACGAGGACATCAACCTGCTCGGCGACCGGTTCCTCGGCGTGCGCTGGCTCGGCCTCGAGGTCGGCGGCGATCTGAGGACGCTGGCGCTGATCGGCGGCCTGTGCTTCGCGGTGGCCGCCATCTTGCCGGTCAACCTCGACTTCGAAGGCGTCAAGGCGATGTGGTCCGTGGTCGGCAAGGGGCCGACGTTCGCGCTCCTGTTGCCGGTGGTGTGCGCGGCGCTCGGCATCGCGCTCGCGACCCCGCTGGGCCGGCTGCTGCCAGCGCCCGCCATCGCCGGTGCCCTGGTCGCCGGGGGCGCCGCCGTGCTGCTGTTCGGCGTCACGCCGCTGGGCAGCTCGTGCGCCTTGCCCGAGCGGACGCCGTGGCTGCTGTGGCTCGGTTTCCCGCTCGCCGCCGCCGGCGTCGTGGTGCGCGCCATGCGTCCGCGTGATTCCTACGTCCGCTGGGTCGTGGTCGGCGGCGCGGTGCTGGTGCTGGTCGGCATGGCCCTGCCGCACACCGACGCTCGCCCCTCGTTGCCTGGCGAGTACATGCTGTACATGCACGACGCCAACCTGCTCGACAAGAGCCTGGCCGGCGCGTCGCTCGACGGCTTCGAGCATGACGTCATGGTCCGCTTCCTGTCGATGTGGCACCTGCTCGGCGTCGCGCTGATCGTGACCGCCGCCGCGTTGACCATCCCGACCCCGACCGGGCCCTGGGATCGGTTCGGGCTGGTGCTGCGTCCGATCGGGTTCGTGCTGGTGTTCTACATCCCGCTGACGTTCGCGTTCTACACCGTCAACATCATGGGCTGGCGGGGCGCCGACTACGTGGTGTGGCAGGACCACTACCGCGACTGGGACAAGTTCACGAACGCGCTGTTCGCCGGTCGCGCGCGCACGCTCGCGGTCGCGCTGCCGGCAGCGGTGTGGATGGCCGCCGGCCTCGCCGGCCTGTGGGCCAGCGCGGTCGTGCCGCGGCTACCGACGCCACCCCGCGCCGCGCCGCCGCCGCCGCCGCGGTGACCTACAGGCGAACGCGCTCGAAGTGCGTCAGCTCGGCGAAGCGGTCGAAGCGGTCCTGGATGCCGGCGCGGGTGAGGCCGCGCAGCCCATCGACCGAGAACTGCTCGACGGCAAACGACGCCATGACGCTGCCGACGATCATCGCGGTGCGAACCGTGTGCGGCTGCATGTCGCCGGCGTAGGCCAGGTAGCCCATGAAGCCGCCGGCGAAGCTGTCGCCGGCGCCGGTCGGGTCGCGCACGTCGGGCAACGGCAACGCCGGCACCCCGAACACGCCACCGTCGTAGAACAGGAGTGCGCCGGCGTCGCCGCGCTTGATCACCACGGAGGTCGGGCCCATCTCGAGGATGCGGGCGGCGGCGCGGCACAGGTTGTGCTCTTCCGCGAGCTCGCGCGCCTCCTCATCGTTGAGGAGCAGCGTGTTGACCCGGGCCAGGGTCTTGATCAGCTCGGCCCGGTGGCCGCCGATCCAGAAATTCATGGTGTCGAGCGCGACCAGCAACGGCCGATCGGTCTGCTCGACCACGTCGCGCTGCAGGGTGGGGTGGATGTTGCCGAGGAAGACCAGGTCGGCCTTGCGGTGCAAGGCCGCCAGCCGCGGCTGGAAGGTCGCGAACACGCCCAGCCGGGTGTCGAGGGTCTCGCGGGTCGCCAGATCCGGCGCGTACTTGCCGACCCAGTGGAACGTCTCGCCCGACTTGCGCTCGATTCCCGAGGTGTCGATGCCGAGCTCGTCCATCTCGTCGATGTGACGAGCCGGGAAGTCGTCGCCGACCACCGCGATGACGCTGACGTCGCGCGTGAAGTACGACGCGGCGCGCGCGATGAACGACGCTGACCCACCGAGCAGGTCGACGTGCATGCCGAACGGGCCGTCGATGTCGTCCAGCGCGACCGAACCGACGATCAGGATGGAGCGGTGGGCGCTCTTGGTCTTCATGGCCGATGGCCGTGTACCATCCCGCGCGGTGGCGATCAACGACGACCCTGCGGCTCTGAGCGCGGCCGGCCGCCACGCCGAGGCCGCCCGGGCCGCCGCCGCCGCCGGCGACCACGCGGCCGCCGCCGCGCTGTGGGAGCGAATCTGGGAGTTTGCGGCCGCCGCCCGGGCCTGGCAGGCCGCCGGCGAGGCCGGGCGCGCGCTGCGGGCGGCGATCGAGGCCAAGGACGAGGCGCTGGTCGACGAGCTGGGCCGAGCCTTGACCGCCACCGACGACGGCGCCCGGATCGCGCTCGACGTCCTTGCCCGCCAGCGCCGCCACGGCGCGGCTGCCGAGCTCGCCGAGCGCCTCGGCGAGACCGAGCGCGCCATCGACCACTACCAGCGTGCCCACCGCGACCTCGACGCCGCCCGCCTGCTCGAGAGCGCCGGCCGCGATCGCGAGGCCGCGCGCGTGCTCGAGCGAGCCCTCGACCTCGTCATCGCCGAGGAGCGGCCCGAGGTCCACCTGCGGCTGGGTCGCATCCTCGAGCGCCGCGCCAGCCACGACGCCGCCGCCCGCCACCTGCAGGAGGCCACTCGCCCGCCGGCCACCGATGCGATCGCCGCCGAGGCCCGCCGCCACCTGATCGTCGCCCTGGCTGCGATGGGCCTGGCCGACGCCGCCCGCGCCACGTTGCTGGAGCTGCGCCGGGTGGCGCCCGAGACGCCCGCCGATCTGCCCCAGTTCCTGCGCACCGCGCGCGCCGCCACGCCGGCGCCGGCCAGCGAGAAGGAGGTCGTCGCCGGACGCTACCACCTGGTCGCGCTGCTCGGCGCCGGAGCCGCCGGCCGCGTGTTTCGCGCCGTCGACGAGGTCAGCGGCCGCACCGTGGCGCTCAAGATGTTCTTCGCCGCCGGGGCCCGGGGCGGCGCCGCGTACGAGCGCTTCGTGCGCGAGAGTCGACTGGCGCAGGCGCTGCGCCATCCGGCGCTGGTCGAGGTCTACGATGTCTCGCTCGACCACGGCTTCCTGGTCATGGAGTACCTGGCCGGCGGCTCGCTGGCGCAGCGGCTGGCGGCTGGCGAACGGCTCGGTGGCGGCCAGGTCAGACGGCTCGCCCTCGAGCTGCTCGGTGGCCTCGAGCTCGCCCACCACCGCGGCGTGGTCCACCGCGACGTCAAGCCGGCCAACATCTTCCTCGACAGCCGCGGGACCGCCAAGCTGGGCGACTTCGGCGTCGCGCACCTCGTCGACCTCGGCCAGACCCAGACCGGCGGCTTGATCGGCTCGCTCGCGTACATGGCTCCCGAACAGATCACCGGGGCGCCGATCACGATCGCCGCCGATCTGTACGCGCTCGGCGTCACGCTGTTCGAGGTCCTGACCGGGCGACTTCCGTTCCTGGGCCCCGACTTCGTCGCCCAGCACCTCGGCGAGACGGCCCCGGCGCCGAGCGTGGTGGCCACCGATGTCGCCCCGGGCTGGGATCCGATCATCGAGCGGCTGCTACGCAAGAGCCCGAGCGAGCGGCAAGGCTCGATCGCCGAGCTGCGCGGCGAGCTCGAGGTCCTGGAGCTCGGCGATCGCTCGGGCCCGGCGGTGGCGCTGCCACGGCCGCGCCGCGACAGCCGCCCGCACTCGATCGCCGAGCTGGCCGCCGACGAGCCGGCAGCGGTGGACGGTGGCCGCTACCAGTTCGAGACGCCGCTCGGCCAGACCGCGGTGTCACGCCTGTATCGCGCCGTCGATCGCGTGCTCGACCGATCGGTGGTGATCGAGCGCTTCGTCGACAGCGCCGAGGCCGAGCTGGCGATCGCGCGGGTGCTGGTGCTGGCGCGCGCCGGCAGCCCGTTCGTGCAGCGCGCCCTGTCGTTCGATCGCAGCGCGCGCAGCGTGGTCTTCGAGGCCCCGTCGGGGGCCCCGGTCAGCGAGGCCGCCACCGGCGAACGCGGCACCATCGCGATCGAGGCCAAGGATCTGCTGCGGCTGGTGAAGCGCCTGGCCCGCGCGGTGACCGCGATCCACGACGCCGGGGGCGTCCACGGCGCGATCACGCCGGCGACGGTCGTGATCGCCGATCCGTGGATCCCGACCCTGCTCGCATCCGGGCTGCCGCCGCCGGACCCCGGCGCGACCAACGCCGACGACGTGCGCGCCGTGCTCGACGTGGCGGCCCGGATCGGTGGCGTTCCTCACGACGAGCTCACGGCGTCGCTGCTCGGCGCCGCCGCGACACCGACGGTGGTGGCGGAGATGACCGCGCGGCCGCGCGGCACCGGACTCGAGCTCTACGTGTGGGCGGATGCGGTGGAGGTGCTGGCGCTGCGGGCCCGACTGGAGCCGTGAGCCGGGGCCGAGACTGAACCCGGGGTCATGCGGGCTTCGGCTTCGGTTTCGGTTTCGGTTTCGGTTTCGGTTTCGGTTTCGGTTTCGGTTTCGGTTTCGGTTTCGGTTTCGGTTTCGGTTTCGGTTTCGGTTTCGGTTTCGGTTTCGGTTTCGGTTTCGGTCATCACGGCGCGAACGACTTGAGGTG
>CANKMW010000009.1 GCA_947483555.1 Myxococcales bacterium
GAACGAGACCGCCCACCCGTTCAAGTGGACTACCTCGTCCTTCGACAAGGTGCTTGAACGCGCCGCGGGCTGGCGACCACGGGAGCGCCACTGGACCGACGACCTCAAGGCCGCCGCGTAGTGGTCACCAACTTGCGGTGGGGTGTACTAAGTGAGCGGCCTTGGGGCTAGCGCTCTCACTCGAGGTGGTGCGCCACCTGTCTTCGCCGTCCCGGATCGGCTCGGTGCCAGGTGACTTCGAAGCAAACGAATTGATCGGGATGGCGCTCGCGATCTCGTCCCACGTGAGTGGCTCGGAGATAGTCGGCTCGTGCGCGGGCGCGTCGGTCAGGGGGCGCACAGGCCGCCGCGGACCATGCGGTGGACGCTGCTGGGTTTGGCGGAAGCGCACGGGAATCGAACCTGGGTGAGCGCGCGGCGGAACCAACAACGACCGCGCCGCGCGGCGGCGTTCACGAGGGCGGGCGCCGGATCGCCGATGACGACGCGCACCGTCACTCGGGCGTCGTGACCGGGCCGTCGCTGGTTGCCGCGTCGTCCGCGGACGGCATGACCGCGGCCTTCGCCGCAACCGAATCGGAATCCGAATCCGTGGCGGTGGCCGGATCGGCGTCCGGCGCCGCCTGCTTGCCGTCCGCGTGCTTGCCGTCGGCCTTCTTGCCGTCCGGCTTGCCGCCGGTCTTCTTCTTCGGCTTCGGCATCAGCTTCCACTGCTTCTCGGCCCGCTCGGACCGGGTGTGGTCGACCACCTTGTAGATGACGATGGTCTGCCCGGCCTCGACCACGGTGTCGGGCGGCATCTTGTTGATGCGCGCGACGTCGCGCTTGCCGAGCCCGAACTTCTTGCCGATGTCCTCGAAGTTCTCGCGCTTCTTGGCGGTGTACTCGATCCGCTCGCGGCCGGTCCGCTGCTCCGACAGCTCGACGTGCTCCTTGCTGCCGCGGGTGACCACGATGAGGCGGGTCTCGTCGAGCAACCGCACGTTGGCGGCGTCCTCCGACCAGGCGGCAGCCACCCAGCCCTGCAGCACCATGCGCGGATGCAGCTTGGCGTCACGCGCCAGGGCGTTCCAGCCCGCCAGCGTCGACGCCTTCACGCCCATCGCCTTGGCCACGCCGCCCAGCGAGTCGCCGTGCACGACCCGGTAGAACACGCGCCGCTTGCCGTCCTGGTGCGCGTCCTTGTCGGGCACCGCCACGATCAGCGCCTCACCGGGCTGGTGATCGACGCCGGATCCGTAGAGCTCGTCCTGGGCGGTGGCCAGGTGCTTCTTGCGGTCGTCCGCGCTGACCCGGGGCACCACCAGGATCGTCCCGCCGGTGACCTCGGACTCGTGCTCGACCTCGTTGAGCGCGCGCAGCTTGCTCTTCGAGATGCCGAACTGCATCGCCACGTCCTCGAAGCGCTCGCCGTAGCCGACCACGTAGGTGTCGTACTTGTCCCAGTCGCCGCGCAGGCCGCCGAGCCGGGCCGCGAACTGCTCGCCGCCGCCGCGCGGCACGCGGACCACGAACGACCGCCCGGGCGGCGTCCGGCCGCGGCGCAGGTGCGGGTTGAGGCGTTTCACCTCGTCGACGGTCGCGCCGGCGGCGCTGGCGATCGTCCCCAGCGTGATCGACGTCGGGACCGTGACGTCGTCCCACGCCTCGGCGGGCACGTCCTTGACGTCGCCGAAGCCGAACACCGCCCGGTTGCGGCCCACGATCGCTGCCGCCAGCGCCTTGGGCACGTAGATCGACGACTCCCACGGCAGCGCGTTCTCGTACTCGAGCAGGGCCCAGAAGTCGTTGGTGTTGAAGCGGGCGATGCCCTTGAGCACGGCGCCGTAGCCGGCGTTGTAGGCGGCCAGCGCCAGGTGCCAGTCGCCGAAACGCTGGTGCAGGTCGGCCCAGTAGTCGAGCACCGCCTGGGTCGAGGCCACCGGCTCGTTGCGCTGATCGACCCAGCGGTCGATCGACAGCCCGTAGATGCGGCCGCCCTCGGGCATGAACTGCCACAGGCCGCTGGCGCCCGAGCGCGAGTACGTGGTCGGGTCGTAGCTCGACTCGATCATGCACAGGTAGAGCAGATCCTCGGGCAGCTTGGCCTGACGGAGCGCCTTGACGATCAGGTCGCGGTACCGACCCTGACGCTCGAGCCAGCCGCGCATGATGCGCCGCCCGCGCGGATCGTCCTTGTAGAAGACCAGGTAGTCGATCACCCGCCGGTCCCAGACCACGGGCAGATCCGGCAGCTCCAGATCGGCGAGCCATGGCAGGTCGGGGCGCAGGTCGGCGGGCTTCACGCCGCGCACCGCCACCGGGTTCGGGCGAGCGCGGGCCTCGCCGTCGCGCCACGGGCTGGCTTCGGGCGCGAACGCTTCGAGCTCGAACTCGCGCAGCTCGTCCTGCCAGCGCCGGCAGCCGCTGCCGACCGGGCAGCCGCGCACGGCGGCCCGGCCGTCGAGGTGCTCGGGCAAGGGCGCGCGCACCGTCGGAGGCGCGGTCGGCTGCTCGCCTTGCAACCCGGCCGGTCTCGGCGCCGCTGCTGGTGCCGGTGTGGGCGTCTCGGCGACCGCTGCGGTGGGTAGAAGCGTGAAGAGCGTGGCGAGCAGAACCCGGCGGGGCATGCCTTCGAAGATAGGCGGTGGAACGCGGCTGCACCACTTTCCCGAGCGGCCGCTGGCCCCACCGGCTGACGCACGGGCGTCAGCGCGGAGCCGGGCCCCGAAGCCATCGGTGGGCCGGCGGCGCGACCGCCAACGATTGCGGGGGCTTGTCGCTGCTGCGACGAGCCGTCGCGGCCACCGACGGGTCCGACCCGCGCTTGGGGGCCGGGAGCGCGCGTGATAGATTGACCCAGATTTCGCGAGGCCTGTCCTCGGTCAGGAGACCCCGATGCCCGGCATGGGCGAGCTACTCATCATCCTCCTCATCGTCATGGTCGTGTTCGGCGCCAGCAAGCTGCCGATGATCGGCCATGGCCTCGGGTCAGCCATCAAGAACTTCAAGCGGGCGGCGGCGGGCGACGACGAGATCGAGGTCAACAAGAAGAAGCAGGTCGAGGGCACGAGCTCCAAGGAGCTGGCGGCCGGCGACGACATCGAGGACGCCGAGGTGGTGTCCCGCAAGAAGGCGAAGAAGGAAGCCTGACGCGGCGGCGGGCGGCGGCCCGCGTCACGGGAGCGGCGGGCGGCCGGCCCGCAACAGCTCGGCGGCGTGGGTGCGAAGCGGCTCGGCGAGATGCGAATCGCCGGCGATCTCGCGCCAGTCGACGGCCGCCAGCGTGGTGGCCAGGCGCATGGCGACGTGGACCGGCGTGTGCGGGTTCAGCACCAGCGCGCGGCGCACCATGTGGCGCGTCGACCAGCGGCGGTGATCGGCCACCGCCGCCAGCGCCGCGGGCACCGCGGGGCGCGCCGCCGCCAGCGCCACCGCGTCGCGCTCGGTGAGATGCGGGTTGTCGAGCAGGATGCGGACCACGTCGGGATGCGGATCGCGCACCAGGTGCATGAGCAGATCGCGGCGGCCGCTGCGCGCCAGCGCCTTGCGTTCGCCGAGCGTGAGCTCGCGACCGCGGTTGCGCAGCGGACGCTCGGGACGCAGCTGCTTGGCGACCGTGCCCGGTTCGGCGGTGGCCGGCGAGGCGTCGAACAGCAGCCGCGCCACCGCGCCGGCGCCACGCGCGCGCGCCGCCTCGTACAGCGCCTGGCGGGTCGCATAGTCGAGATCGGCGACGGCATGGACGAAGCACACCAGCCCGCTGGCCAGGTCGGCGTCGCCGCTGCGTCGCGCCGCGCGCTCGATCAGATCCGCGGCCGCGGCGGCGGCCACCGCCGGGTCGGCCTGCGCCAGCACGACCGCGAGCGCTCGCCGGCGCAGCCCCGGATCGGCCAGGCCGCGAACGCGCTGGAGTAACCACTCGGCGGTCACGCCCGATCAGTGTAACGCCTCCATCAACCCGACCGGATCAGGTCGCGGGCCAGGTTGCCCTTGCGGCCGACCTGCACCCGCTCGAGGCCGAGCCAGGTCGCCATCGCGCGCAGCTCGCCGGCGAGCGGGCCGGCAACCTCGCGCGGCGCGATGCCGGCCTCGGTGGCGGCGGCGTGGACGCGCAAGACGCCGGCGGCGCGGTCGGCCTTGAGATCGACCCGCGCCACCAGGCGATCGCCCTGCAGGAACGGCAGCACGTAGTAGCCGAAGCGACGCTTGGCGGCCGGGGTGTAGATCTCGATGCGGTAGTGGAAGTCGAACAGGCGCTCGGTGCGCGCGCGCTCCCACACCAGCGAATCGAACGGCGACAGCAGCGCGGCGGCCTCGGCGCGGCGCGGCGCGCTGGCGTCGCGGTGCAGGTAGGCCGGATCGCGCCAGCCTTCGACGGTGACCGGCAGCAGCGCGCCGTCCTCGACCAGCTCGGCGATGCGCGCCCGCGCCGTCTTCTTGATGCGGAAGTAGTCGGCGAGATCGGCGGCGGTGGCGACGCCGAGCGCGCGGCCGGCACGCTCGAGCAGGGCGCGCTGGGCGTCCGCGACCGTCGGGGTCGGCGCGGCCACCACCGCGGCCGGTAGCGCGCGGGTGGTCAGATCGTAGACCCGCTCGAACTGCGACGTGCGGCGCGACGTGGTCAGCTCGCCGGCCCAGAACAAGAGCTCGACGGCGCGCTTGTGGTCGCCCCAGCTCCACCACGAGCCGGGGACCCGGCGGGCGTCGGCGTCGGACAGCTCGCTGGCGGCCAGCGGGCCGCGGGCCCGGATCTCGTCGAGCACCGCGGCCACGTAGGCGGGCTGCTTGCGATCGATCTCGACCAGGTGATTCCACGCCCCGCCGCCGCGGGCCTCGGCCATCCGCCAGCGCAGCAGCGGCTGCAGCTCGACCGGCGCCAGGCACGCGGCGTGGGCCCAGTACTCGAACAGGGCACGACGTTCGAGGGCGCGGGGCAAGAGCGCGCGGTCGTGGCCGCCCAGCCGGGCCCACAGCGGCAGCTCCTGCGAACGGCACAGCACGTTGACCGAGTCGATCTGCACCAGGTGCACGCGTGCGAACATCCGGGCCAGCGCGGCCGCGGTGGCGCGCGCCGGTCGCGGCGCGGCCAGCCCCTGGGCGGCGAGGGCGAAGCGCCGCGCCTGGGCGGCGGAGATCGTGCGCGGACCGGAACCCAACGAGCGCAGTATACGTGCGGCTGGCGTACCCTCGCGGCATGTCGAACCCCATCCCGCACAACTGGGACGTGCCGCAGGTGTTTCGCGATCGTTTCGGCGCGCGCGCCGGCCGTCAGCGCGTCATGCACGCCGACGGTCAGCTGCTGATCATCCTGCACGATCTGCCCGATCCCAAGGAACCCGACGTTCGCACCGCGCGCCTGTTCTGGCGCAAGGCCGACGGGACCTGGAAGTCGAGCGGTTCGGGCGCGACCACCAGCGCGGCGCTGCGCGCACATGTCGAGACCTTCGACGCCGCCACCGACGCGCTCGAGGAGAAGGTCGACAAGGCGGTGCGAGCCAAGGACTGGTTCGAGATCCTGCACATGACCTCGCCGCTCTTGCGCACAGCGCGCAACATGAGCAAGGCGCTGCAGGAAGCCCGCGAGCTGGCCAAGGCCGACAAGGAGCTGATCGGGATTCGCGATCAGGCCCAGGAAGTCGAGCGGGTCGCGGAGCTCATCCACACCCACGCCCGCGACGGCCTCGACTTCACGGTCGCCCGCAACGCCGAGGAGAGCGCCGAGAACTCGCAGCACGTGATCGAATCCGGCCATCGCCTCAACCTGATCACCGCGATGTTCCTGCCCATCACCGCGCTCGGCTCGCTGCTCGGCATGAACCTGGTCCACGGCTTCGAGACCTGGCAGCAGCCGTACGCGTTCTGGGCGGTCGCCGTCGCCGCGTTCATGGTCGGCATGATCGTCCGCGGCGCGCTGCCCAAGTCGCCGGCCAAGCCGCCGGCCTGATCCGGCCGCGACCGGGCGCGCGCGTGGCGCTCGGCCAGCGTTCAGGCGTCGGGGCTGAACGTGAAGGCGCGCGGCAGCGTCACCTCGCCACCCGGCTCGAACACCAGGCGGACGTCGACCGCCACGCCGGCCTCGCCAGCCGGCGCTTCGATCTGGAGCTCGGAGTCGCTGTCGACGCTGATGACGTTGGCCGGCGCGTCGCCGAAGTAGACCTGGATGGCGCGCGCCTCGGCCATGAAGCCCTCGCCGTGCACGACGATGGGCAGCCCGCCAACCGGCGCGCCGGTGGTCGGCTCGATGGCGGTGACCGTCAACCGGGCGCCGCTCGGCCCGCTGCCGTCGCCGGTTTGGGTGCCGCCACAACCAGAGGTGCCGAAGCCGGCGCACAGGACGAGGACAAAGATGGGGGAGCGCATGGTGCGAGCAGTCTCGCGGATCGGCCCCGCCGATGCGCCGCGCGGCCGCTGTCAGCGCCTCACCGGTGCTGTCGCGTGCTGGCCTCGTCGGCGAACCTGGGTCGCGTCCGCTGCGCCGACTGTGAGGGCCCATCCGGTTCTTTCGCCGGCTGTGCCGTGGCGGCCGGGTCGGGGTCAGATCGCGAACTCGAAGCCTTGCTTGAGCAAGCGTTCGTACTTCTTCTTGTCGAACCGGAACAGGCGCGCGGCGCGGTGGCGGACGCCCTGCTCGAGCTCCTCGGTCTCGACCACCAGCCCGAGCGACAGGATCTTCTTGCGGAAGTTGCGCTTGTCGAGCTGCCGTTCGAGCACGATCTCGTACAGCCGTTGCAGCTGCGTCAGCGAGAACCGCGGCGGCAGCAGCTCGAACCCGATCGGCACGTAGCGGACCTTGCCGCGCAGGCGCTCGACCGCACGCAGGATGATGTCGGCGTGATCGAAGGCCAGCGCCGGCAGCTTGTCGAGCGGATACCAGCCGACGCTCTCGGCATCGGTGGCCGCCGTGACCCGGTAGTCCGACAGCTTGGCCAGCGCGTAGTAGGCCACGGTGATCACGCGGCCGCGCGGATCGCGTCGGGGAGCGCCGAAGGTGTAGAGCTGCTCGAGATAGACGTCCTCGATGTTGGTCTCCTCGCGCAGCTCGCGGCGCGCCGCGGTGTCGAGATCCTCGTCGGGAAGCACGAACCCACCCGGCAGGGCCCAGGTGTGCTGGTACGGCTCGAGCCCACGCTGGATGAGCAGGACCTTGAGATCGTCGGCGTCGAGCCCGAGCACGACGCAGTCGACCGTCACCGCCGGGCGCGGGTAGTCGTAGACATGGCGGCCCGGCGGTGGTGGCGTCCAGGTCTCGCCCTTGCGTCCGGCAGCCGCCATCAGCTGCGCTCCGCGGCGACGTACGCCCGCAGCTCGGCCAGCTCGCGCTCGTAGCCGCCCGACAGGATCGGAAACCGGCACCACGACTTGGGGTCGAGGTTCTTGTCGTCGACGTGGAAGCTGGGCGCCAGGCGCTCGCGCTTCCACTGGTTGCGGCACCACAGCTTGAAGAAACGCTCGATCCACAGCGCCAGGTCGGCTTGCCGGTGATGCGGGAAGCGCGGCTCGAGCTCGTGCAGCACCTCGAGCGGCAGCCGCTTGTCGCGGATGGCCGCGTCCTCGACCGCCTCGAGGACGTCGTACGGCATCAGATCCTTCTCGTCGGTCTGGGCCTCGCCGGGCGGTCGCAGCTCGGCGGTCGGTTGCTGCCGGTTGATGTACGACAGCGCCGCCACCGCGTGCAGCCCGTCGGGACCGCTGGTCTCCATCCAGCGCAGCCAGCTCCGCAGGTAGGTCTTGTCGATGCCGCCGATCGGCGCCAGTCCGCCCGAGGTGTCGCCGTCCATCGTGGCGTAGCCGACCGCCGCCTCGGAGCGATTCGAGGTCGTGAGCAGGAGGGCGTTGCGCAGGTTGGCGAACAGCCAGATCGAAGGCGAACGGACGCGGGCCTGGATGTTCTGCAGCGCGACGTCGTCGCCGGGCCACGCCAGCGGGCGACCGATCGCGGTCTCGATCGCGCGCACGTAACCCTTGAACAGCGGATCGACGTCGAGGAGGTGGAACTCGGCGTTGAGCGCACGCGACACCTCGCGGGCTGCCGTGAGCGTCACCTCGCCCGAGTTCTCGGTGGCCTGATAGGCGGTCAAGAGCAGGCGCCGGGTCAGGTCGCGGACGTCGGCGGCGTCGGCGAGCTGCGGCGCGTAGGACAGCAGGGCCTTGACGCCGGCCAGGCCGTGCTCGGCCACCGCCAGCTCGAGCGCGGTCGCGACCAGCACCGCGCAGGCCGCCGAATCGGCGCCGCCGCTGATCGACACCACGTAGCCGTGCGAGCGACTCTTGCGCATGTAGTCCCACAACCCCAGCGCGACGGCGCGGGCGAACTCCTCCTCCTTGACGTGAGCGCCGTCCTCCCAGCTGCGGGTGATGGTCGGCGGCGCCATCGGCTTGCGCACCGGCCAGGTGAACGGCACCTCGACCACCCCACCGTCGGCGTCGTGGCGCGGCCGGTGGCTGCCGCGTCGGGCCTGCTCGCGGCGGTTGGCCTCGATGTCGATCACCGCGATCGCCAGCTCGGCGTCGGCGAAGCCGAAGCGGCGGCCGCGCGCCACCAGCTCGCCGCCGGTGGCGATGATGCCGCCGCCGTCGTAGATGACGCGGCCGGCCTCGTTGCCGAGCAGGTTGGCGTAGACGTAGCCGACGCCGAACGCGCGCGAGCCCTCGACCACGAAGCGCTGCCGGACCGCGAACTTGCCAAAGCCGAAGTGGCTCGCCGACGGGTTGAGGATGAGGTCGACACCGCGCAGCGCCAGGTCGGCGCCCGGCCGGTTGGCGACCCAGGCGTCCTCGCAGATCTCGAAGCCGATGCGGACGTCGCCGACGTCGTAGAGCACGTCGCCGAGCGGCAACCGCGCCTCGCCGCGCTCGACGAAGTCGCGCTCGCCGGCCGGCCATTCCTTGAACCAGCGCGGTTCGTAGTGGATGCCGTCGCCGGCCAGGAAGCGCTTGGCCACGAAGCCGGCGATCTTGCCGTCGACGACCAGCGCGGCCGCGTTGTAGAGCGCCTTCTCGAAGTAGAGCGGCAACCCGAACGAGACCACCAGCCCGAGGGTGTCCGGCAGCAAGCTCTCGAGCGCGGCGAAGGCCGCTTCCTGCAGACCGGTCGAGAAGAAGGCGTCCTCGCAGCCGTAGCCGGTGATGCACAGCTCGGGCAAGCACAGGACGGTGACCTCGTCGGCGCGGGCGCGGCGGATGGCCTCGCGAATGTTGGCGAGGTTCCGGTCCCAGGCGAACGGGGTCTGGTTGAGGCAGGCGGCGGCGACCTTGATGAGCTTCATGGCGTTCCCTGGACCGAGCTAGTGGTTGTCGCGCAGGTGATCGACGAGCAGCGGCGCGACGCTCTCGACCTCGAGGAACTCGCTGGCCTGCTGGTTGGCGCGCGGGTGGCTGTCGGTGACCACGATGTGTCCGAACAGGCCGGTGGCGCGGATCTTCTCGATCGAATCGCCCGGCAGCACGCCGTGGGTCGCGATGGCGTCGATCGCCGCGGCGCCGGCGTCCCGGTAGGCCCGGGCGGCGTTGATCAACGAGCCGCCGGTGCGGATCATGTCGTCGTAGATCACGACCCGCTTGCCGGAGACCTGCGCCGAGACGCCGGTGACCTCGGTGGTCGCGCCGTCGACGCGCCGCTTGTAGACGAACGCGGCCGGCACCCCGAGGTCGTTGGCGAGGCTCTCGACCCACTTGGCGCGGCCAGCGTCGGTGCACGCGAGCACGAAGTCGTCGCCGCCGAGGCGGCGGGCGGCGGCCATCACGATCGGCTTGCCGTAGACGTGGACCGGCCGGATCGCGCCCTCGAAGTAGTGCGCGATGGTGGCGACGTGGAGGTCGAGCAGGAAGACCTGGTTGCCGCGGCTGGCTTCGGGAATCGACGACAGCAGGCGAGCCCGGGTCTTGGCGGTGACCACCTCGCCCGGCCGCACCGCGCGCTCCATCGTCGAGTAGCCGAAGTACGGGATGACCAGCGTGAGCCGGTAGGCGCCGGCCCGCACCACCGACGACGCCAGGTCGTAGAGCTCGAGCGTGTCGGCCTCGCCGATCGTGCCGCCGACGATGATGACGTCGCGATCGGCGATCTCGGTGGCGATGCGCTGGTAGCGCTCGCCGTCCGGAAATTCGGTGCGCACCACCTCGCCGCGTGGCCAGCTGGCGCGGGCGACCATCCGATCGGCGAGATAACCGTAGCTGCGGGTCGAGAACACGATGGGGGTCATGGCTTGCCTCCGGACCGCGCCTTCGCGATCAATGCCAGCTTGCGTTCGTGCAGGGTCGGATCGAGCCCGACCGGATACGGCTGCGGGTTGAGGAAGCGGCGGCTGCGCGGCGACAGCGCGCCGAGATCGGCGGCGGCGCGGGCGCGGGCCGCGGCCAGATCGCCCTCGACATTGGTGCGGACGCCGTCCTTGATGACCGTGACCAGCACGTCCTCGCCGTCGCCGTCGAGCGCGAAGCTGCGGGTCGGATCATCGAGGTCCCAGGCCCGGGCCGGCGCGGCGGGCGCACCGGCGAGCGCATCGTAGATGACGTCGCCGACCCAGCCACCCTCGCCGCGAAACCGGCGCACCGCCTGGATGCCGGGCGTCGAGACCTTGATCGGATTCTCGCTGAGCTTGATCGGGTACCGCCAGCCGTCGCCGTCGGCGACCGCGCCCAGCTTGTAGACCCCGCCCAGCGCCGGTTGATCGTACGCGGTCACCAGCTTGGTGCCGACGCCCCAGGTGTCGATGCGCGCGCCCTGGTCATGCAGGCTGGTGATGAGGTGCTCGTCGAGGTCGTTGCTGGCCGTGATGCGGGCGGCCGGGAAGCCGGCGGCGTCGAGCCGGGCGCGGGCCTGGATCGACAGGTGGGCCAGATCGCCGGAGTCGAGGCGCACGCCGAGCAGGTCGTGGCCACGGGCGCGCAGCTCGCGGCCGACCGCGATGGCGCGCTCGACGCCCTCGAGGGTATCGAAGGTATCGACGAGGAACACGGCGTTACCGGGCATGGCGGCCGCGTACTCGCGGAACGAGCGCTCCTCGTCGCCCCAGAACATCACCCACGAGTGGGCGTGCGTGCCCTTGACCGGGATGTTCCACAGCTTGCCGGCCAGCACGTTCGAGGTCGCGCCCACCCCGCCGATCCACGCCGCGCGACTGGCGGACAGCCCGCCGTCGATGCCCTGGGCGCGGCGCAAGCCGAACTCCAGCACCGGTTCGCCGCGCGCCGCCTGGCACACGCGCGCCGCCTTGGTGGCGACCAGCGTGCCGAAGTTCACCATCGTCAGCAGCGGGGTCTCGATCAGACCGGCTTGCAAGATCGGCGCGCGCACGCGCATGAGCGGCTCGTGCGCGAAGCACAGCCGGCCCTCGGGGATGGCGTCGACGGTGCCGGTGAAGCGCAGCTTGGCGAGATGATCGATGAAGCCGGCCTCGAACAGCGGCTTGCCGTCACCGCCGCGCAGGGTGGCGAGGTACTCGCAGTCGCTGGCGTCGAAGTGCAGATGCTCGAGGTAATCGAGCGCCTGATCGAGGCCGGCGGCGATGGCATGGGCGCCGCCGAACGGGTGGCGCCGGAAGTGGAGGTGGAACACGCTGTCGCGCTCGGCGACGCCGGCCTTCCAGTACCCGTACGCCATCGTCAGCTGGTACAGGTCGGTGAGCAGCGCCAGGGAGGAGCGGTAGAGGTCGCTGAGCTGGGTCATGCGCGTTTTCTCCCGCCGCACGCCCACGGCGCGCGGTGAGCTTGGCACAATGCGTCGTCGGCGTGTCCCGGGCCGGTCATATGGTGTATCTTGTACACGAAGTAAGTGAATGTCAACGGTGACGGGACCCGGGACGATGATCTGGGGTGAGCTGCTCTGGGATCGCTTCCCCGACGGCGATCGCCTCGGTGGTGCGCCCGCCAACGTCGCCTGGCACCTGGCGCAGCTCGGCACCCCGGTGGCGCTCGTGACCCGGGTCGGTGACGATGCCGACGGCCGGGCGGCGATCGAGCGCCTGGCCGCCGTCGGTGTCGACACCTCGCTGGTCCAGGTCGATCCGGACCGCGCCACCGGCGAGGTCACGGTGACGCTCGAGGCCGGCGAGCCCCGCTATCGCCTGGTTCCGGATCGCGCGTGGGAGCGCATCGCGTTCACCGCGGCGGTCGAGGCGCGGCTGCCGGCGGCGCGGGCGATCGTGTTCGGCACCCTGGCGCAGCGCACGCCGGTCGGGCTGGCGGCGCTGGCCGCGGTGCTGGCGGCGGCCTCGCCGCGCGTGGTGCGGGTCTGCGATCCCAACCTGAGACCGTCGAGCCGCGCGGCGGGCGATGACGCCGCGCTGGCGCAAGCGCTCGCCGCCGCTGACGTCGTCAAGCTGGGCGAGCGCGAGGTGACGCAGGTGGGCGCGCGGCTGGGTCACGCCGATCCGGTGGCGGCGCTGCTCGCGCGTGGCGCTCGGCTGATCGCAGTCACGCGCGGCGCCGCCGGCAGCACGTGGCACGCCGCCGACGCCGCGCGCCTCGAGGTCGCCGCGATCGCGTCCCGCCCCGGCGGCGACAACGTCGGCTGCGGCGATGCCTACGTCGCCGGGATGGTGCACGGCCTGCTCGCCGGCTGGCCGTGGCCGCGGATCGCCCGGCTCGCCGCCGCGGTCGCCGCCGAGGTCGCGGGCGCCCGCGGTGCCACGCCGGTGATCGACGGCGCCGCGCTGGTCGCGAGCGCGGAGTCGTCGTGACCGGACGCCGGCTGACGACGGCAGTCGGTGCGGCCCGTGATCCGCGCCGCGATCCGTGGCTCGACGCCCTGCCGCTGGTCGCGCTCGGCGCGCTCACCCTCCTGCTGTGCTGGATGTACAGCGGCGTGTTCCGCGGCGAGGTGTGCGGCGACGACAACACGTTCCACTACGCCGAGAGCGCGCTGATCGCCGACTCGCTTCGCCACGGCGACCTCGACTGGTGGAACCCATCGGCCAACGCCGGGTTTCCGACCGGCTACTACTACCAGCTCCTGCCGGCCGCGGTGCCCGGCGTCTTCGCCGCCATCTTCGGTGACGTCCTGTTCTGGTTTCAGCTGGCGGTGTTCCTGTCGATGGTGCTGGTGCCGGCGGCCGCGTACCGCGGCCTGCGTGTCATGGGCGCCGAGCCGTGGCCGGCGTTCGGTGGTGCGGTCGCGGTCTGCTTCGTCCTGTCGGGCTCCAAGTGGGGCGCCGGCGCCGAGGGCACGTTCTGGGTCGGGCTGTACACGCAGGGCGTCGCGATGGCGGCCTACCCGCTGGCCCTCGGTCACGGCTGGCGGTGGCTGGTGCACGGGCGCAGCGCGGCGTCGGCGGTGGGCTGGGGCCTGTTCGTCGGGCTGTGCCATCCGGTCGCTGGCATGGCGCTCGGCCTCGGCTTGTTCGTGGCGCTGCCGGTCGCGCTCGTCGAGCAACAGCAGCGCGACACCCGGCATCGATTCCTCGCGCCCGTGCTCCGCTTGCTGCTGCTCGGCGGCCTGCTCGTGGTCGCCTCGGCCTCGGCCTGGGTCCAGGTGTTCGTCGACTACGAAGCCTTCGGCGGGTTTCCGCACCGCCTCAAGGACGAGGCCGGCCCCGGCTTCGAGCTGCTGCAGACCTGGCTCCGCGACGGCTACTTCCTCGACCACGAGCGCTGGCCGCCGCGCGTGCTCACGGCCCTGATGGTGCCCGGCCTGGTGCTGAGCCTGCTGCTGTTCGTGCTCCGCAGCGGCCGTCACCTGGTCGCGCTGTGGCTCTCGGCGCTGGTGTTCGCGTACCTGCTCGGGGTCGGACGCACGCTGGTGACGGACGACGATCTGTTCCCGGCCGTGCGCGTGCTGGGTGCGCTCCAGGTCACGCTGGCGCTGGTGATCGGTGCCGCGTGTGTCGCCGGCGCGGTGGCGGCGGTGCGTGGTCTCGAGCGGGTCTGGCTGGGATGGATCGGTCAGGGCGTGGTCGGCTTCCTGCTCGGCGTGGTCGCGATCGCGGTCATCGCGCAGGCGGCCGGGGCTCACCACGCTCGCGTGCAGGTCGCCACGGACTACAAACGCATCCACCGCCGCGAGCTCGATGAGGTCCTGGCCGCGATCCGCGTCGCCGGCCCGGGTCGGATCCAGAACCGCGGCACCACCACCGACACCGCGCCGGGTGTCGAGAACCACTGGTTCATGATGCTGCCGTACGTCTACGCCGGCCGCGGTCAGCTGGTGGCCTACGGCGGTGCCGCGCTGCAGTCGTCTCCGAACTTCGTCTACCTGTGGGGCACGCCGGACCCGCAGCGTGCGGCGTGGATCTACGACGCGCCGCTGGTGCTCACCAACCACGAGCGGGGCCCCGCCATCGGCGGCACGCTGCTGGCGTCGACCGAGCACTTCGAGCTCCGCGAGCTACCGGCGCCCGGGCTGGTGTCGGCGGTCCAGGTGGTCGGCGAGATCCCACCCGGATCGTCGCGCAAGGCGACCCGCAAGGTGGTGATCAACTGGCAGCGCTCCGATCAGCCGCTCCACGATCAGGTGCTGGCGCATCCCGGCCACGGCATCGCCGGGCCGTTGCCCGACGGCGACGTGCTCGAGACCCGGCGCGGCCCGTCGACGATCACGGCCCGGGTCCGGGTCCGGACGCGGACGACGTACCTGGTCCACGAGAGCTGGCATCCGCGCTGGACCGCCACCATCGACGGCCGCGCCGCCCGCATCCGCCGCGTCACCCCCGACATGATGGCGGTCGACGTCGACCCCGGCGAGCACGTGCTGGCGCTGTCGTTCGAACGCCCGTGGTGGCAGTGGGCGCTGTGGCTGCTGGTCCCGCTGGCGGCGCTCGCCGCCTGGCTGGTGGAGCGGCGGTGGCTATTCCGCCGGCGGAATTCCAGCGCGCAGCACGACCGGCAATGACGACGGCGTGACCGAGCAGACGTCGGTGCCGGACCCGCTGTCGACGCCGACCTGGCCGGTGAAGACGATGTCCCCGGGGTTGGCGACGGTCTGGCAGGGATCGCCACCGCCGTGGAACAAGCCCGAGCCGGGGCCGCTCTCCACCGTGTTGGTCATCGACGAGCCCGGCGCCAGGCTGGTCTGGGTGAAGCGGTGAAAGAGCGGGAAGACCAGATCGTCGGTCGGCATGACGAACTCGGCGCTGAGCGACGACGCCGCGTTGGTGATCGTGTACGCGGGGTCGGTGAAGGTGAAACACGTGAGGTCGAGCGGCGCCGCCGCGGCGAGCACGAGGTCCGAACCGTAGACCAGGCGGCGGTACGTGACGTCGTAGAGGTTGCCGACCGGCTCGTTGGTCGTGCAGCGGACGATCGTGGACGTGTCGCGGGAGCGGATCGGTGTGCCGGTCGAGACCGTGACGTCGATCTGAGCGCCGCTGCCGGCGCCGACCGTCAGCGGTGACGGCGCGAACGCCATCGCGAAGTCGTTGGTCAGGGTGTCGACGCAGGTGACGTCGAGCGCCTGGTTGCCCGAGTTGCTGACGTAGATCGGGCCGCTGATCGTGCTCGGCGCCGGACAGGTCACGCCGGCGCCGTAGCTGTAGAGAGAGGACACCAGCGGGCCATCACCGGCGGTGAACGCCAGCGCGACCGGACTCGAGCAGGCGCCAGGCGTGTCGACGGTCGCGGCGCCGGTGGTGGTGCCGAGCGCGGCCGGGCTGTAGGTCATCGTGCCGACGCCGCTGGCGCCGCCGAGCACCATCGCCGGCAGCTGGAGCGCGAACGGCGCCGCGGTCGAGCTCTGGAGCGTGGCCGCCGCGTTGCCGCTGTTGGTGATCGAGACCGGCCCGGTGCGCGTGCCGCCGACGGACATGTATCCGAAGTTGGTCGCCGCCGGCGTGGCGGTCAGGAAGGGCCCGGTCAGCGTCTGCCGCACCGGGACGTCGGTATCGGTGCTGGTCGGGATGGTCGTGTTGATGCGCAGCACGGCGTCGAAGGCGCGCGGCTGCATCGGCAGGCCGATCGCCAGGCGGGTGACGGTGAGCTGGACCATGCTGCTGGCCGGCACCGAGCCGCTGGTCGGCACGACCGTGTAGCGCAGGTGATCATTCTCGGCGTCGGTCAGGAACCCGGCCGTGAACGGCACCGCGATCAGCGCCGAGTTCATCAGCGTCACCGTCGCGGTGGCCGACGTCGCGCCGCAGGTGATCGCGCCGAAGTTGACCGGGGTGCCCTGCACCAGCACACCGCCGGTGACCGCGCCGGTGCCGGTGATCGGCAGGTTGGTCGGCGCGGTGCCGCAGTGGAGCCCGGTGACGGTCACCGCCGAGGCCGTGCTGTCGCTGCCGAGGGCGGTCGGCGCGTAGGTGAAGCTGGCGCTGGCGGACTGGCCGCCGGCGAGCACGATCGAACCGGCGGTCCCGAACAGACGGGTGAACTCGCCGCCCGGCGCGGCGAGCGCCACGGTCGCCGGCGCGTTGCCGGTATTGGCGACCAGGACCATCGACGGCAACGAGGTCGTGCCGGCCTCGACCTGCCCGATGCCGACCGACGGCGGCGTCATGGTGATGTGGGCCCCGCGCGGCGTGACCCGCACCGGCACGCTGTGTGGCGAGCCCGGCAGGTTGGTGGTGGCGGTCAGGGTCGCGGTCAGGGTGGAGCCGGCGGTCGCGGCCTGTGGCACGGTGACGGCGAGCGTGAAGGTCGTCGACGCGCCGGCCACGATCGAGCCCGACGACGGCGTCACGGTGAACGCCGGGTCCGACAGCGCCAGCGCGTAGGTCAGCTCGGCGCTGCCGGTGTTCATCACCGTGAAGGTCTGCTGCGTCGAGGCGCCGCAGTCGGTCACCGCGAGGTCGACGACCAGCGGCAGCATCCCGGCCGGAGCCGGCACCGCGTCGACGTCGCCCCCGCCGTCGCGGCCGGCGTCGATGAAGCTGGCGTCGCCGTCATCACACGCCGCGAGCAGGAAGGCGAAGCTGAGAACGCAGATCCGAAAATCCGTCATGGCGACCCCCCCGGCCCGATCCTACTCCGGGACGCGGGGCAGCGGCAGTACCAGCTTGAAGAAGGTGAGCTTCCAGGCATCGTCGATCTTGGTGAACTCGAAGCTGCCGGTGATGGTCGCCTTCTCGAACTCGATCAGGAGCTGCAGCGAGGCGCCGGTGCGCTTCGGGTTCTGGCGCGCCGAGGTCACGTGGAGGATGCGGCGGAACGGTCCCAGCACCTGGCGTCGATCGGCCTCGACCTGGCGCAGGTTGTGGAGCGCGATCGACTGCTGGAACCCGAGCGCCGCCTGGTTCCAGATCGCGTCGATGTCTTCGCGCGCCGAGGCCTCGAGAATCTGCTGCGCGGCGGCGCGCAGCTCCTGCTCGGGGCCCTGCACGCGCGCTTCACGCTGCTCCTGGGTTGGCGGCGCGACATCCTTGGGCACGTCGACGAAGATGCCGAGCATCTTCCACCGCCCGGTCTCCCAGCGGAACGCCATCGAGCCCTTGGTCGATCCCGACAGGTACTCGAGCCGGGCGTCGACCCGCCCGGTGCGGCCGCCGGGGCCGCGGTTGATCTCGGTGGACAGCACCGCGCTGATCTCCTGGAACGGTCCCAGGGTGCGATTCATGTCGGCCATCTGGGCCACGAACGTCTCCTCGAGCACGACCTCCTGGAACCGGATCGACGCATCGCGATAGACCTCGCGCGCCTGGCCGTCGCGCAGCGCGACCAGGATGCTCTCGGCCAGCGGGCGGAAGTCGGGTGCCCGGGCGTGGCGAAGCTGCAGCCCGACGATCACCGCGATCCACGAGAACACGAGCAGGAAGCTGAGGATGACGCTGCGGGCCATGACCCGGCCGCGCCGGGTGCGCGGCACGACCGGCAGGTGGGAGAGCGACTCGCCGACCCGGCCGGCGATGCTGTCGCTGGCCTGCACCACCTTGTCGCCGATGGCGTCGGCGGCGTGGACGACCTTGGCGCCGACCTTGGCGCCGACCTTGATCGCGACCGCGACCGGCATGGTCTGGGCGCGCTTGCGGCGCTCCGGCTGCCCGGCCGGGGCCTGGTGCAACTCGGGGTCGCTGAAGCGCACGTCGACCGACCCCGACGCCGCCGGGTGCTGCGAACCAGACTCGCTCGCGGCGTCCGCCGGCGCCGGCGGTTCGCCGGGTGGTTCGCCGGGCGGGTCCGGGTCGGGCACGTCGCGATTATGACGCGTCCGCCGGGCGGTGCTTCAAGCCGCGGTCACTAATCCGGCGGGGCGTCGGTGGCCAGGGCGTCGGTGGCGGCGTCGGCCACCGACGCGTCGACCGGTCGCGCGTCGGTGCGGGCGTCGGTCGTGGCATCGACCTCGCCGCGGTCGCCGGCCCAGAACACGACGTCGTCACGGACGCCGGCGACCTCGGCGCGGATGCGCACCGGCTGACCATAGCCGCCGTAATAGACCAGCAGCAGATCGCCGGTGACGACGGTGTCGGCGCCGGTCGGACGCACGGCCATCGGCGACTCCTCGCTCGAGATGAGCTCGCCGTCGGGCCGTTCGAGCCGCGTCATCTGGGCGACGCAGTCGCCGGTGCCGGTGCCGGTGATGCGCAGCGCGGCGACGATCATGTCGGAGCCCTGGCCGCCGGCCACGAGCTGCACCACGTCATCGGTGGCGATGGGCGTGAACACCCCCGCGGCGTCATGGCCGATCTCGACCGCCGTGACGGTGGGGCGCGGCGCGCCGGGCGCCAGCTCGCAGGTCTCCGACTGCGGCGTCGGCACGTTGCACCCACCGCCGCACCCGGCGGCGCCGCCAGCCAGGGCGACCGCGGTGGCGATGGTGGCCCTCACGGCAGCTTGCCGGCGTTGATCACGAAGCGCATGAGCAGACTCTGGGCGACCTCGAGCCGGTAGTCTGCGGCCGAGCGCACATCGGTGATGGGCCGGATCTCGTCGGCGAGGGCGACCGCGACCGCGCGGCCGGTGTCGGCGTCGGGTGGGCGTCCGGTGGCGGCCGCCTCGGCGGCGGCGGCCCGGATCGGCCGCTCGGCGACCGCGCCCAGCCCGAACCGCGCCCAGCTGATGAGGCCGTGCTCGACGTGGATCGCCGCCGCCGCCATCACCTTGGAGATCGACTGCGCGGCGCGGGTGCCGACCTTGCGCCACGCCAGCCGGGTGCCCGCCGCCGGCACCGGGATCGTGATGGCGGCGATCAGCTCGTCGGCGGCCAGCACGGTGGTGCGGTAGCCGGTGGTGAAGCTCCGGTACGGGACGTCGCGGCGGCCGCGGGGCGAGGCCAGCTCCAGCGTGGCATCGAGGGCGAGCAGCACCGGCAGGCTGTCGCCGACCGGCGACGACGTGACGATGTTGCCGCCGATCGTGCCGCGGGCCTGGATCTGCAACGCCCCGATCTCGCCGGCCGCGGCGGCCAGGATCGGCACCTGCGCCACCACCCATTCGTGGCCGATGATGTCGAGCCAGGTCGTGCCGGCGGCGATGCGGATCGTGTCGGCGTCGCGGACGATGCCGCGCAGCTCGGCGCAGCCGCACAGATCGACGATGCCGGGCGGCGCGCTGCGATGGTTGGCGTTCACCATCAGGTCGGTGCCGCCGGCCAGCACCATCCAGTCGGGATGGGCGGCGTGGGCGGCGACCGCGTCGGCCAGCGTGGCGGGGCGCAGATAGCCGGTCATGGCGTGCGCTCGCCGGCGTCGTCGGTGGGGGGCAGCGCGGGGACCGCCGCTGCCGCCGCCGCGATGACGGCGTCGACGATGAGCTGGTACCCGGTGCAGCGGCAGATGTTGCCGGCCAGCAGCTCGCGGACCCGGGCACGTGGGTCGGCCGCGCCGGCCAGCGCGCCGCGGTCGCACAGGTGGGCGGCGCACACCGCGATGCCCGGCGTGCAGATGCCGCACTGGGCGCCGCCGCGCTCGACCAGCTCGCGCTGGACCGCGTGCAGCATCGTCTCGCCGTCGCCGCCGCGGCGGGCCAGGCCCTCGACCGTGGTCACGGTGCGGCCGTCGCACTGGCCGGCGGCGACCAGGCACGAGTTGACCGGCACGCCGTCGAGCAGCACCGTGCAGGCGCCGCACTCGCCCTCGCCGCAGCCTTCCTTGGTTCCGGTCAGGCGCAGGTCGTCGCGCAGCACGTCGAGCAAGCGCTTCCACGGCGACACCTCGACGCTGTGGGCCACGCCGTTGACGTCGAACCTGATCGGCGCGGCCGTCACGACCCACCTCCGCGGAGCGCGCGCGCGATGTCCTCGGGCAGCACCGGGAGGCGATCGAAGCCGACGCCGAGCGCGTCCTCGAGCGCGTTGGCGACCGCGGCCGCCGGTCCGTCCATCGGGATCTCGCCCACGCCCTTGGCCCCCGACGGACCGAACGGATACGGGCACTCGACGATGATGGTCTCGAGGTCGGGGACGTCGGCGAACGTGGGCACGATGCAGTTGGTCATGTTGGCGTTGGCGACCTTGCCGTCCTTGTAGACGATGTTCTCGAGCAGCGCCCAGCCCAGCGCCTGCACCGTTCCACCCTCGATCTGACCCTGGACGATCACCGGGTTGATGGCCTTGCCGACGTCGACGGCGTGGACGCAGCGCGTGAGCGCGACCTCGCGGGTGTCGAGGTCGACCTCGACGTCGACCAGGCAGCCGGCCCAGCCGTAACAGGGATAGGCCTGACCGGTGTACGTGGTGTCGTCCCAGTGGATGCCGGGCGGCGGCTCGTACTGCACGGTCTCGGCGATGGCGCCATGGTGCGGATCGATCTCGGCGGCGGCCTGGGCGGCGGCGCCGGCGGCGCCGGCCTCGGTGCCGGCCTTGATCATCGCCGCCGCCTGCGCGACCAGGTCGCCGGGCACGCCGGCGGCGGCGGCCCAGGCCTCGATGCGTGCGCGCAGCGTGCGCGCGGCGCGCTCGACCAGCCCGCCGACCACCATGCAGGTCCGGCTGGCGACGGTCGGGCCGCTGTCGGGCACCGCGTCGGTCGCCGGGTCGGGGACCCGGACGTGGGTCGGCGGCACGCCGAGCGCGTCGGCGGCGATCTGGGTGAAGATCGTGATCGAGCCCTGGCCCATGTCGGCGGAGCTGGCCAGGACCTCGAAGCGTCCACCGGCGCGGGTCAGGACGGTGGCGCGACCGGCGAGCCGCTGCTCACCCGAGCCGGTGAACCCGGCGCCGTGGAAGTAGAAGGCGTAGCCGCGGCCGCGCTTGACCGGCGCCCCGTGCCGGTTGGTGCCGTCGCGGGCCGGCGCCGGGCCGGCGGCGTCGCGGATGACGGCGATGATCTCGTCGGTGCCGACCGAGGCCGCCAGCAGCTGGCCGGTGGCGGTGGTGTCGCCGGCGCGCAGCGCGTGGCGATCGCGGTAGACCCACGGTGCCTCGCCGCGGGCGCGGGCCGCCTTGTCGATCTGACGCTCGTACGCGAACGTGGTCTGGGGGGCACCGAAGCCCCGGAACGCGCCGTGCGGTGGGTGGTTGGTGGCGACGGCGCGGCCGCGGACCCGGACCACGTCGCAGCGGTAGGGGCCGGCGGCGTGCAGCACGCCGCGCGACAGCACCACCGGCGACAGCGTCAGGTAGGCGCCGCCGTCCATGATCACGTCGACGTCGATGGCCGCGATCGAGCCGTCGGAGCGCAGGCCCAGGCGGTGGTGGACGCGCGCCGGATGGCGCTTGGTGGTGGCGGCGATGTCCTCGTCGCGGTCGTAGACCATCTTGACCGGACCGCCGATCGCCGCCGCCAGCATCACGCAGTGGGCCGCCAGCATCGACGGGTACTCCTCCTTGCCGCCGAAGCCGCCGCCGGTGACGGTCTGGGTCACCGCGACCTGATCGGCGTCGCAGCCGAGCACCACCTTCATCGCCTTGTGGACGTAGTACGGGCACTGCATCGAGCCGGCGATGCGCATCACGCCGGGCTCGGGCCACGCCGCCATCGCCTGCGGCTCGATGTACATCTGCTCCTGGGCGCCGGTCTCGTACCTGCCCTCGATGATGCGGGCGGCGCCGGCCATCGCGATCTCGAGCTCGTCGTCGTCGCTGTGACCCTTGCGGATCAGGAATCGCTTGAAGACGTTGTCGTCCTGGTAGAGCTTGATGTCGGCGCGCAGCGCGTCGTCGACCGTCAGCACCGCCGGCAGCGCGGTCTGCCGCGGTCGGGCGTGGGCGCGCGCCGACAGCGCCAGCGCGCGGGTCGGCGCGGCGATCAGCGCCAGCGGCTCGTCGACGTGTTTGATGCGACCGCCGCTCGGCACCAGCGCCGGCTGGTCGGTGTCGAGCATGGCGATGTAGTTGGCACCGAAGCCGCCGGCGGCGAAGCCCTGGCCCCAGCCGATCGTGTCGGCGGTGACGACGGTGACCTGGGTCCAGTCGAAGGCCGGATCGAGGTCGAGGCCGTCGAAGGTGCCGTGCGCGATCGTCGAACGCACCGTGATGCCGTGCTGCACGCCGGACAGGTCGAGATCGTCGAGATAGCGGGCGGCGCCGGTGACCTTGGCCACGCCGTCGACCCGCGCGATGCTGCGGCCGACGGAGCCCCCGGATGAGGTCTGCATGCCGCGGACGTTAGCAGATCAGGCCGGCTCGACGCGGGCCGGCACGTGCTTGTGCCACGGCGTGCCGGCCAGCCAGTCGCGGTGGTCGGACGACGTCAGCTCGTTGGGTGCGACGCCGTGGACGCGCATGGTGCCGTCGTCGTCGGGGTAGTCGAGGCCGAGGCCGTTGGGCAGGGTGACGTGGCCCGGCTGCAGGGTGTCGGTGACCTCGACGGTGGCGACCGCCGAGCCGGCACGGGTGGTGACGCGGGCGCGGCCGCCGTCGGTGAGGCCGAGGCGGGCGGCGTCGGCCGGGGCGACGCGCAGCGCGCCGCCGGCGTCCTTCTTGCGCCAGCGGGGGTCGCGAAAGATGGTGTTCGCGGTCGAGGTGCGGCGCTCGCCGGCGGCGAGCACGAACGGGAACGCCGGGTCGCGGACCGCCGGATCTTCGCCGGCCAGGCCGGCCAGCTCGGCGAGCAGCTCGGGGACGGCGAGGTGGATGCGGCGGTCGGCGTGCTCGAGGCGGCGCCAGGTGGCGGCGTCGTCGTCGACCGAGAACACCACGCCGGAGCGTCCGGCCAGGATGGCGTCGAACAGGCGGTCGCCGAGCGCCGGACCGTCGCCCTCGATGCCGGCCCGCTTCACCGAGTCACCGTGCGCGAGCGCGAACTGCTGGCACAGGCCCCACAGCACGGCGGCGGCGGCGGCGCCGTCGGGCAACGTCGGCCCCAGCGTCTCGTACAGGATCACCGGCGCCAGCAGCATCAGCTCCTTCCTGCCGGCGACGTGGCGGAAGAACGCGGCGGCGTACGGGCCGCGGCCATGGGTCGGGATCAGCGCGGCGGCGTCGCGCAGGGCGGTCATGACGTCGTCGGGCAGGACGCCCAGCGCGCGCACCAGGCGGCGGTGGATCTCGGGCTCGGGCAACGTGCCGGGCAGCGGCGCGAACAGCGGCGCCCGCAGGTGGAAGACGTTGGTCGGGAACTCGAGGTTGAAGAACGTCGCCTCCCACTTCTCGAACTGCGACGACGCCGGCAGCACGTAGTGGGCGAGCCGCGCGGTCTCGGTCATCGCGACATCGATCACCACCAGCACCTCGAGCGCGGCCAGCGCCTGGCGCATCCGCGCGCTGTCGGCCAGCGAGTGGGCCGGGTTGCCGCTCTCGACGATCATGGCGCGGAAGCGCTTGGGGTGATCGGCGAGGATCTCGTCGGCGATCACGTTGCACGGCATCAGCCCGCCGATGATGCGATGGCCGCCGACCGGTGACGTGCGGTCGCGATCGCGGCCGATCAGCTGGCCGAGCTGGGTGTGCAGGTTCATCGTGCCGCGGCGGCCGAAGTTGCCGGTGACCAGGTAGACCAGCTTCTCGAGGTACGACGACAGGGTCGAGTGCGGCGCCTGCTGGATGCCGAGATCCTCGAGGATCGCGACCGAGGCCGCGCCGCCGATGCGGGCGGCCAGGCCGCGGATGGCGACCCCGGTCAGGCCGGCACGGGCGGCGTAGTCGTCGACCTCGATGGTCGCCATCGCCGCCACGAGCTGATCGAAGCCGGTGGTGCGGGCGGCGAGGAAGTCGCTGCGGGTGTGGCCGCCCTGGATCAGCGCGGCGAGCAGCGCCGCCAGGCACCAGGCGTCGGTGCCGGGGCGGACCTGGAGGTGGAGGTCGGCGAGGTCGGCGGTCTCGGTGCGGCGCGGATCGATCACCACCAGGGTGCGCGCCGGGTCGCTGGCGATGGCGCGCAGCGCGGCGCGGGCGCGCGGGAAGCCGTGCGACTGCCACGGGTTCTTGCCGACGAAGATCGCGACCTCGGCATGCTCGAAGTCGGGCGTGGTGTGGCAGCTCGGCCGCCCGAACAGCTGGCCATCGACCCAGAACTCGCCGGTCTTCTCCTGGGCCAGCGCGTTGGAGCTGTACACCGAGCCGAGCGCACCGCGGGTGGCGCGCCCGTAGGTGCCGCCGAGGTGATTGCCCTGGCCGCCGCCGCCGTACGAGAAGATGGTGTCGCCACCCCAGCGGTCGCGAACCGCGGCCAGCGCCGCGGCGACCTCGCGGATCGCGGTCTCCCAGTCGATCTCCTCGAAGCTGCCATCGGCGCGCCGCCGCAGCGGCGACGTCAGCCGGCCGCGCGCGTGCTGATAGTGGTCGAGGCGCTGCGCCTTCTCGCAGGTGTACCCGGCGCTGGCCGGGTGGGCCTGATCGCCGCGGACCCGGGTGATGTGACCCTCGGCGAGCTGCACGCCGAGGCCACAGTTCTGCGAGCACAGGATGCATGCGGTCGGCTGCCACGGGCTCTCGCTCATCGGCCCTTCATACCAGGGACAGGCTCCTACCCCGCAACCTGGTGCGATCGCTTGGGTTCCAGGAGCGATTGCGTTTCGGTCATCGGCGAACGACCTCGTGTGCCTTGCGTCAGCGGCCCTGAATGCGACCGAGATCGCGACCGCAGAGGCTGCTCCTGGAGACCGGCGAAACGCAATCGCTCCTGAAAGCCTTTGTATTTCGCACCTCTACGACCCAGGAGCCTGTCCCTCGTTGAGGGCCTGTCCCTCGTTGAGGGTCCAGTCGTAGCGGGCATGCTCGAGGTGCCAGCCGGTGGCGAAGGCGCGCTCGATGGCGTCCTTGCGCTGGCCGGCGTGGGCGAGGATCCAGGCCCGCTGTCCGGTGGCGCCGCCGAAGTCGCGCTGGTACCAGGCCAGCACCAGCGGCAACGTGATCGTGCGGCGAGCCTCGTCGAGCTCGACGTTCGCGATCAAGGACTCGCTGGCGACGGTCAGCTGGGCATCGAGGCGATCGGCGTCGTACATGGCGATCGGGGGGCAACTCCGGGCGCCGCACACCAGCGCGGCGTGGATGCGCGGATCGATCGCGGCCGGCGACAGCGCGGCGCGCGGATCGCCAGGCGCGAACCGGCGGCGCCCGGTGACCGGGTGGGGGCTGTTGCGGCGCAGGACGCCGTTCTCGATGTCGTCGAGGGTGAGGACGTGGCCGCCGACGCGGTAGGCGACGCGGCCGAAGAAGGTCGGGATCTCCATGATCGAGCGGCGGATGCCGAGCGCGACCACGCCGTGGATGGTGAGCACGTTGTAGACGTTGATCCAGAACGCGGTGCCGGCGGCCGAGCTGCCGGCCGGGTCGTCGGCGAAGTCGAGGCGAGCGCCGGCGAGCGCCTGGCTGGTGGCCTCGAGCTCGGCGTAGGTCGCGCTGCCCGCCAGCCGGCGGTAGTCGACGCGACCATCGCCGGCGAGCACCTCGGCCTGCAACCGCCGGCGCAGCGCTGCGAGCCGGGTTAGCGCGCCGTCGCCGCGCTCCACCGTGGCGGTCGCACCCTGGTTGAGCACGCGCAGCGCCTTGCCGCCGGGTACCAGCGCCCGTGCGACCTCGGCCGGCCGCGCGTGCTTGAGGATGTCGCCGGCGTCGCGCAGCGTGGCGAGCAAGCCCCGCTTGCTCATGGTGCGGTCCCGTGGCGTGGCGTGGCGACGACGATCTGCGAGCAGATGCCGATGACGCTCACGGTGTCGGCGTGCTCGACGCGCCAGCGGTCCCGATCGAGCAGCGGGCGCAGGTCGAGCGGCCGGCAGCCGGCGATCAGCGCCGGGTGAACGGCGTGGAGCCGCCCGACCACGCCCATCACCAGCCGTTCGCCGAGCGTCCGGCCCGGCGCCGCGCTGACCACGCACAGTCGACCGTCGCGGGCGAGCACGCGGTGCGCCTCGGCGAGCAGGGCGCGGATGTCGGCGACCGAGAGGAGATCGAGCACGTAGGTCGAGATCACGCGATCGATCGAGCCGGCGGGTGCGTCGATGCGCATCGCGCCATCGGTGAGCACGACGCGGGCGCGGTGGCCAAAACCCGCCAGCCGAGCCGTGGCGAGCGTCACCATGCGCGGGCTGACATCGAGGCCGACGTAGGTGGCGTCCGGCGCCAGGTGATCGCCGAGCAAGCGAGCGGCGTGGCGCCCGGTGCCGCAGCCGATCTCGACGACCGAGCCGGCGCCGGCGAAGTCGCCGTGCGCGATCAGCTCGCCGACCGCCTGGTCCTCGTACCAGGCCTGCGAGTCCTGCAGCGGCCCGATGCGATCGTAGACCCGGCGGGCCTGGGTGTGACTGAGCGTGCGGTTGGCGGTGGTCATCGAGCTCCTCGCAGGGTGGTGATGGCAATGACGACCGCGGCGCGCACGGCGCGAGGATAGCTCGTGGTCGTGTAGAGTCGATCGCCATGATCACCCGACCGATCGCGCGCGCCGACCGCACCGTGACGGTGATCGGGCTGGGGACGCGCGGGTTGAGTGGCGCGCTGCGCGGCATCGAGCCGGAGGACGTGGCGCCGGTCGTGGCGGCGGCGATCGAGATGGGCTGCACGCTGGTCGACGTGTCGCCGGCGTGGCACGAGGCGCTGCGCGTGACCGGCGAGGCGGTGCGGGTGTTGCGGGCCCGCGATCGGGTGTGCGTGGCGTGTGCCGTGCCGCCGCTGGTGGCGAGCACCGCGCTGGCGCGGGCCCAGCCGGCCGGCTACGTCCAGAAGACCGTCGAGGACGCGCTGCGCCGGTTGCGGCTCGACGCGGTGCCGCTGGCGTGGCTCGGCGGCTGGCGCGACGCCTGGCTCGACGGCGGCACGTGGCCGGAGTTGCTGGGGACGATGCTGAGGCTGGTCCACGAGGGCAAGGTGATGGCGTGGGGCGTGATCGTTCCCGATGGCGCCCCCGAGGAGGCGTTGCGCGTGGTGGCCGAGCCGTGGCTGGCGGCGCTGAGCGTGCGCTACTCGCTGTTCGATTGCGCCGCCGAGGAGCAACTCCTGCCGGCCGCGGTCACGGCCGGCGTGGCGGTGGTGGCGCGCGAACCGCTGGCTCGCGGCGCGCTCGGCGGCGAGCTGGGACCGGCGGTGCGGTTTCCGCCCCACGACGAGCGGCTGGGGTGGGCCGCCGAGCGGTTCGAGGCGATCGTGCCCGAGCTGGCGATGCTCGCCGCGCTGGTGAAGCGGACGCCAGCGGCGGCGTCGACCACCGACGCCGGGCGCACGCTCCTCGACGGCATGCGCCGCGGCGAGGACGTGGAATGCGAGACCGTCGCCGACCTGGCGCTGCGCGCCGTCGTCGAGACGCCGGGGATCACGGCGGCGGTGGTCGGCGCGCGGCGCGTGGATCACGTGCTGGCGGCGATCGCGGCCGGCGATGGTCGCGCGATCGCGGCGCGGGTGCGGGCCGAGCTCCAGGGGCGGCGCTGGGGCGAGGGCTGGTACGAACCAGCGCCGCGGTAGCCGCGGTCAGGGCGTCGCCGGGGCCGGAGCCGCCGGAGCCGCCGGATCCGCGGGTGCCGGAGCCGCCGGAGGCGGAGCCGCGGGCGCGAGCGCGGACTTGCACTTCTCCATCTCGGCCTCGATCTTGTCGGCCAGTGCGTCCTGCGCCGGCGTGGGCTTGATGTCCTTCATCTGCTCCATGTTGGCCATCGCCCACTCCATCATCCCCTTCTCGGCAGCCTCGACGCACGCGGTGTCCTTGCACGCGCACACCTGATCCTTGAACGACCCCATCTTGGCCAGGATGGCGTCCCCGCCGGTGCCGTCGCCGGTCGGCGTGGTCGGCGTGGTCGGCGTGGTCGGCGTGGTCGGCGTGGTCGGGTCCTTGGCAGCCGCGGGATCCTTCGCCGCGCTCCCGGTCTCCGTCGGGGACGGCGACCCCTTCTTCGCGTCATCCGACTTCTTGCATCCGAAAACGAGCGCGGCCAAGAGCACAACGGCGAACAGGGATCGGGACATCGAGAGCCTCCTCAGCGGGTTGGATTTCGCCCCGGCGGGGCGAGGTGGCGGGACCCTATCACGGCCCGGCGTGGTCCCAGCCCGCGGTGCCGTCGAGCATCGCGGTCAGCCAGCCGCCCAGCGTCTGGCCGCCGGACATCGTGGTCGTGAAGTCATTGAAGAGCCAGACGTGCGCGCCGCCGGCCATCGACATCACCTTGAAGTTGGGCTTGCCGGTCAGCACCCCGGTGCGCAGGTTCGTGAGGCCGGCCGCGAACGCGTCGGCAGGCATCGGTGCCACGCTCGAGCAGGTCGGGTAGCCAAAGCCGTAGAAGCTGCGGATCACGCCGTCGCTGACGCTGGAGATGAGCGCCATGCGGTGGTCGGGGTGCTGGTCGGCGAGATAGGGGAGCGCGTTGACCAGGCCGCCGCCGTCGCTGCCGCGGCAGGCCGCGCAGTCAGCGGGCAACGTGGCGTTGAGGTTCCAGTACATGCGCATCTGGGTCTGGAGGCACGGCGTCAGCCACTGATCGGCCATCGGCGGGCCCGAGTCGTCGATCAGGAACACCGGCCGGTCGCCGAACAGCTTCTCGATGCGATCGAAGTTGTACAGGGCACCGAAGCCGCCGGCGCTGGATCCGGACACCACCACGCGGCGCACCGGTTCCGACTGCGGCACGATCACGTCCATCCACGCGCCGACGTTCTGGTACCCGACCTGGGTCCGACCGCCGAAGCCGGCCTCGGAAGAGCCGCCGAAGACGTCGCCGCTGCAGTACGGAAAGAAGACGAACGTGGCGTCGCGCAGCGGGTTCGCCAGGTCGGCGCGGTTGAAGAGCCCCTCGGTGCCCTGGCCTCGCGTGGCGTTGGCCAGGTCGGTTCCGGTGAAGCCGTTGGGGTGGGCCACCGACGAGCACGTGAAGGCATTGAAGCAGGCGCCGCCGCCCTCCATGAAGATCACCAGGTCGGAGCTGGTGCCGAGGTTGACCCCGAAGCCAGTCGTGCTGCCGTTCATGCACCGCGAGCCGGGGACGTCGATCCACGACCACTGGCCGGCGGTGCCGGGCAACGTCGGCGGACCGCCGGTCGGGTCGCCGGCGTCGACGCCGTCGTCGTCACCTCCGCTGCCGTCGGAACCGCAGCCGGCCACAGCTGCCACCAGACCCATCACCAACCAGGGCGTGCCGAAACCTCGTGCGCTCATCGAAGACTCCCTTCTTGCTCCGCGCGCATCCTCGGCGAGAACCGCGCTCAACATGAAACATGTTTCACTAACGATCGCTGACCGCTTCGGGCCCCGCCTGCGTCGAGGACGCACCGCCGCACCGGTCGCCAATGTAGGTGTGGCTGCGGCGGGAACCTGCTCGGCCCGATTGCCCGAGGCTACGACAACGTCGCACCATCGGCGCGATGCAGACGACGCGGAAGAAGCAGCGCATCGCGATCCTGGGTGGCGGCGTCTCGGCGATGACCTCCGCCTTCTACCTGACCAGCTATCCGGGCTGGAAGGACGACTGGGAGATCGACGTCTACCAGATGGGCTGGCGGCTGGGCGGCAAGGGTGCCAGCGGCCGCAACCGCAAGCACAACCAGCGGATCGAGGAGCACGGGCTCCACATCTTCCTTGGCTTCTACGACAACGCCTTCAAGACCATGCAGGACCTGTACGGCGAGCTGGCGCGTAGCCCGGGCGAACCGCTGGCGGCGTGGCACCAGGCCTGGAAGCCGACCAACCACGTCGTCTTCATGGAGCAGATCAAGGGCGAGTGGAAGCCGTGGCCGGTGACGTTCCCGACCCGGCCCGGTGTGCCCGGCGATGCGTCCCAGCCGCTCAGCGGCTGGGGCTACGTCCAGACCATGCTGGAGCTGGATCGCCGAGTGGTTGCAGCAGATCGGCCTGCTCACCGCGGCCGACGACGCCGTCATCGATCGCATGGTCGGCGAGGTCGACTCGACGACCCGGGCCCACCCCGGCATCTCCGGTGAGTGGCGGGTCAGCGAGGTCATTCGCGGCATCTTCTCCGGCGTCCTGCAGCGGGTGGTCGACACCGTCAGCTACGTCGCCAGCCTGACCGACCTCGACGACCAGCTCATCCATGCCGCGATCAAGCTGGCCGCCGGCGTCGGTGAGGCCGACGACTCCGACACCCGGCACTCGGCGGTCGGCGAGCTGGTGCGGCGGGTGCGCGACTGGGTCTGGCGCCGGGTCGAGCCGGCGCTCGACGACAACGACGAGCTGCGCCGCGCCTTCCTCATGATCGACCTGGCCACCGCTGCCATCAACGGCATGATCAAGGACGACCTGGTCGGAAAGGATCCGTACTGGTTCCGGATCGACGATCAGTCGTTCCGGTCCTGGATCATGAAGCACGGCGCCCACGAGATGACGGCGCACTGCGCGCCGATCGAGGCCGCCTATGCGCTGGCGTTCGGCGAGAAGACCGAGCTCGGCGCCGGCACCGCGATGAACGGCATCTTGCTGCTCCTGCTCGGTTACAAGGGCGGCATCTTCTGGGAGATGCAGGCCGGGATGGGCGACACCATCTTCGGACCCTTCCACGACGTGCTGCGCCGGCGTGGGGTGCGCTTTCACTTCTTCCACCGCGTCGACCGGCTGGAGATGGCCGCCGATGGCACGCGGGTGGCCCGGGTCCACATCGGGCGCCAGCTGGACGTCGCCGGCGGCGGTTCGTATCGACCGCTGATCGACGTCAAGGGCCTGCCGTGCTGGCCGTCGGAGCCGCTCTACGATCAGCTGGTCGACGGCGACCTGCTCGAACAAAGTGGCTGTGACCTCGAGGACTGGTGGACCGACTGGGTCGACCGCGGTCAGCCGCTGGTGCTCGAGGACGGCAACGACTTCGACGTGGTCGTGCTCGGCACCGCGGTCGCGACCTTCCCGTACATCGCCAGCGAGGTGATGGACGCCAGCCTGTCGTTCAAGCTGATGGCCGAGCAGATCGTGACCACGCAGACCCAGGCCATGCAGCTGTGGTTCAAGCCCACGCTCGCCGGCCTGGGCTGGAGCGGGCCGGCGCCGATCGTCGGCGCCTACGCGTTGTGGATGGATACCTGGGCCGATCTCACGCACCTGCTCGAGCGCGAGGACTGGCCGGCGGGCAAGCGGCCCGGCAACCTGGCCTACCTGGTGTCTCGCTTGCTCGACGACGAGAAGATGCCGCCGCGCTCGGACCACGCCTACACCGCGCGCCAGCACGCCCGGGTGCGCGCCCATGCGCTGGAGTGGCTGGCCAACCACGCCGGGGCGCTGTGGCCGACCGCGGCGGACAAGAACGACCCGCGCGCGCTCAACTGGTGGTTCCTGGTCGACCCCGAGGAACGTGACGGCGCCGCTCGGTTCGAGGCCCAGTTCATCCGCGGCATCCTGAATCCGTCGGAGCGCTACGTGCTGTCGGAGCCGGGGACCACCAAGTATCGACTCCGACCCCAGGAGACCGGCGGCGTCGTCAACCTGATCCACACCGGCGATCACACCTTCACCGGCGTCAACGCCGGCTGTGTCGAGGCGGCGGTCATGTCGGGGATGGCGGCGGCGCAGCACCTGTGCGGCCACCCGGCGCAGATCCCGGGCGACATCAAGCCGCGCTCGGGCCCGTGGGGCGAGCGATGAAGCCGCGCTTCGTCGAGCGCGGTGGCGAGATGGTGTTGCGGCAGCCGATCGCCTGCGACGGCACCACGATGTACGCCTGGCTGGTCGACGCCGACCGCGACGCGCTGGTGCGGCTGTGCGATCAGGCGTTCCGAGATCCCAGCGGCGGCGCGGTGGTGATCCGGCCGATCGTCCCGGCGGTGGCGGTGGTCGCCGCCGACATCCAGCGCGGTCACTCGCGCGATCCGGTCGACGGCCAGAAGGGCTGGTCGCGCGAGCGTGATCTGGGTTTCTGGATCCCGGTTGCCCGCGGCCGCCTCGGTGACGACGACGACTTCGAGATCGAGCAGATCGGCTGGTATCAGCCGTACCTGTTCATCGACAACGCCGCCGCGGTGTTCGTCGGTCGCGAGACCTACGGCTTCGCCAAGGCGTTCGCGACCTGCGCGATGCCGAGCGGGCCCGCCGACCCGTCGCGGTTTCGCGTCGAGACGCTGGTGATCGACAGCTTCACGCCGCACACCGAAGCCACGATCCAGGAGCTGTACAAGCTCGAGCGCGCCGACGGCGGCACGCTGGGCGCGCTGTCGTCGACCGCCGGCAGCTTCGCCGAGCTGGTGATCGAGGCCACCCGGCGCATGCTCGCGCACTTCCTGGGCAAGAGCGGCCTGCCGGTGCCGACCTGGGAGCTGCTCAAGAACCTCTACGCCTCGCTCAAGGACGGCCTGGTGCCGATGTTCTTCCTGCGCCAGTTCCGCGACGTCGCCGAGCCCGACCGCGCCGCGTACCAGGCCATCATCGAGGCGGCGTGCGACCTGACCGCGTGGCGTGGCGGCGGCTTCCTCGACGAGCACGTGCTCACGATCCGGACCTGCGCCAGCCATCCGATCGCCCGCGACCTCGGCCTGCCGGCGGGGCCCATCGACACCGGCTTCGGCTTGTGGGCCCACTTCGACTTCGACGTCGCGCTCGGCACGGAGCTGTGGCGGGCCTGATCGGTTGCAGTCATTGCATGCAACCGGACCGCGCCGGCCAAGGGATGACATCATGGGCCCATGAACGGCGCCCCGCCGCCGACCGTTCCCGGGCTGGTCATCGGCGACGTGCTCGGCGCCGGCGGCTTCGCCACCACGTGGGCCGCGCGCGACGGCGATGCCGAGCGGGTGGTCAAGGTCGGCCATCAAGGCGGTGCGGCGCAGCGGGCGCGCTTCGAGCGCGAGGCGATGATCCAGGCCGGCCTGGATGCGCGGGGGCACCGCCTCGCGGTCGACGCCGACACCGCGCTCCGCTTGCTCGCCGCCGACGGGATCCTGGCCGAGCGCGGCGCGGGCTTCGGCTTCCGCGACCCGACGCTGGCCCAGGCCGCGGCGCGGGCGATGCCAGCCGAGCGCACGGCCGTGCTGCACCGGGTCGTGCTGGAGCTGGCGCGCGCCCGGCGCGATCGGCCTCGCATCGCGCGCCACGGCGCCGCGGCCGGTGCGGCCGGCGAAGCGGCGGCGGCGTGGATCGACCTCGGCGTCGTGGCGCTGGACGCGGGCCGGGTCACCGACGCCGAGCGGCTCCTGACCCAGGCCATCGACACCGCCGGTGCGCCGCCGGCGCTGGTCCGCACCGCCCGCATCCACCGCGGCCGCGCCCGCTACCTGCAGGATCGCGCCGGCGATGCCATCGCCGACCTGGCCGCCGCCGCGTCGGAGGCCGAGCTCGCGGGCGCGGTCGAGCAGGCCGCCGCGGCCGGGTTCGAGCTGGCCACCGCCCACGATCTGGGCCGCGATCCGGCGGCGGCCGCGGCGGCGGTGCGGGCGGCGCGACGCGTCCTCGGCGACCGCGGCGGATTCGAGCTGGCGCTGGCGCTGGCCGACGCTCGCCAGCGCTGGCGCGACGGCGACGACACCGGTGCCGCGGCCGCCCTGGCCGTGGTGGTCGCCGACGCCCGGCGGGCCGGCGATCGAAACGCCGAGGTCGTCGCCATGGTCATGTTGGGCCCGACCCGGGTGTCGAGCGGTGACCTGGCCGGCGCAGCCACGGCCTTCGAGGACGCACTGCTCCTCTGTGCTCGCCGCGGCGACGGCTTCCACGCCGCGGCGGTGTACGCCAATCGCCTCTATCTGCGCGAGGCGACCGGCGATGTCGACGGTGCGATCGCCGACCTGGAAGCGTCGCGACGGCTGGCTCGCCAGAGCGGGCTGGCGATCACGGAGGGGGTCGTCCTCCACAACCTCGCCGAGCTTCACCTGCGAGCGGGTCGCGACGACGACGAGGTGCTGCACATGGCCGAGCGCGCCCACCTCCTCTACGAGAGGTTCGTGACCACGCCACCGGCGGCGTCGGACCTCCTGGTCGCGCGGATCCACGCCGCCCGCGGCGACCTGGCAGCGGCCGCGCCGTACCTGGTGGTGGCGGCGCAGACCGCGCGCGACCACCAGTCGACCGCCGAGCGCTTGCAGCTCGACGTGCTCACGGATCGCGCCGGGCCGACCACGCTCGCCGACGCGGCCAGCATGGCGCCCGAGGAGGAGCTCGAGATCGTCTACTGGCTGCTGCGACAGGACCCGCCGCGGGTCGATCGCGCCGCGCTGGTCGATCGGGCGCTGCAGCTGGTCACGGTGCGACCGATCTGGCGCCGTCGGCTGGAGGCGCTGGGGATCATGGATCAGGGTTGCAGTTGACTTCCTTCAACCACGTCGTGACCACCGCCGGGGTGTAGCGGTCGGCGCCGGCCGCCGGCCAGCCGCCGCTGGTGGCCCGCGACGCGCACTCCTTGTAGTAGTCGCCGGTACGGGTGGTACAGGCGCGGTTGGGCGCCAGCTGCGTTGGCTCGCACGGACCGACCACGGTCAGGTCGTTGCAGTCGCCGCGCGTGCACAGACGCTTCCACAGCACGGTCGGTGCGGCGGCTCCACACTTGGCGACCAGCGCCGGTCCATAGCAGGCGTACTGGCGGGTCCGGAACGCGAGGTCAGGATTCAGTAGATCGCCGAAGGAGCCGTAGAACGCACCCTCGAGGTAGGGGAACGCCGCCGCTTCTCCCGTGGACAGCGCCAGCGCACCGTGTCCGCCGCGCAGGGAGATCGGAACCGCGGCGCCCGCGGCGTTGATGTGCGCGAGCAGGCACCCCATGAGCCATTCTTGTTCGAACCGATCGAGCCCGCGATAGAGCCACTCGGGTGCGAGGCCGATGCCCCGCTTGGTCGGCAGCGACACGATCGCGCCGGCGCCGTTCTTCACCTTGACGGTCTGGGTGCTCTTGAGTGCGCAGCGCAGGCTGTAGTCGAGCACCTTCAGCCCGGTCGGGTCCTTGGCGAGAATCTCGATCGCCGGCTCGGCGCCGAGCGCGGCCGTGATCAGGGCATTCATCTCCCGAGCGAAGAACTTGATCGCGTTCTCGTCCAGGCTGTTGATCCCCTGCTTGGCGATGACGTCCGTCTCCGCCAGGTCGTCGTCGCCCTCGGTCTCGACGCACGCGGTGGCCAGGCTGGCGATCGCGAGCATGATCCACGGCAGGTGGGCGACAGGCGAAGTGGACGGTCGAGGCATGGCGGCTCCTGAGGTCAGTCGAGGAACGCGACCTCGCGCGCCGCCGCGGCGGGCCATCCCGAGGAATCCTGGAGATCCTCGGTCTTCCCGACGCGGAACGTGAACGAGAGGTCAGCGAGTGGTTCCCCGACTTCCAGCAACCGACGTGCCACGGCGAGCAGGTGGTCGCGACGGTCCGGAGTGGCGCCCAGCATCAAGGCATCGTCCTGGCCCCGGCTCGTCAAGGAGAGGCCCGCCGCCCCCAGCTGGGCGATCACGATCGGGAGCACGGCCTCCAGCCGGTCGAGCTCGTCGTCGGACAGCTCGTGGGGCGGACGGCGGCTGATGACCTCGACCCGGACTCCCACCACGACCGTGCCGCCGCCGGCGGCGGCGCGCAGCTCGGCGCAGAAGGTGGCAGCGTCGGCGGGACGCCGGTCGGGGACCTTGGCCAGCGCGCGGTGGATCACCGCCGCGACCGCGGCGGGCACCGGCGCGCGATCGGTGAGCGGCGGCGGGTCGCGCTCGAGATGGAGCTGTTCGAGCACCGCGACGTTGAGGTGCGCGAACGGGTAGTGCCCCGACAGCGCGAAGTACGCCAGCACGCCGAGGCCGTAGACGTCGGTCCGCGCGTCGATGGGGCCGCCGCGGATCTGCTCGGGCGACATGGCCACCGGCGAGCCGACCACGTGCCGCGACCGCGTCAACGCCGGCTCGCTGTCGTCGAGCAACTTGGCGATGCCGAAGTCGAGCAGCACCACCCGATCGGCGAGCATCACGTTCGACGGCTTGATGTCGCGATGGACGACGCCCCGCGCGTGGGCGGCGCTGAGCGCCAGGCACAGCGGCTCGACCACCGCCAGCAGCTCGGCGACCCCGAGTGGGCCTTCGGCACGCACCCGCGTGGCCAGCGTCGGGCCGCGCAACAGCTCCATGGTGTAGAACGGCTGGCCGTCGGCGAGCTTGCCGATCTCGAGGATGCGCGGCGTGTTGGCGTGGGCGAGGAGCGCGATCACGCTGATCTCGCGTTCGAAGCGAGCCAGCACGTCCTTGGCCAGCGCCAGCTCGCGGTGCAGGAGCTTCAACGCGACCGTGGTCCCGTCCGGCGCGGTCGCCTGATAGACGGCGCCAAATCCGCCCCTCGCGATGAGGGACTCGATCCGGTAGCCACCGGCGGTCGTGCCGGGCGCCAGGATGAGCGGCTCCCATGGGACGGCGGGGATGTCCCCGGGGACATGTCCCGAGATGTCCCAGGGCAGCTCGCGCGATCCGACCGGTGCGTGCCCCGGTAGCCCCGCGAAGACCGTCGGCGAAGTCGGGGCGCGGGGCTCCGGCGATCCCGACGCCAGGTCGGCGGTGTCCTCGACGGTGGTCGGGGTTTCGAGTGGGTCGTCAGGCGCCAAGAACCGGATCGTACCGGACGACCGGGCCGGCGACCAAGGAAGTCACCGACCCAGGCGCGACGCGAAGAGCTCCCATTTCTGCAGCTTGTCGACGCGTCGACACCAGTCTCGGACGACGTCGAGATCCACATCGTCGCGAGCGCGACCGACGGCGAGGGCTTGCTCGAGGCCGCTGAAGTCGTTCCAGAACAAGAACGCCGCCAGCCGGTCGCGACAGGAATCAGTCGAGGTCAGGACATGCAACACTTGGCCGTCGCGCTCGGTCGTGCTCCAGCGACGGATGAGATCGTCCGCGACCATCAGCGGTCCCTTCGGAAACTCGATCGGGTATCGCGACGCTGGATGTACGTAGCAGTCGAGGTCGCGGCGGAAGCCGGCCGCGGCCAGCGCGTGCTCGCCGTCAGGTGCCCACGAATGCGACCTCGGTCAGCGTCGAAGCCGGCGAGATCACGCGCCGGACTTTCCCGGCCGCCGAGGTCGGCGTCGCTTCGCGGCGAGCGCGCGCTGCAGCTCGACGTCCTGTTCGCCGATCTTCCACAGCAGCTCGGCGAGGGGCTGATGGGCGAAGTAGCGTGGGTTCAGGTTGACCCGACGGGTGCGGCCAAACGCGCGGCTGACGATCACCGCCTCGTTCTCGAGCGAGCGCAGGATCTGCTGGACGCTGTAGAGACGGATGCCCAGCAACGCGGCCAGCTCGGATGGATAGCTCTCCTCGAGCAGGCGCAGCGGGCCCAGAAGCGAATTTGACGATTCTTCTCATGCTCGCCGCTTGGCGCCGGCGGTGGGGCCCCACGACTCGAGATCGACGGCGCGGCCGAGCAGCTCGGCGACCGCGGGGGCGATGGAAACGACCGGGCGCACGATCGCCGTCGCACGGGCGGCGATCGGCGTGCGGCGATCGGCGGCGATGGTCGCCAGGTCGGTGACGCGGCCATCCGGGGTCTGCCAGGCGTCGACGACGTGGATGGGATCGAGCATCGCCGCGCGGTCGACGCAGGTGAGCGCGAGCCGATCGACGGGCCCGGCGAACGCGAGCGCGTGGCGGGCGAGGACGCCGTCGAACCAGCCGACCCGGAACCCGCCCGACCAGCCGTCGTTCGGGTTGTGCGCTTCGACGAGGCGGGCGGTGAGCGTCGGGTCGTACGACGGCAGCGGGCCGGCGCCGTGGCGAGTTTGGTAGGCGCGCAGCACGCCCCAGATCTCGGCCGGACCGTCGAGCTCGAGGGCGAGCATCGCCGCCTCGGCGGCGGCGCGGGTGATGCGGCTCGGCGTGACGTGGGGGAAGAAGCCGTGGTCCTGGTCGAGCAGGGCGCCGTGCGCGCCCTCGAGGATCACGTCGTCGCCGGCCGGGACGGCCGGGGTGATCGACACCCCAGCGGGCGCGAGGCCGGCGGCGGCGTCGAGAAAGGCGTCGACCAGGTCGCGGGCCCCGACGCGGGCGCCGAGCGCACGCGCGGCCTCGGGTGGGTCGGGATGGCGCGCCAGCAGATCGGCGACGTCGGCGGCGAGCGCGCCGCGCAGCTCGTCGGTGGCCGCGGCGAGGTCGGGGCCGAGCTGACCGGCGCGGATCGCGATCCTCGCGAACCTGGCCTCGGCGACGCCGCGGCCGGTCGAGCCGTGACGGGCGTCGCCGCGGACCAGCTCGCGGACCCGGTTCAGGATCGCGTGCCACGGCGTGATCACCAGGCAGCGCGGATCGATCGTGAGCGTCGCCAGCGCCGCCGGCACGCCGGCGGTCGCCAGCGCCGCGGCCTCGCCATGCAGCGCGTACGGATCGATGGCCATGTCGGGACCGAGATGGGTGCGCGCGCCGGGTACGAACGATCCGGCGCCGAGCTGCGCGAAGCAGTGGCTGCGACCGTCGTCGGTGACGACGTGGTGCATGGCCTGCGGACCGCCGTTCCAGCGCACGACGATCGGCGGCGTGGGGGCGGTGCGCGCCAGCCAGTCGACGATCGAGCCCTTGCCCTCGTCGCCGAAGCCGAGCCCGAGCACGACGGTGACGCGGCGCCGGGGGTGCCGGGTCACACCTGCGACGCGCCGCAGGCGCCGCAGAACGCGGCGTCGAGCTTGATCGCGGCCGCGCACGCCTTGCAGGCGCGGGTCGGCGCGGCGGCGGTTCCGGAACCGGTCGCGACGGTGACCACCGGGGCGCCGACACCCGCGACCACCGGCGCGGCCTCGGCCCGCGAGCGCGCGACGTCGGCCATGGCGCCCATCGCCTTGTCGTAGACCGCGCGGGTCTCCTCGGCGTGGCGGCGCTCCTGCTCGGCGCTTGCCTTCTGCGCCAGCACGTTGGCCCAGGCGGCGCCGCCGCCCTCGGTGCGCGCCAGCTCCGCGGCCTGGACCGCGATCATCTGCTCGGGCGTCAGGCCGTCGAGCGCGCGCCGCTTCTCGAGATCGTGGGCGTGGTCCTGCGCCGTGCCCTGGCGATCGAGCTCGGCCATGGCGCGCAGCTTGTCGAGCTGCTGGGCCTCGGCGACCGCCGCCAGCTCGAGCTCGAGTCGCTTGCGACGCTCGCCATCGGCGAAGTCGAGATCGCGCCGCGCCGTCAGCTCGTCGAGCTCGGCCTGGACCTTGGTCCGCCGCAGCTCGTTGCCGTGGGCGAGATCGCGGCGCTGCCGGTCGTGCTCGACGGCGTCGGCGGCGGCCCGGGTGCCGCCGGCGCGCTGGGTCGCGGCGACGTCGATCGCGGCCTGGCGCGCGGCAAGTTCGTCGCGGCGCTCGCGATCCTCGGTCGCCGCTTCATCACGGGCGAAGGCCTGGTCGCGCTGCAGGCGCTGCTGGCGCAGGACGCGGGTGAGCGTCAGCTCCTCCAGATCGAGCTCGCCGTCGCGCTGCTCGATCCACGCCGCGCCGAGGCGGACCTCCTCGCGCGCCCGCTCGAGGTCGGCGCGCGCCGACAAGAGCCACTCGCCGGTCTTGGTGCGGGCGTCGACCACCGCGAGCGCCGCCAGCGTGAGCCCGAGGCCGGTCAGCGACGCCGACGCCGCTTCGGTCAGCGCCTGCTCGAGCGCCGCGAAGCCGCCGGGCGCGGCCAGCGTCGCGAACGCGGTGGTGCGGAGATGGGCGGCCGCCGCGCCGACCAGCGCCGGCGCCACCGCCGCCGGACCGAAGTCGTCGTGCTGGCCGTGGACGCGCACCACCAGCTCGAGCTCGATCTGCTGGCCGTCGGCGCTGAACAGCGGCGTCTCGGCGCTCGGCGCTTGCCCGCCGGAGAGCACGACCGGTTGCTTGGCGCCACAGCCGTCGCAGAAGCCGAGCGACGCCGGCAGCTCGCGCCGGCACGCGACGCACGGCCGCACGCTGGGCGCCAGGCCGGTGCCGAGGCGCAGGTTGAGGCTGGCGATCCGGGTCAGCGGCGCCAGCGTGGCGTCGACGGTCAGGCCGTGGCGCGGGCCGACCAGGTTGGCGAGCTCGATGCGGATCGCCGCCTCGGCGTCGGGGTACGAGATCTGGTCCTCGCCGGCCTGCGCGACCGCGCGCTCGAGAGCCTCCTGGGCCACCCGCACCACGTCGGGGCGGACCAGGTTGTAGAGATCGCCGGTCGAGAACGCCGGCCGCGGCCCGAGCACGTTGGCGATGAAGCGGGCCAGCGCGTCGCGGTCGCCACGCGGCAACGTGAACGTCACCAGCACCTGCGACTTGAGCGTGTTGCCGGATGGGCTCGGTCGGGTCTGGACCACGAACGGGACCGGGAACGGTCGCTGATCGACGAGGTAGAACGCGGTCCGCTCGCGGGCGACGAAGAAGTTGGCGATCCGCTCGAACAGACCGAGCGTGGTCTGCTCGCCGGGCGGCAGCACCCGTTCGACCACGCCGTCGATGAGCACGACGCCGACCGTGCCGGCCGGCACGCGGACGGTGCGGGTGCCCAGGAACCGGCGCGCGTCCTCGGGATCGACGCGCCGGATCATCTCGTCGCCGCCGCGCTCCCACACGCCCTCGACCACGCCGCCGGTCGCGGCGTCGCCGGCCCACCCGGCGTGCTCGAGCGAGCCACCGCAGCGACTGCAGAACCGGGTGCCGAGCGGGTTCAGGCTGGCGCAGCTCGGGCACTGCGCGTGCGCGATCGTGCTGGCGCCGCAGCCCGAGCAGAAGCTCGCGCCGGCGTCGTTGCGGATCCCGCACTGCGGGCAAGGCGTGGTGTCAGCCATCGGCGTGCGGAGCCCCCTGTCGCCACGATACAGCGATCGGGCGGCCGGATCATGTGGGCATGGACCGGTTCCTTCGTGTAGTAGTTGAGCGTGGCCGATTGTGTGGAGTGCCAGCAGCGCCTGCGGGACGGCGCGGCGTTCTGCGGCGCGTGCGGTGCACGCCAGCCGGCGGTGGTCGAGCTGCCCGAGGCGGTGGCGCGCTACCGCGAGGTGCTGACCCGCTTCGTCGCCGACGGCGCGCTCGATGCCGCCAAGCATGCCCAGCTCGAGGAGTTGCGCCTGCGGCTCGGCGTCACGCTCGCGACCCACGCCACGCTGTGCGCGCAGCTCGAGCCCGACGGCCCGCCGCCGCCGTCGATCCGGCTGGCGATCGACGTCGCGCCGCTGCGCCACCTCGCGCTCGGCGCGCGCGGCCTGATCCGGCTGCGGGTCGAGAACGACGGCGCGCTGGCGTTCGAGAGCTGCGGGTTGCACCCGACCTGGTCGGGCGCGGCGTTGCCGGTGATCGAGGCGACCACCATCTTCCCGGCCCGGCCGGCGGTGCTGGTGCTGGCGCTCACGCCGGCGCGCGCCGGCTTCCACGAGCTCGCCGGCACGCTGCATCTCGTCGACCTGATGGGCGAGCGCAGCCGCTACACCTTCGACGGTGTCCACCTCCGGGTCGGCGGTGACGGCCCGCAGGTCCAGGTCGTCAACATCGATCAGTCGGCGGCGCGGGTGGTCGACAACTCGCGCTCGACGTTCGGCGCCGGTGACGTGGGTGGCCTGCTCGGTCCCGACGATGGCGACTGGCAGCCGGTGGCGCTGGTCGCGGTCCGCGACGCCAGCGCGCGTCGCACGACCAGCTCGAGCAACGCCCGCCGCGTCGAGTTCGCGGTCACGACCGAGAAGGCCACCTACCAGCTCACGACCACGCTGGCGCACGGCGACATCGCGACCGTGTACGGCGGCCACCTGCGCGGTTCCCAGCCGCCGACCCAGGTGGCGGTCAAGATCGCCGACCAGACCGCCGACAACGATCTGCTCCAGCACGAGGCCCGCGTCCTCGGCACGCTGACCGCCGAGGGCGGCGGCCCGGTGATCCACTTCGCGCCGCCGCGCGATCAGTTCCGGACCGCCGACGGCCGCCTGGGCACCGTCTTCGATCACCTCGACGGCTTCGATCTGACCCAGGTCCGCGACCGCTGTCGCAAGCGCGGCGAGGTCGGCCTGCCGGCGCGCCACCTGATCTGGCTGTTGCGTCGCGCGCTGGCGGCGCTCGGCTGGGCCCACAAGCGCGGGGTCCTGCACGGCAACCTCGATCCGGTGCACGTCCTGGTCCGGCCGCACGATCACATGCTGTGGCTGGTCGACTGGTGCTGGGCGGTCGTCAACCCGGCGCAGACCGGGCAGGGCTTCAAGGCCCTCAACGAGACCTACAGCGCGCCCGAGGTCCGCGAGCGTGGACGGCCGACGCCGGCCTCCGATCTCTACTCGCTCGGCAAGGTCATGATCCACGTCGCCGGCGGCGATCCCGAGACCAAGACCCTGCCCGAGATGGATCCGCGGCTGGCGCGGTTCCTGAAATACCTCGCGGTCGAGTCGCAGGGCGGACGGCCGCAGGACGCCTGGGAGCTGTACCAGCAGGCCGACAAGGTTCGTGAACAGATCTGGGGCCCGCACGAGTTCGTGCACCTCGAGCTCTAGCCAGCGCATAGGCCAGCGCACGCAAGCCAGCACGCAAGGAGAACCGACATGGGTGGAGGTCGCTACAGCCTCGATATCGCGCGCGAGTACCGGTCCGGCAACAACGCCGCCTTCCAGGCCCCGGCCGGGTCCACGCCGCAAGCCGTACATCCGGCGCTCAACCCGTACGGCAAGCGGCGCGAGGTCAACAACGTCACGCCGATCGTGGTCGCGCTCGACATGACCCGATCGCGCGGCGACGACACCAAGCTGATGTACGAGAAGCTGCCGGCGCTGATGGGACAGATCGAGCTCAAGGGCTACACCGAGAACCCGGGCATCAGCTTCTGCGGCATCGGCGACGCGTTCGCCGATCGCGCGCCGCTGCAGGTCGGCCAGTTCGAGGGCGACAACCGCCTCGACGAGGTGTTGCAGCGGATGTGGATCGAGGAGGGCGGCGGCGGCACCGGCCAGGAGAGCTACGAGCTCGCCGCCTACTTCTACAGCCGTACCAACTGCGTGCGGCAGGCCCAGGGCACCGGCAAGAAGGGCTACTTCTTCTTCTTCGGCGACGAGGGCTTCTATCCCAAGCTCGACAAGTCGGCGGTCAAGCGCATCATCGGCGACGAGCTCGAGGCCGATCTCGACGCCGGCGAGGCGTTCCGCCGCCTGCAGGACAAGTTCCACACCTTCCTGATCTACCCCCAGAAGACGATGGCCGAGCGGCGCACCAACATCGACGCCGAGATCAAGGCCCGGGTGACCGGCCGCGGCGGCATGTACGAAGGCGTCGATGTCCGGGCGTCCCTGCTGTGGGACAACCGCAACGATCTCGATCTGCACGTGATCTCGCCGACCGGGCAACACATCTACTACGGCGCCAAGCAGTCGACCGACGGTGGCTGGCTCGACGTCGACATGAACGTGACCGGCGACAGCCTGAAGCCGGTCGAGAACGTGCGCTGGGCCAAGGGCCAGGCGCCGGCCGGTCGCTACAAGGTCTTCGTGCGCAACTTCCGCTTCCACGAACCGAGCGCCGCGCCGACCCGGTTCAAGGTCGAGCTCGAGATCGGCGGCGACATCCGCCACGTCGAGGGCGTGATCTCGCCGGCCGGCCAGACCGGCGACGCCAGCGACGTGGTGGTGGCCGAGCTCGATTACGCACCCGACGCCATCCGGCGCCAGGCCGACGAGGAGCAGGTCTACAAGAACTACTCCGACGACGTGGTCCTGGCGCAGTGGGCGACGGTGATCCCCAAGGAACACATCATCCGGGTCGGCGATCCGAAGTCGATCATCGACGTCCTGCTCGGCGCGCTCGCGATCTCCGATGGCAAGGTCGATCTCGACACCTACGTGAAGGACATGCGGGCCATGGGCGCCGACGACGTCCGGGTCCGCGAGATCGAGGCCGCGCTCGGTGGCCTGCCCAGCGCCACCCGGGTCGCCACCGCCGCGGTCGAGGGCGACGTGCCGCCACCGCCCGAGCCGGGCGGCAAGAAGAAGTCGGTCCGGCTCTGAGTGTGGCGCCATCACTGCCCGGAGTTCGCGTTCGATGGGCACCGAAAACTTGACCCGCCGTCGCCGCGTCTGCACGCTCGCCGGATGGGCGAAGTTCCGACGCTGAACGAAGAGCGCCTCACCTGGGCCGAAATCTGCGAGCGCTACCCGATGCAGTGGGTCGTGCTCGTCGACATGGACTGGGTCGACGACATGTTCTCGGCGATCCGGACGGCGATCGTCGCCGGTCACGGCGGCGACGAGGAGTCCTTCGAGCAGGCTCGGCCGTATCGCGAGCGCTTTCGTTCCATCGCGCACCGCCACACCCGTCCCTCCGATCCGCCGCGGGTCTCCGACCCCGAAGAGACTGTGTGCAGGTCACCGGCCTGAGGCGCGAGCACGGCCTGATCGTCGTGCAGGCGCGACTCTGGGGCAGGCTAGGCGAAGGGTTCATCGACCTCGCACTCGAGACCGCAGCGTCCGAGACCCTGATCAAGCCGGAAGTACTCCGCGAGTTCGGATACCGGAAAGAAGACGCGGTGCGCGTCACCACGATCACTTCCGCGATCGGCGTCGAGCGCGGCTACCTGCTCCGCGTCGATCGTCTGTGGGCGCTCGGCTTCGAGGTCTCGGACCACGTTGTCCACGCCCACGAGTTGCCGGCTCAGTACGACATCGATGGCCTCCTCGGCCTCCGCTTCCTCGACCGCTTCGACTACACGATCCGCTCGCGTCGCAACGAGATCGCGGTCGAACTCGCTGCGCCGTAACCAGGGCCTGTCAGGCCGCCGGCTTAGCGTGAGGCGTGTCCATCGTCGCGGAATCGCCGGTGCCAGAACGCCGGGGTCGGATCGACGTCCACCACGGCGACAACCTCGCGGTGCTGGCCGGGTTCGCCGACGCCTCGTTCGACCTGATCTACATCGATCCGCCGTTCAACACCGGCGTGGTCCAGGTCAAGCGCCGAACCAGGACCCGGCGCGATCCGGCCGGTGATCGGGTCGGCTTCCACGGCCTTCGTCACCAGACGACGGTGCTCGGCCACAGCTCGTTCGACGATCGGTTCGATGACTACCAGGCGTTCCTGCGGCCGCGGCTCACCGAGGCGTATCGGCTGCTGGCGCCGACCGGCAGCTTCTTCCTGCACCTCGACTACCGCGAGGTCCACTACGCCAAGGTCGCCCTCGACGGCATCTTCGGCCGCGCCAGCTTCCTGAACGAGATCATCTGGGCCTACGACTACGGGGCGCGCACCTCGCAGCGCTGGGCGCCCAAGCACGACACCATCCTCTGGTATGCCAAGGACCCCGGGCGCTACTGCTTCGACCTCGACGCGGTCGATCGCATCCCGTACATGGCGCCGGGGCTGGTCGGGGCCGAGAAGGCCGCCCGCGGCAAGACGCCCACCGATACCTGGTGGCACACGATCGTCAGCCCGACCGGCAAGGAGAAGACCGGCTACCCGACGCAGAAACCGCTCGGCGTCTTGACCCGCATCGTCCGCGTTCACTCGCGGCCCGGCGATCGTCTGCTCGACTTCTTCGCCGGCAGCGGCACGTTCGGCGAAGCCGCCGCCCGTGACGGTCGCGCGTGCGTGCTGGTCGACGAGAGCGCCGAGGCCATCGACGTGATGAGGAAGCGGTTCGCCGGCTTCCCGACCACCTATCACGTCGGCGCCACCGCGGCGCGCGGCGCACGAACCCGCGCTCGCTCAGCCGACCCATGATCCGCGACGGCGCGACCGACGTGCCCTACCGGATCGAGCTGGCGCGATAGATCACGTCGACCACCAGGTCGACGCGAAGGCTCTCGACGCGGACCTGGCCGCCGTCGATCGCCACGCGGGTGGTCCACGAGCCGTCGCCGGCGCGCTGATGGACGGTGATGCGTCGTTCGCGGTGCGAGACGATGACGTAGTCACGGAGCGAGGGGATGGTCAGATAGCACTCGAGCTTGCCGCCGGTGTCGTACTCCTCGGACGAGTCGCTGGTGACCTCCAGGAGCAGGGTCGGGTTCAGCGCGGTCGCGTCCGGGCTCGGGCCGTGCTGCACCAGCGGGCCACAGATCACCGAGCCATCGGGGAACGTCGCGAGGCCCACGGCCTCGACGTACACCCGCAGGTCGGAGCTGTGGACGCGGCAAGGCTGGTCGCCGAGCCCGTTGCGAAGCGCGACGATCACCTCGACCGCCAGCGCCGAGTGCTCCTCGGAACCGCCGGCCATCGCGTAGATCTCGCCGTCGAAGAACTCGTGCTTGGTCGGGCTGTCGCGCTCGAGCCCGACGTACTCGGCGTAGGTGTAGCGGTGGTGCCGTCGTCCCCGGATCATCGCGTCACGATGCTAGCAGGCGCGGACTCCCGGCGCATCGGGGACGTGGTCACTGGCGTGCTACGGCGGCGCGCGGCGCACGAACCCGCGCTCGCTGACCCGACCCGTGATGCGCGACGGCGCGACCGACGTGCCGCCGAAGTACAGCCCCGCCGCCCACTTGAAGTCGAGGGCCGGCGTGGCCGGGCAGGCGCGCGGCAGCGTGGTGGCGACGTCGATGGCGCGCGCCCCGACGGTGCCGGTCACCGCGAACTGGAACACCGCCCCGTCGGGCCACACCCGGTAGCGCAGCGGTGCGTCGCTGGCCAGCTCCTCGGCCGACAGGGCGAACAGCGCCGCCGGTGGGGTCTGGTGCACGCCGGTCGCGTTCGCGTACGCGGTCACCTCGAGCATCGGCGGCGCGACGTCGATCCGCCACCGCCAGCCGAACATCGCCCCGTCGACGGCCAGGTCGATGGTGCCGCAGTCCGACAGCCCCGGCAGCTTGTTCCAGTCGAGCTGATCGGCCGGTTCGACCGGCGCCGTGATCACGTACGCCGCCGAGCCGTCGAACGCGAACCGGTAGTCGCGCCCGGCCACGGTCTGGAAGCCACGCAGCGGATTGTCCGCCGCCCCGCCGCTGATCTCGGCGTCGTGGCGCCCGGTCTCGATCACGTAGGTTGCCCACACCTCGACGAACGCGTCGGCCGCCAGCGCGGCGTCGACGCCAGCGCTGCCATCATCGGCCGCGCAGGCGGCGCCCGCGGTCGCGGCGATGATCGTGAGCGGCCCTGAACGTCCAGCCTGCATCCTCGCCAGTATACTCGCCGGCGCGTCGCGATCTGATCGAACCGGTCGGCGCCCGAGTCTTGCAGAGGCCTTACGGCGAGCGCGGTCGTCCATGCGTCTGATGTCGGCATGACCTCAGCTCGCTCGTTTTTCGTGGTGGCCTTGTTGCTGGCCGGTTCGGTGTCGGCGCAGCCGGTGCTTGCACCGCCGCCGCCGCCGCCGCCATCGCCATCGCCGTCGCCGCCGCTGGTCGGACGCGGCTTCGTCGTCGTCTCCACCCGTCGTGTGATCCACGAGTGCTCGGGGATGGGCGGCGAGCACTACGTGTTCGAGATCGACGGCGAGCGGCGCCTGGTCCACGGCGGCGGCCACGGCGAGTACCCGCGGCTCCTGCCGCAGTTCGGCGCACCGACGACGAGGTGGTTCGTCGCCGAGGTGATCATGGTCCCGCCGCGGTCGGCGGACGCCGACGGCAACCCCGATTCCAGCCGCGCAGGCTGGTGTCTGGACCGGCTGCCGCCGTTCGAAGGCCAGGCGCTGCGGCTGGTGCCGGCCGCCGGTCGCGACGACGCGCAGCGGCTGCTGGCGACGATCACCGCAACCGGGCTGCCGCGCGCGCTGGTCGCACTGGCGCCGGCCGCCCGGGAGGACCTCGCGGTGGTGCGCATCACACAGCACGCCGAGGTCGCCAGCGGGCGGCGGTACCAGCTCGAGCAGGTCGAAGGCGACGCGCCGGCATGGTTCGACGTGCCGGTGCCGCCACCATCATCGAGCTGGCTCACCGACGTCGGCTTTGCCCCGTGGACCGGTGACCTGCTGGTGGTCGCGACCACCGGGGCCGGTGCGAAGCGGACGGTGACGCGGGCCATGGTGGCCGACGATCTGGCCGACGCCAGGCGGTGGGCCGGGGTGTTGCGAACCACGGCGTGGCCGCCAGCATGGATCCTCGCCGGGCCGATGGGCGCCTTCGTCGGCGCGCGGTGGGCCGCGGTCGGCAAGGTCGTGAAGGGCCGGCGCGGCTGTGGGCTCGAGCTCGAGATCAAGACCCACGACGGCACGCCGTTCGTCCTCGATCCGATGCGGGTGGCGGTGCCCGCCGGCGTGGCGCGCGGCAACCTCGTCACCGCGGTGGTCGTGCCGGCGGACCAGGACCGCTGCGGCCGGGTGGCCCGGGTCGTGCGCGCCTACAAGACACCGGGCGTGATGGCCGGCGCCTGGCTGGTGAGCGGCGAGGCGGCGCCGGCGGCGCCGACGATCGAGTGACGATCGGTGCCCCCCGCGCGCCCGCCGCCGTCATGGGTTAGCATGCTCGGCGATGGAGACGGGGGCACCCGCGCAGCGCCGAGGGGCCGCCGCTCTGCCGAGAGAGATCGGCGGCTACGAGATCGTGTCGTCGCTGGGCCGCGGCGGTATGGGCGTGGTGTACCGGGCTCGCGATCCGGTGACCGGCGCCGGCGTGGCGGTGAAGACGGTGCTGTGGGCGGGCGAAGGCGCGCTGGCGGCGATCCGCCGCGAGATCACGCCGCCGCCGCCGCCGCGGTGCTGGCGCGGACCGGCCGCGTCGAGTAGCCGGTCCGGCCATGGCGGCGCAGCTCAAGCACTTCTTCGATCGAGCGCGCGTCGAGGCGATCGCCGCCCAGCTCGGCGCCGCGTGGCCGGGGTTTCCGCGCGCCACCTTCGTCCGCGAGGCGGTCGTCGGCCTGACCCGCCTCGAGCTCCTCGACCGCGGCCGGCACATCGCCGCGGCGATGGCGCGCGCGCTGCCCGCCGATTACCCGCGCGCGCTCGACGTGGTGCTGCGCTCGCTCGGCCCGCCGCTGGTCGCCAGCGAGGGCAACGGCATGGCGCCGTTCCACTACCTGCCGCACGTGATCTACATCGGCGCCCACGGCCTCGGTCACGTCGAGCTGTCGCTGGCCGCGCAGCGCGAGCTCACCCGCCGGTTCTCGTGCGAGTGGTCGATCCGCGCCTACCTCGAGGCGCACCCCGCGGCCACGCTCGCCGCGCTCACGCGCTGGACCAACGACCCGGATCACCACGTCCGCCGGCTGGTCTCGGAGGGCACGCGGCCGCGCCTGCCGTGGGCGCCGCGCCTGCGCCGCTTCCAGGACGATCCGTCGCCGGTGCTGGCGCTGCTCGAGCGGCTCAAGGACGACCCCAGCGAGTACGTGCGGCGCTCGGTGGCCAACAACCTGAACGACATCGCCAAGGATCATCCGGCGGTGGTGATCGCGACGTGCACGCGCTGGGCCCGCGGTGCCGCCATCGAGCGGCGGCGCCTGATCAGCCATGCGTTGCGTTCACTCGTCAAGGCCGACCACGGGGCGGCGATCCGCCTGATCGGCGGACAGCCAGCCGCGGCCCTCGGCGTCGAGGCGACCGTCGGGCCGCGCACCGCCGTCATCGGCGGCTCGGTGACGATCCACGCCACGGTCCACAACCCGAGCCCGCGACCCGCGGGGGCGGTGATCACGGCGCGGGTGCACTTCGTCAAGCAGCGCGGCGGCACCTCGCCCCGCACCTTCAAGCTGCCCACGGTGGCGGTGGCGGCCGGCGCCAGCGCCACGGTGCGGAAGAAGATCACGCTGGCCCAGCTGTCGACGCGGACCCACGTCCCGGGCCGCCACCTCGTCGAGGTGGTGGTCAATGGCCGCGCCTTCGCCGCCGGCGCGTTCTTGCTGCGGAAGATGCCGGCCGATCAAACATAGTGTGCCGCACTCCGCGAGCACGTCCTCGGCGTCTTTGCTCAGTCGAGCGCGAAACGGGCCGCCGCGCCCAGCGCGAAGAACACGTCGCGGTCCTCGATGGAGTCGGGCTCCGGCGCCAGGATGCGGGGCTCGGCCAGCCAGAAGTGGGTCATGGTCGCGCCGAGCACCAGTGCCTTGTCCTGGTGCCCGAGCTCGAGCCCGGCGGTGAACTGCGCGGTCAGGTTGCGCGGCAGCTGCAGCGTGGTGGTGTCGCCGTTCGCCTCGGTGACCATGAACGTGGTGTCGCTGAACGGCCGGCTCATGCCGGCGCTGGCGCCGACGAGGGGGCGGATCCAGCGGTGCGAGCCCGATAGCACCGCGCCGATGTCGAACGTGCCCCAGTTACCCGCGGCCGGCGCGTGACCGCCGCCCAAGCCGAGCAACAGCGCGACCCGCAGCTCCTGCGTCGCGTACTCCGGCGGCCGCAGCAACACGCCGACCCGGCCGGTGATGGCGTTGCGGTTGTCTCCGCCGCCCTCGTTGAGGAGATGCATGATGCCGGCCTCGCCTTCGACCACGACGCCAGGCGTGACGGCGCGGCGCACGCGGGTGTCGCCGGCGACCAGCTCGGGGCCCCAGATCGTGCCAATCCGGGACACGCCGATCTGGACGTCGTCGTGGCCGACGTCCGGCGCGCCGGCCGACTCCAGCGCGATCGTGCGCGAGGGGGGCGTCACCGCGCGTGGGGTGCACGGACCTGGTGGACGCGTGACGCGTGAGATGAAGGCTCACATCCGGTGGCACCGGCATCGATCGGGGTATGGGCTACCACCTCGATCGGTATGGCGGGTCGGCGGCGAGCACCGAGGCGCCCGCCGCCGGGGCGCCGGGCAAGGTGCCGATCACCGCGCGGCTGGCGCGACGGCCGGCGGCCTCGCTCACCGGCGAGCCGCGCGACGGCAACGGGGTGGCCGCCGGCGCCGACGCGTTGGTGCAACAGGCCTCGGCGGCGTCGGGCGCGCCGCTGCCGGGCGACGTGCGCGGTCGCTTCGAGGCGTCCCTGGGCGCCGACCTGTCGGCGGTGCGTGTCCACACGGGGCCCGACTCGGCGCGGGCCGCCGCGGCGGTCGGCGCGCGCGCCTACACGACCGGCAACGACGTCCACTTCGGCGCCGGGCAGTACGCGTCCGAGGATCCGTTCGGGCTGCACCTGCTCGCCCACGAGGTCGCGCACACGGTGCAGCAGGCGGGCGCCGCGCCCACCCTGCAGCCCAAACTCGAGGTGTCGGCGCCGGGCGACGCCGCGGAGGTCGAGGCCGACGCGATCGCGGACGCCCTGGTGGCCGGCGGCGACGCGCGCTCGATCGTGCGGACGGCGATCCCGGCGCGGGCGATCGCACGGGCGCCGCTCGACGAGAGCGCCAAGGATGCCGACGACAACGGCGAGGTGTTCGAGTTCCGCGACGCGCTGATCAAGGGCTCGCTCAAGGACGCCGGCGCGTGGAAGGACGGCCACTTCGCCAACGCGACCCTGCAGACGGCGCTGGAGTTCTACGGCGCCCGCTGGAGCGTCAGCGTCGCGGCGCCGGTGGCGCCCGCGGCGCCGGCCGCGGCCGTGCCGGCGGACGCGCCGGCCAAGAAGCCGTCGCTCGCCGACTTCCCGCCGTGGTTCGCCGCCTTCCAGACCAAGCTGATCAAGCGCAGCCAGTGGAAGAAGGACGAGCAGGCGGTGTCGGCCCTGCTCGAGGCGTTCGTGCGGGCGCGGTTCCCCGATGCGCCCGACGTCGCGAAGGCGTTCTTCCACCACCTCGGCGAGAGCGTCGGCAACACCGGCGTCGACAACCTGAAGGTCGGGGCGCGCAAGGCCGACGGCAAGCAGGCCTATCAGTTCTGCGCCGCGGCCTCGTCGAAGATGCTCGAGGAAGCGCTCGCGAAGCACGGGCTCGCGTTCAAGGGCGGCGGCTACGGCGCCTACTACGCCAAGCACAAGAAGAACATCCAGGTCGGTGGCGCCGCGGCGTTCACCGCGCCGCTCGCGCCCGGCGACCGCGTCACGGTGGTCACGAACGATTCGGCGCTCAGCGGTCACGTCATCACGGTCCTGAATTTCGAGGACCCGGTGATCACGTTCGTGTCCGGCAACTCGACCGGCGGCTCGGTCCAGCTCGAGTCGGCCCGCCGCACGCAGCCGCCGCCGAGCTACCAGTTCTATTCCCAGGCCTCCGCCGCCAACGTCGACGTCTACAAGGCGCAGCTCGACACGATGAAGGCCGACGAAACCGCCGGCAAGAAGGTCAACAAGCAGGCGATGGAGGCGCTCAAGGTCGAGTACGACAACGGCGTCGCGGCGGTGGCCAAGGGTCTGCCCAAGAACCACAAGGATCCCCACTTCGTGGCCGGCACCCACGCACCCGCCGGCCCCGGCGAGGCGTGGACGACGGTGATCGAGAAGGTGTCGCTGCTCGACCCCGCCTCGCTCGAGGGCAAGCCCGACGCGGAGCTCGACAAGCTCGGCCTCAAGAAGATCCCGGTGACGGCTTGATGAAGGACTTCCGAGGCGAACGCGACGTGAATCCGCGCGACCTCGGCGATCAATCCCGCGGCCGCAGACGCAGGGCTGCCGCTCAGTCGCAGCGGAATCAGGGCTTCCTCGCCGTTCACGGGCGTCGAAGTCATTGAAACAACTACGCACGAATACTGGACGGATGTATAGCCACTGATACGATGAGCAGCCCCTCCCTCCTTGCTGGAGCTGCTCCATGGCCGCCGCCCGAACGCTCGATCTGTCCCGCTTCCCCGGCCGCGTCATCGCCACCCGGACCATCCCGGCCCGCGAGGCGGTGCTCGCGCCGCTGCCGGCCGGGCTGCACCCGGCGCTGCAGGAGACGCTCGCGGCGCGCGGCATCGACCGGCTGTACAGCCACCAGGTCGAGGCGTTCGAGGCCGCGAGCGCCGGCGAGAACGTGGTGGTCACCACCGGCACCGCCAGCGGCAAGTCGCTGGCCTACCTGCTGCCGGTCATCCAGGCCACGCTCGACGATCCGTCGGCGCGCACGCTGCTCCTGTTCCCGACCAAGGCGCTGACCCAGGATCAGCTCCGCGGCGTGCTCGGCCTGGTCGATCACCTCGCCACCCGCACCGACGTCGCGGCGCCGCGCATCGCCGCCGGCGTGTACGACGGCGACACCACGCCGGCCGAGCGGACCAAGGTCCGCGATCGCGCGAACCTGGTGCTCACCAACCCCGACATGCTGCACAGCGCGCTGTTGCCGAGCCACGGCCGGCGCGGCTTCGCCCACCTGTTCCGCAACGTCCGCTACATCGTCATCGACGAGCTGCACTCGTACCGCGGCGCGTTCGGCGCCCACGTCGCCAATCTGATGCGGCGACTCTTGCGGGTGTGCGCGCACCACGGCAGCACGCCGCGCTTCCTGTGCAGCTCGGCGACGATCGCCAACGCCCGCGAGCACGCCGAGGCGCTGTGTCACCGGCGGTTCCGGCTGATCGATCGCGACGGCTCGCCGTCGGCGGGCAAGGTCGTGCACTTCTGGCAGCCGCCGCTGACCGAGCGCGACACCCGGCGGCCGGTCACCGCCGAGCTGGCCACGCTGTTGCCCCACCTCATCGCCGCGCGCCACCGCACGATCGCGTTCTGCCGCAGCCGCAAGGAGACCGAGATCGTCTTGAAGGAGTCGCGCGATCGGCTGCGCGACGTCGCCGGCCACGACGAGGGGTACCTCCTGGCCGGCTACCGCGGCGGCTACACGCCCGAGGAGCGGCGGCAGGTCGAGCGGTCGCTGGTCGACGGCAGCCTGGTCGGCGTGGTGTCGACCAACGCGCTCGAGCTCGGCATCGACATCGGCGCGCTGCAGGTGGTGGTGCAGGGCGGCTTCCCCGGGACCCGCGCCAGCTTCTGGCAGCAGCTCGGCCGCGCCGGCCGCCGCGACGAGCTCGCCCACGCGATCGTGGTGCTCGCGGTGTCGCCGACCGATCAGTTCATCGGCGAGCACCCCGACTGGCTGGTCGGGCAGCCCGCCGAGCACGCGGTGGTCGATCGCGACAACCTCGCGATCCAGCTCGCCCATGTCCGGGCGGCGGCGGCCGAGCTGCCGCTGTCGCTCGATGACGCCGCGGTGTTCCCCGACCTCGGCGAGATCGTGGTCGTGCTCGAGAGGGCCGGCGAGGTGCGCGAGGCGCTCGGCAGCTGGCACTGGACCGGCGGCCTGTTCCCGGCCGGCGAGGTCAGCCTGCGCAACCTCCACAACGATCGGTTCAAGGTCGTCAACCGCGCCACCGGCACCACCTTGACCGAGATGAGCCGGCCGCAGGTCTACCGCGAGGCTCACACCCGCGCGGTCTACCTCCACGACGGCGTGCAGTACCAGGTCGAGGCCCTCGACCTCGTGCAGCACGTCGCCGCCGTCACCGAGGTCGAGCAGAACTTCTACACCCAGCCCGACGTCCGCACGGCCATCGACGTGCTGCTCACCCAGGAGCAGCGGTCGCTCGGGCTGACCGACGCGGCGTTCGGCGACGTCCGGGTCGACGACGTGGTGGTCGGCTACAAGATGCTCGAGTTCCACAACCACCAGAACCTCGGCTACGAGGCGCTGCACGAGCCGCTGCGCCTGGTGCTCGAGACCGAGGCGGTGTGGGTGACGGTGCCCGAGGCGGTGCTGGCGGTGCTCGGCGGCGAGCGCGAGGACGCGCTGGCCGGCATGGTCCACGCGCTGGGCGCGTGCGCGCGCCTGTACACGATGGCCGAGCGCTCGGATCTGTGCGCGACCAGCTTCCACGTCGCGGCCCTCGACACCGGCCGCACCGCGACCGCGCTGGTCTGTTACGACAGCCACCCGGGCGGGCTCGGCTACGCCGCCAAGGCCTACGAGCGGCTCGACGAGGTGCTGACCGCCGCGCTCGGGCTGGTCGAGCGCTGCCGCTGCCAGCGAGGGTGCCCGGCCTGCGTCGGCCGCTGGTCGCGCGATCCGCGGCTGGTCGGCTGGGCTCTGCGCCGGCTGCGCGAGGAGGTGCCGGTGCCGGCCGCGGCGCCCGGCGAGTCGCCGGCGCCGCTGGCGCCGGTGCTGCGCCTGCCGGTGCCGCGCATCCCGTGGCGCGAGGTCGACGTGCGCTGGGACGAGCTGATCGCGCGGCTGCGGGCGGCGCGGGTCGAGGGCGCCGACCTGCTGGCGCGGCTGGGCCCGGCCGAGCGGCGCGGGGCGCGGTTGATCCTGAGGGTGGCGAGCCCAGGGCTGGCCGGCTGGCTCGGTTCGGACGCCGCGCAGCGCCGGCTGTGGTCGGCGATCGCCGGTGTGGTCGACGTCCCCGCCGACGGGGCGCTCGCCGTCGACGTCGACGCCGCGGCCCGCGATCGGGCCCTGGTGACCGCGGGCAAGCTACAACGCCGGCACGACGATCTCGTCGCCGACCGGCCGGCGACCGAGCGCGACGCCAGCGCCAAGCTCGCGGCCGGCTACGTGCTCGCCGACGCCGGTCCGCGGCCGGAGCCGCAGCCATGACCGCGCCGGTGTGGCACGGCCTGCAGCGGCAGGTGCGCGCCGAGCGGCGGCGTGGCGGGGCGTCGATCGTGGCGATGCCGGTGCCGGCGCGGGTGACGCCACCGGTGAAGGTGGCGCCGCCGTCGGCCGATGCGCCGCTGGTCGCGACCGCGGTCGTCGATCCGGTCGAGCTCGCCGCGCGGCTGGCCGCGGTGGAGGCCGTGAGCCCGCGGCTGCACGCTCGCCTGGGCGCGCTCGATCCGGCGCAGCAGGCGGCGGTGCTGGCCGACGAGCCGGCCGCGCTGGTTCGAGCCCAGGTCGGCAGCGGCAAGACCACGGTGCTGATCCACAAGGCGCTGCATCTCCACCTCGTGTGCGGGGTGCCGCTCCAGCAGCTCGCGATCCTGACCTTCACCACCAAGGCCGCCGACCAGCTGCGGGTGCGGCTCGACGAGCTGGTCGGCCGGGTCACCACGCCGGGCGAGCGCTGGCTCATGGGCACGTTCCACGCGGTGGCGGTGGCGCTGCTCCAGCGGGTGCTGCCGCTCGAAGCGGTCGGCCACCGCCCCGACTTCACCGTGCTCGACGAGGACGCGGTGGTGGCGCTGATCGACGAGCTGGCCACCGCCCACAAGCTGCGGGTCGGGCACCGCCGCCGCCTGCGCGAGCGGATGCGGGCGGTGGCCGCCGGCGGTAGCCCGGGCACCGGCGACCTCGGCCGGCTGGCGGCGCTGGTGCGCGACGCCAAGCGGGCGCGCAACGCGATGGACTTCGACGATCTGATCGATCACGCCACCACGCTGCTCGCCGCGCCAGAGGTTGCGCGGCCGCGCTGGATCCTGGTCGACGAACTGCAGGACTGCGAGCCGCGCGACCTCGAGCTGGTGCGCCGCCTGCGCGGGCCCGCCGGCCGGTTCTTCGGCGTCGGCGATCCGCGGCAGGCGATCTACGGCTGGCGCGGTGGCGGGCCCGACGGCTTCGCCCGCGCCGCCGCGGCGCTCGCCTGCGTGGTCCACGAGCTGCCGGCCAGCTACCGCAGCAGCCGCACCATCCTCGACGGCGCGCGGGCGGTGCTGGGCGCGCAGCCGGTGGCCGGCGGCGACCTGATCGCGGTGCGCCCGCCCGGCGCGCCGATCATCGTGCGCCGCCACCACGATCCAGTCGCCGAGGCGAGCTACCTGGCCGCACGCCTCGCCGCGCTCCACGCCGGTGGTGTGCCCTACGTCGAGCTCGCCGTGCTGTGCCGGCTGCGCGCCCAGGTCGACGCGCTCGGCCAGGCCCTCACCGCCCACGGCGTGCCGTGGGCCGTCGACGGCGATGGGGTCGATCGCGATGCGATCCGGTTGCTCACGCTCCACGCTGCCAAGGGGCTCGAGTTTCGTCACGTCTTCATCGCCGGCGCCAACCTCGGCATCCTGCCGCTCATGATCCGCGATCGGATCGAGGACGAGGCCGAGGAGCGGCGGCTCTTGTTCGTCGCGATCACCCGCGCCCGCGACACGGTCGAGATCTCGTACGTCGCGTGGCCGCACCAGTTCGGCGCGCTGGGCGCGCCCAGCCCGCTGCTCTACCTCTTGCCGGCGGCGGTGGTCGAGTGGCACGACGCGAACGCGCCGGTGGTCGCCGCCTCCGCGGTCATGGCCGCGCCGGTCGTCGCAGCGTTCGCGGCAGCCCCCGCCGCGTCGTCGCCCCCGCTGGCGCCCTCGAGCTCCGCCGTCGCTGGCCCCTGGCGCGCCGGGCAGGCCGTCCGCCACCCGCGCTACGGCGCCGGCGTCGTCGTTCGCCTCGCCGGCGACACGGTCGAGTGCGAGTTCGGCAAGCTGGGCGGGCGCGCGTTCCCGCTGCGCCTGTGCCCGCTGGTCGCCGTCGCCGGGGAGGGCGGAGCGGCGCCGTGACCTGGGCCTGGTACCTCGGCGAGCTCGCCGACCATCTGGCCCGCGCCCTGGTGGAGCTCGAGGCCGGGCTCCGCCTCGAGCAAGCGCCGCACGGCCTCGACGCCTGGGACGAACGCGCGCTGCAGCAGGCGCTCGCCGCCGCCCTCGCCCGCGACCACGAGGTGGCCCGCGAGGTCCACTATCCGTCGACCGCTGGCAAGAAGCTCAGCCACCGCGCCCGCTGCGACCTGGTGCTGTCGCCGGCCGGCCAGCCGCTGTCGCGCGGCGAGCCCTTGCCCGGCCTGTGTCCACCCGACCGCGCGCTGTGGCTCGAGCTCAAGGTCGCCCGCCAGCGTCGCCCCGGCGGCGCGCGCGACGGTCGCTACGGCGCGCAGTGGCGTCACAACCTGGTCGCCGACCTGCGCAAGATGGCCGCCGAGGCGCGCATCCACGACGCCGCCCTGGTCGTGGTCGTGTTCACCGAGGACGAGTCGACCCTGCACCGCGATCTCGACGGCTTCGAGGCCGTGCTCATCCAGCACGACGTCGTCGCCGGCTTCCGCCACGTCCGCACCGTCGCCATCACCGACCGCATCGGCCACCGCACCTGTGGCGTCGCGCTCTGGCCGACCGTGCAGCGCGTCGCGGGTTCGTAACCGCCGGTGGGCGATGGCGCGAAGCGGCCACGCCTTGCGAGAAGTCTAGCGCGCTCTCTTGAAGCGGCGCGGAGCAGACGGTACGCAAACCCGCATGGCCAGCTCGAAGAAAGCGCCCGGCGCGAAGTCGAAGCATGCGGTCACCGCCACGGAGCCGTCGGCCGCCTCGGCGGGCGAGGCGGCGGCGCTTCGTCACGGCGCGGAGGCAGCGGGCGCGAAGAGCGTCAAGCCAGGCTTCGCGTACTCGCCGGAGCAGGATCTCGCCTTCGCGCTCGGCTGGCCGCACATGCGTCACCTGGTCGAGGGCGGCGCTGACGACGACGCGTCGCTCGTCGAGGCCGCTCGCGCGATCGCCGCGCCGACGCGTACGGCGAAGATCGCGCCGCGGCTCGCGCGCCTGCTCGCGTTCGGCATCTATCCCGACGGCAAGGGCGGTGTGCTGCTCGAGCACGAAGGCAAGAAGGTCGCCCCTGCCGGCCCGATGAGCGAGGACGAAGCACGCCGCATCGTCAGCGCGCGCATGAAGAAGAAGAATCTCCAGGTCACCGAGAACGACCTGGTGTTGCTGCTCGAGGCGCTCGTCGGGCCCGAGCCGCTCACCGACGCCATCGTCGCGACGCTCGAAGGCTTCGGCGACGACGAGCTGCGCAAGCGGAACGACGCCGGCCGCTTCTACGCGTACTACGTCGGCTTCGGCCTCCTGCGCGTCCGCGCCAAGGTCGCCGAGAAGCAGCGGGCGAGGCTCGAGGCGGTGTTCGCGCGTGGCGCAAAGGAAGGTCCGACCGACTTGCCCTCGCGCTCGCTGATCCAGATGCTCGACGTCGCGCTGCACGGAGCAGCCGGCGCGACTCGCAGCGGCGATCGGGTGGGCGACGCGATCGATCCGTACGACCTGTTGCACGTCACCGACGACCCTGCGCTCGTGCGGACCAACGTCGAGAAGCAGCCCGTAGACGAGTCGTTCACCATGGACGCGCGACTGGTCTTCCTCGGCGGCGACGAGGTCATCGACGTGTACGCGAAGCGCTGGAGCAAGATCAAAGACGCCGACGAGCAGCGTGAGATCGTGCGCACCTTCGGCGAAATTCGATCGCCACGGGTGGTGAAGCTGATGAGCGCTCTCGCTGCGACCTCGAAGGCCAAGAAGCAGGCGGCCGCGTGGCTCGCGGCGCACGAGAAGAAGGCCTGAAACCAAAGGCACGCTGCACTACTACGGCGGGACCTGGTACTGCTGTACCGCCGCCGCGTCAGCCTACTGACGCTCGCCCTGGTCAGCGGCTCGATCTCGTCCGCCGCGGCGACATCTGGGAGGCGCAGCTGCGCTGGTCTGGGGTAGCAGTGGGTGTGCTCGCCGGCACGTACGATGACGGCCGGGGTAGCGACGATTGCGGACCAGGACATCGGGACGCCACACTGTTGGGATGACGCCGCCTCGCCCGAGAACTGCGCGGCCCGATCGACGCAGCGGGAGGCCGACCGAGCGGGTGGTCTGGACCATGCTTTCGGCCGAGGACGTGTGCGTCGGCGACGTGCTGGTGTGGGGCACCGTGGTGGCCAAGGCCTGGGGCGGCGCGCTCGGCATCGAGGCCTGGCGGGTCGTGATCGAGGACCGCCACCGGCCGCTGTGGCTGGCACCCGACGAGCCGATCCACTGCCGCCAGCGCGCGCCCGCGTCGTCGCCGACCGGGCTCGATGGCGTCGTCGGCAGCGGACCCTACGCCGCCGATCGAGCCACCACCCTCCGCCAGCTGGTTCGCCGCGCCGCCGCCGAGTCCACACGACGCAAGCGGCGCTGACCGATACAATCGCCCCATGTCCGTGGACGGCGAGTGTGACGTCGCGCTGATCGGCGCGGGGATCATGAGCGCGACCCTGGGGACGCTGCTGCGCAAGCTCGAGCCAACCCTGCGCGTCGAAGCGTTCGAGCGCCTCGATCGGGCCGCGGCCGAGAGCTCGGACGCCTGGAACAACGCCGGCACCGGGCGTCGGCCGATAAGAAGAGTGTATCATAGACACTATGACGATCGACCCGTCCGCCGCCGCGTGTCTCGCCCGCGCCCGCCGTTGCCTCGATGGCCTGTCGGTCGGCGACGCGTTCGGTGAGAGCTTCTTCCCGCGCCGCGGCGACATCGAGGCGCGGCGGATCGCGACCCACGGGCCATGGCGCTGGACCGATGACACCGCGATGGCGGTGTCGATCACCGAGGAGTTGATCGCGCGCGGTGACGTCGACGAGGACGCGCTGGCCGTGCGCTTCGCGCGCCGCTACGCCGCCGAGCCGTGGCGCGGGTACGGCGGCACCGCGCACGAGATCCTGACCGCGATCGGCGACGGCATGCCGTGGAACGTCGCGGCGCGGGCGCCGTTCGGTGGCCAGGGCTCGAAGGGCAACGGCTCGGCGATGCGGGTCGCGCCGCTGGGCGCGTACTTCGCCCACGATCTCGAGGCCGCGATCGCGGCCGCCCGGCGCTCGGCGCGGCCGACGCACCTCCACCGCGATGGCGAGGCGGGGGCGATCGCGATCGCGGTGGCGACGGCGATGGCGGCCCGCATGGCGGCCGGCGAGGTCCCGCGCGACGGCGCCGCTCTGCTGGCCACCGCCTACGAGCACACCCCGACCAGCCTGACCCGCGACGGCCTCGATGTGGCGATGCGCCTGCCGGCCGACACCGCGGTGGGCACCGCCGCGCTGCGCCTCGGCAACGGGTCGCGGGTGATCTGCGACGACACCGTGCCGCTCTGTGTGTGGGCCGCCGCCCGCCACCTCGACGACTACGAAGCGGCGCTGTGGACCACGCTGTCGGCGCTCGGCGACATGGACACCACCTGCGCGATCGTCGGCGGCATCGTCGCGGCCGGCGGTGCAGCGATCCCGCAGGCCTGGCTCGACCGCCGCGAGCCGATGCCGCCGCTGTAACCGGCGCCGTGGGCGCCGGCACTTCCTCAGCGCTGCGGTGGTTGCAGGCGGAGGCGATGATGGCCTTCGAAGACGGTCAGCACCAGGATCCGCGTTGCCTCGATGCGATAGATGATCCGGTAGGCCTTGAGGAACACCTCCCGGATATCCGGATCTCCCCATTCCGGCACGATGCGGCCGCCACGGGGAGCACGCGCCGCGCGCTCGGCGCGGTCGACGAGCTTGTCGGCCCAGGCGAGCGCCGTGTCCGGATCGTCGCGAGCGATGTAGAGCGCGATGGCGTCCAGATCGGCCAGCGCCTGGGGCGAGAACTCAGTCCTCATGCGCCGCGGCCACGATGCGGGCCTTGAGCCGCTTCCGGACCTCGGCAGCCGAGAGGGATCGCCCGGAGGCCGCGCTGTCCAGACCGGCCTGGATCTTCGCCTTCACCAGCTCGCGATACTCCAGGTCAGCGAACTCTTGTGGCGTGAGCACGACCGCGGCCGCCTTCCCGTTCTGTGTGATGACCAGCGGCCGCCGATTCGCATGGAGACGTCGCAGGTACTCGGACGCGCGGGTCTTGAACTCCCCGATGGGGATGATGTCTTCAGCGACGTTGACCTTGCGCATGGGGCCTCCCTTCGAGGCTGGTCCAAATTACGACCAAGATGCTGCGGTGGCAAGGTCCGAGTCAGACGGCCTGGGCCGGTCACCATCATGTAACCGGCGCCGTCGCCGCCGGCACTGACCGAACAGACGCCTCGCGTCGCCGTCGTTCGCCCGTCCGTGTTCTCCGCTGCTCGCCGCCGCCCGTGGCCGAGCGCGAGGAGGTCCCTCATGCGTGCCCGCGTGCTCGCCGCCGTCTGTCCGTCGCTGCTGCTCGGCCTGCCAGCCGCCGCCACCGCGCAGAGCGGTGGTGACATCGCGCTCGACGGGTTTCGCCCCGCGCTCGACACCAACGGCTACGTCACCGTCGACGGCGCCGCGCTGACGCCGCCCGGGCAGGTGGCGTTCGGCCTGTACACGACCTGGGCCCACGGGCTGCTCCAGCTCGACGGCCAGGGCGCTCACTACCGGGTGCGCGACGCCTTCTCGCCGACGCTGGTCGCGGCCGCGGGCGTGCCGCGCCTGCCGCTCGCGCTCGGCCTCAGCCTGCCGTTCGGCGTGGTCGCGGCCGACCGCGATCCCGACACCGATGGCGGCACGCCGGCCGACCCGGCCGACGATCGACGCTACCGGACCGGCGATCAGGGACCCGGCGACCTCGGGCTGCACGCCAAGCTCGGGCTCGGCGGTCGCGCCGCGCTGGCGGCGTCGCTGTGGTTGCCCACCGCGACCGACGACGCCTGGCTCGGCGCCGGCGCCGCCAGCGGTCAGCTGCGCGTGATCGTCGAGGGCCGTCGCGGCCGGTGGCGCGGCGCACTCAACGCCGGCCTGCGCGTGCGTGCCGGCGGCGCCGCCGAGTACATGGACGCGCCGTCGTCGATGCCCGGCACCGGGATCCGGCTCTCGTTCGGCACCGCGTTGCCGGTCGGCGGCGCGCTCGCCTACGCGCTGTCGCCGGGCAAGCTCGACGCGCTGGTCGAGGGCTGGGCGCTGCTGCCGCTCGACCGTGCTGGCTATGCACCGGTCGAGGCGCTGGCTGGCCTCAAGGTGCAGCTGGCGCCGGCCTCGCACCTGACGATCGGTGGCGGCCTGGGCGTCGGCCCCGACGCCGGCAACCCCGACGCGCGCGCGTTCCTGGCCATCGTGTTCGAGCCCGGCCAGCCGGTTCGCGCCCCGGTGGTCATGCCCGATCCGCCCGCGCCGCGGCCGGCGTCAGGCCCCGGCGATCGCGACGACGACGGCCTCATCGATTCGCTCGACGGCTGCCCCGACGATGCCGAGGACTTCGATCGGATCGAGGACGGTGACGGCTGCCCGGAGGACGACGCCGACGGCGACCAGATCTCCGACCACGCCGACCTGTGCGCCGCCGCCGCCGAGGATCTCGACGGCCTCGACGACGACGACGGCTGCCCCGAGGACGACGCCGACCGCGACCGCATCGCCGACCGCGACGATCGCTGCCCGACCCGCGCCGAGAACTACAACGGCGTCGTCGACGATGACGGCTGCCCCGATACCGACCTGATCACGTTCACCGATGGCGGCTTCGAGACCCTCGAGCCGATCCACTTCGAGTTCGATAGCGCCGTCATCAAGGCCGAGTCGTACCCGGTGGTGCGCGCGGTCGCCGCGGCGCTCTCGACCCACGCTCACATCCGGCGCATGGAGGTCGGCGGCCACACCGACAGGCGCGGCGCCGCCGCCTACAACCTGCGCCTGTCACGCGCCCGCGCCGCCGCGGTGAAGGCGTTCCTGGTCGGCGAGGGCATCGATGCCGATCGCCTCGAGTCGGAAGGCTACGGCGAGACCCGCGCCATCGACGACCGCAACGCCGAGTCGGCGTGGGCCAAGAACCGCCGGGTCGAATTCCTGATCCTCGACCCCAGCCGCTGAGCCGCCGGACTACGGCGTGCAACGTGACCGCGGCCGCGACGCCAGCAGCGTCGCCGCGCTGGTGAAGGCCGCGACGTGCGCGGCATCGGCGAAGTAGGCAGCGTTCGACTCCCACATCAACATGCCGCACGCCCCGAGCGCGGTCAGGGCGTCGGCCGCCGCCTCGACCTGCGGCGGCGTCATGCGGCAGTTGGCGCCGTAGGTGCCGGGCCCGCCGGTCTCGGGCACCGGACACCCGGCGACGCGCGATCCGCCGTCGAGGATGTTCATCGAGAACAGCACGCCCACGTGCTGGGTGGCCGCCTGCGCGATGGTCTGGTCGCGATAGGCCGCCGGCAGGTTCGGCCCCTGGGCGGGAAAGAGATCGTAGCTGAACTGGCGGATGAGCAGATCGAGGCTCTGGTAGCGGTAGGCGGGGTACCAGTCGAGCTGGACCACGGTGGCGGTCGGCAGCGTCGGGAAGATCGCCTTGACGTAGCCGGACATCGAGTCGATCTCGGCGCCGGTCATCACGCCGCCCCACGAGACGTGGTCCGGCTCGTCCATGACCGACGCGGCGACGATGGTGCCGTCGAGCACGCGGGCTGCGACGGCCGCCTTGATGGTGGGCGTGTCGAACGTGCTCTGGCGCTGGTTCCACTTGGCGCGGTCGAAGGCGCCGGTGGTGATGTAGTTGTCGTGGCTGCCGCCCGTCATCGCCAGCACCACGTGGACGCCGGCGGTATCGGCAGCCTCGAGGCTGGCGACGATCGAGCCCGCGTCCATGAAGTTCAGCGTGAGCGAGAACGGTGCCGGTCCGTAGTCCCAGCTGGTGTTGCCCGCATAGAGCGCGAACGGGCCGAACGGAATTCCAACCGCAGCCGCGGCGTCGGGCGTGCCCGGCGCGGCGTCGACGCTGCCGGTGTCGGCGTCGAGGTCGGCGGCGTCGAGGTCGGTCTCTGCAGCGTCCGCCGCGGGGCTGCGCGGGTGATCGCAGCTCGCGCCTGACACCAGGGCGAGCAAGCTCGCGAGCGTCGCGGTCACGGCCGCGGACGGGACATGCGGCATGTGATCGGCCCATCGTGAGCCGGCGCGGGTCGTGGCGACAAGCGGAGAGGTTCGCGACGACACTAGATACTGAACGGATGTTCACCTCACCGTCGGAGTCTGGTAGCGTCGGCGGGTGGTGTCGCGGCCGATCTCCAACCCGCCCAACCCGTGGGCGTCGTCGCACGTCGAGTGGCTCGAGGAGCCGCCCAGCGCCGCGCTCGAGGTCCGCGAGGAGCAAGCGAAGTCGATCCTGTCCGAGAACGACAGTCCCGATGTCGGCTTCCGCTGGAGCGTGAATCCGTACCGTGGCTGTTTTCATGCCTGCGCTTACTGTTACGCCCGTCCGTCGCACCAGTACCTCGGCTTCGGCGCCGGCACCGATTTCGATCGCAAGATCGTGGTCAAGACCAACGCGCCGGAGCTGCTGCGCGCCAGCTTCGGCAAGCCGTCGTGGCAGGGCGAGCTGATCGCGTTCTCGGGCGACACCGACTGCTACCAGCCTCTCGAGGCCAGCTACGGCATCACCCGCCGCTGCCTCGAGATCTGCGCCGAGTTCCGCAACCCGGTCACCATCATCACCAAGTCGGCGGTGATCCGCCGCGACGTCGACGTGCTGGCGCGGCTGGCGCGCGAGGCGCGGGTCCGGGTCATGGTCAGCATCCCGTTCGCGCGTGACGAGCTGGCGCGCGCGATCGAGCCCGGCGCCAGCGCGCCGTCGCGGCGCTTCGACACCCTGCGCATCCTGGCCGACGCCGGCGTGCCCACCGGGGTCGCCATCGCGCCGATCATCCCCGGCCTCAACGATCCCGACGTTCCGGAGATCCTCGAGCGCGCCCACGCCGCCGGGGCGCGGCACGCCTTCATCATCATGCTGCGGCTGCCCGGCGAGGTGTTGCCGGTGTTCCGCGAGCGCATCGCCGCCGAGCTGGCGCCGGAGCGGGTCCGCAAGATCGAGCACGCGATCCAGGAGCTGCGCGGCGGCACCGGCACCATGAACGACAGCCGCTTCGGCGCCCGCTTTCGCGGTCAGGGGCCGCGCTGGCGCGCGATCGAGGCCCTGTTCGACCTCCACCGCCGCCGCCTCGGCTTCGCGTCGGGTCGTGAGGACGACGGCGACGCCGCGGCGCCGACCACGTTCCGGCGCCCGACCCGGCAGCTCGGCCTGTTCTGACCGGCGTCCGGCGTCCGCGATCGTGATCGTCGCGATCAACCCGGCGGGTCGTCACCGAACAGCGTGCCGACCACCAGCTCGATCGCCTCGAAGGGCTCGGCCCGCACCACCTCGCCGCGTTCGGCCCGCGTCACCGTGACGTAGCCGTCGGGGCTCCAGCGCATCACGGTCAGCGTCGCATCTCGCGGGTCGACCAGCCAGTAGTGCGGGATCGCGACCCGATGATAGAGGCGCAGCTTCTTGACGGTATCGGCGGTCGCGTTGCTCGCAGAGACGATCTCGCAGATCCAGTCCGGCCGGACCTTGACCGGCATGCCGGTGGGCCGGTCGGGGCACCGTTCACGGCGCCAGCCCACGACATCCGGTCGCACGATCTCGCCGCTCTCGAACAGCACCTCGACCTCGGTGGCGATCCACCAGCCACCGGGTCCGCCGCGTCCCGGCGAACGCTGAAACGGCGAGCGTACCGCGCCGACGATGCCGGCCTGCGCATCGCCGTGCTCGCCGCTCGGCGCCGCCTTTTCAGTCAGCTCGCCACCGACCAGCTCGTGGAATCGCTCGGCTTCCGGGATGGCCCAGAAGTCCTCGAGGGTCGCCCGCCGTCGCGCGGAATCGATCATGGCGCGACGACCAGCGTATCACTTCACCAGGTTCATCTTGCGCATCATGTCGAAGCGGGCGCGGGCGCGGACGCCGAGCTCGGCGCTGGCGAGGCCGGCCACCGGCTGGTCGGCGCCGACCTTGGGGCTGGTCCGGCATTCGGCGACGCCGGTGCCGGGCTCGGCGGGCGCGCGATCGCCACGGCTGCCGTCGTCGAAGCGATCGCCGCCGTCCTCGGCTGCGGGCGCGTGGGCGGGTCGCGCGTTGTCGTCGAGCAGATCGGCGAGGCCGGGCTGCAGCCCACGCTGCCGGAGCGCGTCGAGCTCGGGGCCGACCGCCAGGTCGCTCGGCTCGTCGATCGACGCGACATCATCGAGCTCGGTTTCGGTCTCGGCGTCGGTGCAGGCAACGGTGAAGAGGGACGCGGCGAGGAGGAGGGCGATGGTGGCGAGCTTGCGCATGGGAGATGCTCCGACTTGGGTTACGTGCGTGACGTGGGGATGCATCAGCACGGTCCGTGCCGCATCGCACGGTGCGCAGACCCCATCGACTCGATGCCGGTCGGCGGTCAGTGAGATCGCGGCAGTGCCAGATCGTGCCGCGAACGCGAGTCCACACTCGGCGCTGACATCTGTTGGATCACCGACTGTCACGGGTCCAGGGATGGACACGTCCCACCAGCCCGGATCGGCTGTGACCCACCGATGGCTTCGGGGCCCGGCTCCGCGCTGACGCGCTCGCGTCAGGCGGTGGGGCACCCGGTTCGTGGTGCCGTGGCGCACCGGTTGGGGGAATTCGACCCCCGCAGGGCCGGTTCTGGCTCGGTCTCGTGTCGCACCGGTGTCGCACCTCTTGACACCCCCACCACCGTTGATAAAAGTGCCGACGCTCCGAGCCAGCGCTCCGAGAGGCAGGTCGATGATCCAGGTTTCCAAGCTTTCCAAGTACTACGGCGGCAAACGGGCCCTCGGTCCGGTGTCGTTCGAGATCGATGACGGCGAGACCGTCGGCTTCCTGGGCCTCAACGGCGCCGGAAAGACGACCGCGCTTCGCATCCTCGCCTGTGACCTTCGCCCGTCGGCAGGCGCGGTCAACGTCGGGGGCATCGACGCCCTCGGCGATCCCCACGAGGTGCGCAAGCGGATCGGGTTCTTGCCCGAGAATCCGCCGCTCTACCCCGAGATGACCGTGACGGCGTTCCTCGAGTTCGCCGCCGATCTGCGCCGGGTCGCCAAGGTCGACCGCAAGAAGCTGGTCAACGAGGCGATCGACGTCACCGACCTCGGCGAGGTCGCCGAGGATCCGATCGGCAACCTCTCGCACGGATTCCGCCAGCGGGTCGGGCTGGCCCAGGCCATCGTGCACAAGCCGGCCCTGGTCATCCTCGACGAACCCACCCGCGGCCTCGACCCCAAGCAGATCGTCGAGATGCGCAAGCTGATCCACGGTCTCAAGGACCGCCACACGGTCCTCATCTCGAGCCACATCCTGGCCGAGGTCAGCCAGACCTGCGATCGGCTGCTCATCCTCGGCCAGGGCCGCATCCTGGGCGCCGGCACCGAGGCCGAGCTGGCCGCGCACGAGGGTAACGTCAACCTGGTCTCGGTCACCGTCCGCGTGCCGCCGTCGTCGGGCGAGCCGTATCGCGATGGCGAGGCCGACGCCAAGAAGACGATCGCCAGCGTGCTGACCCGGATCGACGGCATCACCGAGGTCGGTGAGCCGCAGTCGCGTGGCGACGGCTGGGCGGTGTCGCTCACGTCCGCCAAGGATCTGCGCGCCGAGATCAGCCGCGCCGTGGTCCAGGCCGGCCTGGATCTGCTGAAGCTCGACTACGCCCGTAGCGAGCTCGAGAACACCTTCTTGCGCCTGGTCGACACCGGCGCGCCCCGCGCGGAGGCCTGACATGCGAGCCGCCACGATCATCTTCCGCCGCGAGATGGGGACCTACCTCAAGTCCATCGTCGGCCGGATCACCGGCAGCCTGGCGCTGCTCCTCATGGGCGTCGCCTTCCAGGTGTTCGGTGCCAAGACCCAGCTGTCGGGCGAGATGCTGTCGCAGTTCTTCTGGGGCAGCTCGGGCGTCATCATCGGCGTCGCCATCATCCTGAGCGTCCGCCTGGTCTCCGAGGAGCGGCAGACCGGTTCCATCCTGCTGCTCAACACCTCACCGGTGCGCGAGGCCGAGATCATCCTCGGCAAGTTCTTCGCCGCGCTGGCGTTCCTGGCCATCATCCTGGCGGTCTCGGTCTACATCCCGCTGCTCATCAAGAGCGAGGGCAAGATCACCGGCAGCCAGATCTTCGTCGGCTACCTCGGCTTGTTCCTGCTCGGCTCGGCGGTGCTCGCGATCGGCGTGTTCGCGTCGACGCTGGCCAAGCAGCAGATCGTGGCCGCCGTGGTCGGCGCCGCCATCGTCGTCTTGCTGCTGCTGCTCTACCAGCTCAGCCGCAAGCTCGACCCGCCGATGAAGGACATCCTGGCCGAGCTCGACCTGTGGTGGATCCACTTCCAGGGCGGCTTCATGAAGGGGGTCTTCAACCTCAAGGACGCCGTCTACTACGTGGCGGTGACGTACTTCTTCCTGCTGCTCTCGGTGAAGACGCTGGAGATGAAGCGATGGCAATGAACGGCTCACCCCGCCTGATCACCCGGATCGGGCTCATCGTCGCCGTCGCGCTGTTCGTCATCGCGCGGCGCTTCCTGCGCGACCCGGTCTCGGGTCAGGCGCTGTTCCCGTGGCTGATGAAGCTGGCGATCGGCATCGGCATCGTCCTGCTGGTCGGCGGCACGCTGCTGCAAGCCCTGCGCTGGACCCGGAGCAAGGGCGCGCGCCGCAAGGCCGAGGGGGCGCTGCTGCTGTGTTACGGCGCGCTGATCGGCGCCGCCGCGGTCTACTTCTTCACCACCACGACCGGCATGGGCTGGATCGGCCTCGACGATCTGTCGGCCAAGGGCGCCCGCAAGTACGACGTCGTCATGACCATCGCCTGCGCGCTGCTGGCGGCGTGCGCGGTGATCCCGGCCATCCTCATGGAGGCCACCGTCGGTGAGTGGACGACCGACGAAGACGACGACGCCGTCGAGCTGCGCCGCATGCGCGAGATGGGCGTCGCCGGCTTGACCATCGCCCTGGCGGCCGGATTCCTGATGGTCACCTGCAACGTCGCCCGCGAGAAGAACATCCGCAAGGACGTCAGCTACCTGCGCACCTCGCAGCCCGGCGACTCGACCCGCAAGATCGTCGAGACGATGAGCGAGCCGGTGAAGGTGCTGCTGTTCTTTCCGGACCTCAACGAGGTCGGCGGCGAGGTCAAGGGCTACTTCCAGGAGCTGGCCCGGCAGACCAAGGGCAAGCTGGTCGTCGAGTCGCACGACCGCTTCCTGTCGGCGTCGATCTCCAAGCAGTACTCGGTGCAGAAGGACGGCACCGTGGTCATCGTCCGCGGCGCCGACGCCAAGGCCAAGCACACCAAGTTCGAGATCGACACCGACATGGACAAGCACCGCCGCCGGGACGGCAAGCTGCGGGTCCTCGATCAGACCGTCAACACCGAGCTGATGAAGATCCTGCGCGACAAGCGCAAGGCGTACCTCACGGTCGGCCACGGCGAGATCAACGACCCCGAGTCGCTGCCGTCGCACCAGCGCGGTCAGCTGCCCGACGCCCGCACCCAGGTGGTCAAGAGCATCCTGACCAGCCTCAACTACGAGTCCAAGAACCTGGGCACGATGGACGGGCTGGCCAGCCAGATCCCCGATGACGCCACCTTCGTGATGGTGCTCGGTCCCAAGAAGGCCTTCGATCCGACCGAGCTCGACACCCTGGTTCGCTACGTCGACGGCGGCGGCAAGCTGCTGGTGGCGATGGACCCCGAGGGTGACTTCCGGCTCGGGCCGCTCGAGGGCCGCTTCGGGACCGGGCTGGGTGAGCTGCGCCCCGGCGAGGACGCTCGGATCGGCCTGGTCACCGACGACAAGACCTTCCTGCCCCAGCGCGGCAACGAGAGCGATCGCCGGCTGGCGCTGACCAACCAGTTCTCGTCCCACGCCTCGACGACGTCGCTGTCGCGCGGTGACGCCCGCAACGGCATCCTGCTGCAGACCGCCGGCGCGCTCACCGATCGCGAGTTCACGACCCCGGGCGAGAAGCCCAAGCGCACCTACGTCATTCGCACCATGGCCGAGGCGTGGCTCGACTACGACAACGACTTCAAGGCCGGAGCCGCCGAGAAGCGCGACCGCTACAACGTCGGCGCCGCGATCGAGGGCGCCAAGGGCAAGCATGCCGACGGCAGCGAGGCCGACGGCTTCCGCGCCATGGTGTTCTCGGATCAGGACCTGTTCGCCGATCACATGGTCCAGACCCGCACCGGGCAGATCTTCGTCGAGACCAACGGCCGGTCGTTGCCGGTCGACGCCGTGAAATGGCTGGGCGGCGAGGAGACCATCAGCGGCATCGTCAACGACGAGAAGGATCCCGAGATCAAGCAGACCAAGCGCGAACAGGCGGCGTGGTTCACCGCCACGACCATCGTCGCGCCGCTGGGGATGTTCGCGGTCGGGATGCTGTTCGGGCGGACCCGGCGTCGCCGGCCGGCTGCGACGGCGAAGAAGGAGACCACGCGATGAAGGGCGTCCTCGTTCACGGCAGCTTGCTCGCCGTCATGCTCGTCTACGGGTACCTCACCTGGACCAAGGAGAAGCCCACCAAGTCGGTCGCCGGCGAGGTGGTGATGTGGAGCCGCGGTGAGCCCGAGCTCAAGGCGGTCGAGTTCGCGACCACCGACCACACGCTGCGGCTCGAGCGTCGCGGCGAGGGCGCCAAGGCGTACTGGTGGGGGCTCGACACCCGTACCACCAAGAAGCTCAAGCCCAAGGATCCGCCGCCAGCGCCGCCGCCGCCGGTCCCCGGCGAGCCGCCGCCGCCGCCGCCGCCGGTCGAGGCGCCCGAGTACATCACCGAGAGCGTCACCCGCGAGTTCCCGGTCGGCGAGCCCGGCGAGAAGCTGGTCAAGGACCTGGCTCGCATGCGCGCGATCCGGTCGCTGGGCGTCGTCAAGGACGAGGCCAAGAAGGACTACGAGCTGGTCGACACCACCAAGACCATCGCGGTGGTCTTCACCGACGGCGCCAAGACGCTGGTGCTGGGCGGCAAGGTGCAAGGCGGCAGCGATCGCTACGTGCTCGACGTCGACACCGGCAAGGGCTTCGTGTTGACCGGCACGCTGATCACGCCGCTCGAGGGCGGCGAGGGATCGCTGCGCCCCAGCGACCTGCGCTCGTTCGATCCCAAGACCGCGATGCAGGTCGAGATCGGTAGCGGCGACAAGAAGAAGCTCGTGCACCGCATCAAGGTGAAGCAGTCGGCCGGCGACCCGGCCGATCCGCACGCGCCGCCGCCCAAGAAGGAGCAGGAGATCGAGACCTGGGGCGAAGGCGCCACCGCCGACACCGCCGCCGCCAACTTCATCGACAAGGTCGAGAAGCTCAAGCCGGTGAGCTACGCCGCCACGATCGATGTCAAGACGCTGACCGCCATCGTGACGCTCACGTACCGCGATCTCAAGGGCAAGCCGCTCGGCACCATGCAGCTGCTCAAGCTCGAGAAGCCCGGCGAGGCACTGCCGCCACCGCCGCCGCCCACCGATCCGGCCGCGCCACCACCGCCGCCGCCGGCGCCACCGCCGCCCGTGGTCGAGTACTACCTGATGACCGAGCGGACCCGGGTGCCGGCGCTGTTGCCCAAGGTCGAGGCCGAGCGCATCGTGCCCGATCTCGCCACCGTCTTCCCGGCGCCCTAGCATCAATCCGCGGCCCAGATTCCTGTTACGGTTCGCGCGTGGGGACCCTCGACAGTCCAGATGATGTCCGGCGCATCGCCGCGCTCGATGCGCAGCCGGTGCTGCGCAACCTGCTGATCACCCAGAGCTACCATGACCTGTCCGAGGTCATGCGCCGGCGCACCGGCGGCACCGCCATCAACTGGTGCACGCTCGGGACCTGGGCCTCGAAGACCGCCGGGCGCTTCATCCGCAACGAGGAGATCCCGCGCCCGTTCCGCGCCTTGCTCGATCGCGGCAACGTGTTCGGGAGACTTGCCGCCGCCCTCGATCCGCTGTCGCTGCTCGATCTGGTCGACCGCATCGTCGCTGACGTCAGCGGCTACATCATGGCCGGCAACAAGGTGGTCTACGCCGAGCTGGCCCAGGTGTTCAGCGACTTCGAGACCGAGCTCGGTGGCGACCAGGCCTTCGACCCGGCGCGTCTCGCGGGGTTCCAGGATCGGTACCGCGACGGCCCGCCCGAGCCCGACGACGCGGTCTGGGACCCCGGGCGCCGCACGCTGATCTCGACCACCCGCGGCGGCCAGGGCGAGCTGCGCGCGATGGTCGCCGCCTACTACCAGGCCATGTTCGAGCGCGACCCCAAGCGGCGTTCGGAGTTGATGCTGCTCGGCAACGCCCACGGCGGCGTCCACGAACAGACCCGGTTGCAGACCTACATCGCCGGCTCGCTCGACGCGCCGATCGCCGACACCCTGCTCGCCCACGTTCACAGCCACGTCGACGCCACCGTGGACCACGAGCGGACGCGGTCGGCGACCCATCGCATCGTCGACGAGCTGGTGCCGGCGATCGGCCGTCGCATCGAGGAGGCGTGGGAGTCGTTCGCGACCGCGGCCATGATGGAGCTGACGCTTCCCGATGGCGTGATCCATCTCGGCCGCCCGATCCCGGCCGACCCCGGGGCGCCCCTGTTTCCGCCCGAGCTGGCGACCATCGACGACCCGACGCTGCGCGCCGTCCTCGACAGCTACGGCGCGCTCGAGGTGCGCGAGGAGCCGTCGCTCTTGCACCGGATCGAGCAACGGCTGGCCAGCCTGGTCGGGCTCGGCCACCCCGAGACGCCGTCGCTGCTCGCCGCCGCCGCTCACGACTGGGTCGACCTGCGCCAGCGCATGCGCTTCATCCTGGTGCTGTTCCGGTCGCGGGCCGACGATGTCCACCTGGTCGCGTCGCCGTTCACGCCGGCGCAGCAGGACGCCATCCGGGGCGGCAGCGTGCCGCCGGGCCCGCTGTGACCACGCCGTGCCCGGCGTGCCAGCACGCCAACGCCACCGGCGCCAAGTTCTGCGCCGAGTGTGGCGTCGCCCTCGCCCGCACCTGCCGGGCGTGCCACGCTGGCAACGCGCCGACGGCGCGCTTCTGCAACGCGTGCGGTGCCGGCCTCGCCGAATCGTCGTCGATGGTGCGCCGCGCCGAGCAGGCCGAGCGCCGCCAGCTCACCGTCGTGTTCTGCGATCTGGTCTCGTACACCGAGCTCGCCGCGCGCATCGATCCCGAGGACCTGCGCGAGGTCGTCGCCGCCTTCCAGGAGGCCGCGACCGCCGCTGTGGTGGCCCATGACGGCCACGTCGCCCAGCACCTCGGCGACGGGCTGATGATCTACTTCGGCTACCCGCGGGCCCACGAGGACGACGCGGTGCGCTCGGTCCATGCCGCCCTCGGCATCCTGGCCGGCGTGCGCGCGCTCGGCGAGCGCCTGGAGCGCGAGCGCGGCTTCCGGCTGGCGGCGCGCATCGGGATCCACACCGGACCGACGGTGATCGGCGCGATCGGGGCCGGCGCCACCGAGGAACAGCTCGCCGTCGGCGAGGCCCCCAACCTGGCCGCCCGCCTGCAAGCCATCGCCACCCCCAACACCATCGTCGTCAGCGCCGAGACCGCGCGGCTGGTGCGACGCGCCTTCGAGCTCGAGGATCTGGGCGCGGTCGCGCTCAAGGGCTTCGGCGACCAGCGTCAGGTCCATCGCGTGATCGCGGCCCGCCGCCTGGTCGGCGCCGAGCACCACGACGACGACGCCACGCCGTTCGTCGGCCGCGAGTCCGAGGCCTCGGCCCTGCGCACGCTGTGGCAGCAGGCGCGGTCGGGCACCGGCCGCAGCGTCGTCCTGCGCGGCGAGGCCGGGGTCGGGAAGTCACGCCTGTGCATGCGCCTGGGCGAGTGGATCACCCAGGCCGGCGACCGCGAGCTGCGGGCCGCCTGCTCGCCGTACTTCACCCACACCGCGATGCGCCCGGTGATCGAGCTCCTGACCCAGCTCGCCGGGGTCCACGACGACGACGCCCTCGACGTCAAGCGCGACGCCCTCGCCGCGGCGGCGGTCGCCGCCGGCGTCCCGGCGGGCGAGGTGGTGCCGCTGCTCGGCGCCCTGCTCGGATTGCCGCCCGACGACGACCGCTGGCCGGCGGCGCCGCTGTCGCCGCAGGCGCGCAAGCAGCGCACGATCGCCGTGGTGGTCCAGCTCGTGATCGCCGAGGCTCGCCGCCGTCCGCTCACCGTGTGCGTCGAGGATCTGCACTGGGTCGATCAGTCGACGATCGAGCTGCTCGGCGCGCTGATCGAGCGCGCGGCGTCGGCGCCGCTGCTCGTGGTGCTGACCTGCCGCCAGCAGTTCGAGGCGCCGTGGCAGGTCGATAGCGAGATCGCGCTGCACCGCCTGCCGCGCGAGGCGGTCGAGCGCATCGTCCTTCACACCAGCGGTGGCCGCGCGCTGCCGGCCGAGGTGATGCACCAGATCCTGCTCAAGGCCGACGGCAACCCGCTGTTCGTCGAGGAGCTGACCCGGATGATCCTCGAGTCCGGCTTGCTCGTCGACGGCGACGGCGGCCTGCGCGCCGCCGCCGCCCCGCTGCCGCCGATGGCCATCCCGGCGACGCTGCAGGACTCGCTGATGGCGCGCCTCGACCGGCTGTCGCCGCCGCGCAAGGCCCTGGTCCAGCTGTGCGCCACCATCGGGCGCCAGTTCAGCTACGAGCTGCTGCAGGAGATCGTGCGCTCGTTCGAGGAGGACATGCGCAACGAGCTGCGCCGCCTGACCGACGGCGAGCTCCTGTACCAGCGCGGCGTGCCACCGCGATCGGTGTTCGTGTTCCGCCACGCGCTCATCCAGGACGCCGCTTACGGCTCGCTGCTGCGCCGCACCCGGACCCGCTACCACGCCCGGGTCGCCGACGTGCTGCTGGCCCGCTTCCCCGACACGCCGCCCGAGGTGATCGCCAATCACCTCACCGAGGCCGGCCGCCCGGCCGAGGCGATCGAGCACTGGCGCGCCGCCGGCCAGGCCGCACTGGGCGCCTTCGCGCTCCTCGACGCCGCCGCTCACCTCACCCGCGGCCTGGCGCTGTGCGAGCAGCTACCCGCCGACGCCCGCGCGGTCGAGGCCGAGCTCGGCGTGCGCGGCCTGCTCGGCGTGGCGCTGATGCTGACCCAGGGCTTCGCGTCGCCCGAGGTCGAGACCAACGCGCTGCGCATGCTCGCGCTCTGCGAGACCGATCAGTCGAGCCCGGCCGCCGAGTTCCCGGCGCTGTGGGGCCTGTGGACGGTGGCCATCGTCAGCGGCCGGCACGCGCGCGCCCAGGCCATGGGCGAGCGTCTGCGCGAGCTCGCCGACCGCACCGGCGACCGCGCGATCACGCTCGCCGCCAACACCGCGGCCGGTGCCGCGCTGTTGATGCGGGGCCGCCTCGCCGAGGCCCGCCGCTGCTTCGAGGCCGGTCTCGCGGTCTACGACCGCGCCGCCCATGCCCCGCTCGCGATGTTGTTCGGGCAGGACGCCGGCGCGATGTGCGCCGCGTTTCTGACCTGGGTCCACGCCTGCGACGGCCGCGACGACCTGGCCCGCGCCCACGCCGACCAGGCGATGCGCATGTGCGACGAGCTGGCCCAGCCCGGCACCCGCGCCTTCGTCGGCACCGTGCTCGCGACCTGGTGCTGCATGGTCGGCGCTCACGACGAGGCCGAGCGCCACGCCGAGGTCGTGACCCGGCTCGCCGCCGAGCAGGGCATGCCGCACTGGGACGCGCAGGCGACGATCACCCGCGGCTGGGCGCTGGCCGGGCGGGGCCGCGCCGGCGAGGGCGCCGACGTCATGCGGCAGGCGATCGGGCTGCTGACCGCCATCGGCAGCTACGCGACGATGACGTTGTACTGGGCCGGCCTGGCCGAGACCGAGCTGGCGCTCGGCAACCTCGACGCGGCGCGGGCGGCGATCGCCGACGCCATGCGTTACCTCGAACGCAGCGACGAACGGATCCACGAGGCCGGGTTGCACGTGCTGGCCGCGCGCATCGCGGCGAGCGCCGGAGACCAACCGGCGGCTCGCGTCGCCTTCGACCGCGCGCTGGCGGTGGCCCGCACCCAGGAAGCCGGCGGCCAGGAGCGGCGCGCGATCCAGGCTCGCCGCGAGGCCGGTGTCACCGACGCTGGTGTCACCGACGCCGGTGTCACGAATTGAAGCCGGACTCCACCGATGGCCCGCTACGAAACCACCCTGTTCATCCCGGTCGCGATCGACGCCAGCTTCGCGTACGTCTCCGACTTCACGCACGCCACCTGGGATCCGGCGGTGAAATCGGCCCGCCGCACCGACGGCGACGGACCGATCGGGGTTGGCGCCAGCTTCGTGCTGGTGTCGCCGACGCCGCTGGGCGCCATCAACTTCCCGTACCGCATCGAGGTCTTCACACCGCCGCACCAGGTCCGCTTCATCGGCCAGACCTGGTTCGCGCGCTACCATGACGAGCTCACGTTGAGCTCGGCCCCGGGCGGCACCTCGCTCCACTACGCGGCGCGCTTCTCGCTGCGTGGACCGCTGTGCCTGGGTGAGCCGATCATGCAGCTCCTGTTTCGCCGCGTCGGCGCCAACGCCACCCGCGGCGTCCCCGACGCGGTGGTGCGCGGCCTGGAATAGAGGCAACCCCGGCGGCGGTCCTGGGATCAAACCCCGAGGACCATGATGAAGCGTCACAAGAACGTTCGGGCCCGCCTCAACCACGCGCTGGTGGCCGGCGTGGGCGCGGCGATCGTGGCCGCCGTGATCGGCGCCACCACTCACCCGGGCGGCCAGGCCGACGCCCAGGCCGCGCTACCGGCGTCGGCGCAGATCTCCGATGTCGCCGAGAGCGTGGTCGAGAGCGTGGTCAACGTCTCGACCACCCAGATCACCGATGGCGGACCGTTCGTCGTCGATCCCTTCTTCACCGATCCGTCGTCGCCTTCGTATGGCGCGCCCGATCCGCGCAAGTCGCAGAGCCTGGGCTCGGGCGTGATCGTCACCGAGGACGGCAAGATCCTCACCAATGCGCACGTGGTCCAGAACGCGGCCGAGATCCGCGTCACGCTGCACGACGGCAGCGACCAGGAGGCCAAGCTGATCGGCATCGATCCCAGGAGCGACCTCGCGGTGCTGCGGCTGGTCGGCACGGTCGGCAAGCTGAAGCCGCTGCGGTTCGCCGATTCGTCGAAGCTGCGCCTCGGCGAGGTCGTGCTGGCGGTCGGCAACCCGTTCGGCGTCGGTCAGGCGGTGACCATGGGCATCGTGTCGGCCACCGGTCGCGGCGCGGTCGGCATCGTCGACTACGAGGACTTCATCCAGACCGACGCCGCGATCAACCCCGGCAACTCGGGCGGCGCGCTCGTCAACCTGCGTGGCGAGCTGGTCGGCATCAACACCGCCATCCTGTCGCGCACCGGCGGCTACCAGGGCATCGGCTTCGCGATCCCGACCGCCATGGCGCGGCCGATCATGGACATGCTGATCAAGGACGGCAAGATGTCGCGCGGCTGGCTCGGCGTGACGCTGGCGCCGCTCGACGCCAAGGCCGCGACCCGGCTCGGCGTCGCCCGCGGCGTGCTGGTGGCGGAGGTCGGCGACCGCACCCCGGCGGCCCGGGCCGGGCTGGTCGCCGGGGACGTGATCACCGCCGTCGATGGCGTCGAGGTGCGCGAGGTCGGTAAGCTGCGCAACGCGGTGGCCATCAAGGGCGCCGGCAAGGCGGCGACCTTCGAGGTCAGCCGCGACGGCAAGCAGCGCACCGTCAAGGTCACGCTCGCGGCGTTGCCCGAGGCCGCGCCACGTCGGGTCCGGGTGCGCTGACGAGGCGTTCAGGAACCTCGAGCTCGCCGCGTCGCGGATCGCTTGTCGGCGGTCGGCGCGAAGCCGATCACGCCGCCGCGGGTGGTGGCCGCGAACACGTGGGCGGGGAGCTCGCGCCGCCGCGGCTCGTCCTCGTCGAGGCTGGCCTCGGTCAAGCGCTCCTGGCGCGAACCCGGGGCGGCGCGGCGAGCTGGCGGAGCGCGGGAAGTAGCGGCTTGACCGCGCGGCGGGCCCTGTCCCACTCCCAGTCCTCCGGCAAGAGGTCGCGCAGGACCTTGGTCGCGACGTCGTGTCCGAGGGGCTTCGCGCGGCCGTTCGTCATCAGGAGTACTCAACCCTCATTATACGTTCCCGCCGACGGTCTCGCCCATGGCCAGGGCCCGGATCTCGAAGTCGCGCGAGACGGCGCCGATCTCGTCGGGGAAGCCGGCCAGGTTGACGTTGAGCGAGTAGGCGAACCGGGCGTCGAGCGGGCGGAAGAAGTCGTCGAAGTGGTGGGGCACGACCACGCGCGGCTCGAGCCGGCCGAGCAGGCGCTGCCAGTAGCGAGGCGTGAAACGACGACCGGAGATCCCGGCCAGCAGGTAGTCGACGCCGCGGTGGCGGACCTGGTCGTCGACCAGGTCGCACGAGCCGTGGTGATAGAAGGTCGCGCCCGCGACCGCGACGTGGATACCCCACACCTGGCCGCACCGGTAGGCCTGCGGCGTGAGGTGGTCGGTGTGATCGCAGGTCAGCTCGCCGTCGAACGGCGTCCAGAGCCCGGCGGCCAGCTTCGAATGCCGGCTAGGCACGAACGTCACCGTGTACGGGCCGATCTCGTAGCTCCGGTGCGGCTCGACGACGACCGCCAGCTCGGGGCGACCGTGCAGCGTGAGCAGCCGCGCCAGCGACGCGCTGCCGTAGGCCTGGCAGCCGGCGCGGGCGGCCAGCGCCGGCACGTCGAGGGCGTGATCGAAGTGGGTGTGGCCGACCAGGATCGCGAGCGGATCTGGCAGGGTCGCCAGCCGGGCGCGATCGGCGGCCACCACGCGGCGGCGCACCAGGTCGTCGAGCGGCAGCCGGGTCACGTACGGATCGATCAGCAGGTGCTGGCCCTGGTACGTGAAGCGGAACCCGGCGGTGCCCAGCCACTGCAGCTCGAGCCCGGCGGGCAAGTCGGCAGCGCGTCGTGAACGTGACCACGCCAGGTCGGCGTGGGTCGAGGCGTCGGCCGCCCCGCGGGCGCTGCGCTGGGAGGCGAAGGCGACCAGCGAGGCGAGGTGACGGAGGGGGCCGAGCACGGGGCGAGCATAGAAGAAAGATCGGGGTCGGGGCACGGGCACGAGCACTGGCACGGGCACGGGTGCTAGGGTGGCCGCCGAACGACCGACCAGGAGAGAGACATGGCCTTCACGCTCCCCGAGTTGCCCTATTCCAAGGATGCCCTCGCGCCGGTGATCTCCGCCGAGACCATCGAGTACCACCACGGCAAGCACCACAACGCTTACGTGACCAACCTCAACAACCTGGTGCCGGGCACCAGGTACGAGGCGATGTCCCTCGACGAAGTGGTCAAGGCGAGCCACGGCCAGCCGTCCGAGAAGCCGGTGTTCAACAACTCGGCGCAGGTGTGGAACCACACGTTCTACTGGCACTCGCTGTCGCCGACCGGCGGCGGCGCGCCGACCGGCGCCATCGCGACCGCGATCGACGCCAGCTTCGGCGGCTTCGACAGCTTCAAGGAGAAGTTCTCGAAGGCGGCGGCGACCCAGTTCGGCTCGGGCTGGGCGTGGCTGGTCAAGACCGCCGAGGGCGGCCTGGCCATCGAGCAGAGCTCCAACGCCGACACGCCGTTCGCGACCGGCAAGACCTGCATCCTCACCATCGACGTCTGGGAGCACGCCTACTACATCGACTACCGGAACGCGCGTCCCAAGTACATCGAGGAGTTCTGGAAGAAAGTGAACTGGGAGTTCGCGAGCAAGAACCTGGGCTGATCAGCTCAATCGCCTGGTTCCAGCCGCGGGATCCGGAAGCGGACCTCGTGGACGACACCGGCGGTCGCGTCGACCAGCGCCACGCCGGCGGCGGCGTAGGCGACCTGGTACTCGAGCAGCTGGCGGCGGGTGGCCGCGGTGGCCAGGCTGGGCGCCAGGTCGCCGGTCTTGACCTCGGCGACCCAGCGCTCGCCGTCGCGGTCGACGACGAAGTCGCAGCGCAGCGCGGCCTCGTGGACGTCGTCGTCGATGGCGACCTCCCAGGTGTGCGCCACCTGGCGGTCGACGACGGTGAAGCCGGCGCGGGCGAGCAGGCGCTCGGCGCTGGCCTCGCCGGCCAGCGCCACCCGGGCGCGGCGGCGGGCCACCCGGCTTCGTCCGCGGGCCGCCAGCGCGCGGACGATCGCCAGCACGATCAGCATCGCGCCGATCGTGGCGGCGACCAGCAGGGCGTCTCGCATCAACGCGTCATGGTGGCAGGCGGCTCTGATCGATGGCAGGTCGGGTCGGGCGCTGACGGAACCAGCACCCCGGCGGCGTTGAGCGCGAAGCCGCTACGGCAACGGGCCAGCTCGTCGAGCAACGTCGGATCGGTCGCCGCGGTCGGCGGTCGCCAGATCACCGCCGGGCCCAGCGTCATGATCGCGACCCGGTCGCCACCGCGGTTCCAGCGCAGGCCGTAGACCTCGTCGGGAGCGTCGAACGTGGCCAGGGCGGCGCCGGTGTCGGAGTCCCACACCCGCACCGTGTGATCGAGCGCTCCGGTCACCAGGGTCCGCTGGTCGGGAGCGAACGCGACCGCCAGGGTGGTGCTGGCCGCGGCAGCCTGCATGACCGGCTTGCCATCCGGGAGCGACCACACCGTGATCGCGCCGGCGTCGGTCGAGGTGGCCAGGCGCGAGCTGTCGCCGCTGAACGCCAGCCCCCAGACCATGGTCGCCGTCGCGCCCGGCAACGCGAGGCTGCCACCGGCGACCAGATCGAGCACGATCGGTTCCGAGGCTCGCCCCATCGCCAGCCAGCGACTGTCGGGAGAGAAGAGCACGTTGATCCCGCCCTCGGTCGGATCCGGTTCGCCGTCGACGTGGCGGACCGACGAGCCGTCGGCGGCTCGCCAGACCTCGACCTCGCCGCCTTCGGAGATCGCCGCGATCTGGCGGCCATCGGGCGACCAGGCCACCGCGATCGTCGGGCGGCCGAGGCGTCCCAGCACCCGCGCACGGGTCGCGGCGGCCAGCGAATGCACGCGGACCACCCCGCCGCGGTCCCCGGTCACCACCGCGGTGCCGTCCGGGCTGGCCGCCGCTCGGGGCCCGACGTCGTCGAACCGCGCCACCGCCGTGCCGGTGCCGAGATCCCAGACGATCACGTCGTCGTCGCGGTCGGCGCTGAGCCGGCGACCGCCGGGCAGCGGGACGAGCTCCACGACCCGCCCGGTATGTCCGCGCAGGGTCCGGGTCACGGCCATCGTGGCGGGGTCGTGAATGGCGATGGTGCCGTCGGTCGATCCGGACACCAGGCGGCCATCGTCGAGCCACGCCGCCCTCCACACCCGGCCCGGCGTCGGTGCGATGACCTGGGTATCCATCGCGGCTGGCGACCATTGCCAGACCCGGAGCTGGGTGTCGATGCACAGCGCGTGACCGGCGCCGGGGAGAAAGTGCAATTCGATCGGCAACCGCGGCAGTCGCCACCAGCCCAGCACCACACCGCGCGCCAGGTCGAACGTGGCGACGCTGCCGTCGCGCCCGAACGCCCACACCTGGGCGCGCTGGCGATCGACCTGCAAGCCGTAGCCGGTGGTCAACGAGGTCGCCGACCATCGACGCGCGCCGGTGGCGAGGTCGCGGACCACGACCTCCCCGTCAGCGGTGATGATCGCGAGCGCGCCCGCCTCGGCGACGATCTCGAGATCGTACGCCGGGGTGTCGAGCTCGACCGCGAACCCGAGCCGGCCGCTCCAGTCGAAAACCTTGACCACGCCGCTCGAGTAGGTGTTCTCGCGCGACAGCGCCAGGACGCCGCCGCCCGCCGCCGGCGGCACGCGTCCACACGGCTCGGCGACGCTGCACAGCTCCACGATCGGCTTCCCGGTGTCGAGGTCGAACAGGATCGCCGGCAACGGACTGGCGCCGCTGCCGGACACCGCGACCCGGTCGCCATCCGGCGACGCGATCGCGTAGCCGCTGGGGAGATCGGTGTGCAGGCGGCCGCGCCGGCGGCGCGCCGGTACGTCCCACACCTCGACGTCGCCCGCCGGTCCCTTCAGCGCCAGCCATCGCCGGTCGGTGATCAGGCCACTGACCACGAACCCACCGGTGGCAGCCGGCAACGATCCGAGGCGGGCCACGATCTGACCGTCGGCGATCGCGATCAGGACTGCGCCGGTGTCGGTCGTGCCCACGACCAGCTGATCGTCGAACGGCATCAGGCCCGAGACCATGGTGATCGGCGTGCGCCAGCGCTCGCTGCGGTCGCGAGCTGACCACCGGCGCACGTCGGTCGCGGTGGCAACGATCGCGTCGGTGCTATCGACGACCACGACGCCGGTCACGGCAGGCAGCCCGATGTCGGTGACGTCCGGCATGGCGCGGCCCAGCACGCTCGTCAACACGCCGACGTCGGCGCGCGCGCGTCCGAGCCGGGCCGCCGCGGCGAGCAAGGGCACCGCCTGCGCGGGCTGGCGCCGCGAGATCTCGTGGCGCGCGCGTTCGACGTACGCCGAGGCCAGCGCGTCTCGGGCCTCGACATTCCGGGCCTCGGCCTCGGTGCGGGCGGCGCGCTGGCCACGTTCCGCGATCCGCGCCGTCTCGCGTTCGGCGACTACGCGGCGGACGCTGATGACGCCGGTGGCGGCGAGCGCGATCGCGGCCGCGGCGGCGATCGCCAGCACGCCGCGGTGGCGACGCACGAGCCGGCGGACCCGCTCGCCGCGGCTGTAGCGATGGGCCGAGACCAGCTGCCCGGTGGCAAAGCGGCGCAGATCGGTGGCCAGCGCCGCCGCGGTCGGATAGCGCCCGTCGACGTCGCGCGCCATCGCCCGCTCGACGATGGCCAGCAGGTCGCGCGGCGCGCCTGGCGCGAGCGTCGCCAGCGCCGCCGGCGCGCGCGACCGAACCGCATCGAGCACGGCGGCGCTCGACCCCAGGTCGTCGAACGGCGGCCGGCCGGCGAGGGTGTGATAGAGGATGGCGCCGATGGCGTAGACGTCGGCGCGCTCGTCGACCCGCTCGCCGCGGGACTGTTCTGGCGCCATGAACTGGGGCGTGCCGAGCACCGAGCCGACGACGGTCTCGCCGGGTGCGCCGGAGACCATCGGCGGCAACGAGTCGGCGTCGGCCTGATCGAGCCGGCGCGCCAGCCCCCAGTCGATCACCACCGTCTCGCCGTGGCCACCGACCATGACGTTGCCCGGCTTGAGGTCGCGATGGATCACGCGCTCGCCGTGGGCGTGGGCCAGCGCGTCGGCGACCGCGATCACGTGCGGCACCAGCGCCAGGCGGTGGTCGAGGTCGGGTGCCTCGTCGATCACCTGCGACAGCGGCCGGCCGGTGACCAGCTTCATGGCGTAGAACGGCTGCCCCGACGGCCAGCGCCCGACCTCGTACACCGGCACGATCGCCGGGTGCTGGAGGTTGGCCGTCACCAGCGCCTCGCGCACGAAGCGCGCCGCGGCGTCGACCGAGTCGACCCGCATCTCCTTGATTGCGACGATCCGACCGGTGCGCGCGTCGCGGGCGCGCACGATGCGGCCGAGCCCACCGCGCCCGACCTCGTCGAGCAGCGTGTAGGTCGCCGCGGCGACCAGCGGCAGCTGCGACGGATCAGTCGGGACCTGGGCCGCGCGCTCGCGCCACTGCGGGCTGGCCGGTCCGTCCGCCGGCGGTTGCGTGATCTGGTCGGCGCTCAGGGTGTCGTCGGTGGCCGAGGAATCCCCGGCGACCAGCGTGTCGCTGGAGGCCAGCGTCGCGCTCGAGCGGGCGGGCTTGGGAGGCAACGCCATGAGATGAGAAGGGTAACTTGCAACCGACGGACCGGGGGCCGGTCGCGGGAATCACGGGTATACCGACGCCGGTCTCATGGGACGTGCTAGAGCACCTCATCATGTCGAGATCCTTGGTCGCCGGCGCCGGCCTGGTCGCGCTCCTCACCGCCTGTTCCGGACCCACAAAACGAGATGCCGTGACCACCACCCCCGACCCTGCCGCGACCAGCCCCGCGCGTGACGCCGCCCTCGCCGAGGTCGCCCGGCTGAAGGCGCTGGCCGACGCCGATCCGATCACCGCGCCTTACGTCGGCCCCTACGGAGGGGTGCCGGCGTGGGACCAGGTGAAGACCGCGGCCTTCCCGGCCGCCTTCACGACGGCGCTGGCGCTGTTCGCAGCCGAGGTCGATGCCATCGCGCAGGATCCGGCGCCGGCGACGTTCGCCAACACCCTGGCGGCGCTCGAAGACTCCGGACGCCACCAGGGTCGAGTGGAGGCGTTGTTCGGTGTCATGACCCAGAACATGAACAGTGCCGACGTCCAGGCCATCGACCGCGAGTGGGCGCCGAAGATCGCCGCCGCCTACGACAAGCTGTTCTTCAACGAGCGGCTCTTCGCGCGTCTCGCCGCGGTGTACGCGGCCCGCGACACGTCGGGACTGACCGCCGAGCAACGCCGCCTGGTCGGGATCCGCTACGACCGCTTCGTCCTGTCCGGGGCCAAGCTGTCGCCGACTCAGAAGCTGCAGCTCGGTGCGATCAACCAGGAGCTTGCCGGCCTGTTCACCGACTTCGGCAACAAGGTCCTGGCCGACGAGAACACCTGGATCGTGCTCGACAAGCCCGCCGACCTCGCCGGCCTGTCCGATTCGATGCGCGCGGCGTACCAGGCCGCGGCGTCGGAGCGGAAGCTCGACGGCACGTGGGCGGTGGTGAACACCCGTTCGAGCGTCGATCCGTTCCTGGCCTCGTCGTCGCGCCGCGACCTCCGCGAGCAGGTGTGGAAGGCCTTCAAGAACCGCGGCGACAACGGCGGCGCCAACGACACCAACGCCACCATCGCGCGCATCGTCAAGCTGCGCGCCGAACGCGCCGCGCTGCTCGGTTACCCGTCGCACGCGCACTGGCGGATGGCCGACACCATGGCCAAGGACCCGGAGCAGGCCCGGGCGCTGATGCTGCGGGTGTGGCCGGCCGCCGTGGCCCGGGTCGGCGAGGAAGTCGCCGACATGCAGGCGATCGCCAACAAGGAGAAGGCCAAGATCAAGATCGAGGCCTGGGACTACCTCTACTACGGCGACAAGGTGCGCAAGGCGAAGTACGACCTCGACCAGGCCGAGATCAAGCCGTACTTCGAGCTCGACAACATGGTCCAGGCCGCGTTCTGGATGGCCGACCAGCTCTACGGTCTCTCGTTCACCGAGATCACCGGCAAGGTGCCGGTGTTCCACCCCGACGTGCGGGTGTGGGAGGTCAAGGACAGGGCGAGCGGCAGCTTCGTCGGCCTGTTCTACGGCGACTACTTCGCGCGCGAGGGCAAGCGGTCGGGTGCCTGGGCCTCGGGCTACCAGGAGCACGAGACCTTCACCGGCGTGGTGCGGACGCCGATCGCGACCAACAACAACAACTTCGTCCGCGGCGCGGCCGGCGAGCCGGTCTTGATCTCACTCGACGACGCCGAGACGCTGTTCCACGAGTTCGGGCACGGCTTGCACAGCCTGCTGTCGGAGGTCAACTACCCCGGGCTGTCGAACACGCCGCGCGACTTCGTCGAGTACCCGTCGCAGGTCCACGAGCAGTGGGTCCTGACCCGCCCGGTGCTCGACCGCTTCGCCAAGCACTACCAGACCGGCAAGCCGATGCCGCAGACGCTGGTCGACAAGGTCGAGGCCTCGAGCAAGTTCAACCAGGGTTACGGCACGGTCGAGTACCTGTCGTCGGCGATCGTCGACATGGCGCTGCACACCGACCCCAAGGGGGTCGTCGATGCTGACCGCTTCGAGCGCGAGACGCTGACCGCGATCGGCGCCCCGTCGACGGTCGTGATGCGCCACCGCCTGCCGCAGTTCAACCACCTGTTCACCAGCGACAGCTACTCGGCGGGCTACTACAGCTACCTGTGGTCGGAGGTGATGGATGCCGACACCCGCGAGGCGTTCGCCGAGGCCGGCGACGTGTTCCACAAGCCGACCGCCGCCAAGCTGCGCACGTACATCCTCGAGCCCGGCAACGCCACCGACCGCGCCGAGGCCTACCGCCAGTTCCGCGGCCGCGATCCCGACGTCAAGGCGCTGCTCAAGAAGCGCGGCTTCCCGATCAAGTAGCCGCCGCGGCTCGACGCGAACGATCGATACATTTTGCGACGGGCTGGGCCCCGACCGGCGTAAACTCGCTCGAGCACGCCATGCCGACCGCCGCCCAGATCCTGTTCACGCCGTTCGACGAGTACCTCGAGCTCGAATCACGCGGCGAGCTCAAGACCGAATGGATCAACGGGCTGATCTACGCGATGTCGCGTGGGACACCCGAGCACGGACGGCTGACCGCCGCGATCGTTCGCGCACTGCCGCAGACGGCCGAGTGCCGCGTGTACTCGTCCGATACGCTGCTCTACATCGAGAAGGCGCAGCATTCGACGTATGCCGATGCGAGCATCGTGTGCGGCGCCATCTTGACGCGAGGCGCCAAGGACAAGAACGGCCGGAGCTTGGGCGAAGCGATTACCAATCCGCGCGTTGTCATCGAGGTGTTGTCCAGGTCCACCGAGCGCGACCGCAACGAGCGGTTCGCGTTGTTCCAACAGCTCGATTCGCTCGAGGAGTACGTACTGGTGTCCCAGGACGAGCGCAACATCGAGGTCCGCCGACGTGACGGACGGAACTGGAGCACCGAGACGCGGCTCGCCGGCGAGACAATCCGTGTCCACGGCCTCGATATCGCCGTCGACGCGATCTACGCGTGAATCGAGAGTCGCTCAAGGCGCAGCGGCGCGGCGCTCGACGAAGCGCTGGAAGGCCCGCACCACCCGCTCGGCGGTATCGTCGGCGAGGGTGTCGCGGGCCCACTGCGGCAGCGAGCGGCCGGCCTTGGCGGCCAGCGTGTAGTGCAGGCGGCAGCGTCCGCCATCGAGGGCCTCGAGCCAGGCCTCGCCGTCGAGCTCGCGTTCGGCCTCACCGGCGGTGGTCCAGGACATCCGGCGGGCGGGCTCGTCGTAGTGGTAGGTGAGCTGGTAGTCCATGCTGCCGGTCGAGGGCATGCCGACGAAGCGAACCCGGACGGCGCGACCGGCGGCGTTGCTGTCGAGCACGTCGACCTGCGCCACGGCGGCGATCCAGTCCGGCACCAGGCGCGGGTCGGCGAGCAGGCCCCAGCAGAACCCGACGTCGGCGCCGATCTCGATGGTGGCGGCGGGCACGTCCAGACGATACCGCCGTAGTACGCTGGGCCGCGATGGCTCCTGGCTGCTGGTTGATGAAGAGCGAGCCCGACGCCTTCGGCATCGCCGACCTGGCGCGGGTCAAGGTCGAGCCCTGGACCGGGGTCCGCAACTACCAGGCCCGCAACCACATGCGCGACGGCATGAAGGTCGGCGACCGGGTGTTGTTCTATCACTCGAGCGTCGATCCGCCGGGGGTCGCCGGACTGGCCAGGGTGGCGCGCACCGGGGTCGTCGACGCGACCCAGTTCGAACCGTCGAGCAAGTACTACGATCCGGGCAGCAGCCGCGACGCGCCGCGCTGGATCTGCGTCGACGTCGAGTTCGTCGAGACGCTGCCGCGCCTGGTCGCGCTCGACGAGCTGCGCGGTAATCCGGCGCTGGCCGGCATGCCGGTGCTGCAGCGCGGCCAGCGGCTGAGCGTACAGTCGGTGAGCGCCGCGCACTACAAGCTGGTGGTGGCGATGGCGCGGCGGGCAGGGGCAAAGCCACGGCGGGCGCCGGCCGCGGCGGCCAGGGCCAGGGGTAAGTAGCGTGTTCGAATGAAGGGCTACGTGAGGTTCGAGCTCGGGCTGCTGGACGGCAAGGTCGACAACGTCCGCTCGGAGGCCGGCGATTCCCGGATCGACGACGCGTTCAGGTGGCAGGTCACGAGCAAGGACGGCGCGGTGACGATCCACGGCGTCGACGGGGGCACGCTGTGCCAGATCGGGCACGCCGCCATCAGCGACGAAGCGGTGATGGACGCGCGGGTGGGCCGGACCGACACCGAGCCGAACGACTACCAGTGGCAGCTCGTCGCCCAGGGGTTCTCGACGGTGTGGGGCATGCAGGTGCGGATCGCTGGCGACCGGCGGGCAGCCGAGATGGACGACGGCGGCGCCGCCCGGGGCCGGAAGCGTTCGGCGGCGAGGTCATCGCCACCGGCGGCGCCCGCCCCGGCGTGGTCGTCGCGGATCGGGGTCCGCCACGGCGTCGCCGCCGCCCTGTTCCTCGGCGGGCTCGGACTGCTCATCTTCGTCGCGGTCGGGAAGACGCACACCGCCGTCCCGGCGCCGCCACCGGCAGCGACGGCGGCGATCGCCATCGCCGCGCCCGAACCGCCGCCACCCCCACCGCCGTCGCTCGAGCTCCAGATCGCGACCGCACCGAGCCTGTCCCGGGCGATCGCGCTCGCGGTGCCGCAGCTCGGCGATGGCGCCGACAACGAGGGCGCGTGGATGCTGGCGCGCTACGGGTCCGCGAGGCTGACCTGGAACGACGCCTACGTCGCCGAGCACGAGACCTCGTTCGGCCTCGTGCTCAAGGACTCCGACCGTGAGCGCGGCAAGCGCATGTGCGCGACCGGCAAGGTGCGCGACATCGAGCGCCAGGATCTGGTCGGCCTGTTCGATCTCCCCGAGAACCAGCGTCCGACGGTCGAGCGCTAGCAGGCTCGGGCTCGGGCTCGGGCTAGAACCGCAGGTACGGCCCGATCCCGACGTCCAGCCCGCCGATCGCCGGGTCGAGTTGCCCCGGCGACGCCCGCCCGCTGAGGGTGTAGCCGACGCTGACCTGGGCGCCGCCGCGTCGAGTGCCCAGTCGCCAGTCGACGCCGGCGCGCAGGTAGGGGAGCGAGTCGGTCGCCGGCACGCCGTGCAGCTCGATGGTGCGCCGCACCACGCCGACATCGACGCGCGGCTCGGGGATGAACGGGCGACCGAGCGCCCAGTGTATGCGCGCCACCAGCGCCAGCTGGGTGGTGGTGGTCGTCACCCGATCCTCCATCCAGTCCAGCCCCGCGGCATGGTCGGCCGAGGCCCAGCTCACGGCCACGCCGACGTCGATGATCGGCGCCAGCAGATACTCGACGTCACCGCCGACCACCGGCATCACCGGCGACCGCGCGCTCGGCCAGCCGTACTCCTCGAAGCGCGCCGTGCTGGCCTGGTCGTGGGTGTCGAGGCTGGTGAAGCGCAGGCTGCCGCCGATCATCACGTGCACGCGCGGCATCACCGGCGGCGGCGGCGGCGCGTCGACGGGGATGACCGACGCCGGCGGCGCGAAGTCGGGTTCGTAGGGGTCGAGCGGCTGCGCGGTCGCCGGCGCGGCGACCGTCACGAGCACGAGCGCTGCGACCAGCGTCATCGCGCAGGTCCTGGCGTCAGTAGCCAAGGGTGCCTCCGGAGACCATCACGCGCAGGTTGTCGACGCGGCACGGGGCCACCGACATCAGGACCAGTGACGCGAAGCGGATCTGGTAGGCGCCGTCGGAGGGGTTGGGATCGTCGGGGTCGTCGGGCCAGGCGACGAACGCCGGCAGCGCCGGAAACATCAACCGGCGGCGCGCGAAGTCGGTTTCCGGCGGCCCCACCAGGCGCAGCCGGACCAGCACCGAGCGGTCGCCGCCGGGCGGCGTCGTGAGTGGCTCGAGCGACAGCGCTGGCCGGCCGCTGCAGTCGGTCGTGTACTCGATCCAGTTGCCGTCGCTGAACCCCTCGCCGTACTGATCGCTCGGATCGGCGACGGTGCGCATGATGCTGAGCCCGTGCGCCATGGTGGCGCCCGGACCGAGCCGCGCCGCGTGCTCGCCGGGGTGGTTGGTGGTCACGACCGTGACGTCGCCGGCGATGGTCCAGGTCGCGGCGCCGGTCTCGAAGTCGTCGCCGAACTGGACCTGGTCGTCCTCGTAGCCGAGGCAGCCGACCGCGGAGACCCACACCGCGAACGGCACCACGATCATCCGCTTCACGGTCCACGACGATTGCACCAACCGCGCCAGCGCAAGTGCGCGTCCCGTCATGGGCCACGCACGCCGAGCACGACAGCGATGTCCGGGAAACCGCGGCGCGACCGGAGCTGAGCGGTCCGGCCGCGGCCCGAAACCCCGTAGGATGCGCGGGCATGAACGTCGACGACGAGCTGGCCGCGATCGCGGCGCTGCGCACCGCTGGCGACCTCGCCGCGGCGCACGTCCGCGCCACCGACCTGGCGCGCGCCCATCCACACGACGTCCGCGTCGCGATGGCCGCCGCCTTCGCCTGTGATCGCATCGGCCTCGAGCGCGACGCGATCGTGCACTACGAGCGGGCCTGGGAGCTGGGCGTGCCGGCCGCCGAGCGCCCCGGCTTCGTGCTCGGGCTTGGCTCGACGCTCCGCAACGTTGGCCGCGCCGACGACGCGGTGACCCGGCTGGCCGAGGCCACCGCCGAGTACCCTGACCATGCTGCGCTGCGCGCCTTCCTGGCACTGGCGCTGCATTCGGCCGGTCATCCGACGCTGGCGCTGGCCACCATGCTCGAGACCGCGCTGGCGGTCGCGGGGCCGGGTGCGGACGGGTTCGGTCAATACGCTCGCGCGCTCGCCGAGTACCAGGCCGAGCTGGTCGCCGCCGCGCTCGGCGAGCGCCGGCCGGGCTGATCCGTCCCGGCGGGCCGATCCGGCCCGGCGGTCTCGTCAGTCCTTGTGGTTGCTCTCGTCCTCGGCCAGCTGCTGCAGCCGGACCTCGAGCTCGGCGATGCGATCGGCCAGCGACTTGACGTCCTTGTGCAAGCTGCCGAACGGCGTGATGTTGTCGACCACGGTCCGGATGCGGCCATCGACGCGCTTCTGCCACTCGTCGAGCACGCTCTGCTGCTCGGTCACCCACTCGCGGAACTCGCGGACCATCGCCAGGCCCTCGCCCTTCTTGGTGCCGGCGTAGGTCGAGTCGTCGTCGGGCAGGCCGGGGTCGGTTGGCGCCGGCACAGCGCCGGTCTCGTCGCTGGGCTCGGTGCCGTCGCCGGTCTCCTCGCGCTTGAAGGGCAACACCCGCGACACGCGACGCTGCGCTTCCGCGAACCATTCACCGCCGTTCTGGATGATGGTGCGCATCGCCGTGAGCGGGAGAAAGCTGCGCTGCTTCTTCTCCTCCTCGAAGATGATCTGCGCCAGCGTGACCGACGTGAGGTCTTCCTTGGACTTGTTGTCCACGATCTTCACGTCGTCGCCAGCGCGGATCATCTCGGAGATCTGATCGAGCGTGACGTAGCGGCTGTGCTGGGTGTCGTACAGCTTGCGATTGGCGTACCGCTTGATGATCCGCGCCTCGGCCATGGGCTGCTCCTGGGCGTTCACGCACGAGGGGCATCCGGCCCCTTGGATCATGGGTATCACGCGGTGCGGCATGACGGCAACGCACCGCGGCGCGGAGCACCCACGACGGCCCGCTTCCGGCATACTCGGGACGCTGCGGAGGCGGAACCGCGGCGGAGGACCCCCATGCGTTGGTTGCCTACTTCATCAGCGATCGCGTCTCTTTTCATCGGTCTCGGCATCGTTGCGGCCTGCGGCGGCGACGACGGCGGTCCGCCGGCCATCGACGCCACACCGCTGCTGGCGGCGGAGGTTGCGTGTACGGGCGTGCTCTCGCCGGTCATCACGACCGCTGGCTTCGCCTTCAGCCCGGTGACCACCACGGTCACCGTCGGCACCGTGGTCAAGTTCACGGTTCCGCTCGAGCACAACGCCATGTCCGACGACGGCCTGTTCTCCGCCGACTTCAACGGCGACACCTGCGTGCGCTTCGATGCACCCGGCACGTACCGCTTCTTCTGCGTACCGCACGTCTTCCGCGGCACCGTCCTCGTGAACTGACCTCCGACGGTGGTCAGTGGCTCAGCGCCGCGCTGACCACCTCGGGGCGCACGGTGTTGTGCTTGCCGATGATCGTGCCGGGGTCGGAGACCTCGACCGACCACTGGAAGTTGTCGAGCACGACCAGCGAGTCGAGGCGCTGATCGCTGGTGTCCCAGATCGCGATGCGCAGCGTGATGACCTCGCCGCCGACCACGTTGCCGCTGGTCTGCAGCCAGCCGGTGCCGCCACCCGACAGGCTGTTGGAGTCGCACGAGCCCGGCGACGAGGTGTCGAAGCCGGTGCCGGTCAGGTGCGCCGTGCTGGCGCAGGTCGAGATGGTGCCGGTGGTGCCGAGGCAACCGGTGCGGCCGTTCACGCACTGCGTGAACAGGCCGGTGTTGCCGTGCGCCAGGTTGACGCCGACCGGGTAGATGGTGCCCGCGGGGTTGCGGTAGAAGGCCAGGTTCTTGTCGGTCGGGTTGGCCGGCTGGCCGGCCCACGTCGAGTCGAGCAGCGCCACGAAGAAGTCGTTGTACGGGCTGCACACCCACTCCGGGTACTCGGCGGAGTAGAAGTTGCTCGAGAAGCTGAACGACTTCGCGTTCGACGGCGCCCGGACTCGGAGCGTCAGCATCACCGGATCTTCGGCGGCGGTGCCGCCGAGCAGCTCGGGGCAACCCATGGCGTTGGGCAGCACGTTGGGCGGGTTCTGGGCCGCCATCCAGTCGGTCGGGAACGGCGACCTCATGCCGTGCTGCGCCGACGCCGTGAAGTCGATGTGCGCCGGGTTCATCTGGCCCGGTGATGCGGCGTTGCCGCTCGACAGCAGCGTGAAGCCCATGCCGGCTTGCGGCATGAGGCCGGAGCCGAAGATGCTGCGGATCGAGTGCGATGGGACCGCCGGCGTACCCTGGCCATTGGTCAGGCTGAAGCGGGCCTCGATGAGACCCCAGCGCCGCGACGCCTCGGTGGCGATCTGGCAGATGTCCATCGCCTTGGCGTAGTCGGTGGCCAGCGGTGAGCCGGAGACCAGGGCCATGTCGCACACGGTCTCCGAGTTGTCGACCGCGCCGTCGCAGTCGTCGTCGACGGTGTTGCCGGCGGCGTCGAACGAGCCGGGATTGACCAGGCCGGGCTGGGCGCACTCCGACGAATCGCAGCAGTCGCCGTCGCAGGTCGTGAAGCCGTCGGCGTCGAGGTCGACGTTCTCGTCGGGCGCGCCCGAGCAGTTCTCGTCGAGGCCGTTGCCGCACACTTCTTGCGACGGCAGGATCTGACCCAGGCACTGGCTCCACTGTCCCGACGACAGGCAGTTGCGAACGCCGCCGCGACAGGGACCGACGTCGCGCGTCGACTGGTGGGCGTCGTAGCACTCGACGGTGTCGCCGGCGTCGCAGGTGCCCGAGCAGTCGCCGCTGATGCAGAACTCGCCGACGCCGCACTGGATGCCGCAGCCGCCGCAGTTCATCAGATCGCTCGTGACGTCCTTGTCGGGACAGTCCTCGTTGCCGCCACCGCTGCTGGTGGGGCCACAGGCGCCGACGCCGACGACGAACGAGAGGATCGCGGGCAGGATGGAGGCGCGGATCGATCGCATGGAGAGCTCCTGGTGCCACCGCCCGGCGACGACGGTCAGCGCACTCTCGCTCGGATCGAACCGGACTTACAAGACCCTACCTATGTCGGGGCGTGACAGCTGCAACCATTGGTCTAGCCGACCATGGCATCGGTTAGGATGCCGCCCATGGCGATGACCACGAACCCTAGTGGACTTTCGTACGAGGACACCCGAGCCGGCACCGGCGCCCAGCCCGGCCAGGGCCAGACCTGCGTGATGCACTACACCGGCTGGCTGTGGGTGAACGGCGCCAAGGGCGCGAAGTTCGACAGCTCGCACGACCGCGGCAAGCCGTTCAGCTTCCCGCTCGGCCAGGGCCGGGTCATCAAGGGCTGGGACGAGGGCGTGGCCTCGATGCGCATCGGCGGCGCTCGCACGCTGCTCATTCCGCCCGACCTGGGCTACGGGTCGCGCGGCGCGGCCGGGGCCATCCCGCCCAACGCCACCCTGGTGTTCGACGTGGAGTTGCTCGAGGTTCGCTGATGCGGGCGGCGCTGGGCCGCTTGATTCCACTCGCCACGGCGCTCGGGCTGCTGGCACCGCTGGCGTGCGGCGAGGTGACGGCCCCGCGCAAGCCAGGGATGGCGCCGGCGGCGGCCCCGGCGGCGAGCGTCGAGCTGGTGCCGGGCGTGATCATGGATCGCGGCGGGCGCACCGTGTACGCGTCGACCAGCGACGGTCAGCTGGTTGCGATCGACGTCGCCACCGGCGCCGAGCGCTGGATCACCATGGAAGCGGCGCGGCCGCTGCTGCTGACGCCGCTCGGCGTGCTGGCGCAGCGCGACTCCGAAGGCGCGCTCGAGCGTCTCGACCTGGCGATGATCGACGACCGCGGTGCGCTGGCGAAGGGCTGCGAGCCGGTGCGCATCGCGCCGTGGGCGAAGGCGTCGCTGGTGCCGGATCCCGCGCAGGAGTTCTCGGTGCGCGCCCGCGCCAGCGTCGAGGGCCGGCCGGTCGTCGAGTGGCGGGCCCGCGCCCGACAGCCGGTCGCCGGCGTCGACGAGGTCAACGATGCCGGCGTGGCGGTGCTGCCCGAAGCCGCGGGCTGGGGCCTCATCGATCCGGCGACCTGCGGCGTGCTCGAGATCGGGCCGCTTGCCGCCGACGCGGCGCCGTGGGAGTCGCCCGGGCGCGGCCCGGTCACCTTCGACGGCGTCAGCGCCGAGATCGTGATCGCGCCCGGCGTCAGCGGTCAGGTGGCGGCGCTGCGGCGCAGCCACGGCGGCGAGACCCTGCCCGACGTGGCGCTGGCCGCCGATCTCGACGTCAGCGCGGCGCCGCTGTGGTCGGCCGATCGCGGCCACGCGTCGATCACCGCCGCCGAGCCCGGTCGCCCCGGCGCCTGGGCGCGCTGGGTGGTCGCCGGCGTGAAGGACGGCGTGCCGCTGGCGTCCATCGTGGTGCGCGATCGCCCGCGCGGCTTCGCGGTGACTCCGACCGCGATCGTGGTCGTGCTCACCGACGCGATCGAGGCCATCGACCGCGACGGCAAGACGCTGTGGACGCGCGGCGTGCGGACCGCCGGCGCGGCCGCGCCCTGATCGCGGCCATCGTCCGGAAGGCGGACGAAGCGCGCCACACCGAGACGGTGCGCGCCGATCGCCGCGGCGTGCGCCGCCGCGGCTGACGCGGTCACTCGCGCGGCGGGGCGGCCGGGCCGGTGGCGCCCAGGTTGTCGGAGGCGAGCACGGCGGCGATCTTCTCGAGCAGGCGGGTGCGCTCGAACGGCTTGGCGACGAAGTGGACGCCGTCGACCATCACGCCGCGTTCGGACAGCCGATCCTCGGCGTAGCCGGACGTGAACAACACCCGCAGGCCGGGGTGCAGCACGCGCAGGCGGCGGGCCAGCTCGGGGCCGGACATGTCGGCCATGATCACGTCGGTGACCAGCAGGTCGGGCGGCCGGGTCCACCGCGCGGCGGCGGCCAGCGCCTCGGCGGCGGTACCGACCACGGTGACGGCGTGGCCGCCGTCGGTGACGATGGCGTGCATCGCGCCGCGGACCAGGGCGTCGTCGTCGACGACGATGATGTCGGCGGGCCGCGCCGCCACCAGGGCGGCCGGGGGGCTGAGCGCGCGGGCGACCGCGTCGTCGCCGGCGGCCGGCAGCACGACGGTGAACGTCGAGCCGGTGCCGAGCTCGCTGTCGACGACGATCGCACCGCCGGCGCCGGTGACGATCGAGTGGACGGTGGCGAGCCCGAGCCCGGTGCCCTTGCCGATCTCCTTGGTCGTGAAGAACGGCTCGAACAGGCGCGCGCGCACCGCGGGATCGATGCCGACGCCGTCGTCGGTCACCGACAGGTAGACCGCGCCGGCACCGAGCACGGTCGGGCAGCGGGCGCGCAGCGCGGCCGACGCCACCCCGGTGCGCAGCGTCAGCAGGCCGCCGCCGGGCATGGCGTCGCGGGCGTTGGTCACCAGGTTCAGCAGCACCTGCTCGAGCTCGGTGCGATCGGCGCGCACGGTGGTGGCGCCGCCGTCGGTGGTGTCGATCACGAGCCGGATATCGTCGCCGACGAACCGGCCCAGCAGCTGTTCGAGCTGCCGCGACACCTCGCTGACCGCGAGCCATTCTGGCTCGCGGACCTGGCGGCGACCGAACGACAGCAGCTGCCGGGTGAGGGCGGCGGCGCGCTCGGCGGCCTCGCGGATGTGGCCTGCCGAGGCCGCGGTGCGGGCGTCGCCGCGGGCCAGCCGCGCCGCCTCGGCGAACACCACCGTCAGCACGTTGTTGAAGTCGTGGGCGACGCCGGCCGCGAGCCGTCCCACCGCCTCGAGCCGCCGCGACTGCAGCAGGCGCTCCTGGATCTCCTGCTGCGCCGCCTGCGCCGCGGCCGCGTCGGCCCGCGACTCGCGGATGATGCGCAGCGCGGCGTGCAGCATGACGCCGGTGATCACCAGCGAGGTGGTGGCGACCAGCCAGACCCGGATCGGCGTGATGGCGGCGGTGGCCGGCAGCGCACCGCGGCGCTCGAGCAGCACCAGGCCGAGCACCGCCACCGACGACGCGGCCGCGGTCGCGATGGCGCCCCGGCCGCTCAGGGTCAGGCCAGCGAACAGCACGATCGGCGGCAGCACGAACCCGGCCGGCGCCAGCGTGCCGCCGCCACGCGCCATGGCCAGGACCACGACGCCGACGTACGCGATCGTGAACCCCACGATCGCGGCCGTGACCACGCCGCGCCGCACCAGCACGATCGTCAGCAGGTGAGCGAGCAGCATCAGGAAGTAAGCGGCGTGCCCGTCCACCGGCAGCGGCCGCAGCGCGGCCGAGACCAGCAGCGTGACCGACAGGATCGCCGAGCCGGCCACCAGCAGCGCGTGGGCGGTCGTGGCCTGCTCCGACGGCTCGATACCATCGACGGCCGGTGGTCGCAGCCGTTCGCGCCAGGTCGCCATCGCCGGGCACTCTACGCGGTTGCTCCCGGGCATGGGGGGCGCACCGGGGTTGCGCTACCCGCGCTACCCGATCGCAGGCCGACCGCAGGCCGACCGCAGGCCGACGCAGGTCGACGCAGGTCCCGAAAAACACGACGGCCCGGGCGTTTCCGCCCGGGCCGTCTGGTTCCGTCATGCGGGCATACGGCCCGCGGTTGTCACTGCGGGGTCAGCGTGCGCGACGTGCTGGGCAGGATCCCGTTGGTGTTGAACAGCAACTGCTGCCCGAAGGTACCGCCGAGGTTCTCCACGCCCACGGTCGCGCCGTTGGATCCGAAATCCGGGATCTGGCTGCCGTTCAGCAGATGCGTGGTGCCATAGATGATGTCGATCACGCCGTTCGTGTGCAACACGACCTGGAACTGCGCCGTCTCCGCGGGGCGGTCGTAGATGCGACCGACCCACTGGAACGTGACCGTGTTGGTGCCCGCATCGTCCTTGCGGCAGAGCGTGATGTTGGTCAGGTCGTCCCAGTAGCCGGCGATCAACCCGCCCGGCGCCGCTGCGGTCGGAATGGCAACGTTGCCCGCGGACGACGAGGTGTGCGCCGTGTCGAACGTGATGAAGCCGTTGCTCGAGACCTTGACCTGGTTGCCCACCGGGGCTCCGAGCAGCGGGAACGCGGCGAAGCTGGCTGGCAGGGCCAACGTCGCGCTGAGCGTGTCGTCCTGCGCGGTCATGACGGTCGTGCCGCCGGCACACGCATCGGCGTAGGTGAGCGCGCCGGTTGCGACCGTGTACATGCGAGGCACGAACGAGTTGACCGCGAGATCGACGTTCGACGCGGTGGTGGTGTTGAGATTGCCGACCGTGAACGCAACCCAGGTCGGAGTCGCCGCGAACGTCGCACCCAGCGTCTCGGCGACACCGTTGCCACCTGCGTTGATCGTCGTCGCCGCGCTCTCGTCGGCGTTGCGACGGATGACATTGATATCGACCGCGGCCTGTGACGGGGTGGCGACCGCTTGCATGAAGTTCGCAGCGGTGCCGGTGACCAAGTACCGGATGGTGCCACTGGCTGCGGCGTTGTCCACGTTGGTGCGGAGGATGGCCGTTCCTGGGACGCTCATGCCGAGTGCGACATGGGCGCGGTCCCCGATCAGCAGATCGTACGTCGGCCCGGTACCCGGGGTGCCGGTGTTCTCGACGCGAACCAAGAAGTCGCGCGCGTCGCCGGCGGTGATGCGGCCAAACGGCGTCGCACCCGTCGGAGGCTGGGTGCCGGTCTGAACCGGCAGGTAGGTGGTGCCGGTGCCCGGTCCCATCCAGCCCTCACCAGCGAGGTCGTAGATGCTGACGCGAGCGTTGGTCGCCGTGCCCCAGTTCGCTGCGGCGGGAACCGCGAGTTCGATCCAGGTCGTGGCGTTGAGATCGATGGTGTGGAAGCCCGAGCCCTGCGCCGGCAGGGCCTGCGCGGTGGCCGGAGTTCCGTACGTGAGTGTGGCCGGCGTGTTGGCGATCAGGGTCGACGTGATCGTGTACGTCGCCGCGGCAACACCCGTCGGATCCAGCGTCACCATGTAGTAACGGCCGGGCTGCAGGAAGCGGACGTACTGGTTCTGGAACGTCAACGCGCCGCTGCCGGTGCTGATCGACGCGAGCGTCAACGACGCGCCCGCCGTGTTGAACACGTCGGCACGGACGATACGCATCCGCACGTTCACCGAGGACGTCAGGTTGAAGTGCACGACCTGGCCGGCAGCAGCCACATCGAAGTAGAGATAGTTGCTCTCCCACCACGGCGCAGCGGCGATGGTGCCGTTCTTCTTCGAGACCGTCAGCACCGTACCCGCGGTGGGCAGAGGCTGGGCAGCGATGTCGAAGAAGTCGAGGGTGTAGGCCTGCGGCGTGAGCGCGAAGTTGTAGACCTCGTCGACCACGATCTCGACCATGTCGGTGGTGGCGAGACCACCGATGGTGAAGAACGCCGGGTCTTCGGTGGTCGTATTGAACGCGGCCGAGCCGTAGAACGTGCCGTTCTTGCGCACGATGAACGCGGTCCGCAGGCTCGTGCTCGCCGTGTTCTGGGTGATGTCGAAGATGTCGCCGATCGCGTCGGCCTGGTAGCTCAGGACGCGGACGTTGCCCGCGTCCGTGCCGGCGGTCTGCGGCAGCGTCGCCGCGGTCGCGGCTGGCATCGCGATCGTCTTGATCGTCGCGTAGTAGCAGGTGTCCGCGTTACCGGCCGCCTCACCGGTGAGCAGCGCGCGCGAGTCGTCCATGATCAGCACGTAGTCGCCGGCGACCGGCAGGTAGACCTGGCGCTTGGAGGTGTCGCCGACCAGGTTGATCCCGAAGCGGGCGTAGTTGGGGAGCGTGGCGATGCCGTTGTCGACCACCAAGAAGCCGGCGGCGAGGCCGCCGACGCCGTCGGCGGTGATCTCGAGCAGCGTCGGGGCGGCCGCGGTCACGAGCCACGCGTCCTCGTCGCCGACGCCGGCGCGCGGGGTGATGCAGCCGTGGATCGTGGTGTCGGCGTTGAGCGCGGGGACGTCGAACTGGCCGGCGCCGGTGGTGTCGTTGGGCTCGGTGGCCTCCTCGAGGTCCGCCGTCAACGTGTCGTCGTCGGGGACGCAGACGCCGCCGACCAGCACGGTGCCATCGGCGCACGCCGACGGGTCGACGACGCACTGGCCCGAGGCCATGTCGTAGACCGTGCCCTGCTCGCAGATGACGGTGCCGTCGGGGACGCACTGCCCAGCGGTGAGCACGGTGCCGGTGCCGCACGTGGTGGTGGACGAGGGCACGCACATACCGTCCTGGAGGACGGTGCCGGTGCCGCAGGTGGTCTCGTCGCCGCCGCAGCCGACCAGCCCGAAGGCTGAGGCTGCGGCCAGGCCGAGCATGGGGAGGAGATTATGGAGGCGCTTCATGTGTGCCGGACTTTTCCCGCCACCACGTCCCGGAGTCAACCTCATTCGCCTACAGCCGACCACCCACGCAATAACGAGACAAACCGCACACTTCGAAGCCGCCCTGGGCCTGTGCTAGAACCCACGACGGTTCCCATGGCTCCGCGCACGACCGTCTTGCTCGTCGCCGCCGCGCTGGTTGCGGCCGGTGGCGTCTACCTGCTGCTCGAGGTGCGGAGCTCGGGCGCTGCGGCACCGTCGGGGCAAGCGCTGGCCGAGGCGGCCGCGCGCCGCCCCGGCGTCGCGTCGAGCAGCACGGTCGCCCAGCCGCGGCAGATCGAGGATCTGGGAGCGCCGGGGCGCGAGGAGCGGTCGCCGCGACCCGAGCGCGTCGACAAGGGCGCGGCGTTCGCCCCGCAGCCGGTCACCGACGGGCTCGACCCGTCGGCGCTGGCGGTCGATCCGGTCACCAACCCCGACTTCGACGCCGCGATGCTCGAGGCCAACAAGCTCTACGATCGCCACAACTACGAGGACGCCCGCGCGCTGGCGCTCAAGCTCCTCGAGCGGCAGCCGGGCTCGGTGCGCATGCTGCGGGTGGTGGTGTCGTCGTCGTGCATCCTGGCCGACGCCGAGACGGCGCAGAAGTACTGGAGCGCGCTGCCCGAGTTCGACCGCGGTCAGATGGCGTCGCGGTGCGAGAAGTTCGACGTCGTGTTCAAGCCATAGGTGACAGTCTTCCGACCGCGGCTTGCCGACGGCGGCCAGGCTGGATACATTGCGCGGCAATATGTCTCAGAGCCTCGTCGAGCGCATCGGAGTCGAGCCCAGCCGGGCCAAGGTCATCGAGGACTGCGTCGGCCTCATCGACGCGCAGGTCAAGGCCAAGGGCGGACTGTCGGGGATGGCGCTCAAGGGCGCCTACGCGACCATCAAGACCATCAAGCGCGGCTTCGTGCCCAGCGTCGTCGAGGCGCTGCTCGACGACTGGCTCGGCAAGTTGCAGCCCCACCACGACAAGTGGGCGGCGGGTGGCGCCGGCACGTTTTCGGAGTTCGTGATCGCTCGCTCCGATGACGTCGCCGAGGATCTGCTCCAGGTCACCGACGAGCGCGCCGCCAAGACCTCGCACACCACCGCCAAGAAGGCCTACGAGAAGATGCGCGGCGGCGCCAAGCGCAACGTGATCGAGGCCATCCCCGAGCTGGCCCGCCTGATCGAGAAGCACCTGGCGGCCGGCGCGGCAGCCCCGGTCGCCAAGGCGTAGGCGCGCCCTTCGACTCGGCGCGGCGCGCCTCGCGCAGGGACACCGGGGACCGAGGGAGCTCAGGGCACGTCGGTCTTCTGCTGATCGAGCAGGTGGACCATCAGGTAGCCCTCGGCGGTGCGCCGGGGGCCGGGCTGGCCCGACATGAGGCGGAAGTCGGCGGCCAGCTGGCGGCGGTTGTACGAGCGATAGAGCGCCATCGGGTCGATCTCGCGCGAGTGCTCGAGCTCCTCGAGCTGGCGACCGAGGACCTGAGAGGCCCACGCCGGGCTGACCGCGTTGAGGCCGGCCTCGCGCATGGCGGCGCGCAGAACGTTGAGCTCCTCGGTCGTCATGTTGAAGAGGAACTCCTCGAAGGCCTGGGCCTCGTCGAGCGAGCGATCTTCGCGGGCGAAGAAGTCGATCACCAGCGGGTTGCAGTCCTCGCTGGCCAGCCGGAAGGTCTCCGACGCGCCGAGCAGGCAGCCGTAGTGGCTGGTGACCCGGTTGCGGGCGTGCCACGCCGACTCGAGCATGGGCGCGAAGTCGTCGATCTCCATCGTGGCGTCGTCCCAGATCGAGATCAACTGGTCGGCGGCGCGCCGCTTGATCGGCATCGCCACGTCGCGCTTGCGCAGCAGCGCCAGGATCAGCTCCTCGCACAGCAGGGTGTAGATCGACTGCGCCAGCTCCTCGTTGAGATCGTGGATCAAGGCGCGGATCTCGGTGGCGCCGTCGTGGCAGGCGGTGGTGGCCTTGATGAAGCCGCGCAGGAACATGATCTTGGTGAGCAGGAACGTGCGCGACAGCGTCGCCTTGAGCGGCAGCGTCAGGTCGCCGGACAGCCCGTCGAGCGTGATCAGGTGATCGATCAGCGTGCCCTCGTTGCGGCCCTCGCCACCCAGCGCGGTGGGCGAGCGCAGCGCGCGGGTGCTGTCGAGGAGCGCGTTGGTCTGGCGCAGCTGATCGATGAGGTCGCGCAGGATCTGGGCGTCCTTCGGCGCCTTGAGCGCGACCACGCGCAGCGCCTGGTCGACCACCTCGGTCTCGTGCCGATCGAGCACATGGACCGCGACCGCTTCGGCCGACAACGACATCGTCAACAAGCTACCACCTTTCGCATCACGGGCTCGATCTGGGGAGCGTCGGTCACGGAGCGTCGGGTCACGGAGCGTCGGTCGCGGCGGCGGTACTCCCGTCGCGTTGCGCCGCGCGCCGCTTGCGAATCCAGCGGAACACCACCACGGCGGTGGTCAGGACGATCAGGACCGCGATCACGAGGTCGACGCGCTTGGCCGACTTCGCGATCGACTCCCAGCGGTCGGCCATGACGTAGCCGAACACCATCAAGCCACCGCCCCAGATCATGGCGCCGAGAAACGTCTGCAGCGCGAACATCGGCAGCCGCATGCGCGCGACCCCGGCCGGCACCGAGATGAGGTGGCGGGCGACCGGCACGAAGCGGGCGATGAACACCGTCCACGCACCGTGGCGCTCGAAGAACGCCTCGGTCTTCTTCAGATCGTCGGGCTTGACCAGCACGTACTTGCCGTACTTGAGCAAGAGCGGCTTGCCACCGGCGGCGCCCAGCCAGTAGGACAGCAGCGAGCCGGTCAGCGCGCCGGCGCCGTTGATGGCGAGGATGACCGGGAGCGAGTAGGTGCCCTTGGCAGCCAGCGCGCCGGCGAACGGCATCACCAGCAGCGATGGGATCGGCACCATCGTGCTCTCGAGGACGATCATCAGGAACAGGCCCGGATAGCCGACCGACTGGATGAAGTCCTGGATGGAATGAGCGATCGAATCGAGCACAGCGGCGAGGTTTTGCACCCGCGGCGTCATTAAGGCAAGCCCGTCGAGCCAGGTCGGAGGAGGTAGGACATCCTCGGTGGCCTGCGGGCTGGTATCGTCGGGCGCTTGCCACACCTTGCCTCGGGGAGCCCCGTGTATCGATCCGTCCGCGCGATCGTCCCGACCGCCGCCGCTGCGCTCTTGCTCGCCGGCTGCTTCCTGTTCGCGAGCGACGACCAACCGGCCGCGCCTGACGGTGGCTCGGGTGACACCTGCGAGGTGGCCACCGATTGCGGCCTCGGCCTGGTGTGCGCCTCGGGGGTATGCACCTCGCCAGGGTCGCTCGGCGTCGGCGGTCAATGCTCGGCCAACCGCGACTGCGCCACGGGCCTGTACTGCGCGCTGAACGGCGTCTGTGCACCGGCCGGCGGCGGCGACGAGGGCAGCGTGTGCGCGTCGGGCGCCGACTGCCAGCCCCACCTGGCGTGCGAGCTGGCCGGCCTCGGCGGCACGTGTCAGCCCGGTGGCACCGGCGATCTCGGCGACACCTGCGCCGCCATCCTCGACTGCCTGCCGGGTCTGGCGTGCACGGTCGGCGGCCGCTGCGCCTCGGCTCCCGACGCCTACCCGCCGTTCGTCGGCGCCAACTGCCCGGCCGATCAGTCGCCGTTCCGCGGGCTGTTCGCGGTGCCGCGCACCGGCACGGCGATCGCCGACTTCTTCAGCCTGCCGTTCCCCAACGACGCCCGCATCAAGGCCGACGGCACCCTCGACCTCGCCGACTTCCCGCGCCCCGGGCTGTCGTTGCTCGGCATCGACATCGTCGATCTCTACGCCGACGCGCTGGCCGCCGACTTCGCCGGCTTCTCGAGCGTGGCGCCGGTGACGTTCCGCTTCTCGTCGCCGCTCGACTTCGAGACCGTGCGCGACGGCACCGCGGTGCACCTGGTGGACATCACCGATCCGCTGGCGCCCGGCTACGGCCTGCAGATGAGCCGCCAGTTCGGCTACACCACCGGTCGCGGCAAGTTCCTGTGCCAGAACGCGCTGACGCTGTCGAACCCGATGTCGCAGCCGTTCCTGCCCGGCCACACCTACGCGGCGTGGTTGGGGTCGACGATCCGCTCGGCCGCTGGCACCGCGCCGGCGCAGGATCCGGATCTGGTCACGATGCTGGGCTCGACCATGCCGACCGACGTCGATCTGGCGCGAGCGTGGACCCGCTATGCGGTGTTCCGCGACTACCTGACCCGGACGTCACGGACGAGCGCCGACGTCGCCACCGCGACGGTGTTCACGGTCGCCGACGCCAGCCGCGTCGCCCGCGAGCTCGACGCCCAGGTCGAGGCGGCCGCGGTCCCGACGCTGACCAGCGTCACGCTGTGCGACGGGGTCGCGGCGTCGCCGTGCGCCGGCGAGGACGGCCGTGCCTGCGGCGATTCGGCCGGCACGTTCTGGGAGATCCACGGCCGCATGAGCGTGCCCAACTACCAGGCCGGCACGTTGCCCTACGAGCGGCCGGCCGACGGTGGCGACATTCGCTACGCCGCCAACCAGCCGGTGGTGCAGGGCTCGCTCGACGTCTGCTTCGCGCTGACCGTGCCCAAGAGCACCGCACCGCTCGGCGGCTGGCCGCTGGTGGTCCACGCCCACGGCACCGGCGGCAGCTTCATGGCCGCCATCGGCAGCGGCGTCGCCGACACGCTGGCCACCGCGTCGCGGCCGATGGCGACCCTCACCTTCGACGGCGTCGGCCATGGCGAGCGCCGCGGCGTCTCGACCCGCACGCCCGACAGCCTGGTCTTCAACATCGTCAACCCACGCGGCGCGCGCGACAATCACCTCCAGGGCGCGGTCGACGTGATCCAGGCCCTGCGGGTGGCGCAAGTGGCGCCGTTCGTGGTCCCGGCCGGCGCCGTGGTCGGGCCCGGCACCGTCGGCTTCGACGCTGCGCGGGTCTACTACTTCGGCCACTCGCAGGGCAGCAACGTCGGCATCCCGGCGATCGCGGTGACCGACCTGGCGCCGGCGGCGATCTTCTCGGGCGCCGGCTCGGTGCTGATCGAGGGCATCCTCACCAAGAAGAGCCCGCTCGATGCCCGCGCCGGCCTCGAGCTGCTGATCGGCGAGCGGCTCGGCGGCGGTCACCCGGTGATGATCTTGTGGCAGACATTCTTCGACCGCATCGATCCCATCAACTACGCCGGCATGTTGATCAGGCGGCCGCCGCCCGGCGTGGCGTCGAAGCACGTGCTGGTGCCATGGGGCAAGGGCGACACGTTCTCGCCCGAGTCGACGATGAACAACACCGCGATCGCCGCCGGCCTGGTCGCCGCCGAGCCGGTGGTGACACCGATCGGGCTGCCCACCGATCCACGACCGCTGACCCCCGGCGTCGTCGGTGGCGACGGGCCGACCCGGGTCGGTGCGCTGGTCCAGTACGACGGCGGCACCGGCTTCGACGGCCACTTCGTCTCGTTCCGGGTGGCCGCGGCGACCGCCGACTGGCGCGCGTTCCTGGTCTCGGTCGCCGCCGGCGCGCCGAGCGTGCCCTGAGCGCGGACGCGCCGGCTCGTGGTGGCTGATCTGCTGGTGATGGCCAGGGTCAGAACCAGCGTATCTCATCATGGACGTTTCCAAGGATTCGTATAGAATGAGATACGATGCCGGCGAAGGCGCCACGAGGAGGGAACACGGCGACGACCCAGCTCGTCGCGCTGGGGACACGGGTCCGTATCCACCGCCGGGCGCTCCGCGTGAGCGCCACCGTGCTGGCCGAGGCCGCCGGCATGTCGCGAATGACGCTGCACCGGATCGAGAAGGGCGAGCCTTCCGTGACCATGGGGGCATACATGAACGCACTCGCCGCCCTCGGTCTCGAGCTCCAGCTGGCGGATCGTGGCAGCCGACGCTCGAAGCGCGACCAGGCTCCATTGCCACCAACGATCCGGATCGCGGACCACCCGCAGCTGAAGCGGATCGCCTGGCAGCTGGCAGACACCGAGCTGACCGCGAAGGAAGCCTACGCGCTCTATCAGCGCAACTGGCGCCACATCGACAAGAAGGCGCTGGACGACCGAGAGCGTGACCTCGTACGGCGGCTCGCGAACCGCTTCGGAGGGCGGCTCGTTGTTTGAGCGCGCGGGGCACAGGAGCATCGCGCGGGTGCTCGAGGCACTCGACGCGTCGGTCCTCGAGGCCAACCATTGCTGGTTCGGCGGAGGAACCGCGATCGCGCTCACGCACGGCGAGTATCGGGAATCGGTCGACATCGACTTTCTGGTGTCTGATCTCGCCGGCTACCGCACGCTACGTCAGCGGACCACCGGACGGCACGGGATCCGAGCCGTGACACGCGATGGCGCCAGGCTCGAGGCGGCAGGCGACGTGCGTGCGGATCAGTACGGGATCCGCACCTGGCTGACCGTCGACGACATCGAGATCAAGCTGGAGATCATCCACGAAGCGCGGATCGACCTCGGTCCACCTCTGTCGACCGACCGAGTCTGCGGGATCGCCAGACTCACGAAGCTTGACCTCGCGGCAAGCAAGCTCCTCGCGAACTCGGACCGATGGGCCGACGACGTCGTCTACAGCCGCGACCTCGTCGACCTGGCGATGATGCAGCTCGAGAGGAAGACGCTGCGCACCGCCATCGACAAGGCGAGCGGCGCGTACGGCGCAAGCATCGAACGAGATCTCGCCAGGGCAGTGGACGCCCTCCGCCGTCGTGCAGGACGCCTGGACGAGTGCATGCGAGCGCTACGCATGCTGGAGGTCCCCGCCGGTGTCCCGCCGGTCCCGCCGGCATTGCTGTGGAAGCAGATCCGGCGACTGGACCCGACGCGCGCTCCTCGGAAGCGGACGGCCAAGCGCTCGGGCGAGTGACGCTGGTCGCGCTCGGGGTGGCCGCCATCACGCTGTTCGCCGGCGTGTCGACGAAGGATCGAACTCTATGCCTGGTTCGGCACCGCCAGCGTCGGCCTGATGCCGGCACGTGTGATCTTCGGCCGCCCGACTGCGTGACCGCAGTCGTCGCCGTTGCGCCCGACATTGACCGCGTGTGACCATGGCGCATGGGGTCCATTCGCTTGATCTGCAGTCCGGCCTTGGCGCTGCTCGCGTGCGGCACCGTGGAGACCGATCTTGACGCCGCCGGAACCGGCATCGACGGCACCGGCACCACCACCGACGGTGCCATCGTCGATGGTCCCGACGTCGATGCAGCCACCGACGCGCCGACCGACGCCTGCGTCCCGTTCCTGGGCGTGACGGCGCAGTTCACGGTCAACGCGATCTACGGCACCGGTGCCTCGTCGCTGGACGTGCTCCTGAACCACGCCAACGGCCTCATCATCAACTTCTCCAATCACATGATCGTTCGCGGCATCGAGAACAACGGCGGGGGCGGATCGGTCCTCAAGACAGCAGCCAAGTCGACGTCGTGGGCCGCGGACTACACCGGCCAGGACGGCAACGTGCTCGACACCGAACTCGGGCAGTTCCTCACCGTCGGCGGTGCCTACATGCAGTCGATCTTCGACCTGGGCGACAACCGGGTCTACCTCTACATCCTGCCGCCCGACACGCCGACCCATCCGTACATGGCCTTCAACTGTTACAACGCCGGCCTGGCGACCGACGGCAACGGCTTCCCGATCCTCGACACCCACACCTACACCGGGTGTACGACGACCTTCTACGACTTCCGCCCGCCGACGCAGAAGAACATCAACGCCGAGAACAACACGACGCTCGAGATCACGTACCGGCCGTGCCCGTGAGCCCGCGGTGACCGCGGCGACCGCCGACGGGCGCGCGTTCCTGGTCTCGGTCGCCGCCAGCGTGCCCTGAGCGCGGACGCGCCGGCTCGTGGTGTAGGCTGCGCGGGCGATGCCGAGCCCGACCCGAGTGACCGCCGATCCGGGCGGCCGTGCCCCGGCCGCCGTCGAGCAGCGGATGTTCTGGGTGTCGTGGCTGTCGTACTTCTCGTACTACTTCACGCGCTCGAACTTTTCGGTCGCCAAGAAGCCGATGGCCAAGGAGCTCGGCTTCGACAAGGCCGACCTCAACCTGATCGACCTGGCCAGCCTGACGCTGTACTGCGTCGGCCAGTTCGTCCATGGCGCGCTCGGCGACGTGCTCGGGCCGCGCCGCCTGGTGGTCCTCGGCATGCTGGCCAGCGCGGTGGTGTCGGTGGTGTTCGGGCTCAACAGCATCCTGTCGGTCTTCATCCTGCTGTGGGCGGTGAACGGCTTCGTGCAGGCCACCGGGTGGCCGGGCAACGGCAAGCTGATGGCGTCGTGGTTCGACACCCGCACCCGCGGCGAGCGCATGGGCGTGTGGTCGACGTGCTACCAGGCCGGCGGCGTCGCCGCGAAGTTGCTCGCCACCGCGCTGCTGGTGTTCGGGTGGCGAGCGGCGTTCCTCGGCCCGGCGCTGTGGGTGATCGTGGTCGCCGGCGTGTTCTGGCTGGTGGTGCGCGATCGGCCGTCGGAGCTGGGCTATCGCGATCCGGAGATCGCGGCCGGGCTGTCGAAGGACGAGCTGGTCCGCTTGCGCCGCCTGGCCTGGCCGGTCGTGCTCAAGAACGTCCGGGTCTGGTGCCTGGGTCTGACCTACTTCTGCATGAAGCTGATGCGGTACGCCTTCATCTACTGGCTGCCGTTCTATCTGTCGGAGGCCTATCACTACGACGCCGAGAAGGCCGGCTACGTCTCGATCGCGTTCGATGCCGGTGGCATCCCGCTGGTGATCCTGGCCGGCTTCCTGGCCGATCGCGTCTTCGGCCGCCGCCGCATCGCCACCGCGGCGTTGTGGTGCTTCGCGCTGTGCGGTGCGCTGGCGCTGTACCGGGTCATCGGCGACGACGGCCTGGGCTGGAACATCCTCGGGTTGTCCCTGGTCGGCGGGACGCTGTTCGCCGCCGACTCGCTGGTGTCGGGCTCGGCCTCGCAGGACCTCGGCGGGCCCCACGCCTCGGCGCTGGCGTGTGGCCTGGTCAACGGCGTCGGCTCGATCGGCGGCATCGTGCAGGGCTTCGTCACCGTCTACGTCAGCGACACCTACGGCTGGGACGCCTTGTTCCAGCTGTTCATGGTGCTGGCGTTCGTGTCGGCGTTGCCGCTGCTGCCGTTCCTGCGCGTGCGCCCGACGGTGACGTGACGGCGGGGTCTTGCCCGGGGCTCTGACTCAGCCGCGCGACTTGGCGGCCAGGATGATGCGCAGGTAGGCCTCGCCCATGGCGTGGGCGAGCACGGCGACGGTGGCCGCGGACTCGGGCAGCTTGCCCAGCGGTCCGATGGCGAACAGCAGCGAGACCGGGCGCTCGCGGACCATCACCGGCGCCACCACCAGCGTGCGCGAGCCGACGTCGGCGAACAAGCGCAGGAAGCGATCCTGGACCGTGGAACCGACCTGGGCGTCGCCGACGAACGGACGGCGGTCGTCGTGGGCGGTGCGTAGCACCGACGGTTGATCCAGCGGCACGACGATCCACTCGGCGTTGGTCGCGGTGATGCCACCGCCGAAGCCATGCTGGCCGAGCGCCGACTTGCCTTTCACGGTCATGACCAGCGCGGCCTTCCAGTGGCCGCGCAGGTAGTCGATGGCCAGCTCCGCGATCTGATCTTGCGTGGTCGCGATGGCGATGGACGTGATCGTGTCGTCGAGCTTGCGGGCCTGTGGCTGCTGCTGCTGCGGCGGCGGCTCGGGCGCCGCCGCGATCGCCGGGCTCGCTCCGGTCGCGCGCTTGGCATCGGTGGCAGCGCCGAGCGCCGGCACCGATCCGGTGCTACGCAGGACGGTGGGGGTCTGCAGGACGTGGTGCTTGTCGACGTATTCGTGGTCGAGCTCGACCAGCGACCCCTCGCCGAGCTCGCTGAAGACCGGGAACTGTCGCGAGTGTTCACCGACATCGACGTCGACATCGATGTCGATCGAGCCGTCCGAGCCGTCATCGATCCTGGGCGGCGGCGCGACCGTGGCTGGCGGCGCGACCTTGGGTGGTGGGTACGCGACGTCCAGGTGACGACGGAGCGCGAGCTCACCGGCGACGCTGGGGATGACCGGCATGCCGGCGGCGGTGCGCACCAGGGCGATCGCCTCCGGCACCGGATCGCGCATGCACACGACCAGGTTGATCCCATCCCCGCCCCGCGACATCGCCAGCGGCAACACCCAGGCGGTGCGCGCGAGCTCCGCCGGCAGCCGCGCTACCAGCGCCGGGTCGCGTCCGGCCAGGTGCCGTTCCAGCGCAGCCGGGACGCCGTGCTGGCGAGCGAGGGCGCGGGCGATCTCGTCGCCGCCCAGGATCCCCATCTCGACCAGCGTCGAGCCCAGCCGGGTGCGGGTCGTGCGCTGCCGCGCCAGGCCCCGCTCGAGGTCGGCCTCGCTCAGGATGCCGGCCGCCACCAGCATCTCGCCGATCCTCACCGGGTGCCCCGATCGTGGTTCGGCCGCCGCACCAGCCTCTAGTACCATCGAACCCGGCGGATCCATAAGCGGCAACCGCTTCGACGGCAGGCTTGACAGCGAACGGGCGGGGCGGTAATCACCATCCCGCTCCGGGTAGCCGGGGCTCGGTTGGGGATATAGCTCAGCTGGGAGAGCGCTTGAATGGCATTCAAGAGGTCAGGGGTTCGATTCCCCTTATCTCCACCAACCAACCTCCCGTAACTCCTCTCATTTGTCTCGGGCTACGGACACTGCCACCTCGGTTCTTGCCACGGTCTTGCCACGCCGGCCACGCCGGCCACGCCGGCGCGATGCGTGCGGGAGCGCGAGCGCTCGTCGCAACACTCGTCCTCGCCGGCTGTAGCGGTGGCGAGTCGCCCGATCCATGCGATCGCCTGATCGAGCGGATCGAGAAGTGCGGCGGCGACAAGTATCCGGCGGGCACGCTGCGGAACGCCACGATGTACTGCCGCGTGTCGATGCGCTACGAGCCCGAGGCTGGCGAGGATCCGGCGAACATGGCCGCCGTCACCAAGGCGACCCTGACCGAGTGCGCCGGGCCCCAGGCCGCGACGTGTGATGGGCTGCGGGCCTGCTTCGAGCGCCACCGTTGCTCGTTCCTGATGACGAGCCCGTCCGCCTCGCCGAAGTTTCAGTGCTGGGAGTAGCTCCGCGCCCAGCAATTGACGGCGGGCAGAGTCAGCAAGGTCTCGCGGTTCGAGATGAACATGTTGCCGAGGCCAGATCTGCTCCTGGGCTGGAATGGGACACCGATCCACGCCCAGGCCACGCAGACGCACGGCACGGCCCGCGCGCGTGGGATGCCTTCGCCCGACCCGGGGTGCGCCTCGGCCGCCCCCCACTCGAACCCGAGCTGCCGGCCAGCGGGCCGACCTCCAGCGCGCACGACGAGCGGTCCCCCGGCCAGGTGATGGTATGAATCGCGTCATGGGCTGGCTCGAACGGTCGCGTGGGCTCGCCATCCTGATGTTCGTGATGACCGCATGCTCGACGTCGCCGACGACGAAGACGACCGAGTCGGCACGGGGCCCGGCGCCATTCGTCGTCGACCTGCAACCGATCACGATCTCGTTCCGGGGTGAGCCCATTGCGCGACTGTTCGCCGACGGCCGCACCGAGTCGGCTGGACCGAACGCGCCCGGCAAGGATCTGCTGCCGGGCCCGACCATCCATGCGGACGGTACGATTGCGCTGACCAAGGGGGGCGGCAAGGCGAGGATCGATGACAGGGGCGACATCTACGTGGCCGGCCCCTCGGGGGCGAACCCTCGCGAGCCAAGCATCCAACGTTGGCAGCTCTTCGGTCACATCTCAGGCGATCGGTTCACGTTTGCCGGATCAGCCAGACCATGGGACGTGCGCGTCCAGGGCAACCTGATCGAGTTCGGCGAGGAGGACAGCAGCCAGATCGAGGGCCACGTGACGCCGAGCATGCGTCACACCGCGCTGGTGATGGCGGTGGCGTTCTACATCGAGGGCGCGCTCACCGCGCCGTGAACCATCGCTTGGGTGTTGTCTCGCACGCTATCCCACGTAGCCGTTCACGATCCCGGCTGGTGCGGCACCCACGATCTGGTCGCGCCTATGCAAACAGCGCGGCCAGCGGCTCGGCCATGAAGTCGATGAAGCGCAGGGTGAGGCCGGGCCGCGCCGCGCCCGCCGGCCACACCGCGTAGACGCCGAGGGTCGGCAGACGCCACGACGGCAACACCTCGACCAGGCGGCCCTGCGCCAGCTCGCGCCGCGCCAGCACCTCGGGCAAGGACGTCACGCCCATGCCCGCGATCGCCATCTCGCGCAGCGCGGTGGCGCTGTCGACCGCGGCGCGGGCGCGGTACGGCCGCACCACCGGCGTCTTCCTACCGGGCGGGATCAGCGCCAGCTCGGGTCGCACCGCGCTGAGCTGGATGAAGTCCCAGCCGTCGAGGTCGCGCACGGTGCGCGGGCGAGCATGCAGCGCCACGTACGACGGTGATGCGACCAGCACCCGCGGCATCAGGGCCAGGCGCCGGACCTTGAGCGTGCTGTCCTCGAGGCGGCCGATGCGCAGGGCCACGTCGAAGCCGTCGCGGAGAAGATCCTGGCGGCGCTCGGTGAAGGCGAGGGCGAGGGTGACGCGGGGATGAGCGCGGGTGAACGCGCCGATGTCGCGGCAGAAGCGCGTCTCGGCCAGCAGGGCCGGCGCGGTGACGCGCAGCCGCCCGGCCAGCCCCTCGCCCCGTTCGCCGAGCGCGTCGAGGCCGCGCTCGGCGGCCGCCACCATCTCGCGAGCCTCGTGGAACAGCCGCTCGCCGTCGGGCGTCAGGGCGAGGTGCCGGGTCGAGCGGTAGAGCAGGGGCACCTCGAGCCGGCGCTCGAGCTCGCTGATGTGGTGGCTCACCACCGACGGCGACAGGCCCAGCGCCCGGGCCGCGGCGCGGAAGGTCCCACTCTCGACCGTGCGGGCGAACACGGCCAGGGCCTTGAGGTTCTCGATCATGGTGCAAGATTATCGAACAGTGCTAACGATGAGTGCCATCTTATCGAGCAGTGGCAGATGGCGCACCGTGGGCCCTGGAGGTTCCCATGACCACGACCCGCGAGCTCATCCACTTCTTCTACGACCAGGTGCTGTCGTCGACGACCGCCCCTGACCTCACCGAGCGCATGTCGCGCGCCCTGACGCCGAGCTGGCAGAGCATCGGCGGCTACGCCGGACCGGCCAAGAGCCGCGAGCAGTTCGGAGCTCAGCTCCAGGGCTTCGCCAAGCTCATCCCCGATCTGTCGTGGCGCATCGTGGAGCTGGTCGAGGCCGGCGACCGCGTCGTGGTGCGCGGCCGCGCCACCGGCACGCCGGTCGGCGAGCTGTTCGGCGTGCCGCCCTCGGGCCGGGGCTTCGACATCATGTCGCTCGACCTGCACACCGTCGAAGAAGGGCGCGTGGTCCGCACCTACCACATCGAGGACTGGGCCGGCGCCATCCGCCAGCTCACCGGCAAGTAGCTCACCGGTAGGTGGCTCCCGACGTGGCCGCGGTCGTGCTCGCTGTCGATGGCGCGCAGCGGCACGCCCAGGATCGGGGCGGCGGAACCGGCACTCGACGCGGCCGTCGGGGCGGACGACGCCGCGGTCGGCGGAGATCCGGCTACTTGCTCGGCGTCAAGTCGGTGGCCGCACGTCCATGCTCCGCTGCCCGCACTCATGAGCAAGCTGCTGACCGCGCTCGTCACCGAGCACGACCACATCCTCCGGGTCCTCGCCGCGCTGCATGACTACGCGGCGTTCCATGCCCACGACGACGGCGACGTCCGGGCCGTGCTGGGCCAGTTCGTGACCTACCTGCGCGAGTACGTCGACGGCTGGCATCACCACAAGGAGGAGGAGGTGCTGTTCGTCGCGATGGGCCACGCCGGGCTGCCGATGGACGGCGGCCCGCTGGGCTGCATGCTCCGGGAGCACGACGCCGGTCGGCGCCACGTCGGCATGCTGGCCGAGCTGGCGGCGGCGCGGGTGCCCGGGCCGCTGACCCAGGAGGAGCTGGCGGTCATGGCCGGCGCGGTCGCGGGCTACGTGGCGCTGCTGACCTCGCACATCGCCAAGGAGAACCAGGTGCTCTATCCGATGGCGGAGCGGATCATCGCGCCCGGCGCGCTCGCGGCGCTCGACGAGCTCGGCGAACGCGCGAGCGGCGATCCCGGCGACGGGCGCCGGCTCGAGGACCTGGGCGACGAGCTGATCGCACGCTTCACGGCGGCGCGGATCGCGAGCTGACGCGCGGCGGCGCGACGCGAGCGCCGCGCCGTCGCGGCTCCGAGCCTCGAACTCGCGCGCCAGGACCGGACCGACTAGAGATCGTTGTTGTGCACGCCGAACGCCTTGGCGAGCTCGGTCCGGACCACGGGCATCTGCGCGTCGCCGGTCTCGATCACCCGCCGTCCACCGACCACGGGAGCGGCCTCGAAGTCGAGCGCGCGCACGACGGAATCGAGCTCGATCCGGACCGGGATGCGCGCGGCCGCGCCCGGCGGCAGGGCGATCTCGTACTCGAACGATACCGCCAGCTGGTCGCGGTCACGCACCGTGAACGGCTCGATCACCCCGCGGATGTCGGCGCTGCCGGTCAGCTCGTAGGCGTAGGTGCCGGTGCCGCGATCGAGCTCCAGGCTCATGCGCGCGTACAGCCCGGTCGGAGCGTCCGGGAACTCGAGGTCGGGCGGCACCTCCCCGGTGGCCCACAGCAAGTCCAGCATCGGAGCCAGCGTCCGCGGATCGCCGGCGCCGGCGTCCCCGATCGCGCGCGTGTTGCGCAGGTGGAGCGCGGCTCGGTCGAGCGTCAGCTCGTTGTCGACCGTTCCCGGGATGACCGAGGGCCGCGTCAGCCACGCCAGAGCGCAGCGCCTTGGTCAGCAGACTGTCGAGCCGGGCGGCGAACTTCTGCTTGGCCTTGGCGTTGAATGGCGGGGGCCCTGGAGTCTCGATCCCGGTCTCGCGCAGGCTGGCCATCAGATCGCGAACCGAGAGGCGGTCGCTGACGTTCGCCTCGGAATAGAGGTCGCCGCGCGGATCGATCACGGTCAGACCCTTGCCGACCAGGACCGCGGCGAGCGGGATGTCGGCGGTCACGCAGAAGTCGTGGGGCGCGCAGTGATCGGCGATGTACGCATCGGCGACATCCGCGCCCTGGCTGACCCGGACGAACGAGACCAGCGGACTGTCGGAGATCCGGACGTACTTGTTGGCGACCAGCACGGTGGCGATCTGCAGCCGCTGCGACGCCCGCAAGATGATCTCCTTGACCTCGGTGGGGAGTGCGTCGGCGTCGACCCAGATCTTCACCGCGCCACCATACACGGCGTCCAGTGGCCGACCTCGTCGACGACGGCGGGGTACTCGATCGCCTCGAGCCCGGGCCTGATCGGCGCCGACAGCTCCACGCCGACGTCGATCCGGCCGCCTACGTCGTCAACGTTGTCACCTTCCTGGTCTCGACCATCGCGGTCCAGCGCCTGCTCGCGCCGCTCCCCGACGATCAGGTGCTGCGCGAGGTGCTGCGCATGGCACGCGCCGCGCTGTTCCGCCCCGTCACGCCCACCCCCAGGACGGCGAGCGCGACAGCGTCTGCACGCCCGCGGGTACCTGCCGGGTCGTCGGCTGGAGCTGCTGAGGGCCCGCCGCGGGACCAACGCGCCGCCGAGGTCGGTGAGCGCCTCGGTCAGCATCGCCGCGGCCTCCTCGAGGCGCGCTTCCAGCGCCGGGGCCCGGTCTGCTATCGTCGCGTCGTGTCTCAGGTTGCCGCCGGCACCGCCCGCGCCCGCGCCCTCGCGCTCGTCGAGTCGATCCAGACCGGCTTCGCCACCGCGCTCGAGTCGGTCACCGCCGCGGTCGGAGCGCCGAGCCGGTTCGAGGCGATCCGCTGGCAGCGTGACGGCGGGCGCCACGGCGGCGGGGTGCGGCTCGGCGCCGGTGACACCGCCGCGCTCGACCGGGCGTCCATCAACGTCTCTCAGGTTCACTACGACGACGAGCCCGATCGCGCGCTGAGCTCGGCCACCGCGCTGTCGACGATCATCCACCCCGCCTCACCGCATGCGCCGTCGGTGCACATCCACGTCAGCTGGACCGAGCTCCGCAGCGGTCGCGCCTACTGGCGCCTGATGGCCGATCTCAACCCGGCGATCCCCGACCAGGTCGCCACCGCCAGCTTCACCGCCGCGCTGCGCGACGCCGCCCCCGAGCTCGCCGAGCTCGCCCGGTCCCAGGGCGACCGCTACTTCTGGATCCCCGCGCTCGGCCGCCATCGCGGGGTCACGCACTTCTATCTCGAGGACCACGCCACCGGCGATCCTGACGCCGACGAGGCGCTGGCCCGCCGCGTCGGCGCGGCCGCGACCGGTACGTACGCCAGGCTGCTGGACGAGGCGCTGCGCCGCGCCACTCCGATCACCGCCGACGATCGCGCCCGCCAGCTCGCCTACCACACCCTCTACCTGTTCCAGGTCCTCACGCTCGACCGCGGCACCACCGCGGGGCTGCTGATCCACGACCAGAACGACGTCGGCATCCTCGGCTCGCTACCCGCCCGCGTCGACCGCGCGCTGCTCGGCTCGTGGCGCGCCCGCATGCCGCCGCCCCAGGACGCGCTGCTCGACGCGATCGTCGCGGCCCTGCCCGACGCTCGGCCGTCCCCGGTCGACGAGCCCACCAAGGTCGCCCTGGCCCGCGCCCTGCGCGCCCACTACCAGGCCCACCCCGAGGCCCTCGCGCTGCAGGCCTCAGGCGGCGTCACGGTGCCAACGGTGGCGAACCACCGGGCAGGGTGAGGCGCTATCTTGCGACCACGGCCCGGGCCATCGCTTCGCACGCGGCGTCGACCGCCGGCGCGCCGCCCTTGTCGCGATTGCAGACCAGCGAGACCGTGATCGTGCCGTCGGTGAACGAGATCTGACGAGTCGCCTGCCGGTCGGTGGGAGAGACCACTTCGATGTCGCAGCCGTGAAACGAGCCGTGATCCCAGGTCTTGCTCGGGCCTGGGGTCGACTTGGTCTGATCCGCCATCGGCTTCTGGATGCCGGCGGCGCACGCCTCGGCCGTCGCGCCCCGCATGAAGGCGATCCCGTCGGCGGGTAGCTCGAGTTGCTGGATCAGCACGCTCGGCGTGAAGCCGGCGGGCAGCACGCTCGGCGAGAGCACCCTCCCGTTCGGTCCCGCCTGCTTCACCATCTCGGGCTCGTCGACCTGGTTCCACCCGGCCGGGACGGCGAGGCTGAAGCTGTTGAACTGGAGGACATCGACGCGGTGACCGGGGAGCGCGCGCTTCTTCTTGCACGCTGCGCCGCTCACCATCACGACGAAAAGGAGCACCGCGCTTCCAGCCATCCGCATGCGCCGACTATCGCAGACCGCCGGGCCGCGTGGTCATCTGAACGCTGGTTAGCGGCTCGCTACGGCGGGCCGAGCTCGATCGTGGCCTGGTCCTCGGTGTAGCGCTCGGTGGTCTTGCCGGGCAGGTGGAAGCGGGCGTGCGACGCGACGTCCGAGGTCAGCTTGCCGCGCACCGGCAGCGGATCCGAGGCGCGCACGGTGAGCGTCCCGGTGACCACGCGGCGCAGCGCCACCACCTCGCCGAGCACGCCGGCCGCCATGCCGGGCACCGTGATGTCCTGCGGCTCGCCGATCCGTTCGACCTCGACCACGACCGTCCAGCCGGCGGCGTCGGCGGCGGTGAGCCGGTAGGTCGCGGTCTGCTTGAGCACCGCGCCGCCGGCGCGCAGCACGCTGACCACGCGCCAGCGGGCCCCGACGGCGATCGGCTCCTCGGGCAGCGGCACCACCAGCCCGAGCCAGCGCTGCACCAGCTCGTCGCGGGCGTCGACGCGGTGACGGGCCGGATCGTCGACCAGCGTGGTGGTCAGGATCCGGCCGCGGGCGTCGGTCGTGATGTCGGCGCGCCGCTTCTCGAGCAGCAGGCGCCACCGCTCGAGGTAGAACTCGGCGGCCGCGACCCCGGCCGCCGGACCGCCGGCCTCGACCGTCGCGCTCAACCCGCGCAGCTGGACCGCCACGGCGGCCGCACCGGCGCTGGCGGGCGGCGCGGCGGTGATCCCGAAACCGTCGCGGAGCGGCGCCAGCGTCAGCGGATCGGTCCACACCCCATCGGCGTAGCCGCGGGTGGTGACCAGCGCGCGCGCCACCAGCTCGCGGGCGCTGCCATCGGGCCGATAGCGCAGCACCTTGCGGGCGCCCTGGCCCGGCTCGAGCAGCGTGAAGCGCAGCTCGCGAGGCATCTCGACGGCCGGCTCGGGGGGACGCAGCGGCGTCAGCGGCGGCAGCCGGCGCAGGTTCGGCGCCACCAGCGCGCCGGCGTCGCCCGCGGCGCCACCGTCCTTGTTCGGCTTCGCCGTCGACCTGGTCTGACAGCCGGTGACGACGACGAGCGCGCTGGCGATCAGCGTCGCTGAAAGGCTGGCCCTGGGCACGTGCCGAGTCTACCAGCGGTCGAACGTCATCGGCGTGCCACCGAGCGGCAGCACGACGACGCGCGCCTTGCGCTGGCCCTTGTCGGCGGCCAGGTAGACGGTGATGCCGTCGCACGTGCCGTCGGGGTTGCAGCGAATCTCGAACGAGTCGCCGGTTCCGAGCGCGACCGCCGGGGCCGTGGCGCCGCCGGTGAGGTCGGCCGACGGCATGTACCCGGACAGGAGCACGGTGCGGTGGAGCTGGACCTCCGACAGCGTGAACCAGCTCGCGGTCACCGCTGGCGTCGGGTCCTCCTCGAGGCGCTGCACGGTCAGGGTCACGGCGCTGGCCGCGACCGTGAACACGGCGCGGGTCCGGGCCTTGCTTCCCTGCGCGGCAGCGACGTCGCCGCGGACCGCCCCACCCACCACCGCCTTGCGCGAGGTCTCGGCCAGCTTGCTCGACACCTGCGAGGCGACGTCGACCGGCCGCGGGTTGGCGCGCAGCAGCGAGATGGCGAGCACCGAGAGCACGCCGATGATCGCCACCGTCACCAGCAACTCGGTGAGGGTGAAGCCGTGCTGGCGGCGCCGGCTGGCCGTCACAGGCCGACCCCCAGGTTGCGCAGGTCGGTGCCCACCGTCGAGTAGCGGTAGGCATGATCGCCGCGCAGCTCGAGCGGGCGGGCGGCGTCGGCCACGCCCTCGAGCTGGACCTCGTCACGGTCGCCGAGGTCGTTGTTACCGGGCCGGGCGTCGTCGACGAGCTTGGGGGTCCGCTGCGACGGCACCAGATCGATCTTGGTGTGGGTGCGCACCACCAGCGTGACCCGCACGCCGATCATCGTCGAGCGCTCGCGCGAGACCGGGGGAGCAAAGTACGACGCCATCACGTATGGCAGCGCGGGCGACGTGGTGGTGATCGGTGCGCTCAGCGTCTGCTGCGTGATGTCGGAGAACCACTCGCGGCGCGCGTCGGCGTCGAGATCGACGGTCTCCACGGCGAGCGCCACCGTGTTGCCGGTGTCGTCCCAGCGCGACGCGACCTGGAGGTCGGTGAATCCGACCGCGAGGTCCTGCCAGTCATCGACGAACCCGGCGGTCGGCGACAGCTGGAACACCGCCAGGTCGAGCCGGGTGGGGTCGATGCGGTAGCCGCGGGCCCGGAAGCGGTAGACCATCGCGCGGCTGTCGGTGCCGACCGCGGCGTCGGTGCGGATCTGATCGCACTGGTCGTTCTGCGCCGAGCCCCACGGGGCGGCGAGGCCGAGCGTGAGCAGCTTCGGACCGACGGCAGCGATCTGCACCACGCAGGCGAAGAACCGGATGTCGGTCGGCGCGCCGTCCTGGGCCTTGACGATCACGGCGACCTCGCCGGGCAGGAAGTCGCCGGCGTCATCGACGGTGATGGTGGTGAACGGCTGCCCGGCCCGGGTGCCCGCGGCCAGGGCGTCGTCGGCGGTGCCGTTGAAGTTCTCGACCCGGGCCTGGGCGGACCCGTCGGCGTAGAACATCCGGATCTGGTCGGGACCGAAGCCGCTGGCGTCGTTCGCGATCTCGATCGGCTGGTGCAGGGTCTGGTCGGCGGCGACGAAGAAGCCGTCCGGCATCTGGAACCCGGCCTGGCGCAGATCGGCCTCGATGAGGCTGTGGCCGGCGGCCAGGATCTGTTGCAGCTCGGCGACGCCCTGCTGGCCGCGGTAGGCCAGCGACATGCGGCTGAAGATCGACAGGATCATCCCGACCAGCAACGAGCTGATCACCAGCGACACCATGACCTCGACCAGCGTGAAGCCGCGGGTGCGCCGCCCACGCCGCTGGCGTCGCGCTCGGGTCACAACGCCTCGGACGCGGTGCGGATCAGCTCGAAGCTGACCCGGTGATCGTGGATCCCGCCATCGGCGCCCGGCGCGGCGCCGGCGTCGGTCCAGGTCACGGCGACCCGGATCTTGACCAGGTTGGTGGAGGTCGCGGTGAGCTCGGTGACCTGGACGTTGCGGTTGAACGTCACGCCGGCGCGGCCGGCGACCGTGTTCAGGTTGGCGTCGATCGGCAACCCGGTGACGCCGAACTCGGTGAACAGCGCCGCCAGGCTGAGGTTGCGGATCTCCTCGAGCGTGGCCTCGGCGACCGCGACCCCCTCGCCGCTGCGCGAGGTGGTGGCGTTGCCCTTGGAGACCACGACGTGCAGCGACAGCAAGCCGGTGAGGCCGATCACCGTGACGGTCAGGGTGATCAACATCTCCAGCAGGGTGAAGCCACCCTGTCGCCTGGTCCGCCGCGCCCGCATCAGTAGACCTGCCGCCACCCCAGGAGCGCGAGGGCGTCGGCGTTGCCGACGGTGGTGGTGCCGCTCTCGCTGCCGCCGCCGAACTGCGGCGGCGGGTTGGTCGCGTTGCTGTCGTCGCCAGCGTTGGCCGCCCGCGGGGTGCCGATCCGCGACACGTCGCCCGACAGGGTCGCGAAGTACAGCGCCCCGGCGTCGCCGTACAGCGCCCCCATGACCGCCGAGGCCAGGGTCTGGCTGAAGTCCTCGGCGAAGTTACCGGCGGTGTCGGCGTCGAGCCGCATGCCCTGCACCACCGTCGAGCCGAGGTCGCAGGTCGAGGTTCCGACCACGGGATCCTTGGTGCGGGTGAAGATGACCTGCTCGGGCGTCACCACGACGCCGCCGTAGAACTTCTCGCACGAGTTCAAGGTGCAGGCGCCGGTGAGCTTGGAGCGGATCGCGCCGGTGTCGGCGTAGACCGCGTAGAACTCGTTGGTCTGGGTCACGGCGTGGCTCTCGAGCCCGCCGGTGCCGAAGAACAGCACCGCGCGCGTCGAGGAGTCGGCGCGGACCGCCAGCGTGCCGCTGATCGGGCTCGGCGCGCCGAGGGCGCCGCTGGTCGTCGCCGTCGAGAACATCGCCATCTGCTTGACCCCGCTGAGGTCGTCGACCTCGATCGAACCGAGCGCGGAGTTGTCGTTGAAGGCGCCGTTGAGGTCCTTGGCCGGATCCAGCTTGTAGACGTTGCCGCAGGCGTCGGCGAACACGACGCGGTCGGCGTAGCCGTTGATCGTCGGCGCACCGGGTTCGAGGTCGTCGTCGGTCTCGAACACGCTGACGTCGGTGGTCAGCGGGCAGGCGGCCTTGAACTGCCACACCATCTCGCCGGTGGCGAGGTCGTAGGCGGCGACGATGCGGCCGCGCTCCCAGGGCGCCACCGGATTGTCGAACGCCACGCCGGTGCCGGCGATGACGAAGTAGCGCTCGGTGTTGGCGACGTACACGCGGGCGACGGCCGGCTTGGCGTGGCCCTGTCCGGCGTCGGCGTCGCCGGGCGTGGCGGTCCACAGCGGCGTCGGGCCGAGGACGGTGCCGGTGTCGGGATCGACCGTCTCGGTCACGTCGAGGGCGACGATGCTCTTGCCGCCGTTGCCGGCGCCGACCACGGCGGCGGTCGCGAAGGTGCCGTCGCTGCGGCGGTAGTCGGCGAGGGTCGGCGAGCCGTCGGGGAACGCGCTCACCTCGGTGGTGCCGGCGGCGATGCTCGAGGTCTGATCGGCGATCATGCCGCCCGCCGTCTTGGGCGGGACGAAGGCCCACGCCTCGCGGCCGCTGGGCGCGGTCGTGATGCTGGTCGGGTTGGTCTGCACGGCGTGGATCATGCCGGTCTTGGCACCGAACAGGACCAGGCCCTTGCGGTCGGCGTACTGGTTCTGGAACGCGACGTGGCGCGCCTTGTCGGTGGCGGACGCGAACGAGTACCAGATCGGGATCGCCGGCTTGGTCAGGATGGCGGGCGTCGAGGTCTCGATCGCGCCCAGGCGCGACAGCTGGATCCCGGCGTTGCCGATGCCGAACCGGGCGCTGCGCACCCAGGCGATCACGCTCGCGGCCTGGGCCTGGTCGGCGGCATCGAGGACGTCCTGGAGCTGCGCGCTGCTGGCGTTGGCGACCGTGAAGTCGAGGCGCACGTTGCCGGCGTCGGTCGCGGTGTAGATGTTGCGCGAACCGTCGGACGCGCTGTCGATGGCGTCGGCGGCGTCCCAGTAGGTCGCGTCGAGCGCCGCGTTGACGGCGTAGAAGCTGCCGCGATCGCCGGGCTGACGGAAGCCGCCCAGGTAGGTGACGCCGTCGTTGACGATGACGCCGGCCCGGAAGTGCTCGAGGGCCTGGGTGTAGTCGAACGTCATCTCGATGCTGCGCAGCTCGGGGGTGCGGGTGTGCGCCGCGTTCGAGCACATCACGGCCTTCCAGCGCACCTCGCGTCCGACCGGCTTCTGGAAGCTGGCGCACAGGTCGCCCGAGCTGTCGCCGCAGTCGGTGGCCTCGATCCAGTTGGGCGGCTCCTCGTTGGAGACGAAGAAGCGGATGGTCCCGGTGTTGAGCGTGTAGTCGGGATCGATGCGGGCCGCGGTGACCACCATCTCGGAGTTCTGCAGCGCGCCGAGGTCGATGGTCCCCGACGCCACCTCGCCGCACGGCACGTACTGGCTGACCATGCGGTTGGCGAACACGTAGAAGCTCGAGGTGTGGTTACCGTCGGCGATCATCACGTCGGGCGTGTTCGACGGGTCGTGGTCGTAGTTGAAGACGAAGCCGACGTCGAAGTCGTACGTCGGGTTGTTGGTGGTCGTGAGATTGAGCCGGGCGCGGCTGAACGGCGTCGCGGTGCCGTTGTTGACCCAGTAGAAGCTGGCCCCGCCGTTGCCGGCGTTGTAGTTCCAGTTGTCGGTACCGACGATGAGGTCCTTCTTGCCGTCACCCGAGAAGTCGGCGACCAGGACCGCGGTCGCCGCGCCCTGGAACGCGATCGACTGGAAGCTGGCGGTGTTGATGCCGCCGCCGTCGACGCCCTTCCACAGCCGCAGGCGGCTCGCCGCGGTCGTGCAGCAGCTCGGCGCGCCGGCGATCAGATCGCGACGGCCATCGCCGTCGACGTCGTCGAACCTGAACACCGGTAGGTTGGCGTCGGTGGGGAATCCCATGTTGGTGATGAGCGTCGAGGCGTAGGTGAACCGTGGCGAGGTGCCGCAGCGCCGCGGCGCCGGTGCCGCCGGCTGAGCGCCGCTGGCGGTGGAGCAGTTGTTGAGGAAGATGCGGATGGTGCCGTTGTTGTAGCCGCTGCCGACCAGCAGATCGATCTTGCGGTCACCGTTGTAGTCGAGCGCCTGGATGCTGGTGCCGCCCCAGGTCTGCGCCCCCATCGCCGACGGCGCCGTGCCCGACGCCATCGCCGAGACCGAGGCCAGAAATTGCGGGTTGCCGGCGGCGTCGTTGACCGCCCGGTTGATCCACAGGGTCGCGGTGTCGGGATTGGAATAGGTCGGCGCCGAGGCCACGAACACGTCGTCCCAGCCGTCGCCGTTGAAGTCCGCCGCCGCGGTCGGGCGCCAGCGGTGCGACGCGGTGGCGGAGACCAGCTGGCGCGCCATCACGAACTTCGGGGTCCGCACCGCGTTGGGATCGTTCCAGTCGGGGGCCGGGTTCTCGGAGGTCCGGTTGCGATAGATGCGGACGAACGAGGTCGCCTCGCCGACCCCGACGAAGTCGTCCCAGGTGTCCTTGTTGAAGTCGCCGACCGCCGCGAACACGGTGAGGTCGGTGATGCCGAGCGCGGTGCTGCGGAACAGGCCGGCGGCCTGCTCGAGCCGCAGCTTGGCGCCGGTGGTGTCGTAGACGATGCCGTCCTTGAGCTCGGTCTCGGTGTCGAGCGTGGTGCCGGCCCAGTTGGACGGGTTCGACGTCGCCGGACAGGTGACGTCGGCGGCCGCCAGCGGCATCCACGTGATGGCGGTGACGGCGGTCGACAGGGCCAGCGCGCGAAACGAGATCGAATGGCTCACGGCGAACCTCCCGGCGTGTACGTCGCCACGTCCGTGGCGATGATGGTCGTCAAGCAATCGTTGCGCCCCGCCCCGTCCTCGGCCATCCCCCTCTGTCCGTAACCCGGACAGGGTCGAGGACCGCCAGCACCGGTGATCTCGACGCCGACCTGCCACTCGACCTGGGCCACCGCCCCGTTGGGTCCGAAGCCGGTCGAGCGGATGATCACGCGGCCATCGGCGTCGTCGCCGGTGAGGTAGCCATCGTCGTCGAGGTTGTTGAGGACCTCGACGGCGTACCAGGCGTTGATGTCGATCGCGAACAGGTTGCCGGCGTCACCGGGCTGGGCGTGATTGCCGACGATATCGACCGGGCTCTGGGGCGTGGTGTTGGCCGGCTCGACGAAGGCGCTCCACTTGGTGGCGGTGTCGACGTTGCGGCGCAGGTAGTCCATCGCGGCGGCGGCGCCACTCTCGGCGGCATAGAGCGCGGTCGATCGATGGCGCTCGTGGCCGACGGCACCGACGCCGCCCTGCACCGACAGCACGGTGAGCCCGCCCAGCGTCACCAGGCCGGTGAGGGCGATCATCGCCACCAGGAGCGCGCTGCCGCGCTGATGTCGCCTACCTTGCCGAGTTGTACGCACGCCAGGACATGGTCGCGCAGACCTGGGCCCGACACAATTGATTTGCGGGTTAGCGATGGGGCAGCGCCTGGTGTGCGCTGGCTCGTGTGCGCTGATGTCAGCGCGACGATCAGCCGTCGCGGCGAAAAATCGGTCAAGTCGACAAGTCTTGATAATCGCCAAGGTTTCAGATGGTCCGGCGACCGGCCCGCCGCCGCCTTCATCACCCGCGTCGTGCGACCTCGGACTACAATACCGCCGTGGCGAACGACGGCCTCGCTCCAACGGTGCCCAGTCGCGTGCCTTCGCTGCGCGCGCCGCACCTGGTTGTCATCCACGGCGAGGACAGCACGCAGCACCCGTTGCCGTGGAGCGGCGTCGTCGTGGTCGGCCGCTCGCGTGACTGCGAGATCGTCGTCGATCACCCGTCGGTGTCGCGGCGTCACGTCCGCATCCACATCGGGGCCACGATCACCGTCGAGGATCTGGGCGGCACCAACGGGACCCGGGTCGCCGGGCGCGCCCTGGCCGCCGGCGAGATCGCCGCCCTCGGCCCGGGCGCCGCGCTGGAGCTCGGCGAGGTCCTGGCGGTGGTGCGCGCCGAGACCATGGCCGCCGCGCCGTCGCCGGTGGCGACGGTCGATCTCGATCATCTGATCGGGCGCATCGCGCAGAGCCAGATCAACGTGCTGATCATCGGCGAGACCGGCGTCGGCAAGGAGCGGGTCGGCGACGCGATCCACAGCCGGAGCCGGCGCGCCGGTGGACCGCTGGTCAAGGTCAACTGCGCCGCCATCCCGGCGGCGCTGATCGAGAGCGAGCTGTTCGGCCACGAGCGCGGCGCCTTCACCGGCGCGATCACCACCAAGCCGGGGCTCATCGAGAGCGCCGACCGCGGCACCCTGTTTCTCGACGAGGTCGGCGAGCTCGACCCCGCGGTGCAGGCCAAGCTGCTGCGCGTCCTCGAGCAGCGCGAGGTGCAGCGGGTCGGCGCGCTGCGACCGCATGCCGTCGACGTTCGGTTCGTGGCCGCCACCAACCGCGATCTGGCTGCCGAGTCCGCCAGCGGCCACTTTCGTAGTGATCTGTACTTCCGCCTCGACGGGATCTCGCTGCGCATCCCGCCGCTCCGGGAGCGCCGCGGCGAGATCCCGGCCTTGGCCCGCGTCCTGCTCGCCGAGGTGTGCGCGCGCGAGGACGTCGCGGTTGCCCCCGAGCTGTCGGTCGAGGCCCTGGCCTATCTGTGCGGCGGCGACTGGCCGGGCAACGTGCGCGAGCTGCGCAACGCCATCGATCGCGCCCTGGTGTTGTGGTCGGGCGGACCGCTGACGCCGGCTTGCTTCGACGCCGCTTCGGAGCTCAATGCGCTGGAGTCGCCGGTGGCCGCCGGCGCGGCGGTCGGCGCCCTCCGCGCCGACGTCGACGACTTCGAACGCGAACGCATCCTGGCCGTGCTCGACGCCCATGGGGGCAACCAGGGGCGGACCGCCGCCGCCCTCGGCATCTCGCGGCGGACGCTGGTGTCGCGGCTGCAGGCGTGGGGCATGACGCGGTCGCGGCGCCGACCGTAGCTCGGGTCAGGGCGCGGTCAGGGCGCGTTCACGGCCACCGGCACGTCGCCGGCGCACGCGCAGGCGGGTTCCGGTTCCGGCTCCTCGAACCCGGCGGAGGCGAGGAGCTCGCCGAGCGTCGCCGGTTCGCGGTGGCAGGCGGTGAGCGAGCCCGCGGCGATCAACACGACGACGACGAACAACCTGCGCATGACCCTGGCATCAGCAGCTTCCATGCCAGCGCGCAGCTCGGCGGGCGGCGATCCGGTTGCGCGAGGATCTGCGCACCGAGCCGGTCAACGCTGCGCGAAGGCCTGCGCAGTCATGGCACCCCACCGTGGGCCTTCAGCCACATCGATCTCCTCGGCGATCGCCTCGGGGTTGCCGGCTTGCAAGATGCGGCGCGCTTCGAGGACGTCGGCGCGGGCCTGGGCGCGGTCGGTCTTCCATGGGCGTCACCGGGGAGCGCGACCGCGTGACCGCCCGGTCGCCACCGGATCGGCCATTCGACCCATCGCGCGCCGAGCCGGCGATGGTCACACTGCCGGCCATGTCGCCGCCCTGTCACTGCCTCGGGTTGGTCCTGATCGGGCTGGTCGCCACCAGCTGTGCCGCCATCGACCCCGGGGTTCGGCTCGTCGCTCCCGCCCGCGTCGCGGCGCCGGCCGACGTCGACTGGGCCGAGCTCCAGTTCACCGGCGCCGGTGTCGAGCTGTACGCGCAGCGGTGGCGGCCGGTCGGCGCCGAGCCGAAAGCCGTGGTCGTCATCCACCACGGGCTCGCCGATCACTCGGCGCGTTATGCCGGGCTTGCGGCCCGGCTGGTCCGCGCCGGCTACGCGGTGTGGGCGCTCGACATGCGCGGCCACGGCCGCTCCGCCGGGCGTCGGATCGCCATCGGTGGCGTCGATCAGGTGCTCGACGATCTGGACGGCTTCCTGCGGCTGGTGCGCGAGCGCGAACCGGGGCGGCCGGTGTTCCTGTACGGGCACAGCCTCGGCGGGTTGATCTCGTGCCTGTACGCGATCGAACGTCAACCCGACCTCGCCGGGCTGGTGCTGGTGGCGCCGGCGCTGGCGTTCGAAGCCCCGCCGCTGCAGGCCGGCGTGATCCAGGTGCTGGCGGCGCTGGTGCCCGATGCACCAGCGGTGCCGCCCGAGCACGACCGCTTCTCGCAGCGCGCCGAGGTGGTGGCCGAGATGGACGCCGATCCGCTCATCCATCAAGGCCCGGGCCCAGCTCGCACCGGCCGCAGCGCCATCGACGGCGTGGCGCGGGTGTGGGCGGCGCCGGAGCGCCTGCGGGTCCCGCTGCTCGTCGAGCACGGCACCGCCGACCGGCTCACCGCGCCGTCGGGCAGCCGCGATCTGGTCGCGCGCGCCGGCACGCGCGACCGAACGCTGCGCTTGCACGATGGGCTGGTCCACGATCTGCTCCGCGAGCCCGACGGTGCCGGCGAACGGGTCGCCGGTGAGATCGAGGCGTGGCTCGACGCTCACGTCGGCGGGCCCGCGGTCACGTACACGTCGTCGACCGCGGGCAGGTTGCGCGGCGATCAGCACGGGCGCGCGATGTCGGTCGAGCTCGACGTGCGCGGCGAACGGGCGGCTGACGGCGGGTCGGGAGATCAGCTCGGCATCACGGCCGGGCTGCGGTTCAGGCTGGGTGCCGGTCGGGCCGGCGCACTCGGCGCCGGCTATCTCGGCGGCGTCGATCTCCGCGCTGGTCGGCTCGATGGCGGTTACTACGACGTCGACGCGCACGTGATCGGGGGCGCGCTCCGCGGTCGCGGCGGGGCGCTGCTGGCGGTGACCGGCGGCGTCGGCATCGGCGGCGTGCGTGGTGCCGGGGCGACGCGCGCGCCGCTGGAGATCAGCGCCGAGCTGCCGCTGGGCCCGACCCGGCTGGTGGCGCGCGCCAGCCTGGCCTGGCGCCTCGGGGGTGAGCGGTACGCCAGCGATGCGCTCGGGCTCGCCGACGAGGCGGGCGCGCTGGTTGGCGTGCGGCTGGGGCGCGATCGCCGCTACTGGAGCGAGGTGGTGGCCGGCGGCGGGCCCTACCTGGCGCTCACGTTCCGCAACCTCGGCGGCGCCGAGCTGTTCGGCGTCGCGCTCGGGCTCGAGATCTGGGGCGGCAACTGACCGTGGACGCGCCGCCGCGGCCGTAGAATGGCGCCCGCGCGTGACCTCGCTGGCCCTCGCCGATCTGCTGACTGCGCTGTCGCTGGCGACCGATCTCGGCGCCGGGCTGCCGCTGGAGACGTCGCTGCGCACCTGCCGGATCGCGACCCACCTCGGCGCGCGCCTGGGGTTGACCGGCGGCGCGCTCGGCGCGGTCTACTACGCCGGGTTGCTCCGCCACCTCGGGTGCACGGCGTGGGCGCACGAAGCGGCGGCGCTGGTCGGCGACGACCACGATCTGATCCGCACCTTCGAGGGCGTCGACGCCGGGCGCCGCACGGCGGTCGCCGGCCGCGCGCTCGGGCGCCTCGCACGGGGCGCGCCGGTCGGGCGTCGCGCCCGCGCCGTGGTCGCCGCGCTGACCCATCCTGGTGCCGGCCAGCGCCTGATCGCCGCCCAGTGTGCCCAGGCCGAGGCGTTCGCCGACGATCTCGGCCTCGCCGCCGAGACTCGCACGGCGCTGGCGCAGATGTACGAGCGTCCCGATGGCCGCGGTGGTCCGCGCGGCTTGCGGGGCGACGCGATCGCGCCGGCGGCGACGCTGGTGCATGCCGCCCAGGTGATCGAGGCGCTGCATCGCCACCACGGACGCGAGACCACGCTGGCCGAGCTGCGCCGCCGTCGTGGCGGTCAGCTGGCGCGCGAGATCTGCGACCTGGCGATCGCCGACGCCGGCGCGGTGTGGACGATCGTCGAGGCGCCCGCGGCGCTCGAGGCGGCGCTCGCCAGCGAGCCGGCGCCGCGGCTGACCGTCGCGGTGGAGCGGCTCGCCGACGTCGCGCTCGCCTTCGCGCGCTTCGCCGATCTCAAGACGCCGGCCACGGTCGGACACTCGCCCGAGGTGGCGCGGGTCGCGGTCGCGGCGGCGCACCACGGCGGCTGGGCCAGCGACGAGATCGAACGGCTGCGCTGCGCCGCGTTGCTGCACGACCTGGGCGCGGTCAGCGTGAGCAACCAGGTCTGGGATCACCGCGGTCCACTCGGCGCCGCGGCCTGGGAACAGGTCCGCCTTCACGCCTATCACACCGAGCGCATCCTGGCGCGCTCGTCGGTGACCGCGCCCCTGGCGTCGATCGCCGGCGCCCACCACGAACGGCTCGATGGTGGCGGCTACCACCGCGGCGCGCGCGGTGACGCGCTGCCGCGGGCGGCGCGACTGCTGGCGGCCGCCGACGCCTACGTCGCGATGGGTGAGCGTCGCGCCCACCGCGACGCCCATGCCGACCGCGCCGGCGAGTTGCTCGCCGACGCCGCCGCGGGACGGCTGTGCCGGGACGCGGTCGCGCTCCTGCTGGCCGCCTCCGGCCACGGTCGATCGCGGGCGGCGCTGCCGGCCGGGCTCACCGAGCGCGAGGCCGAGGTCCTCGGCCTGCTCGCGCGCGGCCTGGTCAGCAAGGAGATCGCCGGCGAGTTGGGCATCGCACCGCGCACGGTGAAGCACCACATCGAGCACATCTACGAGAAGACCGGCGTCTCGACCCGGGCCGCGGCGGCGCTGTTTGCGGCCCGCCATGATCTGGTCGCGGCCGGCTAGGCTTCGGTTTCGGTTTCGGTTTCGGCCACGGCGGCGGGCTCGGGCTCGGCAGCGTGCATACTCGATGCATGGGGGACGCGTCGCCGGCAGCGATCGGTCCGGGCCGCGAGGTCGGCCCGTTCCGCGTCGTGCGTGTCCTCGGCCGCGGCGGCATGGGCGTGGTGTGGCTGGCCCGCGATCTGCGGCTGGGCCGACGCGTCGCGCTCAAGTTGATCGATCCCGAGAAGCTGGCCACGCCGGGTGCCCGTGATCGGTTCCAGCGCGAGGCCGCGGCGACCGCGGCGCTGTCGCACCCGCACGTGGTGACCCTCTACGAGGTCGGCGAGATCGACGGCGCGCCGTGGGTGGCGCTCGAGTACATCGAGGGCGACACGCTGCGCGAGCGACTGGTCGACGATCCGCCGCCGCTGCGCGATGGGCTCGGCATCGGCCGCGCCATCGCCGGCGCGCTCGCCGCGGCCCACGCGGCCGGCATCCTGCACCGCGATCTGAAGCCCGCCAACGTGATCCTCGGCCGCGACGGACGGGCCCGCGTCGTCGACTTCGGCCTGGCCCGCCGCTTCGGCGACAGCAGCCCCGCGATCGCGCCCGACCTCGACGTCCCCGACGGCGCGCCGCGGTTCCGGCTCACCGATCACGCGCCGCCCGGCGGCATGCCCGAGGTGCCGGCGCGCGGCGGTGATCCCCATGCGTCCGACCACGCCGGCACGCCGCGCTACATGGCGCCCGAGCAGTGGCGGCGCGAGGAGGCGTCGCCGGCCAGCGACGTGTGGGCGCTCGGGCTGGTGCTCCACGAGCTGGCGTGGGGGCACCATCCCTACGATGGCCTCGACCGCGTCAGCCTGCGCGTCGAGGTCTCGTCGATGGCGCCGGCGCCGGCGTCGCGCACCACCCGCGCGGTGGCGCCGGCGCTCGCCGAGCTGATCGGCGAGTGCCTGGCCAAGCGCCCCGAGGCGCGGCCGACCGCGGCTGCGGTCGAGGCCCAGCTCGGCCGCATGCTCGAACGCTCGGCGGCGCTCGACGAGACCGACAGCCCGTTTCGCGGCCTGGCGCCGTTCGCCGAGAAGCATGCCGCGGTGTTCTACGGTCGCGACGGCGAGGTCGCGGCGTTCCTCGAGAGGGTTCGCGAGCAAGCGGTGCTGCCGGTGGTCGGTCCGTCGGGCGCCGGCAAGAGCTCGTTCGTGCACGCCGGCGTGGTGCCGCGGCTGCGCGAACGCGGCTGGGCGGTGGTGGCGCTGCGGCCGGGGCGGCACCCGATGCTGGCGCTGGCGCGACGGCTGCGCAGCGACGACAGCTCGACCGGCAGCGCGCTCAGCCCGAGCGTGTCGTGGACCACCGCCACCGTCACCGGTGACGGCGTGCCGCGCGACCGCGCGGCGCCCGCGCCACGCCTCGGCGTCGACGCCCTGGCGGCGCTGCTGACCGACAAGCCAGGCCGGCTCGGTGTCGAGTTGCGCGATCTGGCCGAGGCGAACCGCACCCGCGTCGTGCTGGTGATCGATCAGCTCGAGGAGCTCCACGCCGGCGGCGTCGCCGAGGACGATCGGCGCGCCTTCCTGCGGGCGCTGGCGGCGGCGGCCGACGATGTCGCCGATCCGGTGCGCGTGATCGTCACCGTGCGCGACGACTTCCTCGGCCGGGTCGCCGAGGTCGACGAGTTTCGCGCCGCGATGTCGCGGGTGACGCTGCTGCGCAGTCCAGGCGCCGAGGCGCTGCGCGAGATCCTGGTCCGGCCCGCCGACAGCGCCGGCTACCGCTGGGACGACGGCCTGGTCGACGAGATGGTGACCGCGGTCGCCAGCTCGCCGGCCGGCCTGCCGCTGCTCGCCTTCACGGCCCGCCAGATGTGGCACCGCCGCGATCGCGACGACCGGCGGCTGACGCGCGCCACCTACGACGAGCTCGGCGGCGTCGCCGGCGCGCTCGCCGCCCACGCCGACGGGGTGATGGCCGGCCTGACCGGCGCCGACGAGGCGGTGGTGCGCGAGCTGTTCTTGCGCCTGGTCAGCCCCGAGCGGACCCGCCGCGCGGTGTCGCGCGCCGAGGTCATCGCCGGCATGCCGGCGGTGGCCGACGAGCTGATCCAGCGCCTGGTCGATGCCCGCCTGGTGATCACGCGGCGGGCCGCCGGCGGCGGTGCCGAGCTCGAGCTGGCGCACGACTCGCTGATCCACGCCTGGGACCGGCTGGCGCGCTGGATCGACGAGGGCCACGACGATCGGGCGTTCGTCGAGCTGGCGGTGCGGAGCGCGACGCTGTGGCAGGGCCGCGGCGGGCGCGACGACGACCTGTGGCAGGGCGAGGCGCTGACCGACGCCCGCCGCATCCTTGGCCGTCAGGCCGGCGCGGTGCCGGCGCTGGTGTTGACGCTGCTGGCAGCCAGCGAGGGCCTGGCGCGGCGGCGGCGGTGGCGGCGGCGCGGTGCGCTGGCGCTCCTGGTCGGCAGCCTGGCGGCGATCGCGGTGTTCGCGTCGCTGGCGGCGCTGCGCATCGGTCGCGAGGAGCGGCGTGCGCGCCACCGCTCGGCGCTGGCCCAGGTCGAGGCGGCGGCGGCGGCGCTGAGCGGCGGCGATCTGCTCACCGCCCGTGCCCACGTGCGGGGCGCGCTCGAGGTCGAGGACTCGCTGCGGGCGCGGGCGCTGTGGCTGCGGCTGTCGGCCGAGCCCCTGGCGTGGACGGTGACCACCCGCGGCGCCGTCTACGCGGTCGCCGGTTCGCCCGACGGCGAGCGGGTGGCCGCCGTCGGTCAGGACGGCGCCGCGCTGCTCGTCGATCGCACCACCGGGGCCGTCGAGGAGCTGGCCGGTGGCGCCGACCAGATGTTCTCGGTGGCGTGGTCACCCGATGGCGCCCGGCTGGTGGCCGGGGCCTGGGACGGCGAGATCCGGGTCTGGACCGTCGCCGATCGGACCGTGCGGTCGTGGTCGGCGCATCGCGGCATCGTCGAGGGGCTGGGGTTCTCGGGCGGCGAGCTGTGGTCGATCGGTTCCGACGGCGAGCTGCGATCCTGGGACCCGGTGACCGGCGCGGCGCACGGCGCCTGGCGCGACGGCGGGGCGCCGCTGTCGGCGCTCGCGGTCGCCGCCGACGGCACGCTGGTGACGGCGAGCTGGGACGGCGCGATCCGGCGCTGGCGCGACGGTGTCGCGACGGTGATCGGCCGCCACGACGGCGCCGCGACCGCGGTGGTGGTGGCCGGCGAACGCGTGGTCTCGGGCGGCCGCGATCGCACGGTGCGGGTGTGGGCCACGGACGGCGAGCAGCGCCTGGCGCTGCTCGAGAGCGAGATCTCGAACCTGGCCCACGACCCCGCGGGTGGCCGGGTGCTGGTCGGGACCGCCCGCGGCCGCATCCACGGCCTCGACCTCGCCACCGGCCGTGACGGCCTGGGGCTGGCCGGACATCAGGGTGAGGTGGCGGCGCTGGCGGTGGTCGGCGGCGCCCTGATCTCGGGCGGCTCCGACGATGCCGTGCGGGCCTGGAATCTCGCGGTTCATCCCCGACGTCCGGATCCCGGACACACGATGACGGTGGTCGGCGTCGACGTCACCGCCGACGGCTCGGCCGCGGTCAGCGCCGGGTACGATCAGGAGGCCAGGCGCTGGGACGTGGCGAGCGGGCAGACCACCGCGGTGCTGCGCGGTCACCGCGGCCGGATCTGGGCGGCCCGCTTCCTGCCCGACGGGCGCATCGTCACCGGCTCCGCCGATGGCACCGTGCGGCTGTGGGATGGCAGCGCGGTGGTCGCGGTGGCGCCGCTGACGCTGACCTCGGGGCAGGTCTACGACGTGGCGGTGTCGCGTGACGGACGCGTGATCGCCGCCGCCGCCACCGATGGGCGGGTGTACCTGTGGGAACCGGCGCGCGGATCGGTGCGCGCCATCGACGTCGTGGTCGGCGGCACCGTCGACGGGGTCGCGATCGCCCCCGATGGCCTGACGCTGGCCGCCGGCGGGTCTGACGCGGTGATCCGCATCTTCGATCTGGCCACCGGCGTCCGGCGGCGCGAGCTGCGCGGCCACCATGGCGTGGTTCCCGGGCTGGCCTTCTCACCCGACGGCGCCACGCTGGCCTCGTGTGGCGAGGACGGTGCGCTGTGGGTGTGGGATCTGGCCGGCGGCGAGGGCCGCGTGTTGTGGCGCGGCGCGCGCTCGTATCGGGTCGCGTTCCACCCGGGCGGTCGGCTGATCGGCGTCGCCAGCGCCGACGATGTCGGCCGGCTGATCGACCTCGACGGCGGCCCGCCGCGGGTCCTGCGCGGTCACCTTGGCGAGGTCAACGAGCTGCGCTTCTCGCGCGACGGCTCGCTCGCGGTCACCGGCAGCAACGACGCCACGGTGCGGGTGTGGGACGTCGCGACCGGGGCGCCGCGGTGGGCGCCGCGAACCACCTTCGACCGCCGCCCAGCCCGCGTTCCGGCCCGCCTCGACGACGTCCCGCTCAGCCCGGCGACCGCGCGCGCCGACGGGCCACGGGCCATGGTCGCGCTCGGCTTCGCGTCGGGTGAGGTCGGACTGTGGGACGCGAGCAGCGGCCTTCGTGTCGACGCGTTGCGCGTCCACGGTCCGGTGGTCGCGCTGACGCTGAGCGACGACCGGCTGCACGCCGTCAGCGAGCTCGGCGACGAGGTCGAGGTCGCGCTGGCCCCGCTGCGGGCGTCGTACTGCGAGCTCTTGCGCGAGGTGTGGGCGCGGGTGCCGGTGATGTCGCAGCGCGCACGTCCGGTGCGAGTCGCGCCGCCGCGCGGCCATCGCTGCTTCCGGTGATCGATCGGCGCTGGTGATCGATCGGCGGCGGCGCTCAGATCAACGCCCGCGCCAGAACCAGACCCGCTATCACGGAGTCCTCGCCGCGCACGCGAGGTTGCGCGCCGCCGTCACCGCCCTCGTCCCCGGCATGAGCACCAAGGGGACTCTCCAGTAGCCGAGCGGATCTCGATTGCGGATCAGTCGCAGGTCCCTTCGGGCCAGTTGCTCGAGTTGCCGCAGGTCATGGTGCCGTTTCCGATCTCGCAGCAGCTCGTATCGAAATTGTTCCTGGCCTCGGTGTTGTTCAAGCACTCCGAGAACGTGCTGCAAGCGAGCCGGCAGCTCCCCTGCGTGTCGCCCGGTTGATCGATGACGCAGACGAGGTTCGTGCCGGTGCCGCAATTGAACGCGGGCGCGCTGCAGATGTCGCCGTGCTTGATCGTGGAGTTGCCGCCGCCACCCCCACCGCCACCGCCACCACCACCGCCGCAGTTGCACGCGCCCCAGCCTCCGTTCGCGTCGCAGCTCTGTGCGCCGGCCGCGCCACCGGCGCAGACGCAGCCGCGAGTCTCGTTGAGCACGCAGGAGTCGTCCTCGGTGGCGCACGACGCGAGCGTGGGAACGGCGAGCATGAGGGACAACATCAGAATCTTGGGCGACATGTGAGAGCTCCAGAGATGAAGGTTGAGGCGCTCCTTATAGGCGCCGACCTCTCCCTCTCAAACTCGCCTGGCCCGACCTTTCAGATATCCGAAACTATAGGAGAATCGTCCCATCAAGCGGAATTATCCCGCGGGTTGCTCGCTTCGACGCGGCAAGGCGGCGAGCAACATCGCGATGGTCTGCATCGCGACCGCGTCTTCGTTGACGTCGTCGTGCTTGATCGCGAACGAGCGGGCAATTCCCTCGACCGCGCGCACGAATACCCACGCCGTGGCCTGCGGATCGCGGACCGCGAGGCGCGGGTTTGCGGTCAACCACAGCGTAAGCTGGTGGGTCATCCGTGTCAGTGACGCCTCGAGGATGCGCACCAGACCGAGCGTTGGCAACTGATCGTAGAGCTCGAAGTGGACCTTGCCCTGCCCGTGATAGACCGCGCGGAACTCGAGGCCGAGCGCGAGCGCCACGGACTCCGGCGCGTCCGAGGGATGCGCCGCGAGGACACGCTCGAACGTCGTGGCGAACTGACTCGCGTTGCGCTCGATGAGGGTCGCGAGGATCGACTGCTTGTTGGGGAAGTACTGGTAGAGCGAGCCGATGCTGACGCCGGCGATGTCGGCGACGTGGTTCGTCGTGAACCCCGCGACCCCGTACTTCGCGAGCACGCGCTCGGCGGCGATGATCATCGCGTCGCGCGTGACCTGCGCGCGCTCGTGGCGCGGCTGCTTGCGCGGGGCCGTTTGTGGCCGTGGCGGTCTGCGGCGGGGCACGCGCGCACCCTCGCATGGATCACCGGAACGAGCGTGTCAGGTTGCCCTCCGAGGCGCGGGGGACAGTCAGGCAGGGTCGAACGCGTCGAGGTCGGGCGGCGGGTCGAGGGCGCCGGACCAGATGGGGAGCTGGGGCGGGCCTCGGGCGGGGGCGATCGGCGGTGGCTCGGCGGGAAGGCCGAGGTGGGTGACCGCGCCGTGGTGGGTGAGCGAGCCGTCGACCGATCTCGAGGAGCCCGCGACCGGCAGCCTGCCCGGCGATGATCGCGTGCTGGTGACGTTGACGGCCCATCCCCACCGCCGCGAGCCGATGCGAGACCGCGGTGCGCGACGGCATGCGTTTCCCGGCGCGCTACCACACCATCGGCCCCGGTGGCGGGGTGGGGCAAAAGGTTAAGAGCATGGGCCCGACTTTGAAACGGTGACAGCCGCTCTGGGCACGCTTTCCCCTGTAATCGCAATGAGGCAGGGCCGGCTCGGGCCATCGCTGCTTCCGGTGATCGATCGGCGCTGGTGATCGATCGGCGGCGGCGCTCAGGCGTCGCCGTCGGAGTCTTTCGAGCCCTTCGGGGGCACGTCGTCGGGGTGCATGTACGCCGCCAGGTCGTCGTCGTCGTCGTCGCGCGCGAACTGGATGCCGCCCTTGCGGGCCGGCGGCTCCTGACCGCGGCCCCCGGGCTCCTGAAAGCGGGCGCCCGGCTCCTGGCGCGGCTGGCGGGTCTGATCGGGCGCGGCTGGTGGCACGATCGGGGGCGGCGCCGCCGCGGTGCGGGGCGGTCGCCACGCCGACGACGAGACGGTGCCGTCACCGGCGGCGGCGATCGGCGGTGGTCGGGGCGGTCGCCGATCGAAGCGCTCACGGATTCCGGGCGGCACCCAGATCGGCGCGCTGCGCCGATCGTCATCGGTGCCGGCCGGATCGGCGGCGTGGGCATCCTCGGCGCCGGCATCGAGCCCGTCGAGCTCGGCGAGCGCGTCGGCGACGTCGGGCAGATCGAACAGGTCCTGCGCGTCGCCGGCGCGCACCGCCTCGAGCACGGCCTCGCCCAGCCGGATCAGCGACTGATCGCGGCGCCGGCCGCGGCGGGCATCATCGAGGCGTGCCCGTCCTTCGCGAGCGCCGCGTTCGAGGACGTCGCGGACCACGCCGGCCTGCGCCAGCGTGGTCCGCAAGAGCGTGCCGAGCGTGCCCCGCGGTGCGGCGGAAGCACGCGAACCTCCCGAACCCTTTCGCGATCTGGCCGCCATGCCGCGATTATCAGACCGGTGCTCGCTGGCGCCAAGCGCGACGTTGAACTACGTTGTGCCAGCGTGCGATTCACCCTCCGCCTGGTGACGGTCGTCGCCTGCGGCGCCGCTGTTCCGACGCTCGCGGCGTGTCCGCCATCGATGACGGCGGGTCCGGGCGTGCACGGGGTCAAGAAGGGCAAGGTGCGGATGCGCGCCTTCACCGAGACCTCGGGGGTTCGCCTGATCGCGACCGCCGGTCCGTTCGTGTTCGTGGCCAAGGATCACGGGCTGGAACGCTGGCAGGGCGATCAGTCGCTGGCGCTGTCGGCGGATCACGGCCTGCTCGGGGACCGCGTGCTCGGGCTGGGCAACGATCCGACCCGGGGCTGGTTGTGGATCGTCACCGACGGTGGGGTCAGCTACTACGACAGTCGCGTCGAGACCTTCCACGAGGTGCCGCCCGCGCCGCTCATGGCGGAGCTCGGGCTGGGCGGCGGTCCGTCGTCCCTGCCGACCTCGATGGTGGTGGCCGGCGCGGTCGACGGCGGGGTCTGGCTCGGCCACGGCAAGGGCCTCTTCTACACCACGCCGTCCGGCGCCTGGACCTCGACTCCGATCACCGACCCGGTCAAGGCGTTGCTGATCGATGCCGAGGGCTGGCTCTGGGTCGGCACCGATCGCGGGCTCATCGGCCGCGCGCCCGACGGCAAGACCTACACGTTCGGCACCGCGCAGGGCAACGACGTGGTCGCCACCCGGTTGGTGGTCCGCGCGCCCGACGGTGGCGTGCTGGTGATCGGCGAAGACAGCGGTGGCCGGCAGCGGGTCGCACTGGGCGGCGGGCTCGGCTTCACGTCGTTCAAGGTATCGCCGGGGATCCGATGGTCGGACGCGGTCACCCTGAAGGACCGCATCGTGGTGATGACCGCCGATGGCCTGCTGCAGATCACGCGCAGCGGGCCCGGCAAGCCGCGGCCGCTCACGCGTGATGGCACGCGGCTCATGCCGCTCAAGGTCGGGGTCGGCGAACCACCGCGCGTCGAACGGGTGGCGGCCCGGCTGCCGGCGGGGGCGACCTCGCTCGGCACCGCGGGCGACGAGTTGCTGGTCGCGACCAAGGAGATCGGGGTCGCGCGCATGAACCTCGACACCCCGCAGCCGATCGGGTGGTTCCGGCGCGCCGAGATGCTCGATCGCGCCAGCACGCTCGCCGTACACTGCGTGGCGCGCGAGGATTGCTGGCTGGCCACCGGCTCGCCGCGGGCGTGGCGCTGGCGCGGCGAGACCTTCGAGCCCGCCGGCCCGGCCGATCACGTCGTGCTCGCGGTGGTCCGCGGCGCCGACGGCACGCTCTACGGTCTGCACCGCGGCGGCAGCGCCAAGGCCATCGAGATCTCGCGCATCAACGGCGAGGTGTGGGAGTCGACGGGCGTGAAGCTGACCACGCCGGGTAATCGCCCCGAGCTGAGCTTCACGCGCTTCGCGCCCAGCGGTGAGCTGTGGGTCGGGCTGCGCTTCCACGACGGCAAGGACGACGACTCGCAGCCGTGGGGGGTCGCCATCGTCGACCTCGGCCTGGGCGCGGTCGCCTACCATCACGCCAGCGGCGATCCCAGCGAGCGTGAACGCGGCGTGCTGCCGGTGCCGGTGAACGTCGTCGACGTGGCCTTTCACGGTGACGATCAGGTCTGGATGGCCAGCCTCGAGGGCGCGGTGTTGCTCGAGGGCGACCAGGTGACGGTCTGGAACGAAGGCATGGAGCTCGAGTCGGAGCTGCTGTCGGCGATCGCGGTGTCGCCCGGCGGCCTGGTCTACGTCGCGACCCCCGATGGCGTGGGGACGTATGACGGCGAACAATGGCGATTTCCCGACCAGCTGCGGTTCGCGGCCAACGATCTCGCGCTGGGTCCTGACGCGCGCTTGTGGCTGGCCACCGAGCGCGGCATCGCCATCTTCGATGGTCGCAAGGTGCGTCGGATGGACGTGCGCCGCGGCCTGGTCGAGAACACCGTGCTCGACGTGACGCTCGACGAATACGGCCGGGTCTGGGCGCGTGGACCGCGGTCGCTGATGATGGTCACGCCCTGACCAGCCGCAGCCGAGGCATTTCGCCCCGGCATTCGGCTCGCGCGCACGATGGTTCGCGCTCCGCGCGCGATGCCCGCGGTCTCCGCGTGCGTGCCTATCGTACCTTCGCTCCTCACCGCCGCTCGCAGCGCCGCCCCGAGGCTGTCAGCACGCATGCGCCGTTGGCTCGTGTGAGGAGTGACCGGTTGTCGCCGCCACTCGCTTGCTGGCCTCATGCTGCCCGGAGGCCACTCATGAGGAAGCGCGCGCTCGCCACGGTCGCAATCCCCCTCGTCGCCCTGGCCGGCACGGCCACCGCCGTCCGCGGCCCCGACTACCTCGACGAGCGACCGCTCGAGACCGCCGTCGGCGGCCGCGGTCGATCGGCCCGCGACGTCAGCTGGGATCGGACGCCGGCGGCGGCCAACAAGGCGTGGGACGTCTTCCTCGCCGGTGGCGGCGCGTGGCGCGCGCAGTGGGATCGACACACCGATGTGCCACTCCGAATCTGGGGTGAGGGGATCAGCGTGCCGGGGGCGATGGCGTCGCCGGCGATCGCCGAACGCGCGGCCCGCGAGCTGCTAGCGCAACACGTCGCGCTGCTGGCACCGGGCGCGCGCGCCGACGACTTCGAGCTGGTGTCGAACCTGATCCACGGCGACGGCACCATGCGCACGGTCGCCTTCGTGCAACGCTGGCGCGGCCTGCGGGTCGTCGGTGGCCAGCTCAGCTTCCTGTACAAGCAGGATCGCGTCATCGTGATCGGCTCCGAGGCGCTGCCGCACGTCACCGCCGCGCTGCCGGGACGGACGGTGACCGCCGACGTCGCCCGCGCTCGCGGCGCGGCGTGGATCGACGATGCCTACGCCACCCACGCCGTCGCCGGCATCGTCGGCGCCGCGGTCGTGCTGCCGATCCTGCGTGACCGCGACGATGGCGCCGCCGCCGTCGAGTACCGCGTGGTGGTGCCGGTCGAGGTCGACAGCGCTGATCCGATCGCCCGCTGGGACGTGTTCATCGACGCCGCCAGCGGCGCGCCGGTGGCCCGGACCCAGAAGCTGCGCTTCGCCGACGGCACGATCCGTTACAAGGTGCCGACCCGCCACCCGGCCGGGATGCGCACCGACTATCCGGCCGCGTTCGCCAGCCAGCGGGTCGGCGGCCAGACCCTGGTCTCCGACGGCAGCGGGACGATCACGTGGACCGGCACCGCGGCGGCGACGGTCACCACGGCCGCCAGCGGCAGCTACGCCGCGGTCGCGACCGCCTCCGGTACCGCCGCCACCGCCAGCTTGACGTTGCCGCCGACCGGCAGCGTGGTGTGGGACCAGTCGACCGTCGAGAACAGCGATGCCCAGCTCACGGCGTTCATCCACGCCACGCTGGTCAACCGGTTCGCCAAGGCGACGCTGAACCCCGACCTGGCCTGGCTCGATCGCCCGGTCTCGGTGCGGGTCAACGAGAGCGGCAACTGCAACGCGTACTCGGACGGCGACAGCATCCACTTCTACCGTTCCAGCACCCAGTGCGAGAACACCGGGCGGCTGGCCGACGTCATCTATCACGAGTTCGGGCACTCGCTGCACGGACAGTCGATCATCGAGGGCGCCGGTTCGTTCGACGGTGCGCTGTCGGAGGGCGTGTCGGATTACCTGGCCGCGACCCTGACCTCCGACCACGGCATGGGCCGTGGCTTCTTCCGCAGCGACGAGGCCCTGCGCGATCTCGATCCGGTCGGACGCGAGCTGCGCTATCCCGACGATCTGCAGGGTGAGGTCCACGTCGATGGTGAGATCATCGGCGGCACGCTGTGGGACCTGCGCAAGGGTATGATCGCGGCGCTCGGCCAGGGCCCCGGGGTGGCCAGGACCGATGACCTCTACTACGCGATCCTGCAGCGCGCGAGCGACATCCCGTCGTCGTACGTCGAGGCGGTCGCCGGCGACGACAACGACGGCAACCTGGCCAACGGCACCCCCAACCTGTGCATCATCAACAACGCCTTCGCCGCCCACGGGCTCGCGGCCGGCGACGGTGTGGTGTCGATCGGCGTCGGTCGGCCGGTGCGCGACGGCTTCCGGGTCGCGGTACCGATCGAGGTGCCGACCGGCGACTGTCCGGTGGCGCAGGTCCAGAGCGCCACCGTGGCGTGGCAGCTGCGCGAGGCGCCGGCCACCGCCGGCGAGGTGGCGCTGGCCCAGGACGCGACGGCGTGGGCCGGCTCGATCCCGGCCCAGGTCGACGGTACGGTGGTGCAGTACAAGGTCACGGTCACGCTCGGCGACGGCACCACGATCGTCTATCCCGACAACGTGGCCGACCCGCTGTACGAGTTCTTCGTCGGGCCGGTGACCGAGATCTACTGCACCGACTTCGAGGTCGATCCGACCGACTGGACCCACGGCGCGGTCACCGGCAGCGACGACTGGGGCTGGGGCGCGCCGACCGGCGCCGGCGCCGACCCGATCACCGCGTTCTCGGGCACCCGGGTGTTCGGGAACGACCTCGGCGGCGCCAACGCCGACGGCAGCTACGAGCCCACCGTCGAGACCTGGGCCCGCACCCCCGACGTCGACGTCACCGCGTTCGACAGCGTCCGGCTCCAGTACCGGCGCTGGCTCGGGGTCGAGGACGGGTTCTTCGACGACGCCACGATCACGGTCGACGGTCAGGCGCGGTGGAGCAACCGCGACAGCATGAACGGCAACGACTCGGCGACCCACCACAAGGACAAGGAGTGGCGCTTCCACGACCTCGACGTCTCGGCGCAGGCCGCCGACGGCAAGGTCCAGGTCAGCTTCGGCATCAAGAGCGACCGTGGCTACGAGCTCGGCGGCTGGAACCTCGACGACGTCTGCATCGTCGGCTGGAGCGCGTCGTTCGCCCTGTGCGGCGACGGTAGCCTGGGCGCCGGCGAGCAGTGCGACGATGGCAACACCGCCGACGGCGACGGCTGCTCGTCGACCTGCGCGCCCGAGGACGGCGACGGGGGCGGCGACCTCGGCGGCGGATGCTGCTCGACGTCGTCGACATCGTCGACGTCCGGCAAGGACGCCGCCGGCGGGTTCGCGCTCAGCGCGTTGCTCGGCCTGGTGCTGACGCGGCGCCGTTCGACTCGGCGCCAGCGCCGCGCGGCGCAAGCTCACACCCGTTCGTCCTGAGCGAGGCCCCGCAGGGCCGAGTCGAAGGACGGGGCACGTTGGGCCCGTGCTTCGACGCGTCCCTCGCTGGCGCTCGGGCCTTGCTCAGCACGAACGGGAAGGGCGTACGAACGGGAAGGGGGCGTAGCGAACGAGTAGCGAACGAGTAGCGAACGAGTAGCGAACGAGTAGCGAACGAGTAGCGAACGAGTAGCGAACGAGTAGCGAACGAGGCGGCACCCATGATGATGCTGCAGTCTGAACCCCAGGCCCGGCGCGGCGCCTACAAGCTGGCAATCAGGGCGATGGGAAGAACACCAGGCGCGACGCGGCCCGGGCTCGATCGCGAAGGACGATGATGTCGTCGTGGGTGTCGTCGTCGAGGTCGGCGACCACCAGGCCCTCGGCGCGCTGCGGCAGCCACGGGTCGGAGGAGAGGACGATCGATGCGTTGGTGACGTCGACGGTGACGCGGCGGATCGAGAGGCCGTCGGCGGTGACGAACACCGGCTCGTCGAGACCGTCGCCGTCGAGATCGCCGATCGCGACGTGCGCCGCGTCCTCGCCCAGGAACGCGATCTGGCCGGTGCGGCTGCCACGCACGAACACGTCGGGGAGCGCGCCGATCACGTCGGGCACGCCGTCACCGTCGACATCGCCGGTGAGCAGCGGCTGCGGTGTGGCGCCGGCGTGCATGGTCAACGTCTCGACGGCGAAGGTCGGCGGCGACGACGCCGTCTGCAACGCGGCGCCGAGCTCGATCCCGTTCGCCGTGCGGGCGAGAAAGAACAGGTCGTCATCGGCGTTGCCGCCGAGGTCGGCCATGGCGACGCGCACGAAGTCGCGGCCGGTCGCGATGTCGGCCTCGTTGTCGTTGATGTCGTACGGGTACGTCGTGTTCTGGAACTCGCCGCGGCTGGCCAGGCGCAGGGCACCGTCGCCGGCGGCGACCAGTCGCTTGCCGAGCGGGTCGAGCACGCCGCCGGTGACGTCGGCGAAGACGCGGTGGTACTGCGCCGACTGCCAGCCGTTGCGGAAGAAGATGCCGGCGTCGAAGCCGTTGTTGGACGTGGCGAGCACGTCCTGCAGGCCGAACTCGCCGGGGATGAGGCGCGCGTGGCGGTACTGTGCCGCATAGTCGGCGCGCGGGTCGTGCTCGACGAGTTCGCCGTTCTCCAGGTTCACGGTCGCGACGATCGGGCCACCGTCGCACGCGTAGAAGACCATCATCTCCTCGGCCGTGCCGTCGACGATCTGACCACCCACGACCTCGTGGAGGCACGGCAGCTCCAGCCCGACGCCGGGCTGCGGGTTGGGCACCGATCCGGGATCGGGGTCGTCCCAGTAGAGGGTGCAGGCCGAAGATGCGGCCAGGGTCGCGGCGACCGGGATCAAGCGAATCAGAACGGCCATGGTGTCCAGAGATAGTACAAGCCGCCGAGCGCAAGGCCGATGAGATCCCACGCGCCCAGGACCGTGATCACGGTCGGTGGCAAACGGTGGCGGTGTAGGCGCGCGGCCGTCGCCATGCGCCCGGCGGCGACGCCCACCTCGAGCCACGACCGCCGCCGGAATTCGACCCGCGATCAAGCCGGCGCCGGACCGTGCGGTGAGCCCTGGCCAGGACCGAGGGCCGCCAACGACGCGATGCGCGCTGCGCGCGCCGCGCGTTCAGCGGTACCACCCGTCGGCCAAGCGGTTCCGCTCGGCCTGCGCCCTCTCGAACCGGACCTCGCGTACGCCGCGCCAGGTGCCGCTCGCCTGTCGCTCGAAGATGACCGGAACCCCGTAGCTGGGACGGCCGCTGCGCTCCAGGGCGACTAGCGCAGGATCTCCAGCGAACCAGGTGTCTTCGATCCAGTAGGCCGGTACGTCGGGACCGGCCAGGTGGAGGTGCACGTGCACGACAGCATCGAGCCGGTCGGCATAGCGACCGGGAACGATCGTCTCGATCCGGTAGCGCCCGTCGGCGCCGGTGGTCACCGAGCCGCGGTGCCTCGCCTCGCGAGGATCGTTGCGGGGCCGGGCGTAATAGCCGTCGGCGTCGGTGTGATAGAAGTCGAGCACGAAGCCGCCAAGCGGTGTGGCGCCCTCCTCGTCGACGATGCGCCCTTCCAACAGCATCGGGGCGCCGGGGGCCGGCCGCCGAGGGAGCGCGGCGATGTCGGTCGCGGTGCCGCAGGCGTGGGTTGGGGCGCGCCGGCAACCAACCAGAGATGCGAGTGGGACAGAGGCGAGGCCGAGAAGCAGGTGCCTGCGATGCATGGCGACAGGACGAACCATCCGGCCGAGCGTTAACGGGGAGCCTGTCGATTTCCCGTGAGACTGCGCCAGGCACGTCGGCCTCACCTCCGACATCGCCGGCCTGCGCTCGATCAGGCCCACGCCGGACCCGGTGTTGACGTCGACGCTCATCATCGGTTCACCTGGTCCGTGAGAACCTTTCCTTGATGCCCTCTTCCCTCGTCGCCCCGCTGTTCGCCGGCTCGCTCGACATCGTCGGCGACATCCACGGCGAACTCGACGCCCTGCTCGCCTTGCTCACCAGGCTTGGCTACGCGCCCGACGGCACCCACGCGGCCAGCCGTCGGCTAGTGTTTGTCGGAGACCTCGGCGATCGCGGCCACGATAGCCCCGGCGTGATCGAGCTGGTCCGGTCGCTTGTCGAGCGCGGCCGGGCGCAGTGCATCCTCGGCAACCACGAGCTCAACCTGCTGCGGCGCGATCTGAAGCACGGCAACGCCTGGTACGTGGACCCATCGCACGACGAGCAGCGCGACGAGTTCAAGCACAGCCGGCCGGCGCCTGTGGGCCACACGTACGACGCGTTCTTCCGGTC
>CANKMW010000010.1 GCA_947483555.1 Myxococcales bacterium
ACCTCCACCCGCCCACGAACCCACACGATCCCGCCGTCCTCGTCGGTGTTATGCTCGCGCCACCGACCCAACCCACTCATGACAACCAGCGTCCGCCTCCTTCGCCGCACTTGCGCATTTGAGCGGCAGGACGTTGGGAATTACGACAGCTACATGATGCGGGTCGCGAAGTTCTCCGCACTGGGCTTCGAGTTCCCAGATTTTCGCGTCCACGTGCATGACCTACCCGATGGCTTCGGCATCGACGGACTCCTCGGCCTGAGTTTCTTGCGTCACTTCGACTTCGAGGTGCGGCCTCTCGTCGGCCAGCTACGCGTCGAGCGCGCTTCGCTCACCGCCTAGACTGACGTCGCCGTCGCGCCGATCGGTTCGGAGCTCCCAGGCGGCAAGATCAGAAGCGCAGCGCAACGCCTGCAACGGTTCCGATACCGGCTCCCTGAACGGGCGGAGCGACGTACAGATGAATCGCGGAGCGCGGGGCGCCGTCCGTGATTCCTGCCTTCAAGCGGGTCTCGCGGAGCCTCTGTTGTGACGCGTGGGTCCGGTGACGGAGTCCGCGACCTCCCATACCCGGAGCCCGAGGTAACTGCCCCAGCCGACGATCGCCATTGCACTCACGAGGTCTTGATCGAGGTCGGACTCGCCCGCCGCGGCGGTCATCAGCCCGAAGGCCGCGAGTTCGCCGAGCGTGAAGATCCAACCGCGCTCCCTCCATCGCCGCTGGATCAGGTGCCCCAGGCCGATACCGGGAATCACGGCGATGGGGTGAGCACGACCGGTGCACTCGGCGTGAACGCGCCGGGCTGCGCGGCGGCGGAGGACGCCACAACGGCCGCCGTGACCAGCGACCCAACAGCGGAGGAAACGAAACGCTTCACGTCACAGGTTCGACTGCGTACCGGAATGCCACAGCATGCAGGCGTGGCCGACTTCATGAGCCAGCGTGCTCACCGTGAGTCTCACGCCATCGACATCCAACAGCGCGTAGTCGACCAGCGGCCCCCCAGGGTCATCGGCGTTCTCGGCGAACGGCTTCGTGCCGGCCGCGTCCTCGTACACGTTGCGGCTCACCTGGAGGGGTCGAAAGAGCCGATTCGACCCGTGGTAGGTTGCTGGAATGGTCCGTCTGGTGTGTGTCGAGGGGGGCAGCAGCAAGTTCTGGGAGGGCGCCGTGGAGGGCGATGTCTTCACGGTGCGCTTCGGGAAGCTCGGGACCGCCGGTCAGACGCAGACGAAGAAGTTTGCGTCGGCGGCGGCGGCCGAGAAGGCGCTCGCCAAGAAGGCGGCGGAGAAGCGCGCCAAGGGGTACGCCGAAGAGGCCGGTGCGAAGGCCGCCGCGAAGGCCGGTCCGGCGACCGCCCCACCCGCGAAGCGGCCGACCAAGAAGGCTGCCGCAGCTGCGAGCTGGTTTCCGTTTCTCTTCTATGGCGCGCGGGCCGGTGACTATTCGGACGGCTTCAGCTACGAGCTGCGCTTTCAGAAGACGCTCGACAAGAAGACGCGGACCGCGCTCGCCGTCGCGTTCGAAGCCGCGCTCGCCGAACGGGGCGGGACCTGGGACGCCAGCTGGAAGTGGTCGGGACCGTGGGCGCTCGTGGAGTTCGGCGACTGTGACCCGACCCCGCTGCTGAAAGACCTCGAGGTCGTGATCGAGGCCGTTCACGGCGTGGCGCCGCTCGATCAGGCCATCTTCATCGAAGCCGAGGCGACCAGCGCCGAGGACGCCTGGACCGCATGGTCGCTGGCGCAGCGCGCCGCGCCAGCGGCCGGGCCTACCTCGGGCACCACCTCGCCGCTGTACGAGCGCGACGACGATCCGGAGCTCCCACGCTACGCGGCGGACGCCGCGTTCGACCAGGCTCAGATCGCAGACAGCCGGGCGCGGGTGGCGGCGGCAGCCAAGCGCGAGGGCGAGGTCCGTGACGCCGCGCTGGCCCTGGTCCCGTGCGATCGCAGCAAGCTGCCTGCCGTGCGGATCCCCGAGGTGCTCGCGCCGTATCTCGAAGACAGCGGCTTCCCGAAGCCGGTGCCCCAGGTGCCCCGTCCGCGCCGGGCCGCCGCGCTTGCCGACGGCACGGGGATCCTGGTGGTGGACGAGAAGGCGCTCTTTCGCGTGTCGGCCAAGGGCACCGAGCGGCTGTGGCAGGCGACCGCGGGAGACAACTTCAGCGTGGCGGGGCTCCCCGATGGTCTGGCAGCGGTGCTCGGCCGCGAGGGTCTCGTGCTCCTCGACACGGCGCACCCGAAGAAACCCATTCACACGCTGCCCGTCGGCGGTTATCACATCCATGCCGTGCTCGGCGGACGGCTCCTGGTCGTGCTCCTCGACGGCGTGGTCGCGGTCGTCGCGGTCATCGAGCGCCGGCTGACGCTGCTCGGCCGCCTCAAGCTCAAGGCCAAGGTCCGACTGATGGAGCTGCGCGAGGGCGACGGGATCTTCCTGCCCAGTGGCAATTCGGACACGTGCTACGAGCTGGTCGGCGCCGAGGCCGCGTGGCACGGCGTCGCCGGCCACTCGAGCGGGCAGCGGGCTGCGACCATCGAGCTGGCCTCCGTTCCCAAGCTCCCCAGGCCGGTCGCGGCGCCGAAAGCCAAGACCGCGCTGCTCGGACTCACCAGGCGCCCGGGGTCGACGGTCGGACCCGGCGGTCGCGTGGTCGGGCTCGGCCTCGACCAGCTCGGAGTCACCGAGAACATCGGGTGGATCGACGACGCCGGCAAGCCGCAGCGCTGGAACATCACTGGCTGGTACCGCGGCTTCGGGGTGTCACCCGACGGCGCCACGATGGTGGCGGCGACCTGGGAAAAGGCCTTCGTGCGGCGGCTCGCGGATGGCACTCGCGCGCCCGAGGTGATCTGGGACTCGGCCCAGCACGGCGCCGAGTCCATCGTCGGCGTGGCCTGGGCGGCGGGCGACCGGGTGGCGGTGCTCGACGAGGTCGGCCTTCACCTGATCGACCGCAAGGGCAAGCTGGTGGCGAAGCACGAGCTCGCAGCCGGCGAGAAGCCGACGTATGGCAGCATCACCGGGCGCTGCGCCTCGTGCCACGACGGCCGCGTGATCGTCGCGCTGTCCTGGCAAGCGCCCCACGTGAACGTGTTCGGGGTGTTCGCCGACCGCGTCGCACCGCTGGCGAGCTTCGAGGTACCGGTCGCCCTCGCGACGGTCTACGACGTTGGCGGACGCATCGTCCTGGCCGGCGCACGGGGCGAAGGATTCGAACTCCAGAACACACTCCGCGCCTGGGAGGCGGGAGCCGGTCGGGCGTCCGTGTAGGCTGCTGTCCGTGTGGACAGGGGGGCACGCTCGCCGGCGCCCCATCGAGCACGTCGCTTCGACTTACCGCCGCACCACCCGCGCGCGCCGGCGACCCACGCCGATCGCCAGGGCAAGACCGACCAGGAGCAGTCCCGTCCTCTGGCCTCCGGTGCCGTTGCTGTTGCAGCCTCCGGACACCGGATCGTCGCGGCCCGGGTCGCTGCCCGGATCGGTCCCCGGTTCGTCGGCCACACCGTCGTCGGGCAGCGGCGCGGTCAGCGCGGTGTGCATGACGAGGTAGATGGAAGGATCGTAGAAGGTCTGGAAGTGGCCGACGAAGCCGTCGCACAGGCCGATGTTGGTCGCGCCCGGGATGATCGACGTGGTGTACGGCTGGATGTACTCGTCGGTGCACGTGTAGATCGATGTGACCGGCACGTTGTCGGGCAGCGGCACGCCGTTGACCGCCTCGAGGAACGCGCTGCCCGGGGTGAGATCGTCGAGCGCCGGCCAGCCCACCAGGTCGTACGCGAGCGCGGCCTTGGGGAGGCCGTGCTGCGGCGACACGAACGTCACCAGGCGCGAGACCTTGGCGTCGCCGCCCAGCGACTGGATGTAGTGGCGGGCGATGAGCCCACCCGTGCACTCGGCGAGGATGTCGATCTTGTCCTGACCGGTGTCGGCGAGGACGCGGTCGACGACGTCGGCCAGATCCTCGGAGGCCTGGAACAGGTCCCCGCTGAGCAACTCGGGCGGCTCGTACATCACCGGCACGAAGCCGTCGCGCTCGAGCCGGGCGACGATCGGATCGAACCACCTGGCCTGGATGGTCACGCCGGTGATGAGCAACACCGCGCGCGGCTCCTCGAGCGGCGCCGGACCGGGCTCGAGCGGCCCGACCTCGAGCTCGCGCTCGTACTTGTCGAGGAAGACCTCGCTCCAGTAGAAGGGCGACGTGATGTCGCCGGGCGGCAGCTCGGGGCAGCCGGCGAGCAGGGTCGCGGCCAGGAACACGGACAGGCTGCGCGTCATCGGATCTCTCCTTCGGTGGTGACCAGGGACAGGGACAGGTCGCTGACGGTGACGTCGCCGAGCTCCCACACCGGCCCCGCCACGGTGCTGCCGACGCTGGCGACCGCGCCGCCGGCGAGCTCGTCGCCCAGCGCGACGTTCAGATCGAGGACGGCGCCGGCGATGCGCTGGGTGGCGAGCGGGATCGCATCGCCGTCGCGCGTGCGCAGGTTCCAGTCGAGCAGCAGCTCGGCCGAGGCCGTACCGCTCACCTGGGCGCGATCGTCGCTCCACGCGGCGATCGCGGCGGCGCGGGTGCCGAGGCGGAGGCGCAGGTCGGTCAGGTGCAGCACCTGCGTGGTGCCGGCGTAGGGCTTGACCACGTCGACATCGCCCAGGCGCATGTCGAACTCCTCGAGCAGCAGGTGCGCGCCGAGGGTGCGGACCACGATCGTGCCGCCGTCGATCGGCGGCTCGACCGCCGGCATCGTGTCGCCGTCGCGGTGAGCGCTGAGGTGCAGGTCGCCGGTCTGGAGGACCGCGAGCACCCGGCGCGTCGCCAGCGGCCCGCCGGCCTCGTCGGCGGGCTCGACCGCGCACGCGGCCAGGGTCAGGGTGAGACCGAAAACAATTCTTGATTGAACGTTCATTCGTTTTTCTCCTGAAGCCACTTATCTCCAGATAGACCCATGATGTCAACGATCTTTATTGAACCAGTTGACAGGGTACCGTAATTATATGAATATTCATTCGGTCAACCGATGGCACGCCGACCGTCCCCCCAGACCTGGAGCAAGCAGGAAGCCATCCTGACCGCGGCCCTGCGCCTCTTCGTGGAGCGCGGCTTCCACGGCACCGCGGTCCCCGAGATCGCGGACGCGGCCGGCGTCGCCGCCGGCACCATCTATCACTACTTCGAGAGCAAGACCGCGCTGGTCAACGCGCTCTATCGGCACTGGAAGCAGACCGTCACGCGCGAGATCCACGCCGCGGTCCCGGCCACCGCGCCGCCGCGCCAGCAGTTCACCGCGATCTGGCGCGCGATGTCGGCGTTCGCGACCGCCAACCCCGAAGCCTTCGCGTTTCTGGAGCTCCACCACCACGACTCGTACCTCGACGACGAGAGCCGCAAGCTCGACAGCAGCCTGCGCGACTTCGGCGCCGCGTTCGTGAAGAACGCCCAGCACGCCGGCGCGGTGAAGCCGATGGATCCGCGCCTGCTCATGGAGCTGGTGTTCGGCGCCTTCATCGGCGTCCTGCGGGCGCGCTGGGAGCGGCGCGCGTTCGTCGACGACGACGCGCTGGTCAAGGCCGAGGCCGCGACCTGGGACGCGATCGCCGTGCGCCCCGCCGGGTGAACAGCGATCAGCGCGCGATCAGCGCCGTCGGACGCAGGATCTCGGCGCAGTCCCCACGTCGGCGTCGACGCCGATCGCCACCGGGCCCCGGACTAGCCTCCCCACGGCGCGGACGACGAGACCTCGAAGATCGTGGCCTCGGGAGCGGCGGCGACGACGTGCTCGAGCAACGCGATCGTCCGCTGGACCTCGGGCAACGCCTCCTGCCGCTCGAGCGCGGCGCGATCGGCGAAGACCTCGGTGGCGATGAACGAGTTGGGATCGGCGATATCGAGGCCGATATCGAAGCTGACGACGCCTGGCAGCGGTCGGCTGGCGGCGACGACCTCGCGGAATGCGGCCATGGCGTGTTCGGCCTGTTCGGGCTGACAGCGGACCTTGAAGCGGACGACGATCATGATCTGGTTGCCTCCTCCAACCTCGGCGTGACTTTCGGCGGAACGAATGTTCCGGACCGGTCACGGCCGGAACGAGCAGTAGGTACCCGTGCGCACCGCCGTCGCCAGGTAGCTGCCGAGCGCTGGCGCCACCTCGGCGATCCGCGCCACCGCGTCCTTGAGGCGGCGCTGCACGTTGACGCGCGCGCGCTCGGTCGCCGAGCGGGCGTGCCGGGCGCGGCCGCCGAGCCCGACGGCGCGGAACAGCTCCAGCTCGAGCAGCTCCTGCTCGGCCCTCAGCGTCGTCACCCGCCCGAGATCGGCGCGCCGCTCGGCGTCGTCGAGCTGCTCGGAGAGATCGGCCAGGCGCCGCCGGTACGCTTCCCGGGCGCCTCGATCGAGGACCTCGCCGGCGCTCGACTCGCGGACGGCCACGCCTTCGTCGCTCGCCAGCACCAGGACGTGGATCTCCTGGCGCGGGCATTCGATCAGGCGGGCCAGCAACCGCAGGCCGCGACTGTCGCGCACCACGACGTCCTTGCCATCGTGCTCGATGCACCACACGTCTCCCTGGAGCACCATCCGTAGCGTCGGCGCCGCCGTGACCGCCACCGTGGGCCACGCCGGCGGCGGACCCGCCGGTGCCAGCTCGCTGGCGCGGCGTGCCAGTCCCTCCATGCCGAGCTCTCGTGCCAGCACGGCCACCTCGGCCAGCAGCGCATGCGCCTCGCCTGCGCGCCCGGCGGCGAGCAGCACGGCGGCGAGGTCGAAGCGCAGCTGGGCGACCCACAGGCGGTGACCGCGCGCTCTGGCTTCGGCGGCGGCCCGGCGCAGGGCCTGCTCGCCGGCCACGACGTCGCCGAGGCTGGCATCGAGCAGTCCGAGCAGCCGCAAGGTCGGGCCCTCGTAGGTCAGGGCGACGTGGCTCACGACGATCGATCGATCGGCGCCGGCCGCGAAGAAGGCACGGGCCCGCCGCCGTTGCTCCTCGTTGCCGGCCAGCGCGTAGGCCTCCGCCAGCCAGGCGTGGAAGCCGCGCCGCCACAGCGCCTCGTCTCGGCCGCCGAGCTGCTCGAGCTCCACCGCCACGGCGGCACGGTCCATCATGCGCGCCAGGCACCCGAGGCGGAACGAGATCACGACCAGGTCGCTGCGCCAGACCCCTTGCATCGCGTGCTCGTACGCACGCAGCGCGGCGAACGTCTCGTCGTCGTGATGCAGCAGGCGCGCGCGCCGCAGCCGATGCGCGGCGAGCGACAGCCCGAGCGCGGGGTCGTCGGTCAGGCCGACGAGCTCCGCCGCTTCGGTGACGTAGCGCTCCGATTCGAGGGCGCGCCCGAACATCAGCGCGCGCATCGACGCGAACAGGAGGGGGCGCCATCGATGGCGGGCGTGTCCGGCCGCGCTCGAGATCTCGAGCATCTGTTCGACGTCGTCGTCGAACGCCGCGAAGTCGCCGCCCTCGACGCGATCGACGGCCAGGCGCGCGTGGGCGCGGAGCGCCTTGGTGACGTCGCCGGTGCGCCGCGAACGGTCGAGCAGCTCGCGCGACACGGCGAGCCGCTCATCGAGCGGCGCGACGTCGACCATCGCGGCGCCCGCGAAGTACAGCACGTCGCGCACGACCTGCTCGTCGGCCACCAGCCGCGCCGCGGCGATCGCCGCCCGGGCCAGCTCGACCGCCACCATCTCGTCGGGCGCCGGCTGCCGGGCCGCGGCGAGGCGGGCTTGCAGGCGGCAGCGAAGCCCGGCCTGGTCGGGCGGCAAGCCCGCCAGCGCTTCCTCGAGGACGGCGACCAGCGCGCCGTCGACGATGCCAGGTTGGAGCTCCTCGCCGCGCGTCCACGCGGCCCGACCGAGCAGCACCGCGTCGTTGGTCGCACGCGCGTGCCCGGCGACGTCGTCACAGATCCGCCGCGCCTCACCATGGCGCCCCGCTTCACGCGCGATCCGCACCAGGTCGAGTCGCTCGTCGGGCGAGGCCAGCGGCAGCAGGCCGGCGCGGCGCGCCTGGTCGATCCGGTCGTGCATCGCGTACGCCCGGTCGAAGGCGCCGTGGGCGTCGAGCCACGCGGCGGCTCGCCGTGCCAGCGCGAGCACGCGAGCCGCATCGGCGGGCGAGGCCGCGGCGAGGGCGTGTCGCGCCTGCTCGACCAGCAACTCGGGGGCGTCTCCCTCGGCGGCGAGCGCCTGCTCGGCCCGAGCATGCAGCGCGACGCGCGTCTCGGCGCTGGCGGCGTCCTCCAGGGCGTCGCGGACCAGGACGTGGCGGAACGCGAAGCGCCCGGGCTCGAGCTCGTCGACGAGACCGGCGCGCAGCGCCGGCAACAGCCCGTCGGCGATGCGGGCGGGAGCGGTGCCCAGCATGCGGGCTACCCGGGCAGCGGTGAGCTCGCGACCGACCACGGCAGCGGCGGTGAGGATCTCCCGGCACGGCGCCGGCAGCAGCGCGACGCGCTCGAGGATGGCCTGGCGCACGGTCGCCGGGAGCTCCACGCGGTCGGCGCTCATGGCACGCGCGCACTCGGTGACGAACAGCGGGTTGCCACCCGTCACGAGCGCGAGTCGGTCGATGATGGTCGCGGCGAGCGGCCGGCCAGCGCACTGCGTCGCGACCGCCGCGACCTCGTCGCGCGCCAGTGGGCCCAGCCGCAGCTCGAGGCCGTCATTCGCCATGCGGGCGATCCGCTGCATCGCCTCCTCGCCGAGGCGAGGATCGTGGCTGCGCACGGTGACCGCGACCAGCGCGGGTAGCGCGCGGAGGGGCCGGGCGAGGAAGGCGAGCAGGTCGAGCGTCTGCAGGTCGGCGACGTGCAGGTCCTCGACGATCCAGACCGCGGGCTTGACCATCGTCGCCGACGCCAGCGCCGCGAGCACGATCTCCCAGACCGCGAAGGGAGGCCGCCCTTCGACCTCGACGCCGAGCGAGCGCAGACACGGCCACAGCGGGAAGTACGGCGGCGCCTCGGACAGCTCCCAGGCGCGGCCGCAGACCACGGTGGCCCGCGCCGCGGCCTCCCGCGCCAGCGTGTCGGCGAGCACGGTCTTGCCGGTGCCGGCCTCACCCGCGATCACGATCAGGCGACCGCGTCCCACGCCGGCACTGGCGAGGCTGTCGCGCAGCGTCGCGAGTTCCTCGTCGCGCCCCTGGAGCTCGAGCTGGGTGGCAGATCGCATCGGACTCGTGGCGATCCTAGCCCCACCAGGCGGGCGACAACGAACGCATCCCCAGGTCCCGCGACGGGATCCGCACTCGGCGTTACCATGGCTCCGACCACGGTCTGGTGGCGATCATGGAAACGAATAAAGTACTCGAGGCTCGCGCCACCGGCGGCGACGCGGACGCGCTCTTTCGGCTGGGCTACCGCCTCGCCTTCGGACGCACACGCGCCCGGCCCGAGCCGTGGGAGCAGATCGCCACGATGTGGCACGCCGCCCTCGATGCGGGCTACGAACGCGCGAACCTCCACCTCGCGCGCCTCTATCGCGAGGGCAAGGGCGTGGCCAGGAACGGGCGCCGCGCCGTGGGCCACTACACGCAAGCGGCGGTGGCCGGGTACATCGATGCGCAGTACGAGCTCGGGTGGATGCTGCGGCACGGGGATGGTGTCCCGGCCGACCTCGAGGACTCGGTCAACTGGTTCGCGATCGGCGCCGCCAGCGGCAACGCCGACTGCATGAGCGAGATGGGCTACGCGCTCCACGAGGGCCTCGGCCGCCGACGCAACTACCGCCAGGCGGTGTGGTTCTATCGGCGGGCCGCGCGCCGCGGCCAGGTCCGGTCGATGCACAATCTCGCCCTCTGCTATGCCGAAGGGCACGGCGTGACGGCTTCCCCGCGGTGGGCGCACTACTGGATGCGCCGCGCGGCCAGCCTCGGCTACGTCCCGGCCCGCCGCTGGCTCACGACGAACCGTCGTGGCCGCTAGGGTGACGTGGGCTGCAGCACGAGGGTGTACGCGCCCGCCTGCGCGCTCGCGGACGAGACGAAGGAGTCGACGACGATGACGTGGTCGCCGGCGGGCAGGGTGCGATCGAGCAGCCGGTCGTCGCGCTCGACGCACGCGTCGCCGGTGAGCACGTGGACGTCGACGTCGACGCCCTCGCGATCGAGCACGACCACTCGAAGCGCGGTGGGCTCGTCGAGGTGGAGCGCGTAGACCCGCTCGGGGCCTGACTCGTCCTGGCCCTGATCGCAGCCGGGGTAGTCATCGCGCGCCGCCTCGCCGCCGGCGGTCGCGGCGCTATGAGTGAACGGCAGGGTGTCGATGACGAACGGATCGGCGGCGATCCCGGCGCCCGCGACCGGCGCGAGCACCGGGGCCGCGGGTGCGGCCTCGCCCACGAGCACCGTGCGTCGCGCGGCGTCGAGGAGCTCGAGCGACCGCAGGTTGCGGACGCCGTAGTTGAACGCCAGCCCGTCGGCGGTGAACACGCACGGCTCGGCGCGGCCGCCGTCGACGTAGACGTTGCCGTGGATCCCGTCGCCGGCGAGGCCGAGCTCGGCCAGCGGCGCCGACGCGACCCACAGGCTGAGGTACGGCACCTGGCGCGCCTCGGCGAGCGCCCGCGTGACGCTGTCCCACGTCTGCACCCAGCGCGCGGCGTCGGGGTCGTCGGCGCGGGGGTTGAGTCCGGTGATGATCGGAACCACGCCGGCGGCCTCGAGCTGGTCGAGCAGCGTGCCCATCCGCTCCCAGAACGGCCCCAGCGCCGCGCCGTAGCTGGCCGCCGCACCCATGTCGTTGGTGCCGTAGTTGACGAAGGCGAACCGCGGCGTCGTCGCGTCGAGCTCGACCTCGAGCGGCGACGGTGCGCCGGTGATCGCCCAGCCGGCGTTGCGGCCGCTCTCGGCGGCGAGCGTGACGCGGTCGAACGGGGTGTTTCCCGCGACCAGCCCGGCGCGGAAGTGCGCCAGCGTTGCGGACAGCGCGTCGCGGCCGCCGAGGTCGATCGTGTACTGCGGCTGGTGGTCAGGGCCGGCGAGGCAGAACAGGAAGTGCGTGCTGACCGTGCCCGACGCGCCGACCTTCATGAACACGTCGTCGCGCTGGCCCGGGCCGGCGGCCGCGATGTCCCGCATCCTCGCTGCGACCGCCGCCGTGACCGGGGACGTCTCGAGGCCGGCGGGATAACGGGTCACGCCGGGGTCGGCGGCGTCACCCGCGTCGCCCCCATCGGGCACGGCGCCAGCGTCGGGCGCGCTCGCGTCGTCACCACCACACGCCGCGAGCATCGCCGCGGCGGCGGTGACGCACAGGACGGAGGACCGGGACGGCGACACCGCCACGCAGTGTACTCAGTTCCACGCCGACCGGCCGGTCGGTCTGCCCCGCGGATCGCGCGCTTCGAGCGGTTCGCGCTGGGCCGTCTTCGACGCCGGTAGTAACGTGGCGCGGTCATGACGACGCCCTGGCCGTGGAGCAGCTTCGCGATCGCGATCGTCGTGGCCGCGTGTGGCGGTGGTGACCCCGACCTGCCGGCGGTGCCGCTGGTGTCGGGCCCGGCGACGATCACGCTGGCCGAGGACCGCTCGGCGGTGGTGTTCGCCCGCGGCGAGACCACGCTGCTGACCTTCCAGGCCGACAGCTTCCAGATCGGCACCGTCGACCTCCTCGCGGGCGACGACAGCTTCGATCCGTACTGGCTGTTCATCGATGCCCCGCCCGAACCGCCGCTCGGGCTGACCTGGCGCCGCCTCGATCCGGGGGCGCGCATGCGGGTCGTGGCCTCGAGCGAGACCGCGCTCGAGCTCGCGCTCGCGTATCCGGGCGCCACCGGCACCGTGACGTTCGCGGCGACGAGGCCGGGCTGTTTTTCGGCCCGGCTGGCCGCCACCGTCGACGGCGACCAGGCGGTGGCGTTCCTGCGCGTGCGCCCGGACGCCGACGCCGGCGAGGCGTTCTACGGCCTCGGCGAGTGGGGCGACGGCGTCGAGCACCGCGGCAAGCTGCGACCGATGCAGCTCGAGGTCGACTTCGACCTCGAGTCATCCAACAACGAGAACCACGTCCCGGTCCCGCTCCTGATCGGCACCCGGGGCTGGGGGCTGTTCGTGAAGAGCGTGCGGCCGGGTGCCTTCGACGTCGCGCGCGCCACGCCGACCGGCGTCGACATCACCTACGGCACTGGCACGGCCAGCCCCGACGGCCTCGAGGTCCACCTGTTCTCGGCCGACCAGCCGCTCGATGTCCTGGCCCGCTACTTCGACGTCGCCGGCTATCCCGGCCTGCCGGCGCCGTGGGCGTACGGCCCGCTGCTGTGGCGCAACGAGCACCGCGACCAGGCCCAGGTCCTCGACGACATCCTGCAGATCCGCAGCCGCAAGCTGGCCACCAGCGGGGTGTGGTTCGATCGGCCCTACGCGACCGGCGTCGAGACCTTCGACTTCGATCCCGGAAAATTTCCGGATCCGACCACCATGCTGCAGGCCCTCCACGACGCCGGGCTCCGCTACGGCATCTGGCAGGCGCCGTACACCGCGCCCGCCGGCGGGCCCGATGCGGCCGGGGCGCAGTTCGACTTCGCCACCGCCAACGGGTTCTTCCCGCCGGTGACCGGGGTGTCGGTCAACAACTGGAGCAAGCCAATCGACCTCACCAATCCGGCCGCCTACGCGTGGTGGCAGGCCAACCTGCGCCGCTACACCGATCCGTTCGGCGCCGGCGGCTACGGGGTCGAGGGCTTCAAGCTCGACTACGCCGAGGACGTCGTGGTCGGTCTGCTCGGACGGCGCACGCCGTGGTTGTTCGCCGATGGCAGCGACGAGGGCACGATGCACCACGGCTACACGATGCTGTACCACCAGATCCACCGCGAGGTGCTGGCGCCCGAGGGCGGCTTCCTCCTGACCCGGACCGGACGGTGGGGCGATCAGGTCCGCGGCATGATCATCTGGCCGGGAGATCTCGACGCCACGCTGGCACGACGCGGCGATCCACTGCCGGGCCAGAACACCGCCGCGGTCGGCGGCTTGCCGGCGGCGCTGGCGTCGGGCATCGGCCTGTCGGCGTCGGGCTTTCCGTTCTACGCCTCCGACACCGGCGGCTATCGCTCGTCGCCACCGAACCGCGAGACCTGGCTGCGCTGGGTCGAGGCCAACGCGGTGTGGAGCGCGATGGAGATCGGCGACGCCTCGAGCCAGCAGCCGTGGGAGTTCACGCCCGCCAACGGGCGCGACCAGGCCGCGCTCGACGTCTACCAGCGCTACACCACGCTGCACCTGCGGCTGTTCCCCTACGCGTGGAGCTACGCGACCGCGATGGCGACCACCGGCCGACCGATCGTGCGCCCGTTCGGGCTCGCCCACCCCGAGGTCGGCCAGCATCCGAGCGACCAGTTCCTGTTCGGCGATCACGTGCTGGCCGCGCCCGTGATCAGCGCCGGCCAGCGGACCCGCGTGGTGTGGTTCCCGCCCGGCGAGTGGATCGGCTGGTGGGACGGCCGCGTCCACGACGGCGCCACCGCCGGCGCCGGCATCGACGTCGCCGCCGACCTCGACACGCTGCCGCTGTTCATCGCGCGCGGTGGCATCGTGCCGATGCTGCGCGAGACCATCGAGACCCTGGCGCCGGTGCCGGCCGGCTCGTCGATCGAATCGTACGCCAGCGACCCCGGCGTGCTGTCGGTGCGCGTGGCCCCCGGCCCCACCGAGACCCGGTTCACGATGTACGACGGCACCGCGATCACCCAGCGGGCCACGGCGGCGTCGCTCGCGCTCGGGTTCAGTCCCGGCCCGTCGGCGGTCTTCATCCGCGGCGCCCTGTTCGAGGTGATCGCCACCACCGCGGCGCCGACCACCGTCAGCGACGGCGCCGCGCCGCTCACCCAGCGCGCCAGCCTCGCGGCGCTCCGCCTCGCCGCCGACGGCTGGTTCTGGGAAGCGGCCACCGGCGGCACCTTGTGGATCAAGGTCGCGGCGGCCGCGACCGTGACCGCGCAGTGAGTCTACGATTGGGACATGAAGCGAGGCGACTCGTTGGCCGATCCGCCCACCGCGCCGTATGCCAGTGGTTCGCGACCGCCGGACCCGGTCGGCTCCGAGGGCGGCGAGCCCGACACGCTCATTCCCGGCGTCGTGTCGTCGGGCCCGAGCGGCATCGTCGTCGATGATCCGACCACCATCTCCGGGGTCTACGCCCTCGGTGAGGTGATCGGTCGCGGCGGCATGGGCGAGGTCCTGCTCGCCCACGATCGGCGGATCGGACGCGACGTCGCGCTCAAGCGCTTACGCACCGGCTCGCCGAGCGAGGACGACGTCGCCCGCTTCCTGCGCGAAGCTCGCATCCAGGCCCGCCTCGACCATCCGGCGATCGTGCCGGTCTACGAACTCGGCCGCGATCCAACCGGCCGACCGTACTTCACGATGAAGCGGCTGGCCGGCGTCACCCTCGCCGAGCTGCTGGTGAGCAGCGCCGCCACCCGCCAGCGCCTGCTGCGCGCGTTCGCCGACCTGTGTCGCGCGGTCGACTTCGCGCACAGCCGCGGCGTCGTGCATCGCGATCTCAAGCCCGCCAACATCGTGCTCGGCGAGTTCGGCGACGTCTACGTGCTCGACTGGGGGGTGGCGCGGGTGGTCGGCGATGCCGCCGAGGACGTCGTCGTCACCGCCGACATCGACACTCTCGAGGGCTCGGCGCCCGCGGGTCAGGTGCTCGGCACGCCGGGCTACATGGCTCCCGAGCAGTTCCACGACCCCGACGTCGGCCGTCCGGCCGATGTCTACTCGCTGGGCACGATCCTGTTCGAGCTGCTGGCCGGGGAGCCGCTGCACCCGCGCGGCCCGGCCGCCACCGCGAGCACGTTCGCCGCCGGCACCGTGGTCTCGGCCGCTGGCCGCCGTCCCGACCGCGGCATCCCGCCCGAGCTCGACGCGCTGTGCGTCTCCATGCTGCAGGCGAAGCCCACGCCGCGCCCCACCGCCCGCCGCTGTGCCGACGCGATCGAGGAGTACCTCGACGGCGATCGCGACCTCACCAAGCGCCGCGCGATGGCGATCGAGCTGGTGTGGACCGCGCGCACCGCGCTCGAGCACGACCGCCGCGCCGAGGCCATGCGGGCCGCCAGCCGCGCGCTGGCGCTCGATCCCAACACCGACGGCGCCGCCGAGATCGTGACCGGCCTGATCCTCGAACCGCCCCGCGACGTCCCGCGCGAGGTCCGCGAGCTGCTGCGCGCCGCCGACGGCGACGACATCATCCGCCACGCGCGGGCGGCGATCCCTGGCTACCTCCTGATCGCGGCGATGATGCTGATCGTGATCTGGAACGGCGTCCTCGACTGGCCGCTGGTGCTCGGCATCATCGGCACGGCGCTCGCGATGGCCGCCGCCGCCCACCAGCTCACCCGCCAGCCGCACTGGTCGTTCCCGGCCTGGGTGATCTACGCCAGCGGCAACGCCTTCATCGGCCTCCTGCTCAGCCGGTTTGCAGGTCCGTTCACGTTCGTCCCCGCGCTGCTCACCTTCGTCACCGCGTCCGTCATCACCTACCCGGTCTTCCTGGAGCGTCGCTGGCTGCTGATGGGGATCATGCTCGGCGGGCTGCTGGCCCCGTTCGGCCTCGAGGAGCTCGGCATCTTTCGCGACACCTGGGCGCTCCGCGATGGCGGCTTCGTCAACTACGTCCACGGCATGAACGTGAGCACCAGCTCCGCCGTCTTCGTCGTCATCCTCGCCGGCGTTGCCACCCTCATGATGGCCGGCATCCAGTCGACCCGGGTCGGACGCGCCAACCGCCTGGCCCAGCATCGCCTGGTCACGCAGGCCTGGCACCTGCGCCAGTTGTTGCCGGCGACCCCGACACCGGCCGCGGTGACCGCCCCGGTTCGGTAGCGCACCCGCACCGCCGGCCTGATCGGCTACAGTGAGCACGATGCGCTCGACCTTCGCCGTGCTCGCCACCGTCGCCGCCGCCGCCTGCGGCAGCCCCGATCCCGGTGACGGCGATGGCGGTGCCGGACCCGACGCCGGCGTCGATCCGAGCCGCGAGATCTTCGATCCGGACCGGGTCGCGACCTACGAGCTGGAGCTCTCGCCGGCGGCCGTCGACGCGCTCACCGCCGATCCCCGCGCCTACGTGCGCGCGACCCTGCGCTACGGCGCCGAGGTGGTCGCCGACATCGGGGTGCGCATCAAGGGCGAGTGGAACTTCCGGCCGCTGGGCCAGAAGGCCGCGTTCAAGCTCAAGTTCGACGAGTTCGTCGCCGGCCAGACCTTCCACGGCCTCAAGCGCCTGACGTTCAACAACGCGCTCGAAGATCCGTCGTGGGTCGCGGAGCGGCTCACCTACCTCGCCTTTCGCGACGCCGGGTTGCCGGCACCGCGCGCCGCCTCGGCGTGGATCAAGGTGAACGGTCGCGACTACGGCGTCTACGTCGCGCTCGAGACCGAGGACAAACGGATGATCGCCCGCTGGTTCGCCGACGACTCGGGCAACCTCTACGAGGAGCAGGCCGAGGAGCTGGCGGTCGGCAACGAAGGCGCCTTCGAGCTCGAGACCAACGAGACCGCCAACGACCGCTCGGATCTCACCGCGCTGTTCGCGGCGATCGCCGGCGCCGACGACGCCACGCTGCTCGCCGACCTGGCCGCGGTGCTCGACGGCGAACGCTTCCTGCGCTACTGCGTCTACGAGGCCGCGGTGCTGCAGTGGGATGGCTACTGCCACACCCGCTTCGGTCCCAACAACTTTCGCCTCTATCACGAGCCGGCGTCCGGTCACTTCCACTTCCTGCCCTGGGGCATGGACATGTCGTGGAAACCCTACGAGGCGACCCCGATCGATCCGTTCGACGCCCGCGGCATGCTGCTCGAGCGGTGCCTGAACGGCGCCACGTGCCGGGCCGCCTACGCCGCCGAGGTCCGCGCCGCCGCCGATCGCCTCGACGCGCTCGACCTGCCGGCGCTCGTCGACGCCTGGGGCGCGCAGGTCCGCCCGCTGGTCGCCGCCGATCCCATGAAGGAGGTCGACCTCGACACCTTCGAGGCCACGCTCGCTGCGGTCCGCGCCCGCGCCGCCGCCCGGCCCGGCGAGCTGCGCGCCGCCACGCCCTGACCGGCCGCGTCCGGCTCATCCCCCGGGCGCGGCCACGGCGGCGTCGGCGGCGAGGTCGAGGAACGTGTAGCGGTCGCGGATCTCGCGGGCGTGACGGCGCGCGTCGTCGAAGAGCGCGGCCGGCCAGCCGAGCGCGGCGGGATCGAGCGGCGCGCCGGCGGCGGCGAGCAGCTGACGCAGCCGCGCCGCACCCACGGCGACCGCCGCCAGCCGGGACCGCATCGCCGGCCAGCCGCTGGCCAGCCGGGCGTTGAGCTGGTCGGCGCGGTGGCGGTCGAGCAGCTTGGGCTCGAGCTCGCGCCAGCAGCTGTCACCGGCCACGGCACCGAAGCGGCGGATCACGTCCTCCCGCTGCACCGTGCTGGGCTGGAGCACCGGCGGCTGCTCGCGCGCGATGATCGCGTCCTGCAGGGTCGCCATCACCAGCGTACACACGCCGATGTCCTCGCCGTGCAGGCCGACCGGCACCTCGGCGGTCCGCATCATCGTGACGTAGTGCGCGAGCAGGTGTTCGCCCTGACTGGCCGGGTAGCTGCCGCCGCAGATCGTCATGCCGAACCCCGACAGCACCAGCGTCCGCACCAGCCGACGCATCACCTCGAGGTCACCGGCCATGAGGGCGCGCGGCTCGGCCACCACCGCCGCTTCGTCGGCCGCCAGCAGCGCGAACGGGGCCTCGCGGTACGGGCGATCGAGGAGCAGATGGGCGAGCAGCCAGTCGACCTGGGCGGTCGAGCGGCACGCGCTGTCGCCGAGACCGGCGCGGATCATCCGCGGCGGCGCGGCGGCCAGCACGCCGAGATCGAAGAACGCGCCGACCGGGGTCGCCGTGCGCAGCGAGCGCTTGATGCCGCCGTCGAGGACCGAGGCGCTCACCGACGTGTAGCCGTTCATCGACGGCGCGGTGGCGAACACCAGCTGGGGAATCCCGCGCGCGTGGGCCACCAGCTTGGCGAGATCGTTGAGGGTGCCGGATCCAACCGCGACCACGGCGTCGGTGCGCGGCTCGACGCTGGCCAGCAGCCGGGCGACGGTCTCGGTGTCGGCTTCCGGCGCCCGATCGAGCCGGATCGACTGGACGGTGAAACGGGACCGCAACGCGCGCTCGACGCGGTCGCCGAGCGCCTGGCCGGTGGCGGGATCGGAGATCACGACCAGGCGCGGCCCGACGTCGAGCGCACGAACCAGCTCCACCTCGTCGCCCGCCAGGCTGTCGGCCACGATCACGGAGCGGGTGTCGGCGCCCAGCAGCTCGCCGGTCTCGGGATCCGGGTACCGACCGGCGAGCAAGAGGCCGATCGGGTCGGCCGCCGGCGGGTCAGCCGCTGGCATCGACCACGGCTCGCAGCTGCGACCGCAGCGATCCGACCTGGGGCGCGAACGAGCCGTCGAACGCCGCCGATCCGACCGTGAACGCGTCGACGCCGGCGGCGGCGAGCGCGCGGATCTGGGCCGGGGTCGCGATGCCGCCGGCGACCAGCAGGACGCCGTCCGTCGCCCGCCGCGCGGCGTGCACCAGCTCGAGTGGGTCGGCCTCGGTGGCCCGGTAGGCGAGCAGGTCGACGCCCGCGCAGCCGAGGGCCCGGAACCGCCGGCAGTCAGCCTCGACGTCGGCGGCCGAGCCACCGAGCCGCGTCGGGTGACCGAATGGCCGGCCCGGAAACGGCAAGTACTGCACCGCGCTGCCGGCGAGGATGTCGAGCACCTGCTCGACGAGCGTGCCGCCGAGCAGGCGATCGACGCCGAGCTCGCGGGCCAGCCGCGCCGACTGCAGACCGGCCTCCGGCGTGGTGCTGACCACCTCCAGGTAGCTGGTCGCGCCCAGCTCCTTGATGCGGCGATGGAGCCGGCCGAGCATCGCCGGTGGCACGCCGACGTCCTTGAAGCCGATGTGCGTGAGCCCGGTCGCGGCGAGGTCGTCGAGGACCTCGAGACCGTCGGTCACGGTCTGGTCGCCCCGGGTCAGCATGAACACGAAGTCCATGACCCCAGTGTGTCACCAAAGTCAGAGCGGCGCGAAGCGGGCGGTGAAGTGACGCAGGAACGGCGGCTCCTCGACGATGCGCATGCCGCGCAGCGCATCCTTGCGCGCCACCACACCCTCGATCCCTTCGAGGATGTAGTCGCAGTGCGCCTGGGTGTAGACCCGGCGCGGAAACGCGAGCCGCACCAGCTCCAGCGCCGCCGGCACCAGCTGGCCATCGGGACCGGTCTTGCCGAACATCACCGAGCCGATCTCGCAGCCGCGCACGCCGAGCGCCAGGTAGAGCTCGCAGGCGAGGGCCTGGGCCGGTAGCTGCGCCGGGGACAGGTGGGGTAGGAACTCGCGAGCGTCGAGATAGACCGCGTGCCCGCCCGGCGGCTGCATCACCGGCATGCCGCGGCGAACCAGACCATCGGCCATGTAGCGGCTGACCGCGACCCGGTACTCGAGGTAGCGCTCGTCGAGCCCCTCCTCGAGCCCGACCGCCAGCGCCTCGAGATCGCGGGCCGCGAGCCCACCGTAGGTGGGGAAGCCCTCGGTCAGGATCAACAGGCTGCGCAAGGCCGGCATCCACTCGGAGCGCCGGGTCGCGATGAAGCCGCCGATGTTGGACATGCCGTCCTTCTTGCCGCTCATCAGCGCGGCATCGGCGAGATCGAAGACCTCGCGGGCGATCTGGCGCGGCGTGCGCTCGAGCTGTCCCGGCTCGCGCACCTTGATGAACCACGCGTTCTCGGCGAAGCGACAGGCGTCGATCACGAACGGGATCCCGTGACTGCGGTAGATCGCCGCCGCGCCGCGCAGGTTGGCGAGCGACACCGGCTGACCGCCGCCGGTGTTGTTGGTGATCGTGATCATGCCGAGCGGGATGCGGCCGGCGTGCTCGCGGCAGCAGGCCTCGAGCCGCGCCAGGTCGATGTTGCCCTTGAAGGGGTGGAGCGAGCGCGGATCGCGGCCTTCCGGGATGACCAGATCGAGCGCGGTGGCCCCCAGGTGTTCCAGGTTCGCGCGCGTGGTGTCGAAGTGGTTGTTCGACGGCACCACGTCGCCAGCCTTGACCAGCGTCGAGAACACCAACCGCTCCGCCGCCCGGCCCTGGTGAGTCGGGATGACGTGCGGGAAGCCGGTGAGCTCGTGGACCACGGCCTCGAAGCGCTCGAAGCTGCGCGAGCCAGCGTAGCTCTCGTCGGCGACCATCATCGCGGCCCACTGCGCGGCGCTCATCGCGGTGGTGCCCGAGTCGGTGAGGAAGTCGAACGTGACCTCGCGGGCCGGCACCAGGAACAGGTTCCAGCCGGCGGTCTCCAGCACCCGCTCGCGCTCGGGGCGGCTGCGGAACGGCAGCGGCTCCATGACCTTGACCTTGAACGGCTCGATGACGGTGCGGTGCTCGGGATCGGTGGTGGTCACGGGCGCGCGCAGATGCAATTCGCGGGCGCCGATCGGAACCCGAAATCCCGCAGCCGTTGCGCACCGGAGCCGGTCGCGCTGGCCGCCGCGAACTTCTTGCGCATGGCGGCCATGGCGGGCCAGGACAACCGGGTCCACGGCTTGCAGCGTGGAGGTCGCCATGGAGGCAACGCCTGCATCGGCCGAGGCGCGGCACCAGATCCTGATCAGCGCGGTCGCCGCTGCCGTGATGGCGCCCAGCTCGCACAACACGCAACCGTGGCGATTCCGGATCGTGGGCGGCGTGCTCGAAGTGCTCGCCGACCCACGTCGTCACCTGACCGTGATCGACGCCGAGCGGCGCCAGCTGGTGCAGAGCTGCGGCTGCGCGCTGTTCAACGCCCGCGTGGCCGTACGCGCCATGGGGTACGCGGACCAGGTCACGGTGTTCCCCGACCCCCAGCAGCCCGACTTGCTGGCCACGCTTCAGCTCGGCAAGCAGATCATCACCGACGACGGCGACCGGGCGTTGATGCACGCGTTGCCGTTGCGCCGCACCAACCGGCGACCGTTCCTGCCCCGGCCGGTGGCGCTCGCCGACAGCGACGCGATGATCGCGGCGGCCGCCGGTGACGGGGTGTGGATCGTGCGGCTCGCGCCCGACCAGAAACACCAGGTCGGCAAGCTGGTCGATCGAGCCGACCGACTCCAGTACCGCGACCCGGCGTTCCGGATCGAGCTGTCGAGCTGGTTGACCGCGGCGGGCAGCCGGCGTCGCGACGGCATCCCGTTCGTCGAGAAGGAGTACGGGTCAGCGATGCCGTTCAGCGTCATGCGCGCGCTCCGCTCGCCGGGGCTCGGCGACTCCTTCGGCCGCCTCGAGGAGGAACTGGTGCGCGGCTCGCCGGTGGTCATGGTGCTCGGCACCGACGGCGACGCGCCGTGGGACTGGCTCGCCGCCGGGCAGGCGCTGCAGGGCCTGCTGCTCGACGCGACCGGGCTTGGCCTCGCGGCCGCGTTTCTCAACCAGGCCCTCGAGCTACCCGACCTCCGCGCCGAGGTCGCGCGCAGCGTCGGTCGCGCGGGTCAGCCCCAGATGATCCTCCGCCTGGGCTACCCGGAGGAGCCGATTCATCGTGCCGCGCCGCGCCGGTCGCTCGACGACGTCCTGCTGATCGTCGAATGAATCAAGGCGGTTGCGAACCGCGACTGCTCCATGCCGGTCTCTGCCACACCGCGAGCCGGTGAACGGTGTTTATGTCGCTGGATGTACGCCACGTGCATCCTGCTGGTGATGGTCGCGGTTGCGGCCTGCAAGCCGATCGAGGTGAGCTTCCTCGATGCTGGCGTCGACGCCGGCGTGTCGGTCGCATGCGACGAGCAGGCGTGCAGCGACGTCGCCGATAGCTGCTGCCCGACGTCGTGTAACGCCAACAACGACCTCGACTGCGCGGCGGTGTGCGGCAACGGAACCCTCGAGCCGGGCGAGCGCTGCGACCCGCTCGGCACCTGCCCCACCGAGTGCCCGGCGGCCGGGTGCCAGCTGTTCACGCTCGAGCAACCCGGCACGTGCTTCGCCGTGTGCCAGCCGGCCGGACAACAGGCCGCCTGCCAGAACAACGATGGCTGCTGCCCGACCGGGTGCAACGCCAACAACGACTCCGACTGCCAGCCGGCGTGCGGCAACGGCGCCGTCGAGAGCGGCGAGACCTGCGATCCGCTGACCTCGTGCCCGTCGTCGTGCCCGCAGGTCGGCTGTCAGCTCCGCACCCTCCAGGGTGGCGGCACGTGCGGCGCGCGGTGCGCGAACGCCGCGATGCAGTCGGCGTGCGTGAACGGTGACGGCTGCTGCCCGAGCGCCTGCAACGCCAACAACGACACCGACTGCCAGCCCGGCTGTGGCAACGGCATCCTCGAGACCGGCGAGACGTGCGACCCGCTCAACACGTGCCCGACCAGCTGTCCCGCGCTGGGCTGCCAGCTGCGAACCCTGCAGGGTGGTGGCACGTGCGGCGCGCTGTGCGTCAATGCCGGCACCCAGAACACGTGCATCAACAGCGACGGCTGCTGTCCCGGCACCTGCAACGCCAACAACGACAGCGACTGCGCGCCGATGTGCGGCAACGGCGTCGTCGAGACCGGCGAGACCTGCGACCCGAATGCCGGCGCCGGCCAGAACTGCCAGTGCGCCGCCGAGCCGTACACCTGTTATCGCCAGACCGGCGCGGCGAGCCAGTGCGACGTCCGTTGCCACCAGCCGGTCACCACCTGCGGGATCGCCGACGACAGCTGCTGCGCCTTCGACGGCAGCGGCGGCTGCGGCGACCAGACCGACCGCGAGTGCATCGGCCCGCGCTGGCAGACGATGGAGTGGCCGCAGGTCGCCGACTACACCAGCACCAACTGCTCGACCCAGCGCATCTACGGCATCGAACCGCTCGGCTCGTACCTGTTCACGACCTGCTATCCGTCGGGCGCGCCGATCCCGGGCGGCGATCCCGTGATCGCCTCGGTGCGCGACAACCTCGGCAACACGTACAACGTCAGCAACAACGACTGCAGCGACGGCACGGCGCTACCGCGCGCGGTCGGCTGGCGCTGCGAGAACGACCAGGGCCGCCGAAACATGAGCTGCGCGTCGATGAGCCCGGGCGGCTTCCGGGCGGCGAGCGGCAACGTGTTCTACTTCGATGTTCGCATCTGCCCGCTCAGCGCCACGACGCCCGGGCGAGGCGCACTGCACATCTGGTTCAACGCGGTCCGGGCCCCGAACCAGGGCTGACCAGGCCTGCCGGGCCCGGCTACGCCTGCGTCCGCAGCTTCTCGTTGTAGAAGACCGTGATCGCGATGCAGTGAAACGCCTCGTCGCTCGACTGCGTCACCACGAACTGGGTGACGGTGAGCTGCGGGTGGGTCGCGATCCAGTCGGTGACCTTCTCGCCCAGCCGATCACGATCCGCGAACATGGTCGCCGAGAACACCTTGACGCCGTTGAAGCGCAGATCCGGTCGGCAGACCAACTCTCCTGAACTCATCGAACTAGCTTGTAACATCCCGGGCACTGTAGCTCAACGTCACGCGACCGTGGTGATTTTCGACTCCCGTGGCGGTTTCCGACGGCCAGCCGTGTCGTGGTCTTCACGGACGGGCAAGCCACGGTCACGAAACCGCCCGGAACGGAAGCTGCTCAGGGTCTAGCCATGACCAGCCGGATCGCGCTTCTCGTCCTCACCCTCGGGTCCTCGGCCGCCATCGCGGAGCCGGTGGACGTCGGCTTCCGCGTCGGTGGCTACGGCTTCCATCGCGAGGGCGACCAGAGCGCCGACTCGTGGACCGAGTGCCGCATGAACGGGATCGGCGTGTTCGCGGGACGCAGCGTGCGCGGCCCGCTCTTCGTCGAGGCCGGCCTCGACGCCTACGTCTCGCAGGGGTTCCCGACCCCGACGCCGGACACCGATCTGCCGATCGATCGGATGAGCGGCCTGGTCAGCGTCGCGGCCGGCGCCCGGACCCAGCTGGCGTCGCGGCTGCGGGGCTACGTCCAGCTCGGCGCCGCCGTCGAGCTCACCCGGGTGGCGGTGCCCTACGGCGACGACCGCACGCTCCGCGATCAGAAGGTGATGCCGGCCGGCTTCTTCGGCGTCGGCCTCGATCTGCGGATCGCCCGCGGCACCTACGTTGGCGCCAGCTTCCGTACGCTGGTCATGGGCAACTTCGACTACGACCCGGCCAAGCTCGAGATGGAGAGCGCGTGGGTGGCGCCGCAGGCCGACGTGATCTTCGACGCCTCGCCCGACCTGGCCAACCAGGGTCAGTTCTACGTGCGCCGCGACCTCTGATCGCGAGCTCCGCGGTACCATCGCCGCATGTCCGACCCTCGACCATTCGTCGCCCTGCCGGCGGCGGATCCGGCCCGCCTCGCCGCGGCCGTGCACAAGGTGGTGACCTCCAACGGCGCGCGCGCCGCGCGACTCCAGGCCGGCGCCGCGCAGTCGGTGGTCGACCGGCCGTCCGATCCCGACAGCGCGCGCTGGTTCCAGTCGCTGGTCGAGCTCGGCTGGCTGGTGGCCTCGGCCGATGGCTTCGATCCCGCCGAGCAGGCGGCGATGGCGGCGCTGCTCGCCACCGTGACCGGGCAGGCCGTCGATCACCAGCTGCTCGATCGCCATCTCGACGACCTGTCCGATCAGGTCGCGATCATGGGCCGCAGCCAGCGCCTCGCCCGCGCCGCCGCCGAGCTGCACGACCAGTCCGCTGGCGACGACGCGCTGACGTTCGCGGCGCTGGTGGCGATGGCGGACGGCCGCCTCGACCACGTCGAGCTCGACGCCTTGATCGAGCTCGGCGATCGGCTCTCGATCACGGCCGAGCACGTGCGCACCCTGGTCCAGTCCCTGGCCACCGACGTGGAGGCGAACCTGCCATGAGCTACGTCAACCACATGGCCAAGGAGCTCAACTGCAAGATCGTCTACTACGGTCCCGGGCTGTGCGGGAAGACGACGAATCTGCAGTTCATCTTCGGCCAGACCAAGAACGACGCCCGCGGCAAGTTGATCAGCCTCGCCACCGAGACCGAGCGCACGTTGTTCTTCGACTTCCTGCCCATCGACCTCGGCGTGGTGCGCGGCTTCAAGGTCCGGTTCCACATCTACACCGTCCCCGGACAGGTGTTCTACGACGCCAGCCGCAAGCTGGTGCTGCGGGGCGCCGACGGCGTGATCTTCGTCGCCGATTCGCAGCCGAGCCGCATCGAGGCCAACATCGAGAGCGTCGAGAACCTGGCCCAGAACCTGACCGACACCGGCAGCGCGCTCGACAAGATCCCGTACATCATCCAGTACAACAAGCGCGACCTCCCCGAGGTCGCGTCGATCCAGGATCTCCGCGCCGAGCTCAACCCGCTCGGCGTGCCCGAGTTCGAGGCCTCGGCCCACAAGGGCGTGGGCGTGTTCGACACCCTCAAGGCGCTGTCCAAGCAGGTGCTGCAGCGCCTGGCCAAGTCCGACCCGACCTGACCGGATCTGGGCTATCGTCGAGGCTGGAGGGGTGCAATGCGGCGACTCACCAGGACGATCGAGGAAGTCGGCTGGTCGCGCGACGTGCCGCGGCTGGTGGCGACCGCGCCGGTGACCCACGCGTTCGAGGCCATGCGCCGCGACGCTCACGACTGCGTGCTGGTGATGGCGCCGGCGGCGGGCGGCGGCGACGCGCTGGCCGGGATCTTCACCAGTCGGGACTTCCTGAATCGGTTGGCGGCGGTCCGCGGCGATGCCGCGACCACCACGCTGGCGACGGTGATGACACCCAAGCCGCGCACGCTGCGGCCCTCGGACGGGGTAGCGTTCGCCATCAACTGGATGGCGATCGAGGGCTTCCGCAACGTGCCCATCATCGACGGCGACCGCGTGCTCGGCGTGCTGACGGTCTGGGACGTGATGCGCCACCTGGCCGAGATCTTCGACGAGATCGATGCCACGCCGCGTGACGTGACGTCGGAGACCGACATCTCGGGCGTGACCAGCGTCGACCTGGGAGGTGGCTGATGGACCCCGACGCCTCGGGAGGCATGCGGCTCCTGTCGATCGCCACCGTCGGCGCGCTGGCACCGCGGCCGCACGCCCGGGTCGCCGCCGACACCCCGCTGTCGACCGTGGTCGACGAGATGACGCAGAAGGGCCGCGGCTGCGTCCTGGTCGAGGAGCACGGCGCGCTGGTCGGGATCTTCACCGAGCGCGACCTGATCAGCCGGGTCGACCACGCCGACCCGCACTGGCCACGGGTGATGGTGCGCGACGTCATGACGCCGCACCCGACGGTCAGCCGGCCGGCCGACTCGCTGGCCGAGGCGCTCCGCATGCTCGTCGACGGCCGCCGCCGCCACCTGCCCGTCGTCGACGACGACGGCCAGGTCCTCGGCCTGGTCTCGGTGCGCGACATCCTGGCCTACGTCGCCGGTCGCTTTCCCGAGGAGATGATGAACCTGCCACCCGACCCCGGCCACGAGTCCTGAGGCCGCCGGGGGCCAGCTCGGCGGTGCGCCAGCCGGCGTCGCTGGTCGAGATCATCGCTGGCCTGCGCGACGAGCTCGCGGCCGGCGCGACCCTGGTGACGCGACAGGTGCTCGATCCCGATCACGGCCGCGGCCGCCACGCCGGCGAGCGCGTCGAGCTCGGCGGCCGGGCCTACATCCATCGACCGTTCCGGGTCTGGGTCGATCTCGCCGAGCGCTTGCGGCTGCGCCTGCTGACCCCGCGGCGGGTCGACGACGTCCTGATCGAGCTGCGGTTCGAGCGGCTGGCCACCGAGCCGCCGTGGCCGGCGACCACCGCCACCAGCGCCGACGTGACCGAGAAGTACGGCGCCGAGTCCGGCTTCGCGCGCATCTCGAAGCTCGAGGATCCCGGCTTCGTGCTCGACTTCGCCGACGCGCTGGCCCGGACCCGGATCAGCGCCGCGCCGCGCATCCTCGATCTCGGCGTCAACACCGGCGACGAGCTGGCGCTGATCCTGGCCCTGAGGCCGGCGCTTCGCGACCGCCGCGACGTCTTCGTCGCCATCGATCACAGCGCGTCGGCGCTGGCGGTGGCGCGCGGTCGCTTCCCCGCCGGGGTGGCGCGGTTCATCGAGGCCGACCTGTCCGCCCTGCCCGCGCTCGACCTCGGCCGCTTCGATCTGGTGCTGTCGATCGGCACCCTGCACAGCCCCGGCCTCGACGACCGCGCGCTGCTGCGCCACGTCGTGCAGCACCTGCTGGCGCCCGGCGGCAGCGTCATCGTCGGGTTCCCCAACTGCCGCTACCTCGACGGGGAGATCGAGTTTGGCACCCGGATGAAGAACTTTCGCGAGCCCGAGCTCGGCCTGCTGGTCAAGGACGTCGCCTTCTACCGCAAGTACCTGCAGCAGCACGACCGCCAGGTCCACGTCACCGGCAAGCACTACATCCTCGTCACCGGGGTCCCGATCGCCTGATATCCTGCCGCGGATGGCGGCGCGCGATCGAAGCTGATGGACGGCCCCTTCGACGACGGTCCGACCCAGACGCCGCCGCGTCGGCGGGGCCGGCTGCCCCGCTTCTCGCGCGGCACGGTGATCGGCCGTTACGTGGTGGTCGATCTGCTCGGCGCCGGTGGCATGGGCGACGTCTACGCCGCCTACGACCCCGAGCTCGATCGCCGCATCGCCCTCAAGCTGGTGCGGGACGCCAGCGGCGCTGGCAACGATCGCCTGGTCGCGGAGGCCCAGGCGATGGCCCGCGTCTCGCACCCCAACGTCGCGGCGGTGTACGACGTGGGGCCGTTCGCCGACGGCGTCTTCATCGCCATGGAGCTCGTCGACGGCGTGACGCTCAAGGTGTGGCGCAACGTGACCCGGTCGCGCGCCGAGATCCTGACCGTGTTCGAGGCCGCCGGCCGCGGCCTGGCCGCCGCCCACGCCGCCGGCGTGGTCCACCGCGACTTCAAGCCCGGCAACGTGATGATCGGCCAGGACGGCCGGGTGCGGGTCCTCGACTTCGGTCTGGCGCGGCGCGATGACGGCGCCCGTCTCGACCCGGTGACGCTCGACAGTGCCGACGACACTGTCAGCATGACACCGCCCGATGAGGTCGAGCCCGACGCCGCTGGCGGCGACGACCCCGGCGGGCCGCGGGTCGTGGTCAGCCGGGCGATGGGGACCCCGTCCTACATGGCGCCCGAGCAGCGCAAGGCCGGAGTCCAGGACGCCCGGGCCGATCAGTTCGCGTTCGCGGTCGCGCTCTACGAGGCGCTGTACGGCGAGCGGCCGTTCGCCGGCAGCGACGCCGAGTCGATCGCCCTCGCCGCGGCCAGCGGCGATATCCGGCCGCCGGCGCGCGGCACCGACGTGGCGGCCTGGCTGCGCCGCGTGCTGGTGCGCGCGCTCGAGGCCGATCCGGTCAACCGCTACCCGACGATGCCGGCGCTGCTGGCCGAGCTGGGCCGCGGCCGGACCCGGCGGCGGCGATGGATCATCGGCGCGATCGCGACCGCGACGGCGGGGCTGCTGGCCGTGGCCGGGTTCGGCCTCCTGCGGGGTGGCGACCCGGCGACGCCGTGCCGGGCCGCCGGCGCCGCGGTCGACGGGGTGTGGAACCGCGACGCCCGCGACCGCATCCGGCAGGCGTTCGCGGTCGCCCGTCCCGGCGGCGGCGCCGCCGGGTGGACCGACCGCGTCGCCGCCGAGCTCGACGAGCGGGCCCGCGGGTGGTCGCAGGCACGGATCACGACCTGCGAGGCCACCACGGTCCGGCGCGAGCAATCCGCGGCGCTGCTCGATCTGCGCATGGTGTGCCTCGATCGTCGCCTCGGCGAGCTCGGCGCGCTGATCGGCGCGCTCGCCGCCGCCGACCGCGCCCTGATGGATCACGCGCTCGACGCCCTCGGCGGTTTGCCGGATCTCGACGCCTGCGCCGACGCCGCGGGCTTGATGGCGATCACGCCGCGGCCCACCGATCCGGGGCGGCTGGCGCGGGTGGTCGCCGCCGAGTCTGCGCTCGCCGACGTCCGGGCCCGCGCGCTGGCCGCCGACATGCGCCAGCAGCGCGACCGCGCCGCCGCGATGGTGGTGCTGGCTCGCGACGCCGGCCATCCGCCGCTGGTCGCCGAGGCGCTGATCGCCTGGTCACGCGCCGCCCGCCGCGCCGACGACGCGGCGGCAGCGGAGCCGGTCCTCTACGAGGCCGCCGAGCTGGCCGCCGCCGCCCGCGCCGACCGCATCCTGGCCGAGAGCTGGATCGAGCAGGTGATGCTGCTCGGCACCGAGCTCGGACGTCCGCGCGAGGCGCTGACCGCCGGCCATGCCGCGCGCGCCACGCTGGCCCGCATCGGACGGCCGCCGCTGCTCACCGCGGCGCTGCTGCACGCCGAAGGGATGGCGCTGGCGACCGCCGGCGACCTCGACACCGCCGCGGCGCGCGAGCTCGAAGCCCTGAGCTTGCGCACCGGCCTCCTCGGCGAGACCGATCTGCTGGTCGCCGAGTCACTCAGCCAGCTGGCCCTGATCCGGTCGCGGCAAGGCGACCACGCCGGCGCCGAGGCCCTGCACCGACGCGTGCTCGCGCAACGGCGCGCCGCGCTCGGGGACGCGCATCCCGACGTGGCGGCGTCGATCAACAACGTCGGCGTGGTCACCTACCACCAGGGCCGCCTCGACGAGGCCGAGCGGCTCTACCAGGAGGCGCTGGCGCTGCGCATCGCCGCGCTCGGCTCCGATCACGACGAGGTCGGCGCCACGCTCAACAACCTCGGCGGCCTGTACCTCGACCGCGGCGACCTGGCCCGCGCCGACGACCACTTCACCCGCGCGCTGGCCAACTGGGAGCGGTCGCTCGGCCGTGACCACGTCGATCTGGCGATCCCGCTGGTGAACCTGGGCGACGTCGCGCTGCAGCGCGCCGACCCGGCGCGGGCGCGCACGCTGTGCCGGCGTGCCTACCAGCTCGAGGCCGGCGCGTCCGGCGAGACCTCGATCGAGCTGGCGTACGCGCTCACCTGCATCGGCGAGGCCGAGCTCGCCGCCGGCGACCCGCGCGCCGCCCGGACCACCCTCGAGCGCGCGCTGGCGCTGCGCGAGAGCGGCGCCGTCGATGCCGGCGAGCTCGCCCGCACCCGCCATGCGCTGGTCCGGGCCCGCGTGGCGCTGGCGGCTCAACTCGAGTCCCGGTAGCCTGCCGCGTGGCCGAACCGATCGTGACCTTACCTGCCGAGGCGGCGGCGTTCGTGCGCGGCGGCGGCCGCGACGTCGACACCGCGCGGCTCGCCATCACCGCCGCGACCGGTGCGCGAGTCCGCCTCGACGACGATGGCGGCGACGAGCTCGGTCTGGCGGTGGTCGACCTCGACAACCAGCGCCTGCGGGTGCTGGCCACCCCCGCCGATGGCTTCGCGCGCATCGACGGCGCGCTGCTCGGCTGGCGCGTCGAACGCGCGCTGGCCTGGCGAACCCGGCTCGGCTTGCCGGGCCCCGACAACGCGTACCGGCTGTTGCACGGCGGCGGCGACGGGGTGCCCGGCTTCACCTGCGACGTGCTCGGCCGCTGGGCGGTCCTCTACGCCTACGCGCCGGCGCTGGTGCCGGTCGCGCGCCAGCTCGCCGAGGCGGTGCGGGGCTTCGCCCGCCTCGACGGCGTGGTGATCAAGGTGCGGGCGCGCGGCGGCGCGACCGACGTCATCCAGGAGATCATCGGCGACCCGCCGCCCGAGCGCCACGTCGTGCTCGAGCGCGAGGTGCCGTTCGAGGTCCACGCCACCGGCGGCCTCAACGTCGGCCTGTTCACCGACATGCGCGAGCACCGGGTCGGACTCGCCCGTCATGCTCCTGGCCGCACCGTGCTCAACCTGTTCTCGTACACCGGCGCGCTGTCCGTGGCCTGCGCCCGCGCCGGCGCCGCCGCCGTGACCAGCGTCGACACCTCGGCCGGGGTCCAGGCCTGGGCGCAGGGCAACTTCGCGCGCTCGCACCTGGTCGACGCCGCGCGCTGGCGGTTCGAGACCGGCGACGCGGTGCGCTTCCTGGCCCGCGCCGCCAAGGCCAAGGAGCGCTACGAGCTGGTGCTGATCGATCCGCCGACGTTCTCGACCGCCCGCGGCAAGGCGTGGACACTCGATCGCGACTATCCCGAGCTGATCGCGCAGGCCGCGGCCGTGATCCCCGACGGCGGACTGCTGTGGCTGGCCGCCAACACCCACGAGCTCGGCTCGCTGGTCCGGCTGGCGCAGCGCGGACTGCGCGGCCGCGGCGTGATCGTCGACCAGGGCGGGCTACCCGCCGACTACCCGACCCTGGCGGCGCAACCGCGCGACCGCTATCTCCAGGTGGTGTCGCTCAGGCTCTGAATGGTGGAGCGACAGCAGCTCGAAGCGGCCGCCGAGGATGCGGATCACGGCGATGATCTTACAGCCTAACCTCAGCGGTCGCCGCAGCAGCGGAAGCCGACGTCGGCGAAGCGGGCGCCCGGCGCGGCCGGACGCACCGGCGCCGCGCAGCGGCCGTCGCCACCATCGACCGCCGAGCCACCGGCGATGGTGCCGTCGGCGAGCCACTCGGCGACGTGGCCGGCCAGGTCGTAGGCACCGCTCGCGCTCACGCAGCGCTCGAACGCCCCCACCTTGGCGACCATGCCGCGCGTGCCGGCGTTGCAGGCGCCCTGCTCGAACGCCGAGCCGTACGGCCACGGCGCCGCGCCGGGTCCCGCACAGGCGGCGCGCCACTCGGCGGCCGCGCACAGCCGCAGCCCCCGCGCCCCACAAGCCGCGGCCGCTTCGGCGACGGTGACGCCGGTGTCGGGGAGCCGCCCGGTCCCCGGCGACTCGTAGGCGTCGATGCAGATCGAACCCACCACCGGCATCGTGGCGCTGCAGGCGCGCGCCGCAGCGTCGTCGATCACCAGCGACGCGGCGTCGACCGCCGCCACTGCCGGTGGCGCGTCGTTCGCGGTCGCCGCCACCGGCCGGCGTGGACTCGCGCCTCGATCCATCGCGACGACCACGAACGCGGCGACCACCCCGACGACCACGATGACCGCGGTCGCGATCGCGATCGTGCGTCCGCGCCGGGGCGCCGCCACCTGGTCGCGCGGCGGGGCCATGTAGCCGAGCGCGCCCGGCGCGGTCGCAAAGCCGCGGCCCACCGTGTCGGCGATCGGCCGGATCCGGGCCCGCCGCTGGGTGTCGTCGATCTCGCCGGGCTCGGGCACCGCATCGCCCGTGATCGGCCGGGGCGCCGCCTCCCCGCCGGGTCGCATCGACACCGCGCGCAGGGTGCCCGACGTCGTCATCTCCACCGGCACGACCTCGGCCCTGGGCGGGCTGGGGCGCTTCGCGGCGTCGGCGATGCGCAGCGCCAGATCGCGGACCGAGCAGCGCCGCTCGGGCTCGGCGGTGAGCGCGCCCGCCAGCGCCTTGGCCAGCGCCGGATGCCGCTCGGCCACCGCCCGCTCGAGATCGCGGCCGCCATCGGGGGCGCCGACCAGCAGCGCCGCGGCGCAGGCCGCCAGGCTCCACGCGTCGGCGGCCGCGGTCGGCGGCGCGCCATCGCGAACCTCGGGGGCGATGAACTGCTCGAGCGATCGCCACGCCGCGGCGGCTGGCGCCGGCTCGATGTCGTGCCACAGGCCGACGCCGCCGATCACGAGGTTGCCGCGCAACAGCGAGACGTCGTTGGGCACCAGCCGGCCGTGACACCAGCCCGCGACGTGCGCGGCGTCGAGACCGCCGGCCACCGCCTTCACCCACGCCGCCACCTGATCGACCGGCATCGTCGAGCCGGCGCGCGGCTGCGGTCCCGGCTCGGCGAGCGGGTACACCGCCCACAGGGTCGGCCCGTCGTCACCGAGCGCGAGCAGGCGACGCAGCCCCTTGTGCTTGAGCGCGCGCAGCTTGGCGATCTCACCGAACAGCAGGTCGCGGGCCACCATGCCGTGCAGGCCGGGCTCGATGCACCACAGCGCCACCTCGGTATCGGCCTCGACGTCGAGCGCGCGCAGCTCGACATAGCCCGGCATCTCGCCGACGCGGGCCCGGACGTCGAACCGCCCGGCCAGGCGGGCGCCGACGATCGTCATCGCCCCGTCGAACCGAAGCCAGCCGCGCCGCGGCCGCTGCCCGGCAGTTCCTCCGCGACCACCACCTCGACGCGCACCACCGGCGCGATCACCAGCTGCGCGACCCGCTGCCCGGGCTCGATGGTCACCGGCTCCTGGCCCAGGTTGACCAGCAACACCATGCACTCGCCGCGGTAGTCGGCGTCGATCGTCCCGGGCGCGTTCACCACGGTGACACCATGACGGATGGCCAGGCCCGACCGCGGTCGGACCTGACCCTCGAAGCCGACCGCGATCGCCATCGCCAGGCCGGTGCCGATCGCCGCCCGCTCACCGGGCGCCAGCGTGCGCGGTCCGTCGATGGCCGCCGCCAGGTCCATGCCAGCCGCATGGTCGCTCATGTACCGCGGCACCACGGCGTCGGGCCGCAGCAGCTTGAACGTGACGGCGGGGACCATCAGCGCGGTGCCTCAGATGACGAAGTTGTTGATCTCGTCGGGATCCGGGTTGGCCTCGAGGACCTCGCGTCGCGACAGGCGGATCTTGCCGTCGCGATCGACCTTGACGCACTTCACCACCACCTCGTCGCCCTCCTTGAGGACGTCCTCGACGGCGCGGATGCGCTCGTTCGAGATCTCGGAGATGTGGAGCAGCCCATCGGTGCCGGGCAGGATCTCGACGAAGGCGCCGATCTCGATGATGCGCTTGACGATGCCGTTGTAGTACTGGCCGACCTCGGGCTCCATCGTGAGGCCGGCGATCAGCGCCTGCGCCTGCTCGAGGCTGCGCAGGTTGGCCGACGCGATCGAGACGATGCCAGCGTCGCTGACGTCGATCTGGGCGCCGGTCTGCTCCTGCAGGGCGCGGATGGTCTTGCCACCCGGCCCGATGATGTCGCGGATCTTGTCGGGCTTGATCTGCACGGTCACGATGCGCGGCGCGTTGACCGACAGCTCGTCGCGCGCCGCCGGCAGGGCCTCGGCCATCTTCTCGAGGATGTGGAGGCGGCCGCGGCGGGCCTGATCGAGAGCCTCCTCGAGGATCTGGCGGGTCAGGCCGTCGACCTTGATGTCCATCTGCAGCGCGCACACGCCGCGGGTGGTGCCGGTGACCTTGAAGTCCATGTCGCCGAGGTGATCCTCGTCACCGAGGATGTCGCTGAGGATGGCGTAGTCGCCGCCCTCCTTCATCAGGCCCATCGCGATGCCGGCGACGGCGGCCGTGGTCGGCACGCCAGCGTCCATCAGCGCCAGCGAGCCGCCGCACACCGAGGCCATCGACGACGAACCATTGGACTCCAGGATCTCCGAGACGATCCGGATCGTGTACGGAAAGTCCTCGTACTGGGGCAGGATGCGGGCCACCGACCGCTCGGCGAGGACGCCGTGGCCGATCTCGCGCCGCGACGTGCCGCGCAGCGGCTTGGTCTCGCCGGTCGAGAACGGCGGGAAGTTGTAGTGGAGGAAGAACTGGCGCTTGGTGTCGCCGAGCAGGGTCTCGACCTTCTGCTCGTCGTACTTGGTGCCCAGCGTGGCCACCGCCAGCGCCTGGGTCTCACCGCGGGTGAACAGGGCCGAGCCGTGGGCCTTGGGCAGCACCCCGATCTCGATCGAGATCGCGCGGATCTCGTCGAGCGAGCGGCCGTCGATGCGGCGGCGCGTCGACAGGGTCAGGTTGCGAGCGTACTTCTTCACCAGCTTGGAGAACGCGCCGTCGACCTCCTTGCGCTTGCCAGCCCACGGCTGGCCCTCGGCGCACAGCTCGGCAGCGACGGCGGTGTGGACCTCGCTGATCGCCCCGCCCCGCTTCTTCTTCTCGCGGGTGGCCATCGCCTCGGCCAGCTTGTCGGCGCCCAGCTCCTTCACCTTGGCGTGCAGCGCCTCGTCGACCGCCGGCGGCGCGAAGGCGCGCTTGGGCTTGCCGATCGCGGCCCGCAGCTTCTCCTGCAGCTCGATCAGCGGCTTGGTCGCCTCGAGCGCGAACATGAGAGCGTCGAGGATGGTCTGCTCCGGCAGCTCGTGCATCGAGCCCTCGACCATCATGATCGCGTCCTTGCTGCAGGCGACGATCATGTCGAGCGAGCTCAGCTTGCGCTCGTCGTAGGTCGGGTTGGCGATGAACTCGCCGTTGATCTGGCCGACGCGCACCGCCGCCAGCGGGCCGTCCCACACCAGGTCGGAGATCGTGATCGCCGCCGACGCGCCGGTCATGGCGAGCACGTCGGTGGGGTGGGTCTTGTCGTGGCTGATGACGTTGGCGATGATCTGGGTGTCGATGAACCAGCCCTTGGGGAACAGCGGCCGACACGGGCGATCCATCAACCGGCAGACCAGGGTCTCGTCGGTGCTGGGGCGCGCCTCGCGGCGGAAGTAGCTGCCCGGGATCTTGCCCGAGGCGTAGTACTTCTCCTGGTACTCGCAGGTCAGCGGCATGAAGTCGATGTCGCGGGGCAACTGCGAGCCGGTCGCGGTGACCAGCACCATGGAGCCGCCGCAGCGGACGATGACGGCACCGCCGGCTTGCTTCGCCCACCAGCCGGTCTCGATGGAGATTTCTTTGCCGCCGACGACGCAGGTTTCGATGATCTTGGGCATGAGATGGACGTTTCCTGTCAGGTTGGGGGTCGCGCCCCGGTGCCCTGCGGTTGGTCCCTCACTCCAGCCGCTGCGGCGGCGCCTGGCCCGATCGGGGCAGGCGCACCTCAGAAGCTCGACAGAAGGTTCAGTCCGTCAGGTAACGCGTGGATCGACCGGTTACGTTGCGGGGCGCATCCTGTCACGGAGCGCCCCGCAGGTCGAGACATACCCCGGGAGAACCCGGGGTTTGACAATCAACGGCGGAGCGCCAGCTGCTCGATCAGCTTCTTGTAGCGACCGCTGTCCTTGCGCTTGAGGTAGTCGAGCAAGCCACGGCGCTGTCCGACCATCTTGAGCAGACCACGGCGCGAGTGGTGGTCCTTGGCGTTGGTCTTCAGGTGCTCGGTGAGGTGCGAGATCCGCTCGGTGAGGAGCGCGACCTGGACCTCGGGCGACCCGGTGTCGGTGTCGTGCTGCTTGTACTTGGTGACGGTCTCTTGCTTGCGAGCGGTCGAAACGGACATGAGCCTTGCTTTCGTCGCCAGCGGGCTCGCCTCGCGCATGCGGGACCAGCTTCGCGGCCAGGTGGTTGGAAGCGCAGATTGGAGGAAGTCGGCCCGGCCGTCAAGGGGCCGGTGGCAGCTGCTAGCTTCCCGTCATCGTTCGGGTTTCACCACCGCGCCGTAGTTGAGCACGCGGTGGAAGCGGATCGCGCCACCGCCGAGCTCCGCGATCGCGAGGATGTCGCCGGCCGGAGTGAGCATCTGGAACAGCCCGTCGCCGACCGCGGCGGCCAGCGCCGGATCGATGCGGCGTCCCTCGAGGACGTCGGGCCACAGCGACGGCGGCACGGTGACCGACGGCAGCCCGGTGGCGCGGGCCGGCGCGATCATGCGCGCCGCTGCCGACACCGGCGTGACGTCGACCAGCGCCACCGCGTCGGCGAGCGTGAACCGGCCGCTGGCGGTGCGGCGCAGCGCGGTGAGGGTCGCGCCGCAGCCCAGGCGAGCGCCGACGTCGCGGACCAGCCCGCGCACGAAGGTGCCCTTGCTGCACGTGATCGCGACCCGCGCTCGCGGCAGCGCGACGTCGAGCAGCTCGAAGCGATCGATGCGCACCAGGCGCGGCGCACGCTCGACCTCGACGCCGGCGCGCGCCAGGTCGTGCAGGCGCACCCCGCCCTGCTTGATCGCCGAGTACATCGGCGGCACCTGCGTGGCCTCGGCCGCGACGCCGGCCAGCGCCGCCGCCAGCGCCGCCGCGTCGACGCGCGCGGCGCCCTCGGGGTCGCGGCGCAGCACGGTGCCGTCGGCGTCATGGCTGTCGGTCTCGAGGCCGAGCTCGAGCTCGGCCTCGTAGGCCTTGTCGTCGGCGAGCAGCCACTGCGCCAGCTTGGTCGCCGCGCCCAGGCACACCGGCAGCACGCCGGTCGCCATCGGATCGAGCGTGCCGGTGTGGCCAGCCGCCGCGACGCCAGCGCGACTGCCCAGATCGTTGAGCACCGCCGCAGAGGTCATCCCGCGCGGCTTGTCGATCACCAGCACGCCGTGCAGCTCGTCGCGGCGCCCGCGCCGGGGGCGGGAGCTCATGTCAGTTGACGGGCAGCACGTTGATCCACAGCTGGACGGCCGCGACCGCAGCTGGGTCGATCTGCTCGCGCCCCACCGGCGGCATCTTGAAGCCGAGCACCGTGTCCATGCGGAGAAAGATCTCGCTCTCGGCGGTGTCCATCGGCTTGACGAGGTGGCTCCCGGTACTCGACACCAGCGTCACCGGCACGTTCACGACGGTGCTGTAGGTCGGCGTCGCGGCCCACGTCGTGCGGTAGGTGCTCTCGGTGCGCAGCCGGAGCTGCAACGGCACGGTGTTCATGGCCACCTCCGAGCGGTGGTTGTGGCAGCCGCCGCAGTTGGCGTGCAGGTAGCCGACGGCGGGCAACACCACGGGGGTGCCGGTCTCGACGGGAAACGGGAAGAAGACCCCGTTGCCATCGGCGGTGGGCTCGACCGTGAGCGTGTCGGCGGCGACCAGCTGCGCCAGGTCGAGGCCGTTGGCCGGCGCATCGTGGTCGAGTTGCAGGGCCTGGAAGCCGAGGACGATGGCCGGGTTGCGGGTCGGGCCGTGGCACTGACGACACTTGGCGCGGTCGGGGATGTCGTTGACGCCGGTGTCGTCGACCACCCCGCCGGGCACCGCGGTGGCGTCGGTCTCGGCCAGGTCCCACTGGAAGGCGACCATGTGCCAGCTCGAGACGTCATCGATGGTCCCGATCTTCTGCAGCAGCCGGGTCTCGATGCGGGCGCCGCCGCGCGAGAACTCCTTCCAGAACTTGGTGCCGGTCGGGAACGACCAGAAGTCCATGTCGCTGGTATCGATCTGCGTGCCCGCCGGCAGCTGGATCCAGCGCCGCTTCACCGCCGCGTCGGACCACAGCTCCCAGCGCGGCGCGTACTCGATGACGCCGGCGGCGATGGCCTTGGTGCCGATGTCGCTGTAGAGACCGGTCTCCGAGAGCAGGGTCGGCGCCACGAAGCCGGCGTCGGTGGGATCGGCATCGACGATCGCGGCGTCGATCGGAGCGGCATCGGGATCGGTGGAGCCACCGTCGTCGCCACAGGCCACGAGCGCGGCGGCGGTCAGGAACCAGGCGAGGAACGAACGCATGAGGGCCGCCATCCTAGCAAACCCATCCGGGCCCGGTCAGTCCGAACCGGGCTCGCGCGCCGGATCCGTGACCGGGTCCGCAGCCGGCTCCGTGACCGGATCCGCAGCCGGCTCCGGAGCCGCGGCCTCCTCGTCGCGCCCGGACGCCCTGGCCTTGGCCTCGTCTTCCTGCACGATCGTGCGCAGCTTCTGCGCCATCTCGGCGGTCCCGTCGCGCTCGAAGCGCAGCTCGGGCGGTCGCTGGATCTGCATGCGGCGGCCGAGCGGGCCGCGCAGGAACCCGGCGGCGGCGCGCAGGCCCGCCATCGCCTTTTCGGCGACCTTGTCGTCGGCGTAGATCGAGATGTACACGTGGGCCACCGACAGGTCGCGCGTGCACTCGACCTGCGACACGCCGAGCACGCCGGCGGCGTGGACCCGCGGGTCCTTCACCTCGCGCGCGATCAGCTCGGCGAGGTGTTCACGGACCGCACTCTCGACGCGCTCTTTTCTACCCACGGCTGTCGTCGTCCTTCCAGGCCGCCGGGATCCAGTCGTCACCACCGGCCGCGCCGGGCTCGGCTTGCCATGGCTCGGCGTCGGCGAACCAGTCGTCGCCGTACGTCACCACCTCGCGCCGCACCGCCGCGATCTCACCCAGCCCCTGATGGGTCACGAAGCCGAGCACCCCCGCCACCGCGGCCTCCGCGGCGTCGCGGGTCGCCGTCAGGACCGAGAACGCCAGCTCGGCGCGCTGCCAGGTGTCCTGGCCGCCGACCTCGACCAGCCCGACGTGGAACCGGTCGCGCACGCGGTCGCGCACCTTGCGCACCACGCTGCGCTTCTCCTTCAGCGAGTGGCTGTGCGCGACCAGAATCGAAAACCGGCAGACACCTACGTGCATCGCACTACAGCGTCGCCGCCTCCTCGATGACCTCGTAGCACTCGATCACGTCGTTGACCTTGAGGTCGTTGAAGCCGGCGATCTGGACGCCGCACTCGTAGCCCGACTGGACCTCGCTGGCGTCGTCCTTGAAGCGGCGCAGATTCCCGACCCGGCCCTCGTAGACCTGGACCGCGTCGCGGATGACGCGCAGCAGCGCCTTGCGGGTGATCTTGCCGTCCGTGACCATGCAGCCGGCGATGGTGCCGATCTTCGGGATCGTGAAGGTGTTGCGGACCTCCAGCTTGCCCATCGCCTGCTCGCGCTTGATCGGCGCCAGCAGCCCGGCCATGGCCGACTTCACCTCGTCGAGCGCGTCGTAGATGATGTCGTAGAGGCGGATCTCCACGCCTTCCTGCTCGGCCAGCTTCTGCGACTTGCCGGCGGGGCGGACGTGGAAGCCGACGACGATCGCGCCGCCGGCCTTGGCCAGGTTGACGTCACCCTCGGTGATCCCGCCGACGCCGGCCGAGATGACGGTGACCTTGACCTTGGGCGTCGCGAGCTTGACCAGCGCCGCCTTGAGCGCTTCGGCCGAGCCCTGGACGTCGGCCTTGAGCACGATCTTGAGCTCCTTGCCATCGCTGGTCGACTCGTTGATCCGCGCCATGACGCTCTCGAGCGAGATCTTCGACGTGCTGGCCAGCTCGCGCTTGCGCCACGACTGCCGGCGGTGCTCGACGACCTGCTTGGCGGCCTTGTCGTCCTCGGCCACGTTGACCTGGTCGCCGGCCTCGGGCACGCCATCGAGCCCGAGGATCTCGACCGGGGTCGACGGACCGACCTGGTCGAGCGTCTGACCGCGAGCGTCGAGCATCGCGCGCACCTTGCCGTAGCAACGACCGGCGACCATGATGTCGCCGACCCGCAGCGTCCCCTCCTGGATCAGCACGGTCGCCATCGGGCCGCGGTTGCGATCGAGGCGGGCCTCGATCACGACGCCGCCGGCCGGCTTGTCCGGGTTGGCGCGCAGCTCGGCCAGCTCGGCGACCAGCACGATGGTCTCGAGCAGCTTGTCGATGTTCTCGCCCTTGAGCGCCGACACGTTGACGTACTGCGTGTCGCCACCCCATTCCTCGGGAATGAGGCCGCGATCCGCGAGTTGCTGGCGGATGCGGTCGGGCTGGGCGTCGACCAGATCGCACTTGTTGACCGCGACGATGATCGGGACCTTGGCTTCCTTGGCATGGGCCAGGGCCTCGAGAGTCTGCGGCATGACGCCGTCGTCGGCGGCGACCACGAGGATCACGATGTCGGTGGCGCTGGCGCCGCGGGCGCGCATCTCGGTGAACGCCTCGTGACCGGGGGTGTCGAGGAAGACGATCTCGCCGTGGCCCTCGCCGGCCGGCACCTTGTAGGCCGCGATGTGCTGGGTGATGCCACCGGCCTCGCCGGCGGCGACCTTGCTCTTGCGGATCTTGTCGAGCAGCGACGTCTTGCCGTGGTCGACGTGGCCCATCACCGTCACGACCGGAGCCCGGAACATGAGGGTCTCGGCGAGGTCGGCCTTCTCGGTGAAGATGTCCTCTTCCTTGAAGGCGACGTTCTGGACCTCGTACTGGAACTCGGCGGCCAGGATCTGGGAGGTCTCGAAGTCGATCGAGGCGTTGATGTTCACGCCCGTCATGCCCATGCTCCACAGCTTCTTGAGCACCTCGGTGGCCTTGACGCCCATGCCGCGGGCGAGGTCCGAGATCGCGATCGACTCCTCGATGCGGATGATGCGCTTGTGGGCCGCCGACTCGGTGATCTGGGTGCTCTTGCCCTTGCCCTTGGTGAGCGGCAGCTTCTTCTTGCCGAAGTCGTTGGGGCGCGTGCGCGGCCCACCCTTCTTCTGCTGCTCGGCGAACCGACCGCGGATCGCTCCCGGACCGCCGGGCGGCGGGGTCGGGCGATTGCCGCCCATCGGCGCGCGCTCGGTGATCTGGATGCGGGTCGGAAGCTTGATCACCGTCCCGACCGCGGGCCGGTTGGGATCGCGCATGTCGACGACCACGCTGGGCCCGACCGGCAGAGGCGGTGGCTCGGTCGGCGGCGTCGGCACCCGCTGGGCGTCGCGTTCGGCGGAGCGCGCCCGCGCTCGTTCGAGCTCGGCCTCGAAGCGCGAGCGGGCGCCTTCGGTGACTTCCTGGACCGTGACCGGGCCCGGTGCGACGACCGGCGGCGGCGGGGTGTTGTCGCGAACGCGCACGATCACCGTCGGACGGGCCGCGGCCGGAGCGCTGGCAGCGTGGCCGTGGCCAGCGTGAGCTTGTGCAACCGACTCCGACGCGCCGCTGTTGCGCACGATCGCCGGACCGGCCACGAACACGCTGCTCTTGCGACGGCTATCACGGGGTTCGGTGGCGCTGTCGCCGTTGCCGTTGCCGTTGCTGCCCGGCTCGACGTGTGATGCCTCGGCGTGCGCCTCGTCGGCGGCCTCGGCATGCGCGGCGACCTCGGGCTCGTCGTCCCGCTGGTCGGGGACCCGGTCGTCGGGCCCGGCGACCGGGTCTGGTTCCGAGCGCTCCGATGCCTGGCGGTCCGATGACTGGTCGTGGACGTCGTGTGCCGACTCGGCGGCGGCGACGTGCACGGCGGCCGCGGGCTCGGCCTCGGCCCGATGCGACTCGGCCTCGGCCTCGGCCCGATGCGACTCGGCGCGCTCGAAACGCACCGGCTCGTGCCTGGTCTCGACGCGCTCGGGGCGTTCGATCCGGACCGGCTCGGTGGCCGCAGGTGGTGCAGCGTCATCGATGTGACGGCGACGGACGACCGGCGCCGGCGCCGCGGCGACCGCGGGCGGCTCGGCGACGTCATCGGACTTGCTGGAACGGCGCCGCAGCACCGCCCCGCTGGTCCCGCTGTTGATCCGATGGGTCTCCTGGGGCGAGACCGCAACGTGCTTGTCTCGCTCCAGCGACTTCTTGATGCGCTGAACAGCATCGGCATCGAGCGACGACATGTGGTTGTTCACCTCGAGCCCGAGCGCACGGATCTTCGCAAGGAGCTCCTTGTTCGGAATCCCGATCTCTTTGGCAATCTCGTAGACTCGCATGTAACTCCGTGTTCAGTCCCTGATTCCAGATCCGGATCCAGTGGTCAACACGCTGGGCACGGGCACGCTTTCTACAGCGTCCTTGCCCCCTTGACCAGACCCCATCGCAATCCTCGCGATTCCGTCCACATCCGCGCCGCCAACCGCGGTCTTGAAACTCCGCGCCAACCCACCCCGGCGGGCGCCGGTCAGGCAACCCGCTCGCGGGTGAACCCATGCCCCCCGGCCACCATGCCGGCGGGCCAGATCCGCGACCGCACGCCCCCCGACCAGCGCGACCCGGACCAGCTCGGCCTGCGGCGCCGTGGCCCGACAGCCAACGCACGTCCGCACCGGCACGCGAGGCGCCGGCGTCGGGTTGGTGGCGGGCTGAATCGGGGTCATGACCGGGGGTGGTGGACGATCACTCGACCTGCGAGAGGTACGCGATCACACGCTGGCGAAGTTTGGCGAGGTCGCTCATGTCGATGTTGGTGATCGACGCCAGCTCCTCGAGCGGCATCCGCACCAGCTCCTCGGGCGAGTGGATCTGAGCCTGATTGAGGATCTGGACCACTTCTTCGTTGACGCCGGCGACCTCGAGCAGCTGCTGCTCGCCCGACAGCGACCCGCGCCGCTCGCTCTCGCGGCGAACGTCGTCGGGCCGGCGCCGTGACGAGGTCAGGTACTCGTTGGCGCCGGCGATCACCTTGCGCGCACCCTCGACGCCGCCGACACCCGGCACGCCGGCCAGCTCCTCGGCCGCCGCTCGCGCCAGCTCGGCAACCGAGCGCCAGCCGAGCTTGAACAGCGTCTCGCCGAGGTCATTGGACACGCCGGTGATCGACGAGATCTGCTCCTTGGCGCGCCGCTCGAGCTCGTAGATCTTGGACTCGGAGTGGATGTCGATCCGCCAGCCGCTCAGCTGGCTGGCGAGCCGGACGTTCTGGCCCTTCTTGCCGATCGCGAGCGACAGCTTCTCGTCCGGAACCACCAGCTCCATGCGGTGGCCCTCGGCGTCGATGATGACGCGCGACACCTCGGCGGGCGCGATCGCGTTGCACACGAAGCGCGCCGGATCGTCGTCGTACGGAACGATGTCGATCTTCTCGCCGCGCAGCTCCTGGACCACCGACTGGACGCGTGAGCCCTTCATGCCGACGCAGGCGCCGACCGGGTCGACGTCGCGGTCCCGCGACGACACCGCGATCTTGCTGCGCGCACCCGGCTCGCGGGCGCTCGACTCGATGCGGACGATCTTCTCGAAGATCTCCGGCACTTCCTGCTCGAACAGCTTCTCGAGGAAGCCCTTGTGGGCGCGCGACAGGATGAGCTGCGGCCCGCGCGCCATGCGGTCGATGTCGAGCAGCAGCGACTTCATGTTGTCACCGACGCGGAACGACTCGCGCGGCACCTGCTCGCGCATCGGCAACAGCGCCTCGGTCTTGCCGATCTCGAGCACCAGGTTGCCACGCTCGAAGCGGCGCACGATGCCGGTGACGATCTCGCCCTTGCGGTCCTTGTACTCGTTGTAGACGTTGTCGCGCTCGGCCTCGCGCACCCGCTGGCTGATGACCTGTTTGGCGGTCTGCGCCGCGATGCGCCCGAACTTCTTGTGCGCGGCCTTGAGGTCGATGACGTCACCGAACTTGACGTCCTGCTCGGCGGCGCGCTCGGCCTCCTCGGGCCGGTAGAAGATCTGGAACAGGAGCTCGTCGCCGAGCTCGGCCTCGAGGCCGTACTTGTGGGCGTCCTCGACCGTGATCTCTCGACCCTCGATGGCGTCGTCCTCGACGACGTTGATGATCAGGAACAGGTCGACCGCGCCGGTCTCGGTGTTGTACTTGCACTCCATCTCGCGGTTCATGCCGAACGCGCGCTTGGCGGCGGTCAGGATGGCCTGCTCGAGCGCTTGCAAGAGGACCGTGCGGTCGATGTTCTTGTCGCGACCGACCTGGTCGATCACCATGCTGAGGTTGGCTTCCATGATCGTTGTCCTCTGGCTGACCTAGTTCACGTGGCGCCCCTTGGCGCCTTTCTTTTTTTTCGGAGCGGGAGGCTGAACCTCCGCGCTGGCCGGTCGAAGCTGCCCGCGATCACCCTTCATGACGGCGTCCCAGTCGGGGACGATCTTGGCGACGTCGACGTCGTTGATCGGCACCAGCCAGGGCTCGCCATCCACGATCACGCGGGCGCGGGCGCCGTCGCCGTCGCCGTCGACCGCCGCCAGGGTGCCGCGGAAGTTCTTGCGCTGGCTGCCCAGCGGGGTCGGCACGCCGTGGTGCAGCGTCACCTTGATCTCGGCGCCGATGAAGCGGCGGAACTGCGCCGCCGTCACCAGCGGCCGATCGATCCCCGGCGAGCTGACCTCGAGCGCGTAGGCCTGCGGGATCACATCCTCGACGTCCAGGACCGCCGACAGCTCGCGCGAGATCCGTTCGCAGTCGTCGAGATCGACGGCCTCGACCGCGCCGGCCGACGGCTCGGTCTCCAGGAGGTCGATGTGGATGCGCAGCACCCAGCCGCCCTGCTCCATCACGAACCGCACGTCGGCCAGCTCGTAGCCAGCGTGGACGCACACCGGCTCCACGAGCGCCCACACGCGCTTGCGGATCGTGCCGGCATCGGTGGAGGTTGGTTGGGGCATGGGACAAACCGGCGCAACCCGGGGCAAAAAAATAGGCGGGCCGAGGCCCACCTTCTCCGCGACAGAGACGATAGCGGGTGATGGGTACCACTCCCGCTTATCCGTCGCAAGGGGCATTCGTCGTCGTCGCCTGACCCCCGATCGAACCGCCCGAGATCGTGGCGCTCCCGCCATCCCGCGTCTGGACCATGCGGTGGACCGCGCGGAGGCGCCGCAGATGGACGCGAACGGTTTCGCGGCTGATGCCGAGGCGCTTGGCGCACTGGCTCAGTGATAGACCGTCTTCGAGGCAGAACGCGGCGACCTGACGGAGGCGGAGCGGAAGCGCCGCCGCGCGGTCGACGAACTCGACAAGCGTCGCCGGGTCCTTGCGCCGCGGATCGACTCGTCGAGGCGGAGCGACTTCCACTGGTGCCTGGCTGGCCAGCGCGTACAACGCGCTCCGGATGTCACCGCTGAATGGCAGGCCGTTGGCCGTGAGCCAGTCGTCGAGCGCGCTGAAGTCGTTCACGAGTCCGCGCGCCTCGATCGGCGCCAGCTTCTCGAGCGCGGGATGCATCCGCGCCCTCTCGCACGCCGGGCTGACAAGCCACTCGCACCGGGGGTGCCCTCCGGCGCCAACCGATGTCAGCCCGGCGCGAGAGGCGTGAGAGGCGTGGGGGGCCCCCGGGCGCCGTTACCCATATGACATCGGCGTCATATGGGTAACGGCCCCGGAGGGCCCCCCGACCTCTCCGGCGGCGACGACCGTCGCTGCAAACGATTGCAGTGACCGGGCATCACCACCATGCTCCGCCGCCGTGTCGACCATCCTCACCGTGCTCGGGCTCGAGAAGAGCTTCGGGACCCGCCGGGTGCTTGATGGCGTATCGCTGTCGGTGCACGCCGGCGACCGCATCGGCGTCATCGGCCGCAACGGCTCGGGCAAGTCGACGCTGCTCAAGATGGCGGTGGCGGCGCGGCGCGGCGCCGGCCTCGACGAGGACGAACGCCGCCAGCTGGAGCCCGATGGCGGGACCATCACGTGGCGGCGCGACCTGACCCTCGAGTACGTGGCCCAGGAGCCGCGGCTCGAACCCGCGCTCACGGTCGGCGAGATGTGCGCGCGCGGCGGCATCATCCCGGCCCACCAGATCCACACCATCGCCGCCGCGCTCGAGTTGCCGCCGCTCGACGCCGCGATCGGCACGCTCTCGATCGGCCAGCAGCGTCGCGTGGCCCTGGCGCGGGCGCTGCTCGGCAAGGCCGACGTGCTGGCGCTCGACGAACCGACCAACCACCTCGACGCCGACACCGTGGCCTGGCTCGAGGAGCACCTGGAAGGCTGGCCGGGCGCGCTGCTGCTGGTCACCCACGACCGCTACTTCCTCGATCGGGTGGCCACCCGCATCGTCGAGATCGATCGCGGCCAGCTGTTCGGCTACGACGGCGACTACTCGACCTTCCTGCTCCGCCAGGCCGAGCGCCTGAGCACCGAGTCGCGCGGCGAGCACGAGCGCGCGATCTTCGTGCGCCGGGAGATCGAGTGGATCCGGCGCCGACCGCCGGCGCGCACCACCAAGGCGCGGGCGCGGGTCGACCGCTTCGAGGCCGCGGTGGCGGCGGCACCGGGGATCCTCGACCAGCTGCCCGGCGCCATGGCGCTGCGCCTGCCGACCGGCGGCCGGCTGGGCCGCACCATCCTCGAGCTCGACGGGGTCAGCCGATCGATCGACGGCCGATCGCTGTTCAGCAACCTGACGCTCACGCTCAAGCCCGGCGATCGCATCGGCATCGTCGGCAAGAATGGCGCCGGCAAGACCACGCTGCTGCGCACCATCCTCGGCGAGGCGGCTCCCGACGCCGGCAAGGTCGTGCTCGGCCTCAACACCACGCCGACCTACCTCGAGCAAGGGCGCAGCGATCTGCGCGAAGACGCCACCGTGCTAGAGGAGGTCGCCGAGGGCCACGACCACGTGATGCTCGAGGACGGGCCGATGCACGTCCGCTCGTTCCTGCGCATGCTGCAGTTCTCCGACACCACGGCCGACACGCCGATCGGCAAGCTGTCGGGCGGCGAGCGCAACCGGGTGCAGCTGGCGCGCCTGCTGCGCCGGGGCGGCAATCTCCTGATCCTCGACGAGCCGACCAACGACCTCGACCTGCTCACGTTGGGCTCGCTCGAGACCGCGCTGTGCGCGTTCCCCGGCTGCGCGCTGGTGGTGTCGCACGATCGATGGTTCCTCGATCGGGTCGCCACCGGCATCCTCGCCTTCGAGGGCGAGGGTCGGGTGGTGTTCCACGAAGGTGACTACAGCGCCTACGAGGCCCGCCGCAAGGAACAGCTCGCGGCCGCGGCGCGCCCGGCTCGCGCGGCCCCCCCCGCCCCCCCCGCTCGTCCTGAGCGAGCGAAGCGAGTCGAAGGACCACGCAAGCTGTCGTTCAAGGAGCGCCTCGAGCTCGACGCCATCGAGGCGACCCTCACCACCGCCGAGGCGCGGGTCGCCGAGCTCGAGGCCACGCTCTCGGATCCGTCGCTCTTCAAGGATCGCGGCGCCGAGGTCCCGACGCTGATCGCCGATCTCGACGCGGCCCGGACCGCGGTCGAGCAGGTCTACGCCCGCTGGGCGGAGCTCGACGCCATCGCGGCGGCCGCGCCGACCTGAGCCTCGGGATTCGCTCACAGCTCGATGACCGTGAGCGGCGCCGGCGCGCCGAGCGTGACCGCGTGGGCGCGGCACGGCATGTTGCGGCGGGTGGTGGCCACCAGCGCCGGAGCGAGCGCGGCGACCACCACGCCATCGCCATCGGCACGCTCGGCGACCACCGTGCCCCACGGATCGACGACCACGCTGTGGCCGAAGCTGCGCCGCTTCTCGTTGTGCTGGCCCCACTGCGCCGCCGCCACGACGTAGCACTGATCCTCGACGGCGCGGGCGCGCAGCAGCAGGTGCCAGTGGGCGGCACCGGTGTGGGCGGTGAACGCGGCCGGCACCAGCAGGACGTCGGCCTGGCCGTCGCGCCACAGCTGCCGGTACAGCTCCGGGAACCGCACGTCGTAGCAGATCGACACCCCCATCCGCAGGCCGTGCGCGACCACCACCAGCGCGCCGTCGCCGGCCACGGTGCCATCCGATTCGCGCAACGTGGCCCCGCCCGGGATGTCGACGTCGAACAGGTGCAGCTTGCGGTAGCGCCCGACCACGCCGCGGCCGGGGGCGACCACGACCGCCGTGTTGTAGGCGCGGCGAGGATCGCCGGCGACGGTCTCCGGCATGCCGCCGCCGATCACCACCGCGCCGGTGTTCGCCGCCAGCTCGAGGAGCATGTCGAGGATCGGGCCGGGATGGGCGTGGTCGATGACCTCGGCGACCGCCATCTTGTCGCCCTCCTTCTGGCCCAGGAAGGCGAAGCACTCGGGCAGCACGATCACCTGGGCACCGGCGCGGCCGGCCTGGTCGCCGAGACGGCGACAGGTCGCCAGGTTGGCGGCCAGGTCGTCGGTGGCGCACATCTGCACCGCGGCGATGGTCACGGGCGAGCGGTCGGCAGGACCCACCATGAGCCGAGTCTACCTCGCGTCGGCCGACGCCGCGGCGTCGGCCGCCAGCCCGGCATCGGCGGTCAGCCCGGCGCGCTCACGCGCACGCTCGATCGCGGCGGCGAGCTCGGCCGGCGTCATGTCGCCGCGCAAGATCTCGCCGCCGGCGTCCGGCCCGGCATCGAGGATCCGGATCGCGGCGTCGGGGTTGCCGAAGCTGGTGACGAACTTGCCGACCGAGCTCGCGCACGGCTTCTGCAGGGTGATCAGCGCGATCAGGGCCACCGCGACCATCACGATGCGGATGATCTGGCTGGTCGACAGCCGCAGGCCCTTGCCGCGGGGCAGGCGCGGCACGTCATCGTCGCGGCGGCCGGGGCGGGTCACGCGAGGTGCTTACCGCGTCCCGCTGCCGGGCGCCACGATCCGCTTCACCTCGAGCTCGACGCGCGACTTGCCCATCCACGTCGAGCGCGCCGGCGTGAAGCCGACGTCGATGCGCGCGCCCGCGCCGGGATCCTCGGCGCCGAGACCGAAGGCGATGGCACCCCGCATGGTGCCGGTCGCCGGGCACGCCAGCTCGAGCTTGAGGTGGGAGCCGTCGCCGACCCGGCGGCTGCCGCGCACCACCAGCCCGCGCGCGACCAGCATCGGCGCCGGGTTCTCCTGGCCGAACGGCGCCATGCCGCCCAGCTCGTCGATCAACCGATCGTCGACCTCGCCGAGCCGGACCTCGGCGTCGAGCGCGTCGCGCTCGAACCGACCGACCCGCCCCGAGCCCTCGGCCAGCACGGCGGCGCCCAGCGCGTCGCGGAGGCGGTCGATCGCGCCCGGGTCGTCGGTCCGCATCGTCAGGCCGGCGGCGGCGGCGTGGCCACCCCAGCGCTCGAGCATCGGCGCACACTGGGCGAGCGCGCGATACAGATCGGCGCCGCCCGCCGATCGCGCCGAGCCGCGGCCGAGCCCGGTGGCCGGATCGATCGCGATCACGAACGCCGGCCGCTGGTATCGATCGACCAGCTTGGCAGCGACGATGCCGACCACCCCCGGCGCCCAGCGATCGCTGGCCACCACCACGACCGGACCGGGATCATCGCCGCCCGGAACCATGGCCAGCGCCTCCTCGACCATGCGGTCCTGGATCTGGCGCCGGCGCCGATTGGTCTCCTCGATCGCGACCGCGCGCGCCGTCGCTTCCTCGGCGCTCGACAGCAGCAGCTCGAGCGCCGGCGCCGCATCACCGAGCCGGCCGGGGGCATTCAGCCGCGGCGCCAGCTTCCACGATACCGTCTTCTCGTCGATCGGCCGGTCGCCGCCGACCTCGACCCCGGCGACGGCCAGCAGCGCGGCCAGCCCCGGCCGCCGTCGCTCGGCCACCAGCCGCAATCCCGCGGCGGCCAGGATCCGGTTCTCGCCGGACAGCGGGACCAGATCGGCGATGGTACCCAGCGCCACCAGGTCGAGCAGATCGCGGGGATCGACCTCGGGTCGGTTCGCGAACCAGCCCTGGGCGCGGAGTCGAGTCCGGATCGCGGCGACCAGGTAGAACGAGATCCCGACCGAGGCCATGCCCCGAAACGGAAAGGTCGAGTCCGGGCGGTACGGATTCACCAGCGCCAGCGCGGGATGGATCTCACCGGCGACCGGCACGGTGTGGTGATCGACGACGATGACGTCGACACCGCGCCCGCGCACCGCGCGGATCACGTCGACGTCGCTGGTCCCGCAGTCGCCGGTGATCACGAGGCCGGGGCCGGGGGACGCCGCCAGCAGCTCGTCGGCCGCCGCGGCGCAGAACCCGTAGCCTTCGTCGCGGCGGGCCACCCGCGCGATGACCTCGGCGCCGCAGCCGCGCAGGAAGCTGGTCAAGAGGGCGCAGGTCGTCACGCCGTCGACGTCGTAGTCGCCGAACACGGCGATGCGCTCGCCACGCAAGACCGCTCGCGTGACCCGGTCCGCCGCCACGGCGAAGCCGGCCATGCCGTCGGGCTTGCGCAGGCCGCCCAGGCGCGGCTCGAGGAAGGCGCGGGCGACGTCGAGCTCGCCCAGGCCGCGCGCGACCAGGCAGCGCGCGGTGACGTCACGGACCCCGAGGCCGCGAGCCAGCCGCTGCACCAGACCGTCGTCGAGCGGACGCACCGAGAGCACGCCGGCACCCTACGCCGCCGGTCTGACTGACCGCCGGGTTGCGGCCCACCGGTGTCCCTGAGCGAGCCGCGAAGCGGCGAGTCGAAGGGCCCCGTACCGGTCAAGGCACTCAGGGCTCCGACGCGAGCGCCGCGGCTTGCCGCGCGCGCGCCGGCGCCGGTCCCGAGTACCAGCGGGTGGCGATCCACAGGAACGCCGGCGGCGCCAGGTACAGCGACGAGTAGGCGCCGACGATGATGCCGGCGTTCATGGCGAACGCGAAGTTGCGGACCAGGCCCTCGCCGAAGATGTTCATCATCAGCGTCACCGCGAACAGCGTCGTCGAGGTCAGGATCGACCGCACCAGCACCTCGTTCAGCGAGATGTCGACGATGCGGTCGAGCTTCTTGTCCTTGAGCTTCTCGGAGTTCTCGCGGATGCGGTCGAAGATGACGACGGTATCGTTGACCGAGAACCCGATCACGGTGAGCAACGCGGCCACCGAGGTCAGCGACACGTCGGTCCAGGTCACGGCGAACACGCCGATCACCATGATGGCGTCGTGCATCGTGGCCAGGATGGCGCCGGGCGCGTAGCGGACGTCGAACCGCACCGCCAGGTACAGGACGATGAGCAGCATCGCGTAAAACAGCGACTTGATGCCGTCGTTGCGCAGCTCGTTGCCAGCCTTGGCGCTGACCTGCGAGGTCTGCACCACGACGGCGTCGATGCCCGGCAGCTCGCTCTCGAGCGCCCGTTCGTACTGGCGGTCGAGGCCGTGCATCGAGAACGTCATGTTGTACTCGCCGGTGCCCTCGTCGGGATGGGCGTAGAGCGCCGCGGCGTCGCCCCACGGCTTGGCCTCGAGCCCGGCCTGGGCCCAGATCTCGGCGGCCTCGGCCTCGGTGATCGGCCGCACGGTGTCGATCCCGCCCCCGGCGCCGCTCGCGGCCTGGCGCACGAACATGCGGTCGCCGGACCACTGCAGCTTGTCGACGCTGCGGTCGGCGAACTTCTTCTGGAAGGCCTCGGTCGCAGCCAGCTGCTGCTGGGGCGTGGTGGCGCCGAACCGAGGCGTGCGCACCATGATGCCGCGCACCGAGACCTGCGCGCCCTTGACCTCATCGGTCCACGAACGGTCGGCGACGTCGAAGCCGGCGGCCCCCGCCTTCTCGAGCGCCTTGCGGACCTTGGTGGCATCGGCGCCGACGTAGCGGGTCTCGCCAGCCGGCGCGGTCTTGTCCTTGAAGGAGTAGATGACCTCGGTGCCGCCCTTGAAGTCGATGGTCCAGTTGAGGTGCGCGCCGCGAACCGCCTTGTTCACGAACAAGGCCCCGATGCTGGCCGCGCACAACAGGAACGAGATGATGCACCAGGTCCGGAACTTCGCGACGAACGCGAAGTCGTTGCCCGGCTTGAGCAGGTAGCGAAACTTGTGATCTTGGGCCGGCATGGTTCCTGGTTTCCGTCAGATCGAGATCGTGGCCAGCTCGCCCTTCTTCTTGGCCACGTAGACGTCGAAGAAGTAGCGAGTGATCCAGACACTGGTGAAGATCGTGGTCGCGATGCCGACCAGCAGCATCACGGCGAACCCGTAGATCGGGCCGGATCCGTACTGCAGGAGCACCCAGCCGGCGGCAGCGGTGGTGAGCTGACCGTCGAGGATGCTGGAGAACGCGCGCTGGAACCCGACCTCGACCGCGCCCTTGACCGACTTGCCGAGCAGGAGCTCGTCGCGGATTCGCTCGTAGATGAGCACGTTGCCGTCGACGGCCATGCCGACCGTGAGCACCACCGCGGCGATGCCGGGCAAGGTCAGCGTGGCGCGGAACATGGCCATGATCGCGAGCATCATCATGATGTTCACGCCGACCGCGACGATCGCGATGGTGCCCGACCACTTGTAGATCCCGACCATCATGATGATGACCAGGATGATGCCGAGGCCGAACGACAGCTTGGCCTTGTCGACCGCGTCGCGGCCCAGCGTCGGGCCGAGCTCGGCGACCTGCTGTTCCTGGAGCGGCGCCGGCAGCGAGCCGGTGCGCAGCACGTTGACCAGGTCGAGGGCGTCGCGCTCCTGGGTCTGCGGATCCGAGCCGCCCATCGTGATCGTCGAGCGCCCCTGCCGGATGGCGCCCTGGATGGTCGGCGCCGACGCCACGACGTCATCGAGGATGATCGCCATCTTCTTGCCGACGTTGCCCGAGGTCAGATCGCCGAACGCGCGGCCGCCGAGGCGATTGAACTCGACCGCGACCTCGGGTCGCAGCGTGTTGGGATCATAGGTGACATCGGCCTTGGACACCGCCGACCCGGTGAGCCGCACCGCCCGGTCCAGGAAGTAGGTGCGCCAGTACGGCCGCTTGTCGGCCTTCTCGCTCGCCGCGTCCGGGAACACCAGCTCGAACCCGATCTGACCGTCGGGTGGCAGCTTGAAGGCCGGGTCGGCGCTCAGCGCCTCGAGGTAACGCTCGATGACGCGGCGGCCGGTGACCTTGCAGCGCACCTTGCCGTCGCGCTCCGCCAGGTCGCGCCGGTAGCAGCCGCTCTGCTTGGCCTCGTCGACCGTGAACGACTCGTCGCGGTCGTAGGCCTTGAGGTAGGAGTCGAAGAACTCCTTGCCGGTCTTCTCGTGGGCCCAGGCGTCGGGGTGGCCGGTGATGCCGAGATCGACCGCGGCCGGATCGGGCTGCACCACCCGCTGATAGAGCCCGGACATCCACGGCGAGCCGTCGCCGACGATCTTGAACTCGAGCTTGGCGGTGCGCGCGATCAGCTCCTTGATGCGCGCGATGTTCTCGGCGTCGAGGCCGGGCAGCTCGACGATGATCTGATCGTCCTTCTCGATGACGGTCGGCTCGGACACCCCGCGGGCGTCGATGCGCTTCTTGATGGTCGCGACCGCCTGCTTGAGCGCGCTCTTCTTCACGCCGTCGGCGAACCGCGACGAGATGCGCACGCACACGGCGAGCTTGAGCGGCCCGTCCTTGGGACACGGCATGGTCGTGATCACGTCGCCGTAGCGCGACGCCAGCAGCTTGGACAGCTCGGCGTTCTTGGCCGGGTCGTCGAGCGTGACGGCGATGGCGCCGGGCGCGATGTTGGGCGTCGAGGCGCGGCCGGGCAGCTTCTTGTCGATCAGCTCGGCGTCGATGTCACGCTTGAGCTCCGAGGCCTTGTCGTCGACGGCCTTGTCGAGCGCGATCGAGTACGTGAACTGGGCGCCGCCCTGGAGGTCGAGGCCGAGCGTGATCTTGTTGTCGAAGTAGAACCACGACGGGATCCGCTGGCTGTCGACGAACGTCGGGACCAGGTAGAGCAGGCAGTAGACGAGGATGGCGGCGAAGCCGAAGCTGCGCCAACGGAGGCTACGATCCATGGAGGAACCTCGAAGAGAAACCGGGCGATCCGAAAGAACTCAGGCGGCCTTTTCGGCCTTGTCAGCCTTGGCCTCGTTCGCCGTCGCGGTCCACTTGTTCTCGATGTAGGCGCGCGGGACGCGGACCCGGACTTTTTCCTGGATCTCGAGCACGACCACGTCGTTACCCTGGGTCCCGGTGATGGTCCCGATGATCCCGCCGCGCGTGATGACCTGCTCGCCCTTGCCGAGCTTGCTGAGCATGTCCTGCTGCGCCTTCTGCTTCTTGACCTGCGGACGGATCAGCAGGAAGTAGAAGACCACGAACATCAGGCCCATCATGATGAGGGGAGAAAGTGCGCCCATGACATCGCTCCTCGATCTGGTTCCGGCGGGGTTTCCCGAAAAGTTGTGGGTGAGTAGCACCCGCGGAGGTGGGGGTCAAGCGGCCCGATCAGGCGGGTGCCCCTGGGCCAGGATGCGATCGCGCAGCGCGACCATGTGGCGGGCGTAGAACGTGAGGTTGTGGAGGGTTGCCAGGCGGCTGTAGAGAATCTCGCCGGCCATGTGAAGGTGTCGCAGGTAGGCACGCGAGTGGGTCCGGCAGGTCTCGCACGGACAGGTGGCGTCGATCGGCGACGGATCAGCCCGGAACCTGGCGTTGGAGATCGTGATCTTGGTTGCGCCGTCGGGCTGGGCGGTGGTGAAGAGGTAGCCGTTGCGGGCGTTGCGAGTCGGCATGACGCAATCGAACATGTCGACCCCGGCGTCGACCCCGCGGGCGAGATCGGCGGGGGTGCCGACCCCCATGAGATATCGGGGGCGGTCGAACGGCAGGGTGTGAGCGAAGGCGTCGAGCACCCGGTACATCTCCGGGATGGGCTCGCCCACCGACAACCCGCCGATGGCGAGCCCGTCGAAATCGAGCGGGACGATCTCGGCGGCGTGGCGGCGGCGGCGATCGACATCGGTGCCACCCTGGACGATGCCGAACAGCGCCTGGCCGGGCGGCCGCGGCGCGGCGCGACAGCGGGCCGCCCAGGCCGTGGTGCGACGCATCGCGGTGGCGTGCTGCTCGGGCGTGGCCTGGCCCGGCGGGCACTGATCGAACACCATCGCGATGTCGGCGCCGAGCACGCCCTGGATCTGCATCGACACCTCGGGCGTGAGGCGGTGGCGCGAACCGTCGATGTGACTCTGGAACGTGGCGCCGTCGTCGTCGATCTTGTTGATGCCGGCCAGCGAGAAGACCTGGAAGCCGCCGGAGTCGGTGAGGATGGGGCGATCCCAGGCCGCGAAGCGGTGCAGGCCACCGAGCGCGGTCATGGTCTCCAGGCCCGGCCGAAGGTAGAGGTGATAGGTGTTGCCGAGGATGATGGCGGCGTCGAGCGGCGGCGCGCGCAGCTCGCCGGCGGTCATGCCCTTGACCGTGCCCTGGGTGCCAACCGGCATGAACACCGGCGTCGGGATGTCGCCGCGCGGGGTGTGGAGCACGCCGGCGCGGGCGTGGCCGAGGACGCGCAGGATCTCGAACCGGAAGCCGGGGGTCGGCAGCTCGATGATCATCGCGGCCCGTCACGGGTGAGGAGCATGGCGTCGCCGTAGCTGAAGAAACGGTAGCCGCCGGCGACGGCGTGGCGGTAGGCGGCGCGGATGCGATCGAAGCCGGCGAACGCCGACACCAGCATGAGCAGGGTCGACTCCGGCAGGTGGAAGTTGGTGAGCAGGTGATCCACGACGCGGAAGCCAGCGCCCTGGCCGGGGCGGATGAAGAGGTTGGTCTCGCCACGGCCGGTCGCGACCCGACCCACGTCGATCGCCGCCGCCTCGAGCGCCCGGACCACCGTGGTGCCGACCGCGACGATCGGTCGTCCCGACGCGATCAGCGCGGCGGTCGCGGCCGGCACCTCGTAGCGCTCGTGGTGCATGACGTGGCGGGTGAGATCGTCGTCGCGGACCGACGCGAACGTGCCCAGCCCGACGTGCAGCGTCACCGTCGCGACCGTGGCGCCGCGGCCGGCCAGCGCGTCGAGGACGGCGGGGGTGAAGTGCAGCCCGGCGGTCGGTGCGGCCACCGCGCCGGGGTCGCGCGCGAACACGGTCTGGTAGCGCTCGCGATCGGCGGCCGCCGGTCCGTCGTCGCGGGCGATGTACGCCGGCAGCGGCAGCTCGCCGGCCTGATCCAGGAACCCGAGCACGTCGCCCGGGACATCGACGACGACGCCCTCGCCTCGCTGGTCCAGGCCCCGCACGATCAGCCGCCCCCCGCCCCGGTCCGCCACCAGGACCATCCCGTCGCGCAGCCCCCGCTGCGGCCGCGCCAGGCACCGCCACCCGTGGTCCGCCGCGCCCGGGCCGGCGCCCGATCGCCGGGCCGCCGGCTCGACGAACAGCAACTCCACCGCGCCACCGGTCTCGGCCTTGTGGGTCCGCACCCGCGCCGGCACCACCCGGGTGTCGTTCACGACCACCACCGCGCCGTCCGGGATCAGGTCGGGCAGGTCGACGAACTGGCGGTCATCGAGCGCGTCGGCGCCCAGCCCACCGGCCGGCCCGACCACGAGCAGACGCGCCCCATCGCGACGGTCGGTCGGATGCTGCGCGATCTGCGGCTCGGGCAGGTCGTAGTGGTAGTCGCGACGGCGGTGCACGGAGCCCGGATGGGTACAACTGCCCATCCGCGGGCGCAACCCGGCACCGCACACGTCCTCTATAGTCCAGCCGGATGCGCGCCCTCCCCTGTCTGTTCGCGGCTGCTGCCGCCCTCGCCGCCCCGGCCGGCGCCGGCGCCGAGACCGCCGATGTCGATGGCGACGGTCGCGCCGACACCGTGCGCATCGACGCCCCGGGCCAGATCGTCATCGAGCGCGCCGGCGGCGGTGGCGCGTTCGTGCCGTTCGGGTTGACCGGGCCGCTGGGCACGACCCGGCTCTCGATCGGCGGCAAGGGTCGGCCGTTCGTGGTCGCGGTGGCCCAGATCGGCAGTGGCTGGGAGGCGGTGGCGCTGCGCTGGGACAAGGGGGCGATGAAGGAGGTGTGGCGCGGACCGGTCGGCCCGATCGGCGACGACGGCGAGTACGAGCTGTGGATCGAGGCCCGGCCATCGGGGCTGGTGCGCTGGCAGCGGCGCGCCGATCTCGACCGCTGTGACGGCACCCCGGTCGAGCTGTTCCGCGAGGGCTGGGACGACGGCGGCGGCGGCTTCCGCGCCGCGCGGCCGAGTGTCCGGCTTCCGGACATCATGCCCACCGTGACGGCGAGCCCGAGCGCCGCCACCGGGGCCGGCTGGTACCGCGCCACCGGCGCCACCACCGCCGCCGGGGCCGGCGACGCCAGCCAGCTGGTGCCGCCCCGCGCGCTCGACGACGGCGACGCGACGACCGCGTGGCGCGAGGACCGTGGCGGCGACGGGACCGGCGAGCAGTTCACGTTCCGCACCACGATGAAGAGCGGCCGCGCCGCCGCGCTGCGCATCATCCCCGGCGCCGCCGCCGGGGCCCGGGGCGCCGCGGCCGGCAACCGGATCAAGGCGCTGGCGGTGATCGGTGCCACGGCCGCCTACCGCGTCGAATTACCCGCTGGCCCTGGCGCCACCGACCCCGTGATGGCGAGCTTCCCGGCGCCGATCGACGGCTGCGTCACGGTCGCGATTCTCGAGGTCGAGCGGCGCGGGACCGGCAACCTGACCGCGATCGCCGAGCTCGGCATCGTCGCCGATGTCGAGCTGGCGCCGGGCGGCGCCGAGGCCGTGCTGGCGGCCCAGGTCAGCAAGGGCGGGGTGAGCGGCGGGTCGGCGGCGCGCGCCCTGGCCAGCCGCGGTGCCGCCGCGGTCGCCGCGCTGGTCGCCGAGCTCGATCACGCCGACGCGGCGGCCCGGCCACGGCTGCTGGCGGCGCTGGCGCGCATCCCGCATCCGGCCGTGATCGCGCCGGTCGCGACCGCCCTGGCCACGGGCGATCTGGCGGCCGGTGATCGCCCCGCGGCCGCCGAGCTGCTCGCCGGGCTGGGCCCGCCGGGCGCCGCGGCCTTGCTCGATCTGGTCGCCGGCTCCGCGCTGGCGTGGCCCGACGTGCGCGTCGACGAGGGCGGCCGGCTGGCCGCGGCGCGGGTGCTGGCGCGCGGTCAGCCGCTGCTGCTGGTCAACGCGGCGGGCCAGGGCAGCCGCGGCTTCCGTGCCACCCTCGTCGAGCTGCTCGCCGGTGCCGGCGCCCCGGCGCTGATCGGCTACCTGCGCGGCGACGGTCAGGCGCCCGACGCCGCGCCGCTGACGGCCGCCGCGCGCGCCGATGTCTGGCGCGCCGCCGGCAAGGCCGCGGCCGCCGGACTCGCCGCCGACAAGGCGGCCGCCGCGCACGGCATGGTGGCGGCGCTCGAGGCCACCGCCGACGGTGACTACGAGCTTCGCTACCGCCTGGTGGCGGCGCTCGGCGCCATCGCCAGCGGCGCCGAGGTCCACCGCCTGGTGGCGTGGCTGGGACGGGCTGGCGACGGCGCGCTCGCCCGCGCGCTGCACCGGGTCGCCGCCGGCGCGCTCGGCATCAACCCGACCGCCGACGCCCGGCTGGCGCTGGCGGCCCTGGCCGCCGGCCGCGACGCCGGCACCCGGCTGGCCGCGATCCGCGGCCTGGCCACCGAGCCGACCCTCGACACCCCCGGCGCCCACCCCGCCATCACCGCCGACGAGACCGTCGCCCGCGACGCCGGCGACCGCGCCCTGGTGACCGTGGTCGCCACCGACGCGTGGCCCGAGCTGCGGCGCGCCGCGGCGTCGGCGCTCGGCCTGCGCTGCGATCGGCGCGGACCGCGCGACGGGCTCGATGGTGCGCTCGCCGCTGACGCCGATCTCGACGTCCGCGTCGATGCGCTGACCGCGCTGGTCACCTGCCGCTCGGCGGGCATCGCGGCTCGCCTGCTGCGGCTCGCCGACGACAGCAAGGCCGAGCTCGCGCTGCGCGACCGCGCGGTCGCGCTCTACGGTCAGCTCCACACGCCCGGCACCGCCGGCGCCGCGGCCGTCGTGCCCGCGGCGGCGACCGACGCCCTGCTCGACCGCCTCGATCGCTGGCGGGGCCAGGCGTTCTCCGACCCGGCGGCGCTGCGGCTGGCGATCCGGGCCGCGACCGCGCTCGGTGCGCTCGGCGACCGCCGCGCCGCCGGCCCGCTGCTCGCGGTCGCGCGCGATGGCGCCTTTCCCGAGCTGCAGGCCGCCGCGGTCGCGGCGCTCGGCGCGCTCGGCCGGGGCTGTCCCCGCGACGCCATCACGCTCTTGCGCGCCCTGGCCCAGAGCGAGCAGCGCGGCGTCGCGCTGGCCGCCCGCGGTGCCCTCGAGCGGTGCGGTCGCTGATGCCGCGACGATGGGCGGTGGTGGCGTGGTCGCTGGCGATCGTGATCGCGATGGTGGCCGCGATCGTGATCGCGATGCCCGGCGAGGACGGGCTGCGATCGGCCATCCGCGCCACCGCCCGCACGTCGCTGATCTTGTTCCTGGCCGCGTTCGTGGCCTCGGCGGTGAACACGCTCACGCGCGGCGGCGCGATCGGCAAGTGGCTGCTGGCCAACCGCCGCCACCTCGGCCTCGGCTTCGCCGGCTCGCACCTCGTGCACGGCGCGCTGATCGTCGCGCTCGCCGCCACCTCGGCGACCTACGCCCCCAGCGCCGACCTGGTCGGCCTGATCGGCGGCCTGGTCGGCTTCGGCTTCCTCGCCGCGATGACGGTCACCTCGTTCGACGGCCCGACGCGGGCGCTCGGACGCCGGCGCTGGAAGCTCCTGCACACCACCGGCATGTACGTCTACTGGGCGATCTTCGCGTCGAGCTTCGCCGGCCGCGCGACTCGCGCCCCGGAGTACGGCGCGTTCACCGCGCTCACGCTGGCCGCGCTCGTCGTCCGCATCGTCGCGCGCCGGCGCGCCTGATCAGTCGACCGCAGCGTCGGCGGCAGGTGCCACCCCAGCGTCGGCGGCAGGTGCCACCCCAGCGTCGGCAGCAGGTGCCACCCCGGCGTCGGCGCCGGTCGCCGGCGGCGGCGCGACGGGCGGCGGCGCGATGACCTCGAACGTGCGCACTCCGACCAGCTGACCGCCGACGGTCTCGGTGACGCACGCCCACCCGCCTTCGGGATCGGCGGGGATCGCCCGGGCCGGCAGCTCGCTGCGGAAGACGACGCCATCGCCGTCGCAGGCCAGCTGTACCGGCACCAGGCGCGCCACGGTGTGACCGCGATGCTTCCAGACATGCACCACGCCCTCCTTCACGCCGCCGGGCTCGACCAGCAGCGACCCGCACCGCAGGCCGTCGAGCTGGGTACGGCGCAGCCGGTGCTTCGACGGCGGCAAGCACTCGTAGCTGCCGACGCTGCCGTGGCCGACCGCGCTCTCGGGCATCGCCAGCGGCGCGGGCGGAATCGCCGCCCGGCCGTAGGCCACCGCCGAGAACAGGCCAAGCGTGGTCGCCAGCGTGATCACCACGCCGCGGAACGACAGCACCGTGCGCACCGAGAAGGTGAGCAAGGCCACCGCGACCGGGGTCGCGCCGGCGGCGATCATGAGGCCGGCGAGGTGGGTGAACCCGAACACCAGCGGCAGCATGACGTTGAGGACGCCGAACATCGCCAGCCCGTACATCACCGACGCCAGCCAGCGCCGTTCCATGATCACGTTGTCGAACACCAGGTCCATCGTCGAGATCACCGCGCACACCAGCAGCACCGGCGCCATCCACCAGTTGATCGAGGCCAGCGACCAGGTCGCGCTCGAGCCGTAGAGCGGGACCAGGAAGAAGAACATCTGCTGGTAGAGCTGCTTGATGACGTAGTTGGTGCCGAGCCGGAACCCTTTCTTGATGACGGTCTCGTGCTCGCTCCGGTTGGCCGGGCCGACGATGAAGCGCAAGGCGACGAACATCAGCAGCCACGACAGCAACAGCACCACCAGGACCTTGTCGGCGTAGGCGAGGCCGCGGCGCGCGAACAGCATCACGCCGACCCCGAACGACAGCGCGATCAGGCTGTGGAACCACCAGATCTTGCGAACGATCCGCGCCAGGCGGCCCGGACCGGGGGCCGCCGGCGCCGCGTCAGCCTTGTCGGCCGGCATCGGCGACCAGCGCGCGGATGCGCTCGACGGCGAGCTCGATGCGCGCCATCGGCGGGCCGAAGGAGAACCGGAGGTGACGCCGGAAGCGCGCCGACGCGTTCTGGGCCCGGCCGCCGCGACGCTTGCCGGGGTCGACGTCGAAGAAGTCGCCGGGCACGGTGATCACCTGCCGATCGAGCGCGGCCCGGAAGAAGCTCATGCCGTCGTTGATCGATGGCGGCAGGTGCTGGGCCGAGGCCCAGACGTAGAACGTGCCCTCGGGCGGTAGATCGACGGTGAAGCCGACGTCGCGCAGGCCGTCGAGCAGCTTCTGGCGCTTCTTGCCGAACTCGGCGCGGATGGCGCGCGTCTCGGCCAGCGTCGACTCGGGCTCGAGCAACCCGACCGCCGCCCGCTGCAACGGCCGCGAGCCACCACCGTCGAGGAACGAGCCGGCCGAGGTGATCGCCTCGATGATCTTCTTGGGCGCCACGGTCCAGGTCACGCGCCAGCCCGGGTAACGCCAGTTCTTGGTCAGGCCATCGAGGATGACCACCGGGTCGCGATCGACGTCCTCGACATAGCGCGCCGCGGTCGAGATGCCGCCCTGGGCGGCGAGATCGGGCCGCCACACGTAGTGCGAGTAGAACTCGTCGAGGATGAGCGAGCAGTCGAGGTCGCGCGCCACCCCGATCCACTCCGCCAGCTCGTCGCCGCCGATGACCTTGCCGGTCGGGTTCGACGGGTTGGACAGCAGCACCGCCGACAGGCCGCGGCCCAGGATCTCGCGGCGCAGATCGGCGGCCGAGAACGCATAACCGCGCTCGCCCTCGAGCAGGATCGGGATCGGCGAGAACAGGCGAAAGACGCTGAGCAGCTCCTCGTAGGCCGTGTAGTCGGGGAGGAAGTGGCCGAGGTTGATGTTGCCGAGCGCCGCCGCGACCCGGGTCAGCGCAGCGCGCCCGCCGCCCGACACCGCGACGTTCTCGGCGCTGTACTGCGACGGCATGCCGCGGCGGAACAGCCGGTTGTAGAGCGACGCGATCGCCTCGCGCAGCTCGCCGATGCCGCCCACCGGCGCGTACTCCTGATCGGCGGGATCGATCGTGACCGCGTCGCGACGGGATGGCGCGCCCGGCAGCCCTTCGGCTTCCGGCATGCCCTGACCCAGGTTGCACCAGTCGGCCGCGGTCGGATCGAAGCCACGCCGGCGCGCCTCGGTGGTGACGAAGATGACGCCGGTGCGCGGGACATCGCGAAAGGCGGAGAAGGTCGGCTCGGCGAGCGCCAGCTCCGGCGCGACGGCCGCCGGCTCCGGCGCGGCGACCGCCAGCTCCGGCGCGGCGAGGACCGGCACCGGCGCCGCGGCCGCAGCCGCGGGGACCAGCGTGGGCGAGGAACGAGGACCCGAGGTCGACGTCGGCATGGCAGCTAGTCGTACCACTCCCGTTGGTCCTGAGCGAGCGAAGCGAGGCGAAGGACGACGCGCGCGGTGAGCCGTGTTCTTGCGCCGCGGTGAACACGGTGCTTCGATGGGCTCGTGAAGCTCGCGGTCATCATCGGCTGTGCCGCCGTGATCGCCACCGCGGCCTGCGGTCGGCGGGGCCCGGCCCGGCCGACGCCGACGGTGAGCTTCTGTCGCCAGCTGGTGCCGGTCGACGCTGTCACCGTGCGCTGCGACCAACCCGTGACCGATCTGACGCCCCTGGCTGGCATGACCGGGCTCGAGGAGCTGGTCATCGCGAGCGTCGTGCTCACCGACCTGACGCCGCTCGCGGCCCTGACCCAGCTGCGCAGCCTCGACGTCGCCGGCGCCAAGATCTCCGACGTCCGGGCGCTGCACGGCCTGCAACGGCTGGAACGCGTGAACCTCAGCGCCACGGCGGTGACCCGGGCCCAGGTCGAGGAGCTGATCCGGCGCGTCCCGGGATGTCGGGTCCTGACCGAGGTGTGGATCGCGCCCTGATCGCGCCGGGCGCCGCCGGCCGCGCGGCGGGCGACGATGGCGTGCTAGCGTGCGTCGGTGCCGACGTTCGCCGAGGTGGTTGGCCAGGAGCGCGCGATCGGCATCCTGCGCGCCGCGCTCGCCAACCAGCGCCTGCACCACGCGCTGCTGTTCACGGGCCCGGCCGGGGTCGGCAAGCGCACGGCGGCGCTGGCGCTGGCGTCGGCGCTCGACTGCGAGCTCGCACCCGGCGAGGGCTGCGGCCGCTGCTCGACCTGCACCCGCATCGCGGACGGCATCCACCCCGACGTGATCACGCTGGCCCGCGAGGGTGCGGCGCAGATCGTGCCCATCGAGACGGTGCGCGCGCAGGTGGTCGCCGCGGTCGGACTGCCGCCCCACGAGGCGCGCGAGCGCGTGTTCCTGATCGACGAGGCAACGGCGCTGCAGCCAGCCGCCGCCAACGCGCTGCTCAAGACGCTCGAGGAACCGCCGGCGCGGACCCGGTTCGTGCTGATGACGGTGGCGCCCGACCAGCTGTTGCCGACCATCCGGAGCCGATGCCAGCGGGTCGCCTTCGCGCCTCTGGCCGCCGAGGCCCGGCGGGCGGTCGGTGGCGCCGAGGCCGAGCCGGTGGTGAACGCGGCGCGGGCGCTGATCGCGGCCGCCGACAAGGGCGCCAGCGAACCGGGCGCGGCGATCGGCGTGGCCCAGGGCAGCGGCGAGCCCAAGCTCGACGTCGCCGCCGTGATCGAGCTGGCCGCGATCGAGCTGCACGCGCGGGCGCGCGCGGCGGCGCTGGATGGCGACATCGTCGCGGCACGGCTGGCGGCGGATCGCGCCGGCGTGTTGCTGGCCGCCCATGCGGCGATCGCCATCCACCATGGCCAGGGCGCGGTGTCGCTCGAGGCGATCACCCTGCGGCTGCAACGAGGTGGCGCGTGACCGACGAGGCCGGCGGCAGCGACGGCGGGGCTGGCGGCGGTGGCGGCGACGGCGAGCGCCGTCGTCGGCGGCGGCGACGCGGCGGCGGCGGCGGCGACGGCGAGCGTCCGGCGACCAGCGGGCAACCGCAGCCAGCGCCGCAGCAACGTGAACCGCGACCGCCGCAGCAGCAGCGGGAACCGCGACCACCACAACAACCGCGACCACCACAACAACCGCGACCGCCACAACAACCGCGACCGCCGCAGCAGCAGCGCGGACCGCGCCCACCGCAGCAACAGCGCCCACCGCAGCAACAGCGCCCACCGCAGCAACAGCGCCCACCGCAGCAACAGCGCCCACCGCGGCAACCGCGCCCGGACCCCGGTGGTCCTGAGCGACGCGCGAGCGCCAGCGAGCGCGGAGTCGAAGGACACACCCCGCGCCAGCCGCCGCACGCGCACTCCGACGTGGACGCCGCCTGGGACGACCCCGATCCCGGCAGCACCGGCACCGGCACCCGCACCCGCACCGCGGTCGCCTCGCCACCGGCTGAAGACGACGGGCCGGCGCCGGCGATCACGCTGGGCGCCGACCTGCCGCCCGAGCCGGCCAGCGATGATCCGGATCCCGCCAGCGCCGACGTCACCGACGTGCCGGTGGCGACGCTCGGCGCGACGGTCGCCACCACGGTCGGCGTGCGCCTGGTGCCGACCGGCAAGATCTACTGGTGCGACGCCGACGGCGGCGACTACCACACCGGTGACCTCGTGGTCGTCGACGCCGACCGTTCGACGCGACTGGCGACGGTCGCCGCGCCGCCCGAGCGCCGCGCCATCGGCGAACGATCGGGGCGGACCGTGCTCCGGCGGGCCAACGACGCCGACCGCGCCGCGCAGCGCCGCGAACAGGGCCACGCCGCCGACGTGCTGCGCGCCGCCAAGGACCGGGCCCGCGCGCTCGGCGTGGCGGCGAAGGTGTTCCGCATCGAGTACACCCAGCCGCCGGGCGTCAACGGCCGCGGCGGCAAGCTCAACCTGTATTACACCAGCGACGAGCGCGTCGACCTCCGCGATCTGCTGCGCGACGTCGCCACCAGCACCGGCGCCCGCGTCGAGCTGCGCCAGGTCGGCGCCCGCGACGAAGCCAAGATGATCGGCGGCATCGGCAGCTGTGGACAGGAACTGTGCTGCACGACCTGGTTGCCGGACTTCGTGCCGGTCTCGATCAAGATGGCCAAGGACCAGGGCCTGGTGCTCAACCCGACCAAGGTGTCAGGTCAGTGTGGACGGTTGAAGTGCTGTCTGGTGTACGAGCAGGCCACCTACGCCGAGATGCGGAAGGGGCTGCCCAAGCTCGGCAAGCGCGTGATCACGGCGACCGGCGAGGGCCGGGTCGTCGAGGTCGACGTCTTGCGCCAGCGGGTGCGGGTGGCGTTCGGGCCGGGCGAGAGTCAGGTGTTGCCGGCCGCCGAGGTGAAGGCGATGTTCCCGGCCCATCCGCCCGGCGGCGCCCGCGCCCATGCCGAAGCCGAAACCGAAACCGAAGCCGAAGCCGAAACCGAAACCGAAGCCGAAGCCGAAGCCGAAACCGAAACCGAAACCGAAACCGAAACCGAAACCGAAACCGAAACCGATCCCGACCCGTCATGAGCCGCCCCTTCTACGTCACCACGCCCATCTACTACGTCAACGACGTGCCCCACCTCGGGCACGCGTACACGACCATCGTCGCCGACGTGCTGGCCCGCTTCCATCACATGTGCGGCGACGACGCCCGGTTCCTGACCGGCACCGACGAGCACGGCCAGAAGATCGTCGAGGCCGCCGACAAGCGTGGGTTGACACCGCAGGCCCTGTGCGATCTGGTCGCGCCCCGCTTTCGCGAGACCTGGATCGAGCTCGGCATGAACTTCGACGACGCGGTCGCGACCCACGGCTTCCGACGCGACTTCCTCCGCACCACCGAGGCGCACCACAAGCGAGTCGTGCAAGGCCTGTGGCAGCGGATCCAGGATCGCAACCCCGACGATCTGTACCTGGGCAGCTACGAGGGCTGGTACTGCGTCGGCTGCGAGGCCTACTACACCGACAGCCAGCTCAAGAAGACGCCCGCCGGTGAGTCGTTCTGTCCGGTCCACGAGCGCCCGCTGGCGTGGGTGACCAAGGAGACGTCGTACTTCTTCCGACTCTCGGCCTACGGCGATCAGCTGCTCGAGCACATCGAGCGCCATCCTCACTTCATCCAGCCCGAGCAGTACCGGAACGAGGTGGTGGGCTTCCTGCGCGGCGGGCTGAAGGATCTCTCCGTGTCGCGGACCAGCTTCACGTGGGGCATCCCGGTCCCCGAGGATCTGCGCCACCCCGGCGAGGCCGCGCATCACGTCATGTACGTGTGGTTCGACGCCCTCACCAACTACCTGTCGGCGCTCGGCGATCCGTTCACCCCGAGCGGATCCGACGGCGCACCCGACGTCGACCGCTACTGGAAGAGCGCCGTCCACGTGATCGGCAAGGACATCCTGCGCTTCCACGCCGTGTACTGGCCGGCGTTCCTGCTGTCGGCCGGGTTGCCGCTGCCGCGCGCGATCCTGTGCCACGGCTGGTGGGCGATCGGCGGCCGCAAGATCTCCAAGTCGATCCCGGCGACCCGGGTGTCGCCGACCGCCCTGGCCGCCGACCTGGCCGGCACGTCGTCGGTGCCGGCCACCGGCGTCGACGCGGTCCGGTACTTCCTGCTCCGCGAGACGCCGCTCGGCAACGACGGCGACCTCATCTACGAGGGCCTGATCGAGCGCTACAACGCCGACCTCGCCAACGACCTCGGCAACCTGATCAACCGGTGCCTCACCATGCTGGTGCGCTTCGGCGGCGGCGGCATCGGCGCCCATGACGCGGCGCTGGCGGCGACCGGACCGCACGCGACGCTGGCCCGGGTGGCGGGCGAGGCGGCGCGCGACGCCCGCATGGCGCTCGACGGCTTCGCGCCGTCGCGCGCGCTCGAGGCGGTGTGGCGGCTGGTGCGCGAGACCAACGTCTACATCGCCGCCACCGAGCCCTGGACGGTGGCCAAAGATCCGGCCCGCAAGGGCGAGCTCGATCACGTGCTGCACACCCTGGCCGCCGCGCTGTGGTGGACGCGGCTCCTGATCGCGCCGGTGTTGCCAGCGGCGGCAGCGGCGCTCGACGGCTGGCTCGGCGCCGGCCGCGCCGAGCGCGACCTGCGCTGGCCGTGCGAGGACGGCTTCGGTTCCGACCTGCCGGCGATGACGCCCACCGCCGCGACGCCGCTGTTCCCGCGCATCGACGACAAACGCGCGGCGGTGTTGCTCGAGAAGTGGTTGCCTCCCGAGCTCGCCTCGACCTCCCCCGTCGAGGTCATCGACGAGGCCACGACGCCGCCCCCGCTGGCGCCGCTGGCGCCGCTGGCGCCCATGATCCAGTTCGCCGACTTCGAGAAGCTCGACCTCCGCGTCGGCGTGGTGATCGCCGCCGAGGCGGTGCCCAAGGCCAGGAAGGTGCTCAAGCTCACCGTCGACCTTGGCGAGGAGCGGCACCGGACGATCGTGGCCGGGATCGCCAAGGCGTTCGCGCCCGACGCCCTGCCCGGCCGCCGCGTGCTGGTGGTCGCCAACCTGGCGCCGCGCGAGATGCTCGGCCTGACCAGCGAGGGCATGATCCTCGCCGCCGGCGACGACGCCATCCTGGCCCTGGCCAGCGTCGACGCCGCCGCGCCGCCCGGCACCCGCGTCAAGTAGTCAGCGCAGCAAGATGGTGACGTCGACGGTCAGCCGCCCCGCGCTGCCGACCACGTGCAGGGCCTCGAGGCGCCAGCGGCTGCCCTTCACGCCGGGGGCCGGGGTCGGCGCCGGGTTCAGATTCAGCGTCAACGTCGCGCCGGGAGCGAGCGTCAGCGGGTGCTCCTCGAAGTGTGCCATCGGCTTGCCGGGGCCGCCCTCGTGCTGGATGCGCGTGACCCCGGCCAGCGGGGCGTCGAACGGATTGGTCAGCGCCACCGTGACGCCGCCGTGCGGCCCTGGCGCGGTGACCGCCAGCGCGACCGGCTCGATGCGATCGGCGCGCAGCACCGGCGTCTTCGCCAGGCGGGCGTGGGTCGTGACGTAACCGCCCTCGTCGGCGATCCAGTCACTGCGCATCTGCGGCATCGGGCGGTCCTCTGGCGGACACAGGCCGACGCGCTCGACCACCGCGTCCAGCGACGGCTCACGGGTGCCCCACACGATGACGTGGTGGCCGAACCAGGCCGGATCCATCGCCACGCCGACCACGTTGATGCGCCCCAGGCGCGCCGCGGCGCCGCGCCACACCAGGCCGTCCTCCAGGCAGTAGATCGCCGGCCGGGTGTCATCGCCGGGCGCGTTTTCGCTCAAGAGGCCGACGAAGCCGCCCTGTCGGGCGGGCAGCAAGGCGGGCCGGGTGTCGCGGGGCGAGCTCACCTTCGCCTCCTGGCGTGGCGACTTGTTGCAGCCTGCAAGCAGCGGCAGCGCCAGTAGCATCGCTGCCGTGGCGTGGCGTCGCATGCTGTCGAATTGTAACACGCCTGAGCGTCTAGGTAGTCAGCGCGCCATCTTCGCGACCACCTGCCGGGCCTCGAGCGGCATGGCCTCGAACAGCACTCCGATGCCGCGCGGCAGCGGCACCGGATCACCGAGCGCGTCGGGGATCTCGCAGTCGGCCTCGCGGCACCACAGCACCCAGCCGACGGCATCGACGGCGCCGTAGGCCGGCAGCTCGAAGCTGAGGCGGACCCGGGCCAGGAGCGGCATCGGCTCGCAGCCGATGAAGGCGCCGTTGGTGGAGAGATCGCGGATGGCTCCCGGCTGCACCCTCCCGATCGACGTCGCATCGGGGACGATCCGGCGATAGACCGCCTCGACCGCGGGATGGAGCGCCACCGCCGGCTGGCCGATCGACTCGATCACGACGGGCAGGCTGACGGCGACGCGACGGGCGCGGCGGTGCTCGCGGGACATGGGCCGCCATGATACCGCGCCCGACGAGCCGCGGTGAACGATCCGGGCTAGGCTCGGCACGTATGTTGGACCCCGCGCGCTTCCGCTTCCGGCCCCGCTTCCGCGCCCTGGCCGTGATGAGCATGGTGTTCGGGGTCGCGCTGGGAGCGTACGGACTGATCGCCGGCGGCGCCGCGTCGACGGCGATGGTGGTGATCGGCATGGGCGGTGCCGCGCTGGGCGGTCTCTACCTGGGCTCGCCGGCGTGGCGCCTCGAGGTGCTGGTCGACGACCACGGTCTCGAGGTCCGCGCCGCGGGCCGCCGCCGCTTCCGCCTCGCCTGGGGGGAGATCACGAGCGTCATCGCGTCACCGTCGACCCACACCTGCTTCGTCGACGGCGGCGCGGCCGAGAAGAGCCTGCTGGTACCGGGCGACGGCGCGCCGGCCGCCTACGCGATCGAAGACTCCGTGACGCTCTATCGCGCCATCGTCGCCCACACCCCGACCGATCGCCTGCGCGAGGTCGAGGTCCTCGAGAAGGCCCGCGTCGGAGCGGCGGCCTAGGTCCGACGTGTCGTTGCTGTTCCCGAGCCGGGTGATCACCATCGATGCCGCGCTCCGCGACCTGGCCGGCGGTCCACCGCGGGCGCGGGTGGCCGCGGCGCAAGCGCTGGGCGACGTCGGGGCCCCGGATCGAGCGCGAATCCGACCGGCGCTGTGTGCCGCCCTCGACGACGATCTGGCCGCGGTGCGCGCCGAGGCCGCGGCGTCGCTGGGCGAGGTCCTGGCCGCGGAGGTCGGCGATGGCGGCACGGCCGACCCGGCCACCGTCGCCGCGCTGATCGGTCGCCTCGACGACGGCGCCGGCCCGGTGCGTCAGGCGGCGGCGATCGCGCTCGGAACGCTGCGCGATGGGGCCGGCTTCGCGCCGCTCGCCGCCGCGCTGCGCGACGGACCCGCCGACCTGCGCTACCAGGCCGCGACGTCGCTGGCCGAGATCGACCCGGTCGCGGCGTTCGCGCCGCTGGCCGCCGCCATCGACGATCCCGATCCGCAGGTGGTCGGCGCGGTCGCGCTCGGCCTCGGCGCCAGCGGCGACGCCCGCGCCCCGGCGCTGATCGCGCGCCTGCTCGAACATGCCGACCCCGGCGCTCGCTTCGACGCTGCCTACGCGCTGGCCCAGCTCGACGACCAGCGCGGCGCCGGCGTGCTGGCGGCCGCGCTCACCGACGGCGCGCGCGACTGGGACGCGGTGGTCGCGCTCGAGCGGCTGGCCGGCCCCACCGCGGTGACCGCGCTGGCCACGCTGATCGATCGGCGCGGCAGTAGCCTCGAGGTCCAGGCCCGCGCCGCCGGCGCGCTGCTCGCCGTCGACGCCGACGGCGCCCACGCCGCCCGGGCCCGCGCCCACCTGGTCGCCGCCCTGGACGCTCGCCGCGTCACCGTCCGCGGCGTCGCCATCGACGAGCTGGCCCGGGTCGGCGGCGACTGGGCGCTGGCGCCGCTCGCCGCCCTCGCCGCCCGCCGCCGCGGCCGCGAGCTCTCCGACGCCATCACCCAGGCCGAGGCGGCGATCCGCAACCGCACCACGACCCACCCGCGCGACCCGCGCGACCCGCCATGACCACTCCGACTCCGATCGTCTACACCGACAGCCACGCCCACGTCGACGGTCCCGAGTTCGACGCCGATCGCGATCAAGTGCTGGCTCGGGCCCGGGCCGCCGGGGTCCGGCGCATCGTCGTGATCGGCGCGGTCGGCGAACCGTCGAGCGCCGAGCGCGCGGTGGCCCTGGCCGAGCGCGACCCGGACGTGTTCGCCACCGTGGCCACCCACCCGCACGACGCCGGCAAGATGACCCCGGACTGGTGGGCGGTGCACGAGCGGCTGGCCACCCACCCCCGGGTGGTCGCGATCGGCGAGACCGGACTCGACTTCTACTACGACCACTCGGAGCGGGGCGCGCAAGCCGACGCCTTCCGGCGCTTCATCGCGCTGGCCCGCAAGGTCGGCAAGCCGGTGGTGTGCCACATCCGCGACGCCCACCCCGAATCACGCGCCATCCTCGACGACTGTGGCGCCGCCGAGGTCGGCGGGGTGATCCACTGTTTCACCGGCACGCCCGACGACGCGACCGCGTACGTGGCGATGGGCTTCCACGTCTCGTTCTCCGGCATCATCACGTACAAGAACGCGCAGCCGATCCGCGACGCGGTCCGTTGCGTGCCGCTCGACCGCATCCTGATCGAGACCGACTGTCCGTACCTGGCACCGGTCCCCAGGCGCGGCCGCCGCAACGAGCCGGCGTTCGTCGTCCACACCGCCGAGGCGGTGGCGCACGAGGCCGGGATCCCGGTTGCCGAGCTGGCCGCCGCCACCGTGGCCAACACCGCGCGGATCTTCCGGTTTCCAGCGCTGGACGTGGCCGGGGCATACCCTTGACACCCCCCGAGCACGCCGGTATACACGCGGACCCTTCCCACAGGACCGGATCACCATGGCTACGCGCATCGGGCTACTCGGCAAGAAGATCGGAATGACGCAGGTGTTCGCCGACGACGGCGAGCGCGTGCCGGTGACGGTGATCCTGACCGGGCCCAACGTGGTGATGGGCAAGCGCACCGTGGACAACGACGGCTACAGCGCGCTGGTGCTCGGCTTCGGCGAGAAGCCGGCCCGCCTCGTCAATCGCGCCGCGGCCGGCCAGGCCAAGGCCGCCAACGTGAAGCCGGTCCGCGTGATCCGCGAGTTCCGCCTGCCCGCCGCCGAGGTCGACAAGTTCCAGGTCGGCCAGACGATCAGCGCCAAGGACATCTTCGTCGGTGACAACGTCCCCGTCGACGTCGAGGGCGACAGCAAGGGCAAGGGCTTCCAGGGTGTGATCAAGAAGCACCACATGAAGGGCATGACCCGCACCCACGGCACGCACGAGTACTTCCGCCACGGCGGATCGATCGGCTGCCGCCTGACCCCGCAGCGCGTCCACAAGGGCAAGCGCATGGCGGGCCAGATGGGCAACGAGAAGGTCACCATCCAGAACCTCCAGGTCTTCAAGATCATCGAGGAGGACAACTGCATCCTGGTCCGCGGCGCGGTGCCCGGTGGCAAGAACGGCATCGTCGTGGTCAGCGTCGCGGCGACCCGCTCCGAGTACAAGCGCAAGGGCGTTGGCAAGGAAGAGGTCCGCTCGAAGAACCCCCTCAAGGCGTCGAAGAAGGCCGCTGCCGGCCGCGCCTGATCGGTCGATCGATCAGCGATCGATCACCGAGGACCGCGGCGTCATCGAAGGGCTGAGCGTTGTCGAAGGGCCGTACCGGGTCCGGGCGCAAGCTCGGCGACAAGAGCGTCCGCCAGGACCACTTCCACGCCCGTGCGAAGGACGCCGGGTTCCGGGCCCGCGCGGTGTTCAAGCTCGAGGAGATCGATCGCGCCATCGGTCTGTTCCGAGCGGGCGATCGCGTGCTCGACCTCGGTTGCGCACCCGGATCGTGGCTGCAGTATGCCCGCGGCAAGGTCGGCGATGGCGGACGGATGGTCGGCATCGATCGCGTCGCCATCACCGGCGTGCCGGGGGCGCGGCTGCTGGTCGGTGACGTCTTCGCGGCGGTGCCGGCCGACCTGCTGGGCGAGCTCGAGGGCTTCGACGTCGTGCTGAGTGACATGGCGCCCGACACCACCGGGATCCGACACGTCGATCAGGCCCGATCGGAGGCGCTGTTCGAGCGCGCACTCGAGCTGGCGATCGCGACGTTGACCCCGGGCGGCCGTTTCGTCGGCAAGCTGTTCCAGGGCCCCGACATGAAACGACTGGTCGAGCTGGCCCGGACCCGCTTCGCGACCGTGAAGACGATCAAGCCGTCGTCGAGCCGGCAGATCTCGATCGAACAGTACGTGACGGCCACCGGCTTCCAGGGCCGCCCGACGCCCGGCGCAGGAGCCGGGTCATGAGCGGTCCGTTGCGGTTGCACATCGAGCCGTGGGGGACGCCGCCGGCCCGCAAGATCGCCAAGATCGTCGAGGTGCTGCACGGCGGCGGCGTCGCCGGCTACCCGACCGACTCGATCTACGCCCTGGGGTGCGCCATCGAGGCCAAGGACGCCATCGAGAAGATCCACCGCGCCAAGGGCATGCCCAAGAACCACCGCATGGCGCTGATCTGTCCCGATCTGTCGACCGCGTCGCAGTACGGGCACTTCAACCAGACCGCGTTCCGCCTCGCGCAGCGCATCTTCCCGGGTCCGTACACGCTGGTGGTGCCGGCCAGCCGCGAGGTGCCGCGGGCGCTCATGGATCACAAGCGCCGCACGGTCGGCATCCGCGTCACCAGCCACCCCATCGCGCAGGCCATCGTCACCGAGCTCGGCCGTCCGCTGCTGACCACCAGCGCGCTGTCGCCGACTACCGGGGAGCCGTGCCGCGATATCGACGAGGTGCTCGAAGCCTTCGAACACTTCCTCGACGTCGTGGTCGAGTCCACGCCCACCGAGGAAGCGCCCAGCACCGTGCTCGAGGTCGACGGCGACCAGATCATCCTGGTCCGCCAGGGCCAGGGCCCCATCGATGACCTGCTGGGCTGATGGTCAGCGGCCGGCGGCGAGCGGCGTGGACTCGACGCGCTCGGGCCAGCCGGCGCCTTTCAGCCACGGCTCGAAGCCGGCGCGCTTGATCGCCGCCACCATCGGTGCGGTCGCGGCCTTGGCGTCGCCGGCAGCGGCGTCGTAGGACACGTAGACCTCGTCGCGATCGAGGTCGAAGCCGACCTCGAAGGCCGCCGGCACGTCGCGCAACGCAGCCCGCACCCGGCGGGGACATTGCTCCAGTCACGTCATCCCGAGCACCTTGAGCGTGACGTGCGCCAGCTGCGCTGGACGTGGGCGCGGCGCCTCGGCGGCGTCGACCACCAGCTGCCGCGCCGGCTCGGAGCGCTTGCACGCCGACCACGCTGCACCGGCCAGCCCGATCAGCCCGACCACGGCGAACCGGGCCGCGCGCGACCCGATCAACGACCGCGCCGTCGTGGCCGGGCCGGGGGCTTCGCCGCGCCGCTCGGATCGAGCGGCTCGGGCAGGCCCATCGCCTCGATCAGCGCCGGATCGATCACCACCGCCACCCGCGCCAGCTGCTCGGGTGGCGCGCCGGCGGCCCTGGCGCGCTCGAGCGCGGCGGTGGCGTCGGCCTTGATCTGGGCCTTCTCCTTGTCCTTCATGCCGTCACGGTTGCGCTTGGCCTGCGCCTCGGCGTAGGTCAGCTCGACCTCCCAGTTGACGAGCTCCTTCTCGGCGAGCACCGCGACCAGCATGTCGGCGGCGGCGTCGCCGTCGCCCTTGGCGACCAGCACCTTGGCCAGGCCGAGCCGGGCCGGCAGGTAGCCGGCGTTGTCCTCGAGGGCCTTCTCGAGCTGTGCGGTGGCGGCGTCGAGGTTGCCCTCGGTGCGTTCGATCGACGCCAGCGCGACGCGGGTGCGATACGCGAGCGGGGCCGGCTCCTCGGGGGTCACGTTCTCGAGCGCCTGCTCGAGGCGGCGGCGCGCCTCCTTGAGATCGCCGGTGAGCAGCATGGCGACGCCGTGGGCGTGTCGACCGATCTTGCTCTTGGCGCGCCGCGACGTCTTCTCGAGCTCGGCGGCGGCATCGGTGCGCGCCTTGCCGGTCGAGGTCAGGGTCAGCGCCAGCTCGCGCCAGATCTTGACCTCGAGCGAATCAGGCGCCGCGGTCTGCGCCGCTTCGAGCTCGGCGAGCGCCTCCTGGTACGTGCCGAGGTCGAGCAGCGCCTGGCCGCGCAGGAGCTGAGCCCGCGTACCGTCGAGCTTGGACAGGGTCTCCAGCGCCGCCTCGGGCAGGCCGGCGGCGAGCTGGAAGGCGCCGTTCACCAGCGTCACCAGCGGATCGGGATCGGGCTTGCCCTGCCCGTACCACTTGACCTCACCGAGCGCGCGAGCGGCATCGGCGAGCTTGCCCTGGAGGATGCGGGCCAGCGCCACCCGCGACAGGAACCGCGGGTCGCGGACCCCGGTCGCCTTGCCGAGCGCCTCGTTCATGCGGACGTAGTCCTCGAGGCCGTAGTAGGCGAGCGCGAGCGCGAGCTGGCGGAAGGCGCCGGTGCGGTCGCCGAGGTCCTTGTCGAGCTTGACGTTGAGATCGTCCATCGCGCCGGCGGTGTCGTTGCCGCGCTCGGCGCGCGCCAGCGACTTGCCGAGCACCGCCAGCGGGTGATCCGGCGCCTTGACCAGGGCGGCGTCGTAGAGCGTCATCGCGTCCTCGAACTTGCCGTCGTCGACCAGCAGGTCGGCGCGCTCGATCATCGCCACCACCAGGCCGTCGTCGCCGTCGCCAGCCTGCTGCAAGCCGGTGATCGCGTTGCTGCGCTGGCCGGCGGCCAGCAACGCTCGCGCCTTGAGCCACTGGCCCCAGCGATCCGGCGCCGGTGGCGGACTGCCGTCCTTGGCCGCCGGCTGCGGTCGCCCCAGCCAGGCGTCGATCGCCAGCCGCGCCTTGACCAGCTGATCGACCGCACCCTCGCTGCCATCGAGACGCGCCAGCGCGATCGCGGTCCGCGCGATCATCAGGTCACGGAAGCCGGGCTGTTCCGGTCTGGTGATGCTGCGCGCCGCGCCCTTGAGCGCCTCGTCGACGCCATCGTCGGGGCCACCATAGAGCAGGGCGCGCAACGCCGCCGCCTCGCCGACCTGCGCGAAGGTGCGGACGTTCTTGTCGTCGCGCTTGAGCGCCTTGGTCAGCTCGACGATGCCCTCGGTCAGACCGTTCCAGGAGCCGGTCGCGATCAACTCGCGGGCCTTGGCGCGGTGCTTGGCGACCGCCTCGGCCTTCTGCTGCTCGGTGTAGTACCACCAGAACCCGCCGCCACCGACGCCGAACACCAGCAGCACGAACAGGACCGCGAAGGCGCGCGTCGTCGACCGGCCCCACCGCCGATCGGGCCGGAGGTCGAACTCGACGTCGGGCACGCGCACGCCGGGCACGTCGAGCAGTCCGCCGGTGAGCAGATCGTTCAGGTAGTTCTCGCCGACCGCGGCCGACTGACGGAGTGACGCCGCCGCCGCGTTGGATGGCTTGTCCTGCGGGATCACGCGCGGACGGACGGATTCGCCGGCGGCCGGGGCGGCGCTGGCGCGGTGCGCTCGACGTGGTCCGGTCTCGGGCGGCGCCAGCGGCATGCGCGGCGCGGCGCCGCGATTGTCGGATCCGGCGTCCGCGCCCGCGCCCGCGCCGTGCCGGCCGGTCCCATCCCAGTCGCCCATCATCGCCGGCGGCACCGACGGCATGGTCGGATCACCGCGGACCGCGGTCTCCTCGGCGGTCACCGAGCGGAAGGCCATGCCACCGCCGACGCTGGTGGGACCATCGTCCTGACCCTCGTCGCGGTTGTGGGTCGGAGCCGGGGGCGCCGGCGCACGCGCCGGCGGTGCCTTGGGCGGTGCCCGTGGCGGCGCCCTGGGCGACGCTGGTGGAGCCGGCGGAGCCGCCGAGGCTGGCGAACGCGGGCGACCGTCGCCGCGACGGGGCGCGACCGGGGTCGGGATCGGTGGTGGCGCCTCGAGCGGCAGGCTGCCGCGGGCCAGGCGCAGCAGGTTGAGCACCTGCGGGCTTCCCGGATCGAGGTTCTGCGCGTGCTGCAGCACCGGCACCGCGCGTTCGTAGTCGGCGCGGCGCATGAGCACCTCGCCGAGCAACGTGAAGCCCATGCGGTTGGTGCGGTCGACCTTGACGATGCGCAGCAGCTCGGCCTGCGACTCTTTCCATTGATGAAGGGCGGCGTGGGCCTTGGCGACCATCAACCGACCCTCGTGGTTGTCGGTGGTGTAGCGCAGACCTTCGGTGCCGACGTCGATGGCCTCCCGGGGTCGGCCGAGGGCGAGGTAGGCCTCGCCGAGGTCGACGAAGGCGGGCGAGGAGGGATCCCTCCGGACGAGCTCGACGAGCTCGTCGAGATCCTCGGCTGTGGGACGCGCCTGCGGTGTCGCGGTCGGCTCGGCCATGCGCCGGCCCAAGGGTAACCCGGGTCGGGCGCGGGACGCTACCCGTTCGGACACGCGGACTTGGCCGCGTAGCGCCGCCCCGGACATGATCCGGATCCATAGTACGTCGTGCCATCGCACCCGCAGTAGGCACGCTTGTCCTTGGTGCATGCGCGCCGCGCCGGGGCGCAGCTACCGGGCGCATCGGTGCTGCAGCCGAGGCCCTCACAGACGCCCGAGCTGCAATCGGTGGCGGCGAGGCAGGCGGCTCCGTCGGGTTGCGGCGACGGTGGCGGCGGCGGCGGCGGCGGCGGTGGCGGCTCGACAACCGCGCCGGCGTCGATCGAGCGCGGCGCCGGCGGCGGCTGATCGGGCGGCTGATAGCCCGAACCCGCGGTCGGTGAGGGTGGGATCGGCAGCGGCGCGTTCGATGCTGGACAGGCGGCGACCAGCACGGCGGCGGCGACGGCGAGCACGCCGGTGAGCAAGAGGTGGCGCGGATTCATGCTGAGGTGACTGTAGATCAGATCGAGATCGAGATCGGGCTCGGGCTCGGGCTCGGGCTCGGGCTCGGGGTACTGACACGGCTGCGTGGTGGTAGGTTGGGTTTCATGGGCAACAGCTTCGGGCGTGCGTTCACCGTGACCACGTTCGGCGAGTCGCACGGTCCAGCGCTCGGCGTGGTCATCGATGGATGCCCGCCGCGGCTGCCGCTCGCGGCCGCCGACGTGCAGCGCGATCTCGATCGCCGGCGTCCAGGCCAGAGCTCGCTGACGTCACCCCGGCGCGAGCCCGACCACGTCGAGATCCTGTCCGGCGTCTCCGACGATGGCCTCACGCTCGGCACGCCGATCGCGATGATGGTTCGTTCGGTCGACGCCCGCAGCAAGGACTACGGCGACGTCGAGACGCGCTACCGCCCGTCACACGCCGACTTCACCTACGACGCCAAGTACGGCATCCGCGCCATCGCCGGCGGCGGCCGCGCCAGCGCGCGCGAGACCGTCGGCCGGGTCGCCGCCGGCGTGGTCGCGCGCGCGGTGCTGGCGCCGCTCGGCGTCGACGTGATCGCCTGGGTCGACGAGGTGGCCGGCATCGCGGCTGCGGTCGACGCCGAGGGCGACGGCGTCACCCGCGACGACATCGAGGCCACCCCGGTGCGGTGCCCGGACGGCGTCGCCGCCGCGCTCATGATCGAGCGCATCGAGCGGGCCCGCAAGGACGGCGACTCGGTCGGCGGCGTGGTGCGCTGCGCCTGTCGCGGCGTGCCGGCCGGCTGGGGCCAGCCGGTGTTCGACAAGCTCGACGCCGAGCTGGCGCGCGCCATGCTCTCGATCCCCGCGGTCAAGGGCTTCGAGGTCGGCTCCGGGTTCGCGGGCACGCGGCTCACTGGCAGCGAGCACAACGATCGCTTCGTGCGCGGCGACGACGGCGCCATCCGCACCACGACCAACCGCTCGGGCGGCATCCAGGGTGGCATCTCGAACGGCATGGCCCTGACCATGCGGGTCGCGTTCAAACCGACCGCGACCATCATGCGGGCCCAGGACACCGTCGACCGCGACGGCAACGCCGCCGTGCTCGAACCCCGCGGCCGCCACGATCCGTGCGTGCTGCCGCGGGCGGTCCCGATCGTCGAAGCGATGGCGCTGCTCACGCTCGCCGACGCCTACCTCCGCCACCGCGCCCAGGTCGGCTGACGCCGACCCGAGCGAGCGGAGCACGCCCCGCCCGTCCTGAGCGAGCGGAGCACGCCCCGTCCTGAGCGAGCGGAGCACGCCCCGCCCGTCCTGAGCGCGTGGACCTCGCCCCGCTCGTCCTGAGCGCGTGGACCTCGCCCCGCTCGTCCTGAGCGAGCGGAGCGAGTCGAAGGACGTCAGTTCGCGTACTGCGCGGAGAGGTCGAAGCCGCGCTTGGTCACGCTGGCGTCGGTCGCCAGCCGCAGGTAGTGGTACTGGCCGGGGAACTCATCGGTCACGGCCGGTCCCACCGTGCCGGTGTAGCGCTTCACGAGCGTCCACCTGGCGTTGATCCAGGTGTAGACCTCGAGGAAGTCGTAGTTGCTCTCGAGCTCGAACGGCGGGTTCACCACCAGCCGCATCTTGGTCGCGCCGGCGGGCAGGTAGACCTGCCGCCAGTCCGAGATCTGGTTGCCGTACGGGTGCGCGGTGTTGAAGCGGAACCCGGTGACCTCGCGCCAGACCAGGCCGGCCTTCCAGGCGCAGCCGTTGCTCTCGCAGGCCCACGAGCCGGGCACCGCCGGGCGCACCAGCCAGCCGCAGTCGCTGGGCGCGTCGCAGTAGTTGTACGAGACGCAGCTGCCACCGGCGTCGGGGAACGGCGCCGAGAACTGGCTGGCACCGTAGCGGCAGCGCAGGTTGCCCTGGCAGGACAGGCCCAGGATCGTGCCACACGCGTCACCGACGATGCCGCACTCGCCGTCGTGGCGAACCGGCGCCTGCGCGCAGCCGGCGGCGCAGGCGTTGGAGTAGGTCTGACCGTTGGTGCCGCACACCGGCGCGTAGTTCGCCGGACACACGCAGCTGGTCTCGACGCACTGGCCGTCGGTGCATCCGAATCCGGCGCCGCAGGTCAGCGCGCCGCCGGTGCCGCATGCGAACAGCTCCTCGATCTCGCCGATCAGCGCCGCGTCCGCGGCCGGGAACGAGCCCGCGGCGCGGGTGAAGGTGCGCGAGGTCGCGCCGACGGTCACCGCCAGCGTCTCGTTCCAGTTCGACGACTCGAGGACCGCAGCGCGCTGCAGCAGGCCGGCGTCGGCGATCTGCAGCATCACCTCCTGGAGGCGGGTGTGATCGATCGTGCCGACACGGGTGGCAGCCTCGGGCTCGCCGAGGCGGTAGACGACGTTGAACGCATCGGTGCCGACCGAGCGGTGACCACCGACCTGGCCGGTGAAGCCGCCGCCGACCACGTGCTCGAGGGTGACCGCGGCATCGGCCACGCAGGTCTGGTCCCGCGGGCACTCGCACACGGCGCGGCTCGGATTGATGTCGAGCTGGCCGGCTTCGCACACGCGGATCAGCCGCCGCGAACAGGCGATCGCCGCCTCGACCTCGACCGAGTCGAGGCGGAAACCATCGCGGGTGACCGAGGAGTCGGTCTCGAGCCGGACGGTGAGCGCGAGCGCAGCGTCGAGCGCGAACCACTGCGTCCAGGTGTTGTCGTGGCTGCCGTCGAACGACTGGCGAATCCCGCCCGCGCCGTCGACGTGAACGTGGTCGTATCCGGCCTCGGTGCGGAGGGTCGCGAAGTGGAGCCGCGCGCGCACGGCGCACGACGGCACGCGGCCGGCGAGCGCGACCTGGTACGACTGGCTGGCGTTGTTGGCGTACGGGTGCGCCGACTCGACCGCGATCGTCACCCGGATCGCCTCACCGTCACCCTTGCCCTCGGACGGGCCAGGCAGCGGCGAGCCCGGCGGGGACTCGGCTTCGATCTCACCCTTGCCGGGCTCGACCTTGTCCATACAACCGGCGGCCAGCGCCGCGACGACCACGAATAGCGAACGAAGTTTCATTACGCGGTCGCGCCCAAGCAAGCTCCGTACCCCCGCCGCGAGCAGTCAACCCCGTGATCCGTGGCAGATCGCGCCGGCTACCCGAGTAGCCACCGGCTACTGCGCTTGGCGACGCGCTAGCGGACCAGGCGACGAACCGGGACGATGTCCCACGGCCGGCGGTCGCAACGGCCGCTGCACGGGTCGACCTCCCAGGCGTGGCGAGCGCAGACCAGGCGATCGCCATCGAGCCAGCCATCCGAGAGTTGGCCACCGTCGTGTGGACAGCGATCGTCGATGGCGAAGGCGCGACCGTCGGGGAGCACCACCACGGCGACCGCGGTCTCACCGTCGCGCGCCGGCACCACGTCGCCGGGGGCAGCGCGGGCCAGGGCCTCCGCGACCGACGGCCGCAGGCCGACCCGGTGCGGCGCATCGGGGTCGAAGCCGAGCAGATCGGCGACCAGCGCAGCGGAGCTGACCATGGCGCGACCCTACGGGCCGGGTCTGACGGCCAGCGCCCAGACCGTGGCCGAGCATTTCTTGACCCATCCCCCGCGCTCGGCTAGCGTGGCGCCGACGGTGGCGTGCGTCCTCGTCCATACCGAGATCGAGGGTGATCAGCCCACGGACCATGCCCGCGCAGTGCTCGGCGAGGGCCGCCGGATCGCGTCGAGCCTGGGCGCCAGCCTGCACGCGGTCGCCGTGATCGGCGCCGGCGACGACATTCCCGCCGGCCACCGCCTGGTCGAGTCCCTCGGTCAGGCCGGTGCCGATCGCGTGCTCCTGGTCGCCGCCGAGCGGCGGAAACCGACCCTGTGGGCCACGATCGGCGCGGCGCTGGTCGCGGCCTGCGAGCAGGTCCGGCCGAGCCTGGTGCTGCTGTCGGCCAACGCCGGCGGCCGTGATATCGGTCCTCGCCTCGCCGCCCGCCTCGGCGGTGCCTTCTTCGCCGAACCCGCCGTCGAGGCCGGGCCGCGCGGCGAGGTCGTGCTGTCGCGAACCGTCTACGGCGGCGACCTGTGGCGCCGGATCAGCCTCGACGAGCTCGACGTGATCGCGGTGGTCACGCTGGACGATCGGCGCGCCAGTACCCGCGGCGACGATGACGCCGAGGTGGTCCAGCTCGACGGGACCAACGCCAGCGATGCGCGGGTCGACGTGCTCGGCGACGGCGACGACGACGACGACGGCGCCGCGCTCGAGCACGCGCGGGTGATCGTGGTGGCCGGCGCCGGCACGACCGCCGAGGCGCTCAAGCTGGTCGCCGAGCTGGCCGTCGCGCTTGGCGGCGAGCTGGGTGGCACGCGGACGCTGTGCCAGCGTGGTCTGTTGCCGCTGGGGCGTGAGATCGGCGTCGGCGGCCGCCGCGTGTCCCCCGATCTATATGTCGTGTGCGGTGCGTCGGGGTCGATGGCCCACCTCGGCGCCGTGTCATCCGATGCCGAGATCGTCGCGATCGATCGCGATCCCGCGGCCGCGATCTTCAAGCGCGCCCGCTGGGGCCTGGTCGGAACCATCGAGGAGCTGGTGCCACAGCTCATCGCCGCGCTCGGAGTCGCGCCATGACGGTCGCGATCCTGCTGCGCCGGGCGCTGGCGCGGCCCGGCCAGAGTGACGAGCACGAGGTGCTGGGCCCGTGCGAACGCGGCGCGCTGGTCGCCGGCCTGCGGATCGCCGGCGCCCTCGGCGTCGACGCGGTCGCGATCGCCGCCGGCCCGGCGCGGCGCGAAGATCGCGTGCTGGCCATGGCGCTCCGCACCGGCGCCAGCCGTGCGGTTCGCCTGGCCGCCGACGGACTCGACGATCTCGACTACCTCGGCCTCGCCGAGGCGCTGGCGGCGACCATCCGCACCGTCAAGGCCGACGTCGTGACCTGCGGCGATCGATCGATCGACGAGCGCACCGGGGCGGTCGGGCCGGCGATCGCCGAGCTGCTGGGCTACGCGCACGTCACCGGGATCCTGTCGATCGCCGTCGACGGCGGCCGGGTGCTGTGCGAACGGCTCGGCGACGCGCGCCGCGAGCGGCTGGCGGTGCGGCTGCCCGCGGTGCTGTGCATGCGCCCACCACGCGCCAGCGAGCTCGATCGCGAGCCCGAGGCGCGGAGCGGGCGGGCCCGCACGTCGCCGCAGGCGATCGACGCGCTCGACGCCGACGAGGTTGGCCTCGATCTGCGCCGACTCGCGCCGCGCAAGCAGACCGGTGGTCGGCTGCGCCCGGTCCGCGGCGGCGACCAGGCGACCATCCTGTCGTCGGCTGCCGAGCTGGTCACGCGCCTCGAAGCCGAGGCGCTGGTCCGGCGAGGCCCGCGGTGAGCGCGACGATCACGCGGCTGCCCGACCGAGCCAGCGAGCGGACGCCGCGCATCGCGCTGGCCGGACTCGACGCCACCGCCAGCGGCGAGGTGGTGCGCTGCCTGGCGGCGCGCGGGCTCGGCGCGGCGCGCGCGTGGCCCCTCGACGCGCTCGGCACCGCCGTCGAAGACGGCGCGCTGGTCGCGGCGTGGATCGATGCCGACCCGGCGCTGGCCGCGGCGCTGGCCCCGGTGGCGCGCGCCGCCGCGGCGGCGACTCGGCCGCTGGTCCTGCTGGCGCGGCCGACGCGCGGTCGCGGCAGCGAGCCGGTGGCCGCCCTCGCCTATCTGCGCGCCCATGGCGCCGCGGTCTGCGTCGATCCCGACGCCTGGCTCGAGGCGGTGTTCCTGGTCGCCCATCACGGCGTCCCCGATGGTGCCCGCGCCGCCGTGATCGCCGCCGACGGCAGCTGGTTGGCCGCCGCCGCCGCCGGCCTGGGCGGAGATGACGAGCTGCGGCGGCCGTCGCTGGCGACGTCGACCGATGCGCTGGCGCCGGCCGACGTCGCGCTGGTCGACGCGGCGAACTGGGCCGCGGTGGGCGGGCGCGGCATGCCGGCGCGGGCCGGCAGCGGCGCGATGCTGGTGCCCGTGATCGCCCGCGCCGAGCTCGCTGACGGTGCCCCGAACGGCGCGTTGTGGGGACTGCGCCCGGCGCTGGCGGCGGTCGCCGCGGTGGGCCACGCCGCGGCCCGCGCCCGCGCTGGCCTCGGACCGGCGACCCGCTCGGCGCGCGGCGAGCTCGAGGTCGACGAAGAGCGGCTGGCTCGACAGCTCGCCAAGATCGGCGTCGGCGACGTGCGGCTCGGCGATCACGAGACCAAGGTCCTGCTGTCGGCGTACGGGGTGCCGATCACGCGCCAGGGCGTCGCGACCACGGCCTCGGCGGCCCTGCGGATCGCCCGCAAGGCCGGCTTTCCGGTCGATATCAAGCCGTGGGGCGCCGACGTGCCCGACGAACGCGCCGGCTGCCCGATCGAGCGCGGCGTCGCGACGGCGGCCGACGTGCGGCGCGCCTACTCGGCGGTGCTTGGCGGCGGCGCGGCCGCCGCCCGCGGGACGCACGAGGAAGGCGCGGTGATCGTGCGCGAGGCTGCGCCGTCGGGCCGCGAGGTCGCGGCGACCATCGCGCCGCTGGGCGCGCTGGGCTGGACGGTGGTGGTCGAGGTTGCCGGCCAGGCCCCGGTCGCGGCGCCGGCGCCGCTGCGGGTCGCAGACGCGACCGCGCTGGCCCAGGCCCTGGTGGCGACCCGCGCCGGTGAAGGCGAGCCGGATCGCACCGCGCTGGCCAACGTGCTGCGGCGCGCGTCGCACCTGGTGGTCGATCATGCGGAGCGGATCGCGAAGCTGGAGATGGGGACGATCGTCGTCGGCGTCAAGGGCGAGCGCACGGTGGTGGTGGACGCGACGACCACCCTGCGACGGTGATCGGTCTCGGTCTCGGTCTCGGTCTCGGTCTCGGTCTCGGTCTCGGTCCCGGTCTCGGTCGCGGCGTCGCGTCGCACGATTCTTCCCGTTCGTGCTGAGCAAGTCCCGAGCGCCAGCGAGGGACGCGTCGAAGCACGGGCCCAGCGGGCGCTGTCCTTCGACTCGGCCCCTGCGGGGCCTCGCTCAGGACCAACCGGGTGATGTCGCGCCGTTCCGCGCTCGCATCCGGCTACTGCCCGAGTTGCGCGCGGCGCGCGATCTCCAGCAGCCGCTCGCGATCGTTGAGCGCCGGATCATCGAGGACGGCATCGAGGGCGACCTCGAGCAGCCGGCCGACCTCGCGGCTGGGCGGGATGCCGAGCTCGGCCATCAGGACCGCGCCGGTGAGCGCCAGCTCGCCGCCGGCGAGGGCGTCGCCACGACCGAGGATGGTGCGCCCGATCGCGGCGACGTCGGCGGCGGCGTCGACCGCCATGCCGAGCGCGCTGGCAGCGGTGGCCCGGGCCGCCCACAGCGCCACGACGTCGTCGCCACGCGCGCGCCCGACGGCGGCGAGGAGCCGACGGACCGCGACCTCGCCCAGCGGCGCGCCGCCAGCCCACGCCACCTTGACCAGCCGCACCACGCGATCGCGCTCGTCGTTGGCACCCTTGAGCCGGCGCCAGCACGCGTCGGCGGCGGCGGTCGCGGTGGCGTCGCCGGTGGCGACGGTGCGCGGATCGGCGACCTGCGCCCAGGCGCCACCGGTGAGGCCGGACAGCAAGACGGCGGCGCGGACCGCGACGTCAGCCGGCGCGGCGTCGATCCAGGCCCGGCGCAGGCGCCAGGTCGGGTCGTGGGCCGACCCCGACCGTCCGTCGGCGCCGCGGGCCAGGCCGGCCATCGCCTCCGGAAGTTCCTGGTCGAGCACGCCGGTCCGGCGCGCGATCTCGAGCGCGTCGCCGGGCGCGGGCGCGGCGAGCGTCTTGTCGAGCTCCACCTTCACGCGCTCGCGTGAGACCTTGGCCAGCGACGGCAGCGCCGCCGGGATCGCGGCCTCGGTGTCCGGATCGAGCGCGAAGCCGAGCGTCGCCGCGAAGCGGATCGCGCGCATCACGCGCAGGCCGTCCTCGGTGAAGCGGGCGCTGGCATCGCCGACCGCCCTCAGCCGTCGGGCCGCGATGTCACCGCGACCGTCGAACGGATCGTGGAGCACGCCGGCCACCGGATCGTAGGCGATGGCGTTCACCACCAGATCGCGGCGGGCCAGGTCCTCGATCAGCGGCACGCCGAACACCACCGAGGTCGGCCGTCGGCCGTCGAGGTACGGGCCCTCGCCGCGGTAGGTCGTCACCTCGATCGCCTCGCGCCCACGCCCCTTGCCGACCACCACCGTGACGGTGCCGTGCTGGAGCCCGGTCGGGATCGTCTTCTCGAACAGCGCCACCACCTGCTCGGGCCGCGCGCTGGTGGCGATGTCCCAATCGCCTGGATGGCGGTCCAGCAACGCATCGCGCACCGCGCCGCCGACGGTCACCGCCTCGTGGCCGGCGCCCACCAGGACCTCGCACACCGCGCGCACACCGGGCGGCACCACGGCGGCCAGCGCGGTCACGAGCGGATCCGGCACCACGGCCCACTCTACTCGGTGGTGGCCGCGGCGCGCAGCCGTTCGAAGACCTCATCGGCGCGCTCGCGCAGCTTGGCGGCCTCGCTGGGCTCGCCGCGCGCCTCGCGGAACTCGGCGAACGCGCGGTAGGCCCGCGCCAGCTCGAGCTCGTTGCGCATCGTGCCCAGGATGTCGATCGCGCGCCGGAACTCGGAGTCCGCGCCCCCGGCGTCACCCTTGGCGACCGCGATCGCCGCCAGCGTGCGATGCGCGATCCCGATCTGCACCCGGGCCCCGACCGCCTCACCGAGCTGCAGCGAGACCTTGGCGTCGCGCTCGGCAGCCACCACGTCACCGCACGCCAGCTCGCATTCGGCGGCCCGGCGGTGGATCTCCGCCAGCGCCACCCGGTCACCGACGACGCTCGCCAGCTCGCGCGCCTGCGCCAGATCGCCGACCGCCTCGGCGGCCAGCCCGACCGCGGACTTGTGCTCGCCGAGCCGCGACAGCACCTCGGCCTGCGCCAGCTTGTCGCCGATCCCGCCGGCCAGCTCCTGGGCTTCGCTCAGCAGCTCGAGCGCCAACCCGTGGTTGCCGTCAGCCCCGTACACACCGGCCAGATCGCACAGCGACTGCACCACGCCGGTGAGGTCATTGATGTCGCGCCGCAGGTCGAGGGCCTCGCGGAACTGCGCCATCGCCGCCTTGAAGTTACCGGAGTCGTGATGGACCCGCCCGATGTTGGCCAGCGACAGTGCGATCGAGCGCCGCTCGCCGAGCTGCCGGCGCAGGGTCAGCGCCTGACGATGGAAGTCGAGCGCCTGGCCGTACGCACCCCGCAACCAGTGGACGCGTCCGATGTCGTCCATCGTCGACGCGATGCCTCGATCGTCGTGCGCACGGCTGAACAGATCCTGCGCCCGGTTGAGGTGGCGCATCGCGGGATCGTACTGGCCGTGGCGACGCAGCACGCGCGCGATGCGGCTATGCGCGGCGCCCGCCTTGCCCTGGTTGTCGAAGCGCCAGGCCAGGTGGAGCATCTCGCCGAACCGCGCCAGCGCCAGGTCCGTCTCGCCGACCAGGTCGAGCACATCGCCGAGGTTGTGGAGCCCGTCCATCCGGGCCACCGAGTCGTCGGGGCCCAGCATGCCGAGGCCGCGTTCGTACATCCCGCGCGCGTCGTCGTGGGCGTAGCGGGCGCGGGCGCGGTCAGCGCCCAGCAGATAGCAATGGGCGGCGCGCTCGAGATCGCCGCCGCGCTCGTACAGCCCGGACAGGAACTCGAGCTGCTCCTCGCTCTTGTCGCTGATCCGGCCTTCGAGCCACTGCGCCGCCGCCAGGTGGTAGGCGGCCAGACGTCCGGCCGGGGTCGCCTTGACCACCAGATCGCGCTCGAGGTTGTGCTTGAAGACGATCTCGGTGTCGCCGACCACCGTCGAGTCGGTGGCGTCGAGGACCAGCAGGTAGTCGCGCTCGGCCAGCGAGCTGATCAGGTCGGTCAGCCGCCGCCGCACCCGCTCGCCGTCACCCCACTCCAGATCCAGCGGATCACCCGCGGCGTCGTGACGGGTGTCCTCGATCCGGGTCAGCGCCACGACCGCCGACATCCAGAACACGTTGCCGAACACCGCCGCCCGTTCCAGCAGCTCGCGCTCGTCGGGCTCGAGGGTGGCGATGCGCGACTCGATCGCCTCCTCGATGGTGATCGGGAGCTCGACCGCGAGCGCCGCCTCGAGATCGAGCCGCCACAGGGTGCCGGAGGTGTCGATGGCGCCGCCGGACAGGTACAGGCGCACCAGTTGCTCGAGGAACGCCGGGTTGCCGCCCGTCATCTCGAGCGCGCCTTGCACCAGGTCGTCGGGGATGCGGCCGCAGCGGGCCAGCAGGTTCTGGAACATCACCTCGGCGTCATCGGGCTCGAGGTTGCGGAGCTCGGTGCGCTCGTGATCGGTCGCGCCCTGCCCCCAGGTGGCCGAACGGACCAGCATCTCGGGGCGGGCCACCGCGATCACCACCACCGCCGAGCCGCCCAGCCCGGAGACCAGATCGGTGAGGATGGCGAGCGAGTCGTCGTCGGCCCACTGCAGATCGTCGAGCACCAGCACGAGTGGACTCTTCTGGGCATCGAGCTCGATGAGGCGGCGCAGGACGGTGCGCGCCAGATCGTCGCGATGACGTGGGTTGTCCGCCACCACGCGCAGGAACGGCGACGGCGGAAAATCGATGTCCAGGTAGCCGCCCAGGCAATGCAGCACCTCGGTGATGTCGGCGCCGCCGAAGATCGTCGAGACCTCGGCGGCGACGCGAGCCGCCGCCTCCGCCGGCGCGACCGCAGTGCTCGAGATCCCGAATCGATCCCGCAGCAGGGTCGAGATCGCGCCCAACCGTTCCCCGACCCGGGCCCGGGCATGGAACACCCGCACCGGCGGCTGAAAGCCAGCCACCAGCTCGGCCACCAGCCGCGTCTTGCCGACCCCGCGATTGCCGACGATGGTGATCAGCTGCGGCGCCTGGAAGTCACAGGCGCGACCGACGATGTCGCGCAGCACGCCGAGCACCTCCGCCCGTCCGACCAGGACGCTGCGGACCGCGCCGGTACCACCGCCGGGGTCGGTTGCGTCACGCGCCGCGCGGGGCACGCGCTCGGTACTGCGCGGTGGCAGCGGTGGCGGCAGCGGTGGCGGCAACGGTGGCGGCAGCGGTGGCGGCGCCGCGCCAGCCTGAGCCTCCGGCCGGCCGGTGGGCTTGGGCGACGAATCGTCACGATCGCCCGGTCCGCCAGACTGGATGCCCACCGCCCCCGACGTTACTCGCCCGAGAGGCGGTGAGTCAATTCGAGGGGCCGCCCCACGCCCACACCCGGCCGGCATGCCTTGATCCGCGTCTCCGGTGAGCGTTACCCTCAACGCAACCTTGATGTTGCGCTCCAGCGCCGTCGGAGGCCGTGCGTGCGGCCGGTCCCGCATCGTGTCCGCCCTGATCGTCATGGCGTTCGGCGGGCTGGTCGCCGTGGCGCTGGCCGGCTGTCCGACCGTCGATCTGGGCGACCTGCCCCCGGATCCGAACGTGTGTCGCCCCGATCGCACGTACTACGAGACCCAGATCTGGCCCAACTACCTGGCGCCCGCGGCTCCGACCCAGTCGTGCGTCGGCCAGGCCGCCTGCCACGCCGCCAGCAACGGTCGCTCGGCGCTGCGCCTCGACACCTCGAACCCGCCCGATCACGCGCGCAACTACGGCGCGGTGACCCGCTTCCTCAACTGCAACACCCCCGAGGCGAGCTCCTTGCTCACCAAGCCGCTCTCGACCGAGGACCCGCACGGCGGCGGCGACATCTTCCTGCCCGGTGACGCGCTCGACGATCAAGCGATGCTCCTCTTCGCCGACTGGTTCTTGCAGTGAGGCGGCCGCGGTCGCTGCCTCGCCTGGCGCTCGCGCTGGTGTTCGCGATCTCGCTGCTGGGCGCGCTGGCGGGGCCGGCCGCGGCCGAGGCCTACGTGCGGGTCATCGCCCAGGCGGCGCCGGTCCACTCCGGCCCGGCCGGGACCTATCGCACGATCTACGACGCCCACCGCGACGAGGTGTTCGAGGTCGTCGAACGCGGTACGCGCGGCTACTGGTTTCGCGTCGTCCTCGAAGATGCGACCACGGGCTGGATCTTCGGCGAGCTGGTGTTTCCGTTCGAGGTCGGACCTGAACAGCGGCCGGGGCTGTTGCGGCGCATGGGCCGTTCGATCAAGCGGGCGATCCTCGGCCCCTCGCCGCAGCCCTACGCCGACGTCGAGATCTCGTTCTCGGCCGGCATGCTCGATCGCGAGGGGCTGTTCCTGCTCCGGCCGGCGGTATTGATCGACTCGCGGTGGGCGATCGAGGCCTTCGGTGGGCTGTCGCCTCGCGGCCAGAAGGACGTCTTTCTCGGCGGGGTCGGCTGGACGCTGCGCCTGGTTCCCGGCGCCGCGATCGGACCGTACGTCGCCGCCGGGCTGGGCGCCGCGCACATCCGACCCAAGGCCGACAACTTCATCGATCCGGAGGAGACCCTGATGGGGCTGGCGGCCGGCGGTGGCTTCGAGATGACGCTCAAGAAACAGATCACGATCCGCACCGACTACCGGCGCTGGATCCTGTTCGACGAGAACGCGGCCAACGGCGGCAACGAGATCACCGGCGGCCTCGCCATCTTCTTCTAGAGGAGCCCCCCATGCAGCTCACCAAGCTCTCCCGTGGCCTCCTCGCTCTGAGCGTCACGCTGGCCGTCGCCCTGGCCGCGGCCGGTTGTGGCCGCTTCACGGTGCGCGCCAACGAGAAGGAACACCTCGCCGATCCGGTGATGACGTTCGACGAGGATGGCCAGGAGGCGGCCGCCGACGACCACATCCTCGGCAACCGCGAGGGCGCGGTCGGCGGACGCGGCGCCGGCGGCGGAGGCTGCGGGTGTAACTGATGCGCGCGGCCCTCGCTCCCACCGCCCTCGCCACCGCCGTCGCGGCCACGCTGACCGCCGTCGGCCCCGCGCCGGCCGCGGCCGACGACAAGATCGATCTGACCACGACGTGGTACCAGGAGAACCGCCAGGGTGGCCTCGGCGGCCTCACGGTCATCCACCCCCAGCTCGATCTCGGTGTCGACGTCGGCGAGCACGTCACCCTCGACCTCGGCTACTCCGCCGACGCCGTCACCGGCGCCACGGCGACGGTCTACGCGGTCGATGCGGTGTCGTCGGCGACCACGTTCAGCGACCTCCGTCACGAGGGCAAGCTCGGCCTCGGCTTCGTCGGCAAACAGTCGACGCTCGGCATCAGCGGCTCGGTCGGCGTCGAACGCGACTACCTGTCGATCGCCGTCGGGGGCAGCGGCGCCGTCGACCTGCCGGGCAAGAACACCAACCTGTCGCTGGCGTTCATCCACAGCTTCGACGAGGTCTGCGACAAGGCCAACGCCGAGCTGACGCTGCTCGAGCGCCGCGCGCTCGACGGCGACGACCCATGCAAGAAGACGAGCGGCATCTTCGGCGACGACAGCTACATCATGGACAACCCGGTGCTGGGCGTGGCCACCACCTGGCGCGACCTCAGCATCGACACCCTGCAGGCGACGGCGACCCAGAACCTGTCGCCGACCATGGTCATGCAGGTCAGCCTGTACGGCCAGATCCTCGAGGGCATCCAGTCCAATCCGTATCGCCGCGTGCGCATCGGGCCCAACGAGCCGCAAGAGCACGTGCCCGACACCCGGGCGCGCTGGGCGCTGTCGGCGCGGCTCAACCGCTTCCTGCCCAAGCTGCGCTCGGCGGTCCACGTCCAGGCCCGCGGCTACAACGATAGCTGGGGCATCAGCGCGGGCACCGTCGAGCTCGGCTACTCCCAGTACCTGGGCGACTCGCTGCTGCTGCGCGTCCGCGCCCGCGCCCACCAGCAGACCCCGGCCACGTTCTTCAAGGACGCGTTCTTCTACGAGACCGAGTCGACCGCCGGCGAGTACTTCACCGGCGACCGCGAGCTGGCCCCGGTCCGCAACGCGCTGGTCGGTGCCAAGCTCACCGTGCTGTCGGTCGCCGAGGACGACAAGAAGGTGTGGGGCGTGTTCGACAAGCTGCAGCTCAACCTCAAGGCCGAGGCCTTGCTCCTCGACGAGGTCGCCGCCGACGACCCCGAGGCCAACACCGGCGGCCGCGACACCCAGTTCCTGTCCAGCGGCCAGCTGCTGGACGCGTTCACGCTCCAGCTCGGGCTGTTGCTGGATTACTGAGGCCGCGGTAAGTTCACTGAACTTGACATCAAGTTTCGTCGACTTACCATGGGAGTCATGTTCACGATCACGATGAGTACCCGCGGACAGTTCGTGCTGCCGAAGGAGGTGCGCGAGCGGCTCAAGCTCCTGCCGGGCTGCAAGGTCGAGGGATCGATCGACGCGCAGGGCCGGTTGGTGCTCGTGCCCGCCCTCCACGAGCCCGCCGAGCTGTTCCGCGACCGGCCGCCGATCAAACGCACGGTATCCATCCCGGAGATGGACCGGGCAATCGGCCGAGCGGTGCGTCATGGTCGCGTTTGATACCAACGTCCTGGTGCGCGTGCTCGTCGGCGACGATCCGGCGCAGACCAAGAAGGCCGAACGAGCCCTCGTCGAACACGCCCGCGGCGAAGGTGTCTTCGTATCGCTCGTCGTGCTCGCGGAGATCGCATGGGTGCTGAGTGCCGCCTACGAGTGGGACCGGACGACGATCCATGATCGTCTGTCCCGCCTGGTGCGGACGCGAGGGATCTCCTTCGAGGATCTGGAGCTCGTCGAGTCGGCGCTCCGAGGCTACCGCGTCGGCAAGGCGGACCTCGCCGACTACCTCGTCGTCGGCAAGGCGCGGAGCGTCGGCGCCGAGTTGCTGACCTTCGACCGGCGACTCGCACGCGAGGATGGCGTCACGCTGCTGTGATGGCCCCGCGGTCATCCCCGGAGCGCGTCGAGCACGCCGGAGGCCGGATGCGAGGCGAAGGTCGCGACTAACGGGCCTTCCCGACGAGGGCGTGGACCGCTGCGAGGCGTAGTTTCCACGTCGTCGTTGTCTGCTCCATGTTCCGCTTGGTCTGCGCCAGGTCTGAGCGCTTGGCCGTCATCGTCTGCTGCGTGGCGATCGTGGAGGCACCGCAGCCATTCGCCGAGTCCGAATCGCACGCCGGCACCACGATCATCGTCGCGACCTTCGAAGCGGAGTCGACCAGGAGCTCGATCGCGGGGACGGCTTGGACGGCGGCGGCGATCTTGTTCGCGTCACCCTCCGACGCACCCGACTTCGTCGCGGCGTTTTGCATCTGCGACGCGAGCTCCTGGAACGCGACCGTGCGCTCACGCATCGCGATGTTGTACTCCCGGTGCGCTGCCTTGACGTCGCGCGCGGCGTTCTCGACAGCGCCCTTCGCGTTCTGGATTGCGTTGAACGCCTTCGTCTTCTTGATCGACGTCATCTTGCCCGAGATGAACGCGAGCTGGCCTTGGATCTTCGCGATCTCGCCATCCCACAGCAACGTGTTGATGATCTTCATCGCGCCGGTCGTGCCCTTGAGGATGCCGGCCTCTGGCTTCTCGGCGCCGACGGTCTCGCTCGCCGCGCCGATGCAGTCGTTGATGAGCGTGGCGGCCTTCGCCATCGCTGCCATCTCGCGTTCGAGCTGCTCCTTCTCGCTGTCCTCGGAGATCGCGTCGCGATCGAGCATCGCGTTCTGCAGGTCGCGACCGCGGGAAGCGAGATTGTTCTGCTGGCTGATGGCGGTCTCGGACTTCGTCACCGCGAGCTCGGTCTTGCTCTCGATGTCCTTCTTCGCCTTGTCGAGCTTCACGCTCTCGTCGCGTGTGAGCTTGGAGTCGGGATTCTGACTGCCGCCGAGTGAATTGTCGGGATTGAACGCTTGGCCGATCGTATTCTGCGTGCCCGGCAGCTTGGTTCGCGCGACGTTGGCTTCGAGGTTCCCGGTCCCAGCCACGGCAACATCGACGAGCCCGAGCTTCTGCGCGCTGGTGGCCGCGTTCTGATGTGCGCTCATCTCGGTCGAGACGCCGTTGTAGAGCGCTTGCATCGACGTCCAGTCGCTCGTGAACTTCTTCTTGCCGGCGTCGACCAACATGGTCGCGCCTTGGCCCGCCACGCCAGGAGGAAACTGCAGCGGCAGGAAGGCGGGTTGCCCCTGCCACGGGCCGGTGATCTCGACACCCTCGACCTCGCGCGACCAGTTGCAGGGCGCCGGCATCAACGAGCGTGCGTCCTTGATCGGATCGGCCGGGTCAGCAAACCCTCCGAACCCCGTCATCGTGGGTGATCGCGACAGGAGCGGGTTGCCGGCACCTACCTTGAACGGCTGACCGGTCACCATCGCATCGGCGGCGCGGTCCGCTTCGAGCTCGTGCGCATCGCCAGGGTCACTGATCTCGAGCTTGTGCTGACGCGCGGGCGCGCGCCCGCCCGACTGCTGCACGGTGTGGGCGACCTCATGCGCGAGCAGGTGCACGCCGAACGGATCGTCGGGCTGGTACTTGCCGGGGGCGAAGTGGATGTCGTTGCCGGTGGCGTAGGCCTGGGCGCCGACCGCGTCCGCAGCGCTGGCGCTGTCCGCGCCGGTGTGGACCCGGACCGACGACAGGTCCGCGCCGAGCGAGCCCTCGAAGCGCTCCCGGATCGCGCCGGGGAGCGGAGCCCCGGTCGACCCGGCCGCCTGCGTGACCGCGGCCTCGGCCCCCGCCGCGCCGCCGCCGTCGCTGGCGGCGCGCCGCTGCAGCACGGTGGCGACCCGGTCGGCGATGCGATCGATCGACGGCCCCATGCCCTGGGTGCGGGTGCGCTTGCCGGGCGCCTCGGCGACCGAGGCCGCGCCGTCGAACGCGTTGTCGTTGGTCGCGACCTGCCCCGCCGAGAGTGGATCGAGCTCGAATGCCATGCCCGCTACCAGAGCAGCCGGCGTGCCAGCCGCGTGCGCGGCGCGTCAACCGAAGTGCTGCGCGCGGTTACCGACCGCCGAGCGGACGCGCGACACCCACGCGCGTCCGCGAGACACCTGTCTCGCGACCCGACCACGACCGGCGCTACGGCATCGGCGTGATGCGGAACCGGTCGGGATCGATGCCGTGGCGCTTGAGCCAGCGGTAGACCTGACGACGGTCGCGATTGTAGAAGATGGCGACCTCGGCGACGCTGCCGCCGAAGTGGCGCAGGGCCTGCTCGAGGTCGTGGGCCGACGGCTGCGGCTGGGTCGGATCGACGTCGAGCACCAGCGCCGCGGCGTCGACCGGGGGCAGCGTGACCCCGAGCCGGCTGAGCAGCGGCTCGGCCACCGCCGGCGGCAAGTGATCGACGGCGATCACGCCGGCGCTCTCGGCGCGCACCGCGGCGACCCCCAGCACCTGCTCGAGCTGGCGCACGTTGTAGGGCCAGCTGAACAGGCACAACGCCTCGGCGGCGGCCGCCGACAGGCTCAGACCGCGATGGCGCTCGGCGAGCCAGGCGGTGGCCAGGCGCAGGATGTCGTCGCGGCGGTCGCGCAGCGGCGGCACGTTCAGGTGCCAGCCGGCCAGCCGCGCGTGCAGGTCGCCGCGGAACTCGCCACGCTCGACCGCCGCCGCCAGATCGCGTAGCGACGCCGCGATGACCCGCACGTCGACATGACGGGCGTCGCTGGCGCCCACCGCGCGCACCTCGCCGTCGGCGAGCGCCCGCAGCAGCTTGGGTTGCAGCGCCGGCGGCAGCTCGCCGACCTCGTCGAGGAACAGGGTGCCGCGATCGGCGGCAGCGAACAGGCCGTCGCGACGCACGCTGGCCCCCGTGAACGCGCCGGCGACGTGACCGAACAGCTCGCTCTCGGCGAGCTCGGGCGCGATGGCGGCGCAGTTGACGGCCACCAGCGCGCCACTGCGGCCGCTCAGCCGGTGCAGCTCGCGGGCGACCCGCTCCTTGCCGACGCCGCTCTCGCCGCCGATCAGCACCGCCAGCGGTCGGCGTGCCACCTGCGCCAGCTCGCCACGCAGCAGCTGCATGGTCGGACTGGCGCCGCGCAAGAGCTCGCTCTCGGCGGCCAGCAACGGGCTGCGGCCCAGCTCCTGATCGACGAACACCAGCACGGCCCCGCCGACGCGGATCACGCTGCCGTGGCGCAGCGCGGCCGCGACGGTCGGGACACCATCGACGACGATGCCGTTGCGACTGCCCAGATCGACGACCCGCCAGCCGCCGCCGTCGGGCTCGATCGCCGCGTGCTTGCGCGAGATCTCGCGATCGATGAGCGCCACGCCGCCCACGCCGGGCTCGCGCCCGATGACGATCGGGGCCACGCCGGTGAGCGTCAGCCGCGTGGTGGTCCCGTCGGCGCTGTGGACCACCGCGACCTGCCGGATCCGGACCCGGCCAGCACGACGATCGCCGGGGCTGGTCGTCGTCGCCTCCAGATCGTCACCAGCCGACGTCATCAGTCCTCGCCGACGTCGCCGGCGTCGATCTCGTACTTGCGCAGCAGCTTGTGCAGGTACTTGCGATCCATGTCGGCGTCGCGCGCCGCCTTGCTGATGTTGCCCTCGGCGCGCTTGAGCAACCAGGACAGGTAGCGGCGCTCGAAGACCTCGTTCCACTTCTCCTTCGAGTCGCGAAACGACGTGCCGCCCTGAAACTCCATGTCGACCGGGGCCCCGCCCGCTGGCCCGGCGTGGGCGCGCGCGAACGGCTCGGCACCGAGCGGGGCCACCATCGCTCCGGGATCGGTGCCCAGCGCCAGCGCGCGCTCGATCACGTTGCGCAGCTCGCGGACGTTGCCGGGCCAGTCGTGGGCGTAGAGCGCGGCGCGGGTGCCCTCGGACAGCTCGGGCACCGTGGTCCCGGCCGGCACCATCCGGGCCAGGAAGTGATCGACGAGCATGCCGACGTCCTCGCGGCGGTCGCGCAGCGACGGCGCCGTGATCGGCACCACGTTGAGGCGAAAGTAGAGGTCCTCGCGGAACTTGCCCTTCTCGACCTCGTTGCGCAGGTCCTTGCGGGTCGCGGCGATCACGCGCAGGTCGACCTTGAGCGTCTTCGAGCCGCCGACCCGCCGCAGCTCGCGCTGCTCGAGCACGCGCAGCAGCTTGGGCTGGAGGTCGAGCGACAGCTCGCCGAGCTCGTCGAGGAACACGGTGCCGCCGCTGGCCAGCTCGAACGCGCCCTGGCGAGCCGCGATCGCCCCGGTGAACGATCCCTTCTCGTGTCCGAACAGCTCGCTCTCGATCAAGGTGCCGGCCACCGCGCCACAATCGACCACGATGAAGGGCGCCGCGGTCCGCTTCGAGAGCAGGTGCAAGGTGCGCGCGATCATGTCCTTGCCGGTGCCGGTCTCGCCCTCGATCAGCACCGTGGCGTCGGTCGGCGCGATCCGCTCGATCAACCCGAAGATCTCGCGCATCGCCGTCGAGCGCCCGACCATCTCGCCCAGCACCTCCTTCTCCGACGGCAGGATCTCGATCCGCTCCTCGAAGGGAGTGAACTTGAGCTCGATGGCGCCGGCGCCGACCACCGAGCCGGCGCGGATGTACGCCTCCTTGATCTCGGCGCCATCCAGGAACGTGCCGTTGGTCGAGTTGAGATCGCGGACCAGATAGCCCTTGCCGTCGCGCACGATCTCGAAGTGGACGCGCGACACGGTCTCGTCGGCGATCACCAGATCGTTCTCGGTTGCCTTGCCGACGCGGATGACGTCGCCGCTGATCACGAACTCGGTGCCGCGCTGCGACCCCTTGGTGACCACCAGCTTGCAGCGGCGCAGATTGACCGTCGCGGGCTTGGCCTCGCGGCGGATGCGCGTTCCGCCCAGGACGTCCATCGCGAGGATGGTACCACGCGCTGCACGCGTTGACCCCGCGGCCGGCCCCGCGGTACCGTCGGCCCAGTGCTGCGATCCTCACGGGGAACCGTCGCAGTGGCGCTGTGCGCCGTGGCCACCGTGGTAACCACCACGAGGGAGTACGCGATCGCTCAGTCGCCGCCGCGCACCGCGACCACATCTGCGGCGGGCAGCGCGGCGCCGCCGCGCAGCGCGGCGTTGCCGGCCCGGCCGTCGGAGGCACCGCTGCCGTCGTGCCTCGACGCCACCCTCAAGGACGAGCTGGGCCGTGAGCTCAAGCCACGTGGGGTCCAGAAGCGCGACTTCATCAAGAACAAGAAGCTCCAGCTCACCGCGCGCGGCGGGCTGTACGCCGGCGACCTCACGTCGTCCTCGTGGGTGGGCGGCGGCGCGCTGTCGTTCTGGTTCACCGAAGATCTCGGCCTCGAGCTCGGGTTCCAGGTGACGCCGATCGCGCTCGACCTCGACGCCCCGCTGGCCGAGTTCTTCGGCGATGACCGGTTCGAGAACGGCCTCGGCTACCTGCCGCTGGCCAACCTGGTGTGGTCGCCGATCCACACCAAGATGAAGATGGGCAACGGGATCGTCCACGGCGACATCATGGTCTTCGCTGGTGGCGGCCGCTTGATCCACGACAGCGTCCAGGGCGCGACCTTCGACGCCGGCCTCGCGCTCGAGCTGTTCACCACCGGCGTGCTCACCTTCCGCTTCGAGGCCCGCGACGTGATGGCGGTCCAGGAGGCGGTGGCCGAGACCCGCTTCACCAACAACCTGATGGCGACGCTCGGGCTGTCGCTGTGGATCCCGACGTGGCTGTAGCCTGCCACCTCGTCGCCAGCATCGGGCTGGTGATCGGCCTCACCGCGGCGGCCCGCGCCGACGCTCGTGCCGCGGCCCCGATCGAAGGCACCACCGAGATGTGCATCGATCAGGAGATCGCCGAGAAGCTGGCCGTCAAGCGCCGGCGCCGCGGCGCGGTCGATCGCCTGTTCGTGAAGCAGTCGCGCCACGAACTGACCGCGGGCGGCGGCTACTACGCCTCCGACTTGTTCTCCGGCACCTGGGTCGCCGGCGGCGCGTACACGTACCACATGACCGATCAGACCGCGGTCGAGTTTGGCGGCGGCGTGACCCACGCCAACGCCGACGTGATCCGCGCCATCGAGGATCAGCGCGGCGAGGTGCTGGCCGACGACTTCGCCCGCGTGCTGTACGCGGAGTCGATGCTGTTGTGGAGCCCGGTCTACGGCAAGCTGCGCCTGGGTGGCAGCATCGCCCACTTCGACGTCCACCTCGATCTCGGGGTCGGCGTGGTCGACTCGTTGACCAGCCGCGGCGCCATGGGTGTGGCAGGCTTGGGCATCAAGGTGTTCGCGGGTCAGGCGGTGGCCTTCCGCCTCGACGCCCGCAACCGCGTCTTTCGCCAGGAGTTGCTCGACGAGCGCTTCCTGGTCAACGACGCGGCGGTAACGCTCGGTTTCTCGGTGTTCCTGCCGTTCCGCAACTGACCCGGAGTCGTCATGCGCAGCTACCCTCCCCTCGCGACCGGATCCGGCGCGACGCGGCCTCGTGCGACGCGGCTCGGCGTCATCGCGATCCTGTTGGCCCTCCTCGTCCAGCTGGTCCCGCTCGGTACCGCCGAGGCGCGTCGCAAGAAGAAGCCCAAGAAGAAGCCGCCCGCCGAGGAGACCAAGCCGGTCGAACCGGCGCCGGTGGCGACGCCGGATCCGGCGCCGGAGCCAACCCCGGTCGAGGAGGTCCGCAGCGAGCCGCCGACGACGCCGCTGCCGGCGGCGCCGACCGCGGCCGCCGAGTCAGCCGCGGTCGACGTCGATTCGCTGCGCCAGGAGTACCTCAAGCTGCGCGACGAGCTGTTCGAGTCGCGGGCCCGCGCCGCGACGGTCGCGTCGGCGCTGTACTCGACGCGGCTCCAGGTCAAGCTGGCGTTCACCACCGCCCGCTTCTACGGCGTCACCCGCGCCGTGGTCCGACTCGACGGCGCCAGCGTGTTCGACGACAGTGGCGGCGCGGTCGCCACCGACGACGCGGTCCGGTTCGACGGCTGGATCGCGCCTGGTCGCCACGTCCTCACCTTCCGGGTCGAGACCGTCGGCAAGGACGACGAACGGTTCACGTCGGCGACCGAGGCCACCGTCGTGGTCCAGGCGGTGGCCGGCAAGGACCTGGCGGTGATCGCCAAGGCGTCCGACGGCGGCAACATCGCGTACGAGTGGAAACGCCACGAGAAGGGCGGCTACCGGCTCGGCATCGACGTCGACGTCCGCACCCAGGCCCGCGCGACCGCCGAGGCTGGCAAGAAGACCGCCCGTGCGCGCTAGCCGCGCCAGCGCCACGCTGGTGGTCGTGCTGTGGTTCGGCGCCCTGGCCGGCGCGGCGGCGGCCCAGCCGACTGGCGAGCCGGGGCAACCGGCGGCGGGCCCGACCGCGATCTACTTCACCGAGCTGGAGAAGCTGGGGCTGATCGACGCCGCGACCGGCAGCAAGGACACGCTGACCAGGGAGCTCGACGCGGCCGAGCGCCTGCTGCGCGACGGCGCCGCCGGTGATGCCGCGGTCGCGCTCTACACCATCGTCGAGTCACCCCGCTACGCCGACTTCTCGGACTTCATCGAGTTCCAGAACGCCGAGTACTACCTCGGCGTCGCCCTGCACAAGTCCGGTGCCACCGGCGGCGCGCTGGCCGCGTTCGAGCGCGTCCTGCGCCGCGGACCCGACGCGCCGTACTGGGGGCCGGCCCATCGCCGCGCCGTCGACCTGGCGATCGAGACCCGCAACTTCGCCGAGGTGCTCGACCGCATCGAGGCCACGGATCGATCGGGCGGCGGCGGCATGACGCCGATCACCCCCAACGCCGCTGGCGAGCGCGCCTACCTGCGCGGACGCGTGGCGTACATCGGCGGCGACTTCACCGCCGCCGAAGGCCAGCTGGCGCAGATCTCGAAGAAGAGCCGGCTGTACTCGTCGGCCCTCTATCTGCGCGGCGTCATCCGGACCCGGCGTGGCGAATGGAAGGACGCCGCCGCGGCCATGTGCGAGATCGCCGCGACGCCCGACGACGACCGCTTCACGTTCGTGGTCGACGAGCGCTACTTCACGATCAAGGACCTGGCCCGCCTCGGCCTCGGTCGCCTGGCCCACGAGCTGGCCGAGTACGACGACGCCTACTATCACTACTTCCAGATCCCCGACGACTCGGTGCACCTGCCCGACGCGCTGTTCGAGGCCGCGTGGTCGATGTACCAGAAGCGCGAACTCGGGACCGCCCGCGACCTGGCCGCCGAGCTCGGTCGCAGCTTCCCCAACTCCCCGGTGTGGCCGGAGGCCGGCCTGCTGGCCGGCTTCGTCGAGCTCGCCGACTGCAAGTTCGACGACTCGCGCCGGCACTACGACCGCCTGATCGCCCAGCTGACGCCGGTGGTCGCCGAGCTCGATCGCATCCGCAAGGATGCCGACGCCCGTGGCGAGCTGTTCCGCCGCGCCGTCGATCGTGGGCGGACCGGATCGGCCGGGATGCGGGCCGAGCCGGGCACGCCAGCCGCCGCCGGCGACGTCACCGCGCGGGTGCTCGGGCTGCTGCGCCTCGATCCGGCCTTCCTGCGCCTGCACGACGCCGTCACCGGCATGCGCCGCGCCGCCGGCGAGGCACCCGGCATCGCGCGGGTGTGGAGCGGCCTGGCCCGTCAGGCTCGCGGCCAGAAGGTCGGCGCCATCTCCGGCGAGACCACCGTGGCCCAGGACGAGGCCACCGATGCCGCCGCGATCGATCAGGACCTGACCCGGCTTGGCGCCGAGGTCGCGCGGGCCCGCGCCGAGCTGGCGCGCGGCCGCCGCGCCCGCACGGTTCCCGACGACGTCGCGATCGCCGAGGAGGCTCGCCTCGCCGACCTCGACCGCCGGGTCGCCGCCACGCGGCAGCGCGCCCACGCGCTCAGCGATCAGGCTGACGCCGAGCTGACCGCCGAGGCCCCCGCCGGCCTGCGCCCGCTGCTCGACGCCGACGTGGTCGCGGTCCGGCGCCTGGAGCGCAGCGCCCACGAGCTGGTGGCGCGCCTCGATCGCGAGGCCGAGACCCTGTCGCAGCGCATGATCGACCAGCTCTACCGCGACACCAAGCGGGTCCTCGACAAGGCCCGGCTCGGCAAGGTGGACGCGGTGATCGGGCAGAAGCGCGCGCTCGACATCAAGGTCCAGGATCTGGCCGCCGGCCGCTTCCCGGCCGAGCTGCACGGCAAGCTCTGGGAGCTGGGCCTCATCGGCGATGACGAGGAACTGTGGCCCTTCGAGGGTGAATACTGGCACGACGAATACGAAGGCTGGAGGTAGTCATGAGCCCGATGCGCGGACCGCGCGTGACGATGACCCTCCCGATGTGCATCGCCGCGGCGCTGGCGGCGCTGGCGGTGCCGGCGGCGGCGCAGATCTCGGAGGTCAACCTCGACCGCGGCCCGACCTCGGAGCTCTACCTGCGCAAACGCCCGCCGGTTCCCGAGGCACCGGTGCTCGCCGCCGAGCTGGAGCAGCTGCTCAACTCGACCGTGAAGCAGCGCGACGCCAAGCGCATCGAAGCGATCGGCCTGCTGCGCGAGTTTCTCGGTGGCAAGCCGGAGGGCGCGGCCCGCGCCGACGGCCTGTTCAAGCTGGCCGAGTTGCTGTGGGAAGACTCGCGTCGCGTCTACCTGGTCGGCATGGACAAGTACGAGCGCGACCTCGAGCGCTGCAAGGTCGATCCCGAGAGCTGCAAAGGAGCACCGGCCGAACCCCGCATCGACCTCGCCGAGAGCGAGCGCCTCTACAAGACCTTGCTGGTCGATCACCCCGACTTCCGCCGCGCCGATCTGGTGCTGTACCTGGTCGGCTTCGCCGCCAAGGAAGACGGCCGCGAGGAACAGGCCATGGGCCACTTCCAGGAAGTGATCGAGCGCTTCCCGGCCTCGCCGCTCTACGGCGACGCCTGGATGATGGTCGGCGAGCACCACTTCGCGGCCGGCAAGTGGGCCCAGGCTCGCGACGCCTACATGAACATCCTCGGCGACAAGAGCGCCGCCACCTACGACCTGGCGATGTTCAAGACCGCGTGGTGTGACTGGAAGCTCGGCGACATCGACAGCGCCGCCAAGCGCTTCAAGGAGGTCCTCGATCTCGCGGTCGAGGCCGACCGCGCCGGGAGCGCGGCGCAGCGCCGGCGCCGCGCCAGCTTGCGCGACGAGGCGCTCGAATACCTGGTGATCGTGTTCACCGAGGATCGCGCGATCAGCGCCAAGGAGGTGTTCGATTTCCTGGCCTCGATCGGCGGCGAGCGCTACTCGCGCGACGTGCTGATCAAGGTCGCCGACGCCTACCTGAGTCAGGCCGAGTACGATCGCGCCGTCGACACCTTCGAGTTCCTGATCGCGCTCGATCCGACGTCGCTGTCGTCGGCGGCCTGGCAGCGTCGCATCGTCGAGACCTGGTCGAGCGCGATCGACACCCCCGAGCTGCTGACGTCGGCCAAGGTGCTGGTCGAGACCTACGGCCCCGGCACCGCGTGGGCCAAGGCGCAGCACAACCGCGACGGCCTCAACCGCTCGCTGACCGCGACCGAGGAGCTGCTGCGCGCGACGGTCAAGAACCTGCACGCCGATGCCCAGGCCCGCGAGAAGGCCGGCAAGCCGCCGAAGCGGCCCAAGGACCTCCGCCCCGCCGACGAACCCGCGTGGGAGAGGACCTACCGCGCCTTCCTCGACAAGCAGGGCCTGACCCAGCCCTACGGCCAGGCCTCGGCCGGCTACCAGCTCTACCTGTCGGCGTTCGCCGATCGCCCCGACGCCGCCGAGCTCCGCTTCCTGCGCGCCCAGATCCTGTTCTTCAAGCTGTTCCGGCTCGAGGAGGCTGGCGACGAGTTCCTGGCCGTCGGCAAGACCGCGCCGGTCGGCAAGTACCACAAGGACGCCTTGCTCGGCGCGATGAACGCCTTCGAGCGCGCCCGGCCCCCCGATACCGTCGGCAAGCGCGAGCTGCTCGAGGTCGACAAGAAGTTCGCCGCCGCCATCGACCTGTACGCGACCTTGTTCCCGGCCGACCGCGAGCTGGTCAGCGTCATCTTCCGCAACGGTCAGCTGTTCTACGACTACGGCAACTACGACGAGGCCATCAAGCGCTTCGGACTGATCGTCACCCGGTACCCCGACCACCCCGACGCCGGCCCGGCCGGCGACCGCATCCTGGCCGCCCTCAACAAGGGCCAGGACTACGAGAACATCGAGGAGTGGGCGCGGCGACTCAAGACCGCCAAGGCGTTCGCCACCAAGGATCAGCAGGAGCGGCTCGACCGCCTGATCGTCGAGTCGATCGGCAAGAGCGGCGACAAGTACCAGGAGGCCGGCAAGTACGAACAGGCGGCGGCGTTCTACCTGCGGGTGCCCAAGGAGTTCCCGCGCCACAAGCAGGCGGCCGAGAAGATGATGAACGCGGGCGTGATGTACGAGAAGGCCAAGCTGCCCGAGCGGGCCGCCGACGTGTACCTGGATCTGGCGCAGCAGTACCAGGACTCACCCGAGGGCGAGAAGGCCGCCTATGCCGCGGGCCAGGTCTACGAGCGGGTCGCGTACTTCGATCGCGCTGCCGCCGCCTTCGAGGTCGTGGTCAAGGACTTCCCGGCCAGCAAGAACACCGCCGACGCGCTGTACAACGCCGGCGTGCTGCGCCAGGCGCTGGGCCAGCACGAGAAGGCGATCGCCCACTACCAGGACTACGCCAAGCGCTACAAGGACCGCAAGGACGCCGCCGAGGTCGCGTTCCGCATCGGCGTGGTCTACGAGGACGCTGGCGACGATGGCCGCGCCGATCAGGCGTTTCGCGGCTACGCCCGCGCCCACCGCGACGTGCCGCGCCGGGTGATCGAGGCCCACGTCCGCGCCGCGCGCACCTCGCTGCGGCTGGGCCAGGGCAAGCGCGCGGCCGAAGATCTCGACGCCGCGCTGCGGCTCTTCAAGCGCCTCGACGGCAAGGACAAGACGGCGGCTCAGACCTGGGCCGCCGAGGCCCGCTACTACCAGGGCGAGCTGATGTTCAAGGAGTACGAGAAGGTCTCGCTCGACGTGAAGCCCAAGCTGCTCGACAAGGCGCTCAAGAAGAAGTCGGAGCTGCTCGGCAAGGCGCGGACCGTCTACCTGTCGGTGGTCGACTACCAGGATCTCAAGTGGGCGACCGCGTCGCTGTACCGGGTTGGCCAGATCTACGACAGCTTCTCCGAGGCGATGCGCACCGCGCCGACGCCGTCAGGGCTGACCGAGGCCGAGGCCAACGCGTACCGCGAATCGCTCGACGCCACGGTGATCGAGATCGAGGAGATCGCCATCGAGCTGTTCGCGACCGGCTACCAGAAGGCGATCCAGATGCAGGTCTACGACGCGTACACCAAGAAGATCCGCGAGGCGCTCGGCCGGCTGTCGTCGCAGCAGTATCCGCCCGAGCGCGAGTCGCGCAGCGACGTGCGGACCGGCGACCGACCGCTCAAGCTCGAGCTGGTCGAGGAGGTGGATCGATGACCCGCGCCGGCACGCTCCTCGCCGCCACCGCCGCGGTCGCGGTCATGCTGGGCGCCTGCGGTGGCGGAACCGCGACCCGCCGCATCCAGTCGACCGGACCGCGGGCGGCGCCCAAGCTCGATCCGGTCAAGCCGCAGGCGCGGCGCGAGTTCGAGGCCGCGCTGCGGGCGCTCCGCCTCGGCGGACCCGAGGCGCCCGAGACCGCCCGCGCCCGCTTCGAGGCAGCGGTCGAGATCGACGGCAAGCTGTGGGAGGGCTGGCACGACCTCGGCGTCCTCCGCGCCCAGGATGGTGACGACGACCGCGCGGTGGCTGCGTTCGACAAGGCCCTGGCCGTCAACCCGGCCCACGCGCCGACCCGACTGGCGCGCGCCGAGAGTCTGCGCCGCCTGGGACGGACCAAGGAGGCGCGCGCCGACTACGAGGCCACGCTGCGCGAGACCGCCGAAGACGATCCGCTACGCCGCGATGCGGCGGCACGGATGGCGTCGCTGCTCCGCGATGACGGCAAGTTCGAGGACGCGGTCGACGTGTTGCGCGACACGTTGCGGACCTCGGGGGCCACCTCGCGGGTCTACACCGAGCTGGGCCTCATCTACATGACGCAGGGCCGCGACGAGCTGGCGGTGCTCGTGATCGGCAAGGCGATCGAGCTCGACGCCAAGGACCCCGCCGCCTACAACGCGCTCGCCCTGCTCTACCTGCGTCAGGGTAAGGCCCAGGAGGCGTTCGATCGCTTCGACTACGCGACCTCGCTCGATCCGAACTACATCGACGCCCGCTTCAACAAGGCGTCGGTGTTGCTCGACGCCGGTGACTACACCCGCGCCAAGCAGGAGCTCGAGACCCTGCTCGACAAGGCTCCCGACGACTGGGCCGCCCACGTGTCGCTGGGCGTGGCGTGGCGCGGTCTCAAGGACAACGCGGCGGCCAAGAAGAAGTTCGACCTGGTGATCGACAAGTCACCCCGCAGATCGCGGGCCCGGGGCGATGCGTTGTGGAACCTGGCGGTGCTGAAGTCCGACTTCCTCGATGATACCGCCGGCGCCAAGGGCGATCTGGAGCGGTTCCTGCAGGATGCCGGGACAGCTCATCCCAAACGCCAGGCTGCAGAGCAGAAGCGAAAGGAGCTGGGCATTTGATGACGGAACCAACCCAATCCAACGGGGGCCCCCACCCCCGCCGTCGCTGCGTTGCGGACCGCGGCCCCCGATCTGCGCCCCGATCTGTGCTGCGTACCGCGGTGTGGCGATGTGCGTTGATGAGCGCCTTGCTCGCCGTTGCCGCCGTGCCGCTGGCGCGACCAGCGAGCGGCCAGCCGGCCGCCAAGGATCCCAAGCCAGCGCCGGCCAACGTGCCCGCGCCGGGATCGGGCGCCGCCGCCAAGCCGGGCAAGGCCAAGGTGTTCGACTTCACCGGCCTCGACATCTCCGGACGCCTGCGCACGCCGCAGCTGCTCTACTTTCTCGACCGCGCCAACGAGGAGCTGGAGCGAGCGTCGCTCGAGCGGCGCTCGTTCATCCCCGAGATGGTGCGCTCGGTCGACGAGGGCAACCTGTGAAGAGCACCGCCGCGCCGATCGGCGGCGTCGCGCCGGTCCAGCTCCGCACCTCGCTGGTCTGGCACGGCGAGGTGATGGCGGATCACGTGCTCATCGCGCCGGGCGCGGTGACGCTGGGCTCGACCGGCAACTCGACGTTCATCGTCCCCGATCTGTCGCTGCCCGCCGATTTCGCGATCATCCGTCCCGGCAACCGCGGCTATCTGCTCACGCTCGGCGACGGCATGCGCGGCACGATCTGCGTCGAGGGCAAGCAGCGCGACGTCGCCGACTTCGTGCGGCGGGGCGGCGAAGGCGGCGACGACGCCGGCGCCGCCGGCGCCTTCCGCGCCACGCCGATCGGTGGCCGTGACTGGGGCGTGATCGATCTCGACAACAGCGGCCACCATCAGCTGTTCTTCCAGTTCGTGCCCATGCAGGCGCCGCTGCCGACCACGACGTCGAAGCTCGAGATGCTGATCCCGGCGCTGGCGTTCTCGCTGCTGCTCCACTCGGTGCTGGTCCTCGTCACCTACGTCTTCGACGAAGGCATCAACCCGTTCGTGTATCCGGGATCGAAGCGGCTGACCGGCGCCTTCCTCATCAACCGCATCAACGTCCCGCCCGAGGTGCCCGAGCCGCCCAAGGCCGGCCCCCGGACGGCCCAGCCGGCGGCGGCCGAGACCGGGCAGGTCAAGAACATCAACTCGGCGACCAAGGGCAAGGAGGGCAAGTCGGGCGGCCAGGGCGAGAAGCCGCGGGCGCGTGATCCCGACGCGCTCGACGTCCCGCCCGACGCCCCGCCACCTCCGCCCAAGGTCGCGTTCCTGACCGAGAAGAACCGCGCGGTGATCAGCGACATCATCCAGGCCGACGTGCGCACGTCGCTCGGCAAGTTCACCGGCTTGCCGGGCGCCAAGCAGAAGGGCGGCCTCGGCTACGGCAAGGGCACCGGCACCGGCGTCGGCGACGACCTCGGCGGCACCGGCACCACCCGCGGCAGCAAGGGCGGCGGATCGGGCGGCGGCGGATCGGCCGAGGGTGACTTCGTGTCGACCGGCAAGATCGACACCGGCGAGACCCGGGCGCCCAGGGGCAGCGGCGGAACCGGCGCCGGGGTGAAGGAGGTCGCGGTGGTCGGCACCGGCGCCGCGTCGGGCGACTTCGGCGGCCTGACCAAGGAAGAGATCGACAAGGTCGTGAAGTCGCGCCAGGGCCTGATCAAAGCCTGTTATCAGAAGGAGCTCGATCGCCAGAAGGGTCTGGGCGGCAAGCTGGTGGTGAAGTTCAGCATCAACGCCGAGGGCATCGTCACCAAGGCCAGCCCCGACGGCGCCAAGAGCAGCCTGACCAACGCGGCGGTCAGCGACTGCGTGGTCCGCCAGATCCTGAAGCTCAAGTTCCCCGCCAAGGGCGGCGGCGTCGTCAACTATCCGTTCATCTTCTCCCAGGGGTGATCCCATGCGCGCCATCACGATCGTCCTCGCCTCCAGCTTGTGTGTGTTCGCGGCATGCGCCGAGGACCCGCAGTACGTCCCCGGACCCAGCTCGATCGAGGTCGGCATCGCGGGCAGCGACGTGTTCACGGGCACCGTCACCATCGATCTGCCGGTCGAGCTGGAGACGATGGAGGATGCGATCGAGCGCGGGCTGCGCGCCGCCGAGCTCGGGGTCGGCGCCGACCAGCTGGCCTACGTCCGGGTCGGCGACTTCGACGTCTCGATCGAGTGGACGATCAAGAACCTGGCCGGCAGCGAGGGCGAGGCCCGGATCTCGGTCAACGGCGGCAACCAGTTCTGGTACTACGTGCCGACCGAGTTCGTGATCGACCCCGAGGAGGACGAGGAGCCGCCGCCGCTGATGGGCGACATCCCGCTGCGGATCGCCGACAACGCGACCCTCACCGGCGTCTTTCGTGAGGATCAGGTCCGCGAGGCGTCGATCGACCTCGAACAGATCACGCGGGCGATGATCAACCCGTTCAACGCGGTGCTGACCGTGAACGAGGAGGATCCGGGGGTCACCATTCCACCGGTCCTGATGTCGATGACGGATCTGTCGCAGATGGTCCGCTTCGACATCGTCTTCGAGGCCGACCGTCACATGGTGCTCGAGTACGGCCTGCGGGTCCGCGACCACCGTGGCATCCTGCACGACGAGCTCCTGAGCGCCCCGGCGGGTGAGTTCGTGGTGTGGGCGCCGGCGATGTTCGTGCCGCCACCGCCACCTCCGTGACGGCCAGATGTACAATCGACGCGGCTCCTTGATGCGCCGCGCCTCCCTCGTCCTCGCCGGGCTCGCCGGGCTCGTGGTCACCGCGTCCGTGCCCCGCGCAGCGCTGGCCGATCGTCCGGCCTCCCGGGGCGTCTATACCGAGGCCGGCGTCGGCGCGACCGGGCACCTCGGCGCGGCGCGATCGTGGTCGGCCATCGGCCCGACCATGGGCCTGCGACTCGGCTACGACCTGTTCTCCTGGCTGTCGTTTGGCGTCGCCACGGTGGTGGCGAGCCACGAGGCCACGCCACCACCGCCGCCCGAGGGCGAGTGGTACCAGCTCTACCAGGCGCGGACCGACGCCCGCCTCGGCTTCCGCATCGACTCGGTCGCGCTGTTCGTCGAGGGCGGCGCCGGCGCCGCGTACATCTCGTCGAACGTGCTGGGCAAGGTGATGGTGCTCGACCCGGGCGAGCGCTTCACGGTCGCCTTCGCCGGCGGCGGCGGCCTCGAGTACCAGCTCCAGAACCGCCACTACGCTTTCGGCCTGGCGGCCACCTACTGGATGCTGCCCCAGTTCGACGCCCTGCAAGGCGTCGAGGGCCGCGTCTACCTGCGCTACACGTACGGCGGCTCGCACTGACGAACCGGCGGTGGTTCGCCGTCGACTACCGGAGCGCCGCCCGCCCGGTCCCGATCTGCTCGCGGAGGATGCGGCGGAAGGGCGCCCGCGGCGACAGCATCGACAGCACCGCCGAGGTGCCCAGCCGCTGACGCCAGAGCAGCAACAGCGCGGGCGGCACGGTCATGCCGCCCTGCGCCAGCACGCGCCGGGTCGTCTCGGAGAGCTCGGCGTGATAGGCGCGGTCCCAGCGGAATGGCTCGGCCGACGCGAACGGCAACGCCAGCGCCCGCTCCCAGTCCCGGTGCGCGGTCGAGGCCAGCGTGTCGGCCCGCTGCAGCAACCCGCTGTGCGCCAGCGCCATGCGGAACTTCTCGGCGCCCGCGAAGGCGTCCTCGTCGAGGATGCCGTGCCACAGCGCACGATCGGCGGCCGCGACCGGGTCCGGAAGATCGACGGTGCATCCGAAGTCGAGGAACCAGACCCGGACCGCGCCGTCGTCGTCGCGCTCGACGAGGTAGTTGCCAGGGTTGGGATCGGCGTTGAAGAAGCCGTGGCGCAACGGCGTCCCCCACGCGACGCGCACGATCGCCACCGCCACCGCCGCCGCCAGGTCCGGATCGTCGTGGGGCATCGCGGCCAGCGCCAGTCCGCGCACCCGGGTCATGGTCAGCACGCGCCGGGTCGACAGCGCCGGGTTCACCGCCGGCACGCGCACCGTGGCGTCGCCGGCCCAGGCCGCGGCGAAGCGCTCGAGCGCGCGGGCCTCGGCGACGTAGTCGACCTCGCCGAGCACCGCGATCCGCAGCGCCGCGATCGCCGCCGGCGACAGCTCCTTGCCCAGCTCGCCGCCGGCCAGGCGGCGCGCAAAACCGTCGCTGGCCAGATCGCCGGCGAGCGCCTCGGCGATGCCCGGATACTGGACCTTGACCGCATACTCGACGCCGTCCTTGCCGCGGGCGGCGTGGACCTGGCCCAGTGACGCCGCGGCGATCGGCTCCGGATCCCAGCGCTCGAAGATGCGCTGGGGCGGCGCGCCCAGCTCGTCCTCGACGACGCCCGCGATCGCCGCGCCCGACATCGCCGGGACGCCGTCCCACAACGACGCCAGCTCGCGCGGCGCCCCCGCCGAGGTGTAGGCCAGCAGCTGGGCGACCTTGGCCATGCCCGCCTTCATCTCACCCGCGTGACGCGCCAGCTCGCGCTCGGCGGCGCCATCGACGACCCGATCGTCGTCCTCGGAACCGCTGGGGTCGGTGGTCACGATCTGCCGGGCCCGCGCCCACACCCGGGCCAGGCCGACCTTCACGTCGGCCCCGATGCGGCGCCGTAGCCGTTCCCGTTGGTCCACGGATCGACCGTAACAGAGCCGCCGTCAATTCGGAGCGATCGCGGCGCGGCTACCGCCGCTGTCGTCGGACCAGTACAGCTCGCAGCGATTCTTGCCGGCCTTCTTGGCCCGGTAGAGGGCGCGATCGGCGCGCCGCACCAGCTCCTCGGCGGTGGTCGCGCCGCTCTCCGGGAACGCCGCGATCCCGAACGAGGCCGTGACCGAGAGCACCGGCCCGTCGTCGCTGGACGCGACGCGGTGATCGGCGATCGCCGCCCGGACCCGCTCGGCCTGGTTGAGCGCGCTGACCAGCTCGGTGCGGGGCAGGATGAGCGCCAGCTCCTCACCGCCGTAGCGCGCGGCGGTGTCGACGCCCCGCATCTGGTTCTTCACGATGGCCGCCACGTCGCGCAACACGCGGTCGCCGGCCAGGTGACCGTGGGTATCGTTGAGCCGCTTGAAGTCGTCGATGTCCATCATCACCACGGCGAACGCGGTGCCGTAGCGGCGCGACCGTTCGAACTCCTCCTCGATCCGGGCGTCGAAGTAGCGGCGCACGAACAGGCCGGTGAGCCCGTCGACCATCGCCATCTCGTAGAGGTGCGCGTTCTCGAGCGCGGCTGCCACCTGCAGGGCGAGCGAGGCCAGCAGGCGCTGGTCCTGGGCCGTGAACGCCGCCGCCTGCCGACTCTGCACCACCAGCACGCCCTCGCAGGCACCGTGCATGAAGATCGGCACGCCCAGCCACGAGCGCACGCCCTCGGCGCCGGCCGGACCGAGATCGATCGAGCTCGCCGCCAGGTCGTCGAGCCGGAGCGGCTCCTGCCCGGCCACCACCTGCCCGGTGACGCCGTCGGTGCGGCCGATGCGCAACCGGGTGAACACGTCGCGGTCGCGATCGTAGCAATCGACGACGAAGTGATCGGTCTCGCGTTCGGCACCGCGGTGGACCAGGGCCATGGTCTCGGCGGCCGGGATGGCGCGCAGCGTCTCGCGGGCCACGGTCGCGACCAGCTGCTGCAACTCGAGCGAGGCGGCCAGCCCGCGCGCGGTGGTGTCGAGGATCTCGAGCTCGCGGACCCGTGCCCGCAGGGCCGCCGAGGTGCGCGACAGCCGGTTGAACACCAGGTTGATCAAGACGTAGGTCGCGCCCAGCAGCCCGAAGCCAAGCGGACGTTGGCCGTGGTAGAGGCCGACCACCACGGCCGCCAGCGGCAGCAGCGCCAGCTCGGCGATGATGCCGGGCAACGCCTGCCCGCGCAGGAACGCGCCGACCGCCCGACCGCCGAGCGCCAGCCGCGCGCCCTGCACGGCGTTGTGTACGATCAGGAGCGCGCCACCGATCGCCAGCACCCGGCACACCACCTCGAGCTCGCTCGCGGTCGAGTTCGGCGGGCCGACGGCCCATGCCACCACCGCCACCAGCGCGCCGGTGAGCCCACCAAAGTAGAGGACGTAGCCAACCCGCTCGACGTCGATCCCGCGCCGACGAGCGCGGACCAGACGGACCACGGAGTCGAGCGTGAGGGCGAGCGCGACCAGCTGACCGGCCGCCAGCGGCCCGAGCGCGGCCGCCGCCGCGACGTGGAACCCGGTGTCGAGCGACAGCACGCTGTCGGCCACGATGCGGAACGCCATCGCCCGGGTGGCCAGGATGACGGCCAGGAACACGCCGAAGGTCACCGGTCCATGGTGAGCCGAGGCCGCCGCCGGCGCCGTCAGCGACCAGGCAACGAGCACCGCCCATCCCACCACTCCGACCAGGAGGGTGAACCCGAGCTGTGGGGTCAGGCGGCGGATCATGGTCGGACCAAGGGGGCGCGGCGTAACACGCCGCGCAGACGAACAACAGCCGCGAATGTTCGCACCCCCGAAAGCGACACGGCCCGGTCCCCCACGCTGGGAGCCGGGCCGCAGTCACGATGCTGGAGCTGCTCGGTCGCTCAGATGTCGATCACGACCACCCCGCGCTCTTCGCGGTCCTTGGGGGGTGGGGTCGCCGCCGCCGGGTCACGGTCGCGGCGGGGGCTCTCGAGGGGCGCCTCGATCCGGCGATCTTCGCGCCGTCGCTGCTCCTCTTCGCGTCGCAAGATCTCTTCGATGATCCAGGGATCCAGCATCGGGGACCGCCTTTCGGCCTTGGTTACTTCCTTGTAGACGTTCGTTGTCGAGATTCGTTTCGCGCAAGCGTCGAGCCCGCCAGTTCCGATCGTGGACTCATGAAGCATAACGTCAGGGAACCACTCGCGGTATAGCCAATCGGGCAGGAATATCGGGCAGGCTCGTGGAGCCGCATCGATGGCCCAGCTATGACTTCGACGGGGGTCGGTTGGCCCCACCGCGGGCTCCGCTCCCCCACTTTCCCAGCACGTCAGCCAACTTACCTCGCCTGATCAGGCCACGACACTTTTTGCGTAGGCCGGGCGCAAATGCGCCACGCCGAGCGGAAACCGCGGCCGAGATCACTTCCTCCACTCCCGCCGCGGAGGCGCTCAATCAAGATCGCGAAGTCGCCAGCGCCCTTCTTCGCGCACGAACTTCACCTCGAAGCCGGCGCCGTAGCGCATCCGAGCCTCGTTGCCTTGCTCGTCGATCGGCTCGTCGATGTTGGCCTCGAGCATGTTCATCAACTGCCCCATCTCCTGCTTCCGCTCGCCGGCAAACTGGGTCTTCATCTTGTCGACGCTCATCAGCGCCGCGTACGACTTGGGCACGAAGCGCAGCATCACGTCCCAGCGCTCGAGTCGGAACGCGCGCAGAAAGGACCGCAGGGCGTCGCGCGGCGTCGCCTGATCGTAGAAGGCGAGCGGGTTCTCGGCGATCCGCCAGCCACCAGACTCGTGCACCAGGTGCAGGGTGTCACCCAGTCCATAGGTGAGCTCGGCGGTGACCTCGACCTTGCTCTTCCGGCCCGTGAGCCGCGACGCGGTGTCGGAGACCTCGCGTGGGTTGTCGCGCATCATGCGCACGAACTCGTCCTTGCCGACCTGGGCCCGAAATCCGGACGACATCAGGTCGTAGGCCGCGTCGTAGTTCTTGGCCTTGAGCGCCGACGCGTAGCGATCGAGGGTGCCGGTCGGCGCGGTCCGCGGCCCGCCACAGGCGGCGAGCACGACGAGACCCGAGAGCAGGAGGAGTCGCACGCGACGGTTATAGCTCATGGTACGGCGGCGAGCCGCCGGCCAGCGCTCAACGATTCCCCGCCGGGCCGTCCGACGCGGGCGGCGATGCCGCTCATCGGGCGGCTGGGCGCGACCCGGCGTAGTGCTTCATCAGCGACTGCCGCGAGATCTCGCGATGCCCTCTCAAGGGGTTCCCCCGCGGCATTACCCATATGACGCACGTGTCATATGGGTAACGGCGGCGCGGGACCCTCACGTATGTTGCTGACGCTTCCGCGGACATCGCGGCGAGTCGAGGCAGGTCCGCGCACCCGGCACGGGTCCCGGCAGTGGGGGCGCTTGTCACCGAACGCGGGATGGCGGTACCGTCGAAGGCGTGAGCCTGTTCGCGCGTCTCGCCGCCGGGACGATGGCACTTCTGGTCCTCGGCGCCTGTGCCAGCGCTCACCCATGCCTCCTGTCGGAGCGAAGGAATCATCGAACCCGCCTGTCCAAGCTGGGTTCGGCGCCGAAGCTCGACGCGACCGTGCTCACGGAGCCGCGGAGCGACGCGGAGCGCGTCGAGTTCACGTCGGACGGGTTGAGCTTGTTCGGTTACGTGATGAAACCGGCGGGCGATGGACCTTTCCCCGCGGTCCTCTACGGCCACTCGGCATTCAATCTGCGCGACTTCGACATGGACAACGCAAAGGAGCTGTCCCGCAACGGCTTCGTCGTGTTCATCCCGGCGTGGCGCGCGGAGAACGGCAACCCGGGGGTGTACGAGCTGTGGTACGGCGAGTTGGACGATGCGGTGGCCGCCTTGAGCTACCTCCGCAGCTTGCCGATCGTGGATCCCGAGCGCGTGTACGCCGCAGGGCACAGCGCCGGCGGAACGCTGGCGTTGCTCCTCGCCGAGATCGACTCGGGCCTGCGGGGGGTGGCCACCTCCGGGGCGCCATTGAGCGTCGTGGGCGCTTCATGGCCGGTCCCGTTCGACGTCCACGATTCTCAGGAAGCGTGCTTGCGGTCTCCGAGCCAGCACGTCCAGGAGCTGACAGCTCCCGTGGCGCTCTTCTACGGCGACCACGGAGAGCAGGCCATGCTGCGCGTCGCCGCACGGATGGCCGCGAGCGCTCCGGGCAAGATCACGGTCACGGCGGTCGCCAACGCCGATCATGGGACGGCGATGGGCCTGGCGATCCCGCAGATCGTCGTGTTCTTCCAGCAGCAAGGCGCGGTCGAACGCGACCGGGCCTGTACCTCCGCGGCGGCCACGCTCGTCACGTGTGGATTGGGACCGGAGTGGGTCGCGGCCTGTCGCTCCAATCCCGTGTACGAGCGCTGTCTCGCAGCGGCGGGCGACGATTGCACGGCGGTCGCGACGTGTGGCTGGGAGTCCTGGTCCGGCAGCGCCTGCGGCGGTGCCGAGGTCGAGACCGGGACCACCGGGTGCGTCGAGACGTCCAGCTGTTTTGGTACATGCGGCGCCGACGTGGCTTGCCAGTGCGGATGCGCGACAGAGATGGCGCCCGCGGCCGCGGTTGGCGTCACCATCATGGGCGAGTGCTGGGCGCAGCATTGCGCGTCTGCGGCGACCCAAGACGCTGCCGACTGCTTTCAGAAGAACTGCTCGACCAGCTACCAGCAGGTGTGTGTGGGACACTGAGCCGCGTACGAGCCCAACGCGCAGCGGCTCGGACGGGTTCGCGCTCGGGCTCGGCCAGGGCCAGGGGCGTCTGCACGGCGTCGTCGGCCTGGGCGTGGGCGAGACGGCCACAGCTCATGGTACGGCGGCGAGCCGCCGGCCAGCGCTCACCGATTCCCCGCCGTGCCGTCCGAGGCCTCCGCGGCCGCCGCGTCGCCGGGAAACGTCGCGAAGACGCGGGCGGTGAGCAGCGCCGCGACCGCGACCGCGCCGGTGGCGACCAGCATGGCCTCGCGCGGCCCCCACTGCTTGTAGAGCTCGCCGATCACCCGCGACGAGGGCGCGGTGCCGAGCAGATGCATGCAGGCGATCACCACCGCCTGCGCGCTCGCTGCCAGCGGACCGGGCGCCACGTCGTCGACGGTCGCGGCCATCGGACCGTGGTACCAGGAGATGAAGAACATGGTCGCCAGGCTGCCCAGCCACAGCAGCGGCCCCGCCGGCGCGAGCACGCACAGCGTCGCGCACGGCACCGTGGCGGCCATGCCGAGCGCGATCGCAGCCGGACGACCCCAGGCCCGGCCGCGCCGCAAGCGGTCGGCGACCCGGCCGCCGGCGACCACGCCGGCGAGCCCACCGACCATGCAGCCGGCGAGCAGCGTGGTCGCTGCGCCCTCGGACATGCCCTTGTCGTTCTGCAAGAAGTCGAGCAGCCACGCCTGGTAGCCACCGGCGGCGAACGACATCACCGTGGTCGCCACCATCAGGCGGCGGATGGTCGGGATGCGCACCACCATGGCCGCATCGTGACGGAGCTGCGGCCACGACCGGGTCACCGATTCGCCCTGCGGCAGGTCGATCATGAGCAGCGCGACCGCGACCAGCACGCCGGGCGCGGCGACGACGATCCACGACAGCGGGAAGCCGAGCAGGCTGCCGAGGCCGAACCCGACCACGCCGCCGACGAACAGCCCGAGGTTGAAGATGGCGAGCGCGAACGCCTTGCGTGGGCCACCGTACAGCTGGCCCAGCACCGCGTTGGCGACCGGCACCACCGCGGCGGTGCCGAGCCCGACCAGGAATCGCGACGCGATCACCAGCTCGAACGTGGGCGCCACGGCGCCCAGGATGCTGCCGACGCTCCACGCCATGATCCCGAACCCGACCAGGCGGCGGCGATCGACGCGATCGCCGAGCCAGCCAACCGGCAGCGTGGCCAGCGCGTGCGGCAGCATGAACGCCGTCCCCAGCCATCCGAGCTGCCCGTGGTCGACCGCGTAGCGGGCGCGCAGATCGTCGTAGACCGCGAACGGCACGTTGCGGCTGGCGTAGGACAGCACGTTGGCCAGCGCGAACAGCGCCAGCACGTGGCCACTGCGCGTGGGCTTCGACATCACTCTTCCGGCGGCAGCGGGTCGTCGTCGGACGGTGGCACCGGCGGCGCCGCCGCGCCGGTGAGCGACCAGCGCAGCTGGTACGCCGCCGCTGGACGCGGCTGCTTGTCGGCCTTGGTGGTCAGCTCGAGGTAGACCAGGGTGCCGGCGGGGACGTTGACGGCGAGGGTCTCGGCCAGGCCAGCGCCGCGTCGATCGGCCTTGCCCAGCGCCGCACCACTGTCGGCGATGACCGCGATCGCGACGTCGACCCCCGGCGGCGCGTCGACCGCGACGTCGAGCACCATCGCGGTCAGCGAGACCGAGAGCGAGAACACGTCCTGCTCCCCGGGGGCGGCCTGGCCGCGCATCGCGCCCTGATCCTCGGTCCCGAAGCGCAACGAGTTGGACGACGACGTGCGATCGTTGGGTTCGGCTTCCTCGTCGAGCTCGAGCAGTCGCGGGCTCACGGTCAGCGTGTAGGGGTCGTCGGGGTTGGCGGGCTTGCCGGCGATCCTGACGTGATGGACCGCGGCCTCGCCCGCGGTGAGGCGCGGCGCCAGGCTGGCCAGCGTCAGCGCCTGACCTGGCCCGCCGCCGGTCTTCATCAGCGTCCGGCCGGCGGCATCGGTGACCTCCAGCGTCAGCGCCGTGCCCTCGACCGCGGTCAGCGCCAGGTCGAGGCCGTTGCCCTCGGCCAGCGCCTCGATCGCCAGCTTCCAGGTGTCGACGTCGCCGCCCCAGCCGATCCAGCCGGTGGCCGGCTCGCCGATCGCCAGCTCGGTGGCGGTGCCATCGTCGTCGTTGGGCTCACGCTCGGCACCCGCAGCCGGCGGGCCGAGCAGCGACGCCGTGAGCTCGTACCCCGGCGACGGCCCGATCCGCCCGACCGCGGCGTCGTTGCCGCGCTTCGGCTTCTTGCGTTGCTTCGCCACCTCGCGCACCACGACGTGATAGCTGCCCGGCTCGACCGGTGCGTCGGGCAGCACCTCGGCCGCGCCAGCGCCGCCCCGATCCGCGGCGACCACGAGCGCGAAGCGGGCGTCGCGGAGCTCGAGCCTGAGGTCGACCCCGGCGACGCCGGTGACCCGGGCCGCGAGCATCCCGGCCGCCGGTACGGTCAGCACGAAGGCGTCGACGTCGAGCTCACCGTCGAGGACACCGCGCACGCCACCGCCGAGCGGCGAGGCGGTCGCCGGATCATCGTTGGGCTCGCGCTCGGCCGGGCGATCGATGGCGGCGTTGCTGCCCGGGCGATCGACGATCGCGACCGCCGCGCCGGCGTCGCGGTCGCGACGGATGCGCTCACCACCGCCACCACCGCCACCACCGCCACACGCGGTGGCCAGCACGCCGCCCAGGCCGATGATCGCGACGAGCCTCATGCCCCCAGCTTCGAGCGGTCGGCGATGGTCGCCAGCAGCTCCGCCGACGACACCACCTTGCCGTCGACCGTACACTCACCCTTCATCTTGAAGATCTTGCCCTTGCGCAGCGGCACGACCTCGATGCGGAGCTGATCACCGGGCACCACGGCGCGGCGGAACTTGGCGGCGTCGATCGACAGGAACAACATCACCTGGGTGCGGGCGTCGAAGTCGATCACGCGCTGGGCCAGGATCCCCCCGGCCTGGGCCATGGCCTCGAGCTGCAGCACGCCCGGCATCACCGGCATGCCCGGGAAGTGTCCGGCGAAGTACGGCTCGTTGACCGAGACGTTCTTGAGCGCCACGATCTTGTCCTCGGTCAGCTCGATGACGCGATCGACGAGCAGGAACGGATAGCGGTGCGGCAACAGCTCCTGGATCCGCTCGATGGACAGGGGTGCCGTCAGGACAGGGCGCTCGACCATGCCGCTTGGTATCACGGGGTGAGGCGGGACGCCCGGCGCCGCATGCGGCGGCCGAAGCGTGACGGACGCCGGGCCTCGACCAGCCGTTGCAGGAGCTGCGGCAACGGGCGCCCGAGCGCGGTCAGGACCTCGTCGGCGGCCCGCACCCCGGTCTCGAGCGCGCCCTCCATGTAGCCCTGGAAATCGACCGAGGTGTGCTCGCCACAGAAGTGCAGCCGGCCCTCGGCCTCGCCTTCGAGACCCGAGAACGCCGCCTGGCCCGGGCGGTAGCACGCGTAGCTGCCGAGCATGAACGGCGCCGACGGCCAGTGCTGGCGGACCGCGCTGCCCGCCATGTACGCCGCCTGCGAGCCGGCGAAGACGCCGTTGAGCCACGGCAGCACCTCGGCGGCGCGCTCCTCGGCGGTGCCCTGGCCGATCGCCACCCCGCGATCACCACCGGTGAAGTTGGTCAGCACGCCGATCGTACCCGGGTAGCCGCGCGAGGTCTCCCACGTCGCCTGCAGGCCGCCGATATCGGACACCGACGAGCCGGTGGTCATGCCCGGAGTCCGCCACGGCCGCGACGAGAACCCCATCATCAGCTTGGCGTTGGTGCCGTAGCCGAGCTGCAGGATCATCTGCAGCTTCTGGTCGGACAGGCTGGCAGCGGCGAGATCGACCCGGCGCAGGGTGGTGAACGGGATCGAGATGATCGCGCGGTCGACGCTGACCTCGACGGTGCCGGCGGCGGTATCGAACGTGAGCCGCGGCCGTCCCGACTCGTCGATGGCCAGCGCCACCAGCTCGTGCTCGAGCTCGATGCGGCCGGCCAGACCGTCGGTGAGGCCGTTGGTGATCGCCTGGCTGCCCTCGCGCAGGTGGTAGCGCTCGTCGGAGTCGCCGTAGATGCGGAACGGATCCGGCTCCTCGTGGTCGATCAGGTACAGCAGATTGAAGATCGACTGCTCGTCGACCTCGAGGCCGTACTCGCCGGTGTAGGCCCGCTCGAGGAGGCGGCGGATGAGCGCGCTCGACGCCAGCATGCCCTCGCCGCCGAGCCAGTCCGGGATCGACATGGCGTCGAGGCGCGAGAACTCGGCCTCGTCGGCGTCGGAGGCCGTGACCGCGGCGGCCATGCGCGCGGCCAGCGGCATGAACGCCGCGACGATGGCGGCCTCGGGCACCACGCCGCCATCGAAGTGGTAGGTCTCGGAGCGCAGCCCGGCGCCGTCGGCGACCAGGTCGTCGAGCGTGAGTTCGAAGTCGTCGGCGAGCAGCTGGATCAGGGCGTGACCGCTGTCGATCAGCTCGCCGCCCAGCTCGACGACCTTGGTGTCGGGAAACAAGCCGCTGCGCGTGAACATGCGCCCGCCGGTGCGCGCCGAGGCCTCGTAGACCGTGACGTCGATGCCACCGGCGGCCAGCACGCGCGCCGCCATCAGCCCGGCCGCACCCGCACCCACGACGGCGACCGACGCGTTGCCATCGACGTTGTCGCCACAGCCGGCGCCGAAGGCGGTGAACGGCACCACCGCCGCGGCACCGGCGCCGGCGCGCAGGACGTCGCGCCGCGACAGCCGCGGGGCGCGAGCGGTGCGCCGGGCCGCCAGCTCGGCGAGCTGGTCGGGGACCAGGCCACCGTGCTGGGCAGCGTGGGCGCGACGAAGTGCGCGACGTAGCGCGGCGAATAGCGGGGTACGGGCCATGCGTGGCGATGATAGCGCGGCCGCCGGATCCGAAGCCGTGGCCGAAGCCGAATCCGTGCCCGCAGCCGTGGCGGTCGCCGTCGCCGTCGCCGTAGACCCCGGTCGTCCTGAGCGAGGCGCGAAGCGCCGAGTCGAAGGACGGATGTGCGCCGACGGATGTGCGTCCTTCGACTCGGCCCCGAGGGGGGCCTCGCTCAGGACGAGCGGGTCTGGATCGATCCCGGTTTCGGCGTCGGTTTCGGCGTCGGTTTCGGATTGCTGCTAGCGCACGATCACCGGCGGCGCGTCGCCATCCACGACGCCGTCGGCGTTGGAGTCGAGCTCGTAGACCACGAAGCCGGGCAGCGGGGTGACCACGCGGCCCGGGTTCGCCGTGCCGGCCGGGAACGACGGCAGCGCCTGGTTCGAGGTGTGGCCGCCGTCGCTGTTGACGAGCACGGCCGCCAGCGCGACGCGGGCGCCGACCGGGACGCCGCCGGGGTACAGCTCGACCCAGGGCACGAACGCCTCGAGGCCCTGCCCCGGCATGCGCACCAGCGGCGTGGCGCGGGCCCGCACCGCTCCGAAGTTCAACGCCGCCCGACGCCAGCCCAGATCCTCGGCGGCACCAAACGGTACGCGCAGCCCGCGCAGGCCGCCGCCATCGGCCAGATCTTCGACGTGCGGATCGGCGCCGCCGACGGCGATCAGCGCAAGATCCGCACCGAACGCCAGCCCCGACCCCGACGGCGCGCCGAGGCTCGATGCCGACAGCACGGCGTCGGCGGTGCCGTCGCGGTCGGAGATGGCGGCCGCGAGCCCTGGCATGCCGGTGCCAGCACCGGGATCGACGTCGATCCAGACCTCGATCGCGTTGGAGTTCCACTCGAACAGCCCCTCGACGCCGACCATCAACCCGCGCGGCGTGGCGTCGAGCCACAGCGCGTCGAGCTGGTTGAAGCCGACGCCGTAGCCGCTGGCGACGTCCTGGCCGGCGGCGCGATGGCGCAGATCGCCCAGCTCGCCATCGGGGATCGGCTCGCGCCCCGGGGCCACCAACGCGACGCCATCCATGCGCGCCGCCGCGATGGCGTGGACCCAGCGATGATCGACGACCGCGCCGGCGATCACCTCGGCGCCCGGGCCATCGCCGTGGATGGCGACCCGAGCGTTGGTGTGCGCACCCCAGCGCCAGCGGACGCCGCTATACTCGCCGGCCGGGCGTGGCGTCACCACCTCGAGGCCACCGCACTCGTGATCGGCGGTGACCAGGATCGTGACGTTGCCGCGCGCCCGCGCCCACGCCGTGACCAGCGCGACGGTGTCGTCGAACGCCAGCGTCTCCTGCACGACGTCGATCAGATCGTTGGCATGGCCGCCGTGATCGATGCGACCGCCCTCGATCATCAGGAAGAAGCCGTCGTCATCGCGGTCGAGCGTGGTCAGCGCCGCCTGCGCCATCGCCGGCAGGTCGGGCTCGCGGCTGTCGGCGCCGCGATCGGCCACCAAGGTCAGGTGGTCGAACGCGAAGGCGCCGAACAGCCGCGTCGCGCCGTCCGCCACCGCGGCGTCGAGCCCGGCGCGATCGGCGACCACGGTGTAGCCGACCCCGGCCAGCGTCCCGAGCAGGCCACCGTCGGCCCGCACCGAGCCTGGCCCCTGCGGTGCGAAGTAGGCGGCGCCGCCGCCGAGCATGACGTGCGGTCGCGTGGTACGCGCCTGCTGGTTGGCGATCCCCAGGTACTCCCCGCGTCCGATGGCGTGGGCGCTGAACGCCGCCGGGGTGGCGTGCGGCAACGAGGTGGTGGTGACCACGCCGCTGCGCCAGCCGCGATCGCGGGCCCGCTCGATCAGGGTCTCGACCGCGACCGCGTCACGGTCGAGCGCGACCCGACCGTTCCACGTGTACACGCCGGTCGCCATCACCGAGGCCGCCGCCGCCGAGTCGGTGATGCCCGACGGGCCGCCGGTCCGGACCTCGCCCTGGTACGGCAACGTCTGCATGAACAGCCGCCGCGTCGCACCGTGGCGATACAGCGACGCCGCGTCGAGCGCGCCGCCGCCCATGCCGTCGCCGATCAACACGATCACCGCCGGCGGCGGCCCGGCCGCCGGGTCGCCGTCGGGGCCCTGATCGCCGGCCGCCGGCAGCCCGTCACCGCACGCCGCGGTGACGCTCAGGATCGCGAGCGCTCGGGTCCACACGCCACCATCATGCCACGGCGCTACGGAGTGCAGGCCGGCAAGAAGCTCGAGGCGCACGACGGTGCGGGGGCGCCGGTGGCCACCGCCTCGGCCCACGCCGCGGCGTGCTCGATCTTGCGCTCGAGGACGGTGTCGTGGGTCGCGAAGGTGTCGGAGCACACCTCGGGGACCACGCCCTCGGCGCGCAGCTTGGCGACATCACAGGCGGCCTGGCTCGCCGCCGGCATGACCTGGTCGCCGAGCCCCTGGACGATCAGCACGCGGGCGCCGGCCGGATCGGCGGTGACGATGTCGGCCAGCATCCAGGCGTGGAACGAAGCGGCGGGCTCGACGCAGCCAGGCCCACCGTCGATGCACGCCAGCATGGCGACGCGAAAGCCGTCGTCGACGAGATCGCGGAGCCGCGGTTGCTGGACGCCGACCGCGGCGCCGAGCTCGACGGTGCACAGGCCCTCGATCTCGTCGATCAGGGCGGCGCGCTCCGCGGCCGGGAAGCTGTCGCCGGCGTGATCGGCGCCCAGCCGATTGGCGAACCAGCCGTACTGGCGCAGCACCGCCACCGTCGGCGGCCCGAGCCCCGCGGTGCCGGTGATCAGGTCGGGGTTGCGCAGCACGCGCTGGTAGCCGAACGACGCCGTGCTCGTCGGCCACTCGGGGGCGATCGCGACCACGCCGCGCAGCGTGCGTGCCCCGGTCAACTCGTGCTCGAGCGCCTGCGTCGACAGCACGATCCCGCCGCCCTGGCTGTAGCCGAGCGCCGTCACCGGGTCACCGATCGAGTCCCCGACCAGGCCGCGGAGCGCGCGCACGCCGTCGAAGAGCTGGGCCGCCGCCTCGCGGTTGTCGAGGTAGGCGTGGACGCCCTCGTTGCCGAGGCCGGCGAAGTCAGGGGCGATGGCGACCAAGCCGCGCGCCGCCAGCGGCAGGCCGAGCTCGGCCAGCGGCAGGTCGCCGCGCGAGGGCGCGCAGGTGTCGGCGATGCCGCTGGTCGAGCGCGCGATCAGGGCCACCGGCGCCGGCCACGCGTGCGGCGACAGCGGCAGCCACGCGGTCGCGGTGGTGACGGTGGCGGAGCCGTCGCTGCGGACGGTCCGATAGGCCAGCTTCACCACGCTGACGCCGGTGGTGGCGGCGACGGTGGCGCCGGCGGCGGCCGCCGCCGCCTCGGTGGCGGCCGCGTCGAGCACCGCGCCCTGCACGCAGCGCACGATGGCGCCCCGGTCGGCGGGCTGGAGTGGCGGCAGCCCGGCCGGCGTGCGGTAGAGATCGTCGACGAGATCGTCGCATCCGTCGGGGGTCGCGGTGTACGGACGCGGCGGATCGGCGGCGTCGACGGCCCGACCATCGCTGCCGCGGGCGTCGAGGCTCACGTCGTCGTCGTCGTCGCCGCCCGGCGCCGGCGCGGCGCCGCACGCCGCCGTCATGATCGCGCACCAGATCGTGAGGCCGGTTCGGGTCATCACCGGTGGCGTACAACAATTTGCACGTCATGTGCAAATTGATTTCGATGGCCTCCCTTCACCTCGTGCGCGGCCGGGCGGCGACGTCGACCACCGCGGCGGCAAACGCGGTCGCCGCCGCCTCGCACGACGCCAGATCGCCAGGCGCGATGCCGGTCAGCCAGGCGCACGCGAAGTTGGTCTCGGTCGGCGGCGGCACCAGCTTCACGGCGCGCACCGACGCCGCCTTGAGCGCAGCGTCGAAGCCGATGGTCGCCTCCATCGGTGGCGCGACCAGGTAGGCCATCGGCTCGCCGGCCGGCAAGCCGGCCGCGCGCGACAGGTACGCGCCCAGCGCACCGATCACGTGCGGGAACATGGTGATGCCGCGCTGGCCATCGGCGTCGTAGAAGCAGGCGTCGTGGGCCAGGCAGGCGACCAGCGCCGCCAGGCCGTCCTCGATCGCCTGCGGCTCGGCGGCGGCGATGACGCCGAGGATCTCGCCCGACAGCCGCCCCGAGGCGTGGGCGCTGCCGGCGTAGAAGCTCCTCGCGAACACGACGTCGACCGCGGCGTGCTTGGTGGCCTCGTCGAGCGCGACGTAGAGCGCGTCGTCCTGATCGCAGGTCACCAGACCGAGCGCGACGTGGCGGGTCGGATCGGCGCCGTACGCGACCAGCAGCGCCGGATCGGCGGCCGGGATGCGGCGCAGCGACAGCACGGTGGGGACGATCGGCTCGAGCAGCATCACGGCTCCACCAGGCGCTGCCGCACCTGCGGGGGGCGATAGCCGCGCTCGACCTCGCCGGCGACCCGGGCCAGATCCAGCCCGACGCCACTGGTGCCCTGCTCGATCATGGCCGCCGCCAGCGCGGCCAGGCGCTCGGCGGCCTGCGGCGGCGGGGTGCCGCGCTCGTGGATGTTGCTCATCATGTTGCGATCACCGTCGGTCTTGCCGATCTGCGGTCCGTGCACCAGGTACGCCGACAGGCCATCACCGGTGCCCAGCCCGGGTCGCTCGCCGAGCACGATCACGGCGACCTTGGCCCCGACCTCGTGCCCGATCTCGTCCTCGAGCCAGACCCGCGCGAAGCGGGCGCACACCGGCGTGCCGACGCTGAGCCCGCGCTGCTGGCACGCCGCCGCCAGCGCCGCGCACAGCGCCGGCCCGCTGTCGACGCACGCGGTCGCCGACAGCCCATCGGCGAGGATGATCTGGACGTCGGGGCTGCGCTCGGCCTGATCGCGCAGGCGTTGCAGCGAGTCGGGCGCCAGCCGCCGGCCCAGATCGGGGCGGAGCAGGAATTCGCGGTGGCTGGCGACCCGCGACGACAGCGGCAGGAAGCCGTGATCCGCGGCCCAGCCGTCGGGCACCTCGGCGGCGACGGCCTCGTGCGCCACCGCGAGCTCGGCCTGGAACTGCAGCACGACGTCGGTGGCGTAGCGGGTGCCGACGTGCCCGATGGCGAGCAGCGCCGTGGTGTGACGCGCGCCGCCGGCGTCACCGCGCGCCGGCTCGCGGCGCGGCACGTAGACCCGGGCCGGCGGCGCCGGCACCACCGGCATCGGCACCCGTGGCGGCGCCGGATCGGCGGCGCCGAGACGTTCGCGCAACGCCGCGATCAGCGCCCGCGTCCCGCTCACGTCACCACCCCGATGTCGCCGAAGCGCGGCCCCGGCTCGCCGCCGCGGGTGATGCCGCGCGCCTCGCACCAGGCGTCGAACTCGGGCGTCGGTCGCTTGCCGAGCAGCCGGCGCAGCGACGGGATGTCGTGGAAGCTGGTCGACTGGTAGTTGAGCATGATGTCGTCTCCGACCGGCAAGCTCATGAGGTAGGTGCAGCCAGCGGCGGCGAGCAGCACCTTGAGGCTCTCCAGCTCGTCCTGGCTCATGCGCGCGTGGTAGGTGAAGCAGGCGTCGCAGCCCATGGGCAAGCCGAGCAGCTTGCCCATGAAGTGATCCTCGAGGCCGGCCCGCGTGATCTGGGCGCCGTCCTCGAGGTACTCGGGGCCGATGAAGCCGACCACGGTGTTGACCAGGAACGGACGGTAGCGGCGAGCCAGGCCGTAGCAGCGCGCCTCGAGCGTCAGCTGATCGGCGCCGTGATGGGCGGCGCTCGACAGTGCCGAGCCCTGCCCGGTCTCGAAGTACATGACGTTGGGGCCGCGGCTGGTGCCGCGCTCCTTCATCGTCGCCCACGCCTCGTCGAGCAGCTTGACGCTGACGCCGAAGGCGCGGTTGGCGGCCTCGCTGCCGCCCAGCGACTGGAACATGAGGTCCATCGGACAGCCGAGCTCGAGCGCCTTGAGCTGCACCGTGACGTGCGACAGCACGCAGTGCTGGGTCGGCACCTGGTGGCGGCGCAGCACCTCGTCGATGGCGGTCAGGATCGCCGCCGTCGACGCCGGTGAATCGGTGGCCGGGTTGACGCCGATGACGGCGTCGCCACAACCGTACGACAGGCCCTCGCGCATCGAGGCCAGGATGCCGAGCACGTCGTCGGTCGGGTGGTTGGGTTGCACGCGCGACGACAGCCGGCCCGGCAAGCCCAGCGTGTTGTTGGCGCGGACCACGACCTCGCACTTGGCGCCCACCGTCATGAGGTCGAGGTTCGACATCAGCTTGCACACCGCGGCCGCCATCTCCGGGGTGAGGCCGGGCGCCACCGAGCGCAGCGTCGCGCCGGTGGTGCCGATCTCGAGCAGCCACTCGCGGAACTGGCCGACGGTGAGGTGGGCGACGGCGCGATACGCTTGCTCGTCGAGCGAGTCCTCGACGACGCGGGTGAGCTCGTCGTCCTGGTACGGCACCACCGGGTGCTGGCGGAGATCGGCCAGGGTGAGGCCGGCGAGCACGGCGCGCGCCGCGACCCGCTCGATCGCGCTGCGGGCCGACACCCCGGCCAGATCGTCGCCGCTCTTGGGCGGGTTGGCGCGGCCAAGCAGCTCCTTGACCGACTCGAAGCGGTAGCGCACCCCGCGAATGGTGGCCGAGAGATCCACGCGGCGTCAGCTTACTGCGGGTGGCGGCGCGGCGAGCGAATCGGCGTCGAGGAAGCGCATGCCGGTCGATCACGGCACCAGCTCGTCGAGCTGGGGCACGAACGCACGGCCCATGATCAGCCACCGCTCGCCGTGCGGCGACGGCCGCGGCATGAACAGCAGCTCGCTCTCACCCTGCGCGACGAGGACGACCTCGGTGCCCCGGACCCACATCACGGGGTACGAGGTCGCGCCCCGGCTGCCGGCGACCGTCCGCTGGCGCCGCGACCGTGGCCACCGGGGCGCGATCACGGTCGTCATCCACCGCCATCGTCGGTCCAGTATGTCATGGGGCGGCGCCGCGATCAGCGCGCCGGGCCCTCGGCGAGCACGCGCCGGAGCAGCTCGTCACCCGCCGCCGTCTTCGGGATCACGCCGGGCTGGAGCCGCCGGGTCACCTCGATCCAGCGCCCGTCTTCACGGAACACGGCGCGAAAGATCGGCAGGCTGTCCTCGAGCTGCCCGGCATTCGCGAAGCCGACCGCCTGCCAGAAGCGGATCTCGGTGATGCCGGGCGCCGCCTTGGCCGCCGCCGCGTAGTGATCGCGGGCGGCGGCGACATCGTGCTGCTCGAGCGCGACGTCGCCGGCGTTCATGTGGTCGTAGACCCGCGACAGCGCCAGCAACCGGCGCAGCTCGACCAGCGGCGCGGCGGCATCGTCGACCCGGAGGTCGACCTTGACGTCGTGCGATGGCTGGCTCGAGGCGACGCCCTTGACGACCCGGATGGCCGCCGACTGGCAGCCGCGCACGTCCCCACCGGCGGCCTGCGCCGCGTCGAGCGCCGCCATCAGGCGCTCGGCCAGGTCGCCGGTGGTCGCCTCGTAGGCGCGCGCCATCGCCGGCACCACGCGGTCGTTGGCCATCAGGTTGGCGTGCACGCTGTAGCCGTCGCCGACGAAGTGGCCGGCGTAGGCGATGCACGACGCGCCGGTGTGAGCGCCGACCCGACCGGCGGCGTCGACCATGCCGACCTGGCGCACCGCCTGGCCCTTGTCCTCGGCGATCAGGGCCAACAGCACGTCCGGCGCCGCCGCGCCGCCCCGCATGCGCTCGAGCCCCAGGCGGCCGTACTCGGGTTCGGAGAACGACTGCGACGCCACCGCGCCGACCCCGGGCTCGGCCCACCCGACGCCGGCGCCGACCGCGAACCAGTGCGACTGGACCGCGAACCCGAGGTCGCCGGTCACCGGATCGCGGGCGACGATCGAGTAGGTGTGCACCGGCCGTTTCGGATCGACCGGCGCGCCACCGGGCGCGAAGCTGTCGACCTGTCCGACGTCGCGGACACACGTCGCCGGCGGCGGCGGCGCTCCGTCACCGGCCGGCGACCGCTTGCACGCCGCGGCGCCAAGCACGACCGCGGCCACCAGCGCCAGCGTCAGCAGCCGCGCCCGCACCGCGGTCACGAAGACGGCCCACTCGCCGACCAGCGGCACGCCGAAGCGCGCGCACACCACCTCGACGTTGCCCTTGCGCCAGTAGCCGTCGGGACAGCCGACGATCAACGTGCCGCCCCGCGCGTGCAGGCCCAGCTCGAGCAGCGTGATCGGGGCCCGGGTGGCGGGCGCGAACCACATCGCGATCACGTCGGCACGCTCGAGACCGTCGAGCTCCCACTCGACCTGACCCCGGAAGCGCGGTTCGTCGATCGACTGCCGCCAGCTGGCGTCCCACTCGTCGCGCCGCGGGTCGAGCACCACGACGTCTCGATCGGCGAGCGCGGCCGCCATCGAGGCCTGCCAGTCGTCGGCGGTACCCTGATCGATCGAGCCGGCGAGGAACACGACGCGCGCGTCGGCGGACAGGTCGAGCGGAGCGGGCGGTTTGAGCACGCGCATGGCGCCGAGTATCAGCCGGCGTCGCTCGGGTCGTACAGCGCCCTCACCGCATCCCGCAGGCCAGCCACTCGCCGAGCAGCACCCGCGCCTGCGCCGTCGGTCCGCCCGCGGGCGGCATGATGGCGTAGCCGTCGGCGGCCCGCAGGTAGATCGCGTCCCGGTTGGCCTCGATGCCGGCGACGGCATCGAAGTTCACGCCCGGCGGCGCCATCTGGCGCATGGCTTCCGGGATCTGTGCGCTGTGACATCCGGCGCAGTACGCGGCGAAGAACCCGGCGCCGAAGTTCTGATAGGACAGGAAGCTGTCGTCGGGACAGAGGCGGTCGGCGAGGATGCCGCCTTCGAGATAGGGAAGTCCGGCGTCGGCGTCGCCGTCGCCGGCGCGCGCCTCGACGCCGCCACAGGCGGCCAGCGCCGCCAGCAGCGCCAGGCCCCACCGGCTGACGCACGGGGGCGTCAGCGCGGAGCCGGGCCCCGAAGCCATCGTTGGGCTAGACGCGGAAGCCACCGAGCGCCTCCACGCCGGGGAACCAGGGCTCGGGGTCGACCCCGGCCAGCGTCAGCACGCCCGCCACCAGGTTGTCGGTCTGGATGGTGCCCGGCGCCGAGCTGTCGCGCTCGCCGGTCGCGAGGTCGACCAGCGCCGCGTTCAGCTCGTCGGTCGATCCACCGTAGGCGCGACCGCCGCGCACACCGCCGCCGATGATCATGGCGCTGGTCACCGGCCAGTGGTCCTTGCCGGCGTCGCCGTTCAGCTTGGGCGTGCGGCTCATCTCCGACATCACGGCCACGATGGTGTCGTCGAGCATGTCGCGCGCGGTCAGGTCGTCGATCAGCCCCTTGAGGGCGCGGAACGTGGTGTCGAAGTAGGCGTTCTGATCGTCGTTGCCGTCGTGCGTGTCCCACAGGATCCGGGTATCGAGCATGGTGGCGCGCGCGATGCCCTGCTCGAGGACGTCGACAGCGAGGTCCATCTGCTGGGTCAAGCTGAGCGCCCGGCCGCGCTGCCCGAAGCCAGCGGCCTCGCCGCGCAGCAGGTCGCCGCGCTGCAGCGAGGTCGCGAAGTCGTCGAGGCGGCGGCGGTTGTAGCCATGGGCGCCGCGGACCGCGCGCTCGCGCTCGGCACCGGCATCGACGAAGGCGCGGATCGCCGCCTCGTCGGCGGCGTCGGGGGTGAAGCGGGACGCCGCCACACCGACCGGCGGCGGCCACGCCTGGGCCGGGTCGAGCAGCGTCACCAGCTGGTTGCGCGAGCCGGCGCGCCCGGCGCTGGCAGCGAGCGGCCCGGTGAAGGCGCTGTTGCCCAGGATCAGGTACGGCAACGGCAGATCGCGGCCGGTCTCGTGGGCCGCGATCGCGGCGAGATCGGGGTTCGACGACGACGGCGTGCCGGTGAGCATGCGTTTCATGCACTCGGGGTGGGCGATCGAACGCACGTAGATCCCGTTGACGACCGCGGTCACCGCCGCGTGGGCTGCGAAGAAGGCCGCGACGCCGGGCCGTGACGGATCGGTCCAGATCGGCAGGTCGCCGTACATCGAAAGCGTGCCGGCGGGCACGTCGACCGTCGCCAGACCGGGCTTGGGATCGAGCGCGTAGGTGACGTCCCAGCCACCCGAGGCGACCAGCAGGATCACGTTCTTCGCCGTGCCCGGTGCCGCCGCGCGCGAGTGGCGCGGCCGACCGGCGACCGCGAGCAGGCCGGCCCCGGCGAGGGCGCCGGACATGAAATGGCGTCGCGACAACGTCGACATCGGCGGGGCTCCTAGTACGTGGCGATGCGCAGGTCCTGCAGCATCGCGGTGTGGGTGGTCTTCCAGGCGTGACTGGGGTCGCCGGTGCGCGCCAGGGTGGCGGCGAACAGGGCATAGCTGTCGTCGACCTCGGCGGAGTCGGCGGCGACCGACTCGGCGTACAGCCGCGCGTGCAGCCAGGCCAGCTGGGCCCGCACCGCCGCCTCGCCGGTCTCGGTCGGCGACACCAGGCCGAGCAACTTGCGCTGCGCGGCGTCGGCCTGGGCGAAGTCGCGGTCGACGACGAAGCCGGCGGCCTCGGCGGCGAAGCCACGCGCGAACAGCGACGAGGTGGCGTTGAACGTGTGCGAGGGCTCGACGACGTCGGTGGAGTCGATGCCGCCGCCCAGCACGCGGTAGCCCAGGACATCGTTCTTGGCCAGCTCGACCAACCCGATCGGTCCGCCGCGGTCGTCGGCGATCGATTCGGTGCGCCAGCGGAAGCCGGTCAGGTCGTAGATCAGCCGCGCCAGCTGCTCGGGGCGGACCTTCTTCAACCCGACCAGCTGGTCGGCGACCTCGTCGCTGGTGCCGTAGGCCACCTTGAACTCGTCCGACAGCACCACCGCCTTGGCCAGCGCCTTGGCCGAGTAGCCGCTGGCGATGAGCTCCTGCTGCAGACGCGACGCCAGCTCGAGCGGCACCACCTCGAGGTCGACCTGCGCCATGAACGACCAGAAGCGCTGCGCCGCGCACAGCGAGAAGCGCGGATCACCGGCGATCAGCTCCGCGAGGGCGCCGAGGTCATCGCCGGCCTGACCGAAGTACGACGGCGGCCGGCCGGACGAGTTTCGCCACCGGCCCTCGTTGCCGGGCACGTAGAACGGGATGATCGGATACTCGGTGAGGCCGACGATGTTCAGCTGATTGCGATAGCCCCACAGGTAGCTGGCCAGCGGGTCGAGCGTCTGGTGGCAGCTGGCACAGGCCGGGTTGGCGACCACCGCGTCGGCGACCGCGTCGGGGTCGGCGAGGTTGACCGAACCGTCGAAGGTGACGTCGCGGTCGAGAAAGTTGTAGCAGAGCAAGGCCGACGCGATCCGGTTGGCGCGGCCGCGGTGCCAGTTGGAGCCCGCCGAGCGGTGGCGGATGAAGAACGTGTTCGAGGACAGGATCCCGGCCTCGGGACGACCGTCGGTGTAGTGCGACTCCTGCCAGGTCTCGCCGCCGGGCGTCCACGCGACCCCGTAGACCTTGGCGATGATCTCGTCGGCCATCGTGAACCTGGCGGTGACGATCTCGGTGTACGGCCGGTCGCTCATGATGACGTGCTCGATGAGGCGCAGCGGTTCCTCGCCGAGCGACTCCGCCATCTCGGTCGTGGTGTGGCCGTCGAGGCTGTCCAGCACCGGCAAGCTGAAGCCGCGCGTGAGCACCGCCTCGTTGTGCAGGTCGCGCATGGTCTCGCCGAACTCCGGCGTGTCGAGGTAGCCGTCGACGATCATCGGCAGCGCGCCCGGGTCGGCGCGGACGCGCTCGATCTCGGCCAGCGCGGGCCGCACCCCGCGCAACGCCATCGAGGCCCGCACCAGATGCTTGACCGGGTCGAGGTCGATCACCTCGCCGACCGGTCCCGGGCCGTCATCGCCGCCGGGACCGCCGCCGCAGGCGCCCGAGAGTCCACCCAGCAGCAGGAGCCAGCGCTTCATGAGGTTCGCCAGCAGCAAGGTCCGGGCCGGCCCGAAGCGCGGTTTCGCGGCCCGGTGGCGACCCGCTGCGCAGATCCTCGCGCAACCCAACGCGAGGGGTTGCGCAGGCGTGAGCCGTGGGGCGTCCGGCTACGAACCTACGGCGTACAGCACCACCGGCTCGACGCCTCACTGCGCCGGGCTGACACCACCGGGCCGCGCGATCCGGCCGGGGCGGGCGTCGGTGACCTGGCCGTGCTCGGCCACGATCTCGCCGCGCACGATCGTCGCGCGGTAGCCGCTGGCGCGCTGCAGGAACCGCTTGCCGTGGGCTGGCAGATCGCGGACCAGCGCCGGGCGGGCCAGCGACAGCCCGGCCAGATCGATCACGTTGAGATCGGCGCGCCGGCCGGCGCGCACCAGGCCACGATCGTGGAGCCCGAGCCACGCCGCCGGCTCGCCGGCGAGCTTGTGGATCGCGGCCTCGATCGACATCGCGCCCCGATCGCGGACCCAGTGGGTGAGCAAGAAGGTCGAGAAGCTGGCGTCGCAGATGGTGCCGACGTGGGCGCCGCCATCGCCGAGGCCGAGCATGGCGTGCGGATGGCGCAGCATCTCGCCGACCTCGGCCAGGGTGCCGGACGCGTAGTTGTAGATCGGGAAGTACAGGAGCTGGCGGCCGTCGTCCTCGAGCAGGGCGTCGAACACCACCTCGAGCGGTTTCTTGCCGGCGCGCAGCGCCTCGCCGTACAGCGACGCCGAACGGTCGGGCTCGTAGTCGGGCTGGTCGCCGAGCCGGAACAGGCTCATCGCCACCATCTCGAGCGCGCCGAGCAGCTTGTCGACCAGCGGCGGCACCGCGCTGCCGTCGCCGGCGACCGCGTCGCTCTGCTCGGCGAGCAGGCGGGCCCGGACCTCGGGGCGGCGCAGCTCGCGGGCCCGCTCGGCGAGCGGCAGGTGGGCCACCGCCTTGTACGACGGGAAGCCGATGAAGGGGTGAAAGGTGGCGTCGAGGCCGAGGATGACGCCGATGGCGCGGGTCGCGACCTGGGCCCGCACGCTCAGGCCAGCCGCGTTGGCGCGCTCGATCCGGCCCAGGACCTTGCGCCACTGATCGGTGGCGCCGATGCGCTGCAAGAGCGAGATCGACAGCGGTCGGCCCGAGACCCGGGCCATGTCCTCGAGCAGATCGAACTCGGGATCGAAGCGGTCGGCTGACACCCCCATGTCGAAGTCGCTGACCGCCTGCAACACGCCACGATCGAGCCCGGCCATCGCCCGCGCGATGGCGTCGAGCTCGCGCGGCGCGACGTCGGCGCCCGGCGTCGGCCGGCCATCGGCGTTGCGGTGGTTGTCGGTGCGCCCGGTCGAGAACCCGACCGCGCCGTGCTCGATCGCGTCGCGCACCAGCGCCCCCATGGCCGCCAGCTCGTCGTCGGTGGCCACCTCACCCGCGAACGCCCGCTCGCCCATGACGAAGACCCGGACCGCGTCGTGCGGAACGTGGCAGGCGATGTCGATGGCGTGGCGGCGGCGGTCGAGCACGTCCATGTACTCGGGGAACGTCTCCCAGCCCCACGACAGCCCCTCGGCGAGCGCCGAGCCGGGGATGTCCTCGACCCCCTCCATCAGCGCGATCAAGCGCTCGCGATCGGCGGTGCGGCAGGGCGCGAACCCGACCCCGCAGCTGCCCATCGCGACCGTGGTCGCGCCGTGGATGCTCGACGGCATCATCTCCTCGTCCCAGCTCGCCTGGCCGTCGTAGTGGCTGTGGACGTCGACGAAGCCCGGCGTGACCAGCGCGCCGTCGGCGTCGAGGCGCTGGCGCGCGCTGCCGAGGTCGGACCCGATCGCGACGACGCGGCCGCCTTCGATCGCGACGTCGGCGCGACCCGCGGGTCCGCCGCTGCCGTCGACGACAAGCCCACCGTGGATGACGAGGTCGTGCATGGTGGCGCCATCCTACCGCGCCGAGCCAGGCCGGATCGCCGCGGATCGGTTACCGCGGTCAGAACCCGAGCGCGAACCCGGCGCCGGCGGCGAGCCCGGCGGCACCGAGGGACCATCGGACCTCACCGTCGGAGGCCGGCACCTCGCCCATGCCGTCGGAACCCGCCTCCATGGCGAGCGCCACGCCACCCTCGACATGCAGGCGCAGCCACGGTGTCGCCGTCAGCTCGATGCGCGCCGGCGCTTCGATCAACCACGTCGTGCTCGAGTCCGCGCCGCCCGCGGCGCCGACGTGGGACAGCCCGAGCCGACCGCCGATCGACAGCGCCGCCGGACCGCGGCGAGTCAGCGTCTGGCGGACACCCACGATGAGCCCGAGCGCCGAGCTCGGCTCGCCAGGGTCGGCGGAGAACCGAGCCACGCCCACCAGCGCATCGAGGTCCATGCCATCGGTGACCCGGACGATCGCCGCCGGACCCGCGATGCCGCTCAGCGCCCGGCTGGCGCCGAGCGCGAACCACGGCCGCTCGGTGCCGTCGACCTCGCCCTCCGCCTCGGCGCCGAGCGGCGGACTGAAGTCGTCGGGCGCGGGCGGCGGGTCGGCGACCTGCGCGAAGGCGGCGACGACGTTGACGATGGTGACGACACACGCGGCGGCGAGGCCGACCGCCTGACGGGAAAGCAACATGACGAGCTCCTGAGGCGAGGGGATTGCGAGGCGGCGACTACTTCAGCCAGAAGGTCAGGCCGGCGCCGGCGGCCAGCGCCGTGTTGTCGAGCGACACCGCGGCGCTGTCGGGCGACGGACGGGATCCAGCCCGCTCCGGCGACAGCACCCGACCGCTATCGGGCGGCACGTCGATGACCGCGCCGAGCTCGAGGCTGACCGACAGGTTGTCGACCAGGAAGTACTCGGCGCGCAGGCCGCCCTCGAGTCCCCAGTGGTACGCGGTCGGCACCATCTCCGTCGAGCGAACGCCGAGGTCGAGGCCACCGACGCCGGCGATCACGCCGCGCTCGCCGCGCCGGATCGGCGCGATGACGCGGACCGCGACCCCGACCACGGTCGGTGAACCGAACGTCCCGCCGGGCACGTACTCGGACGGCCCCTTGCCGGCCATGACCACCGCCTCGAGCCCGATGACCGGTCCGAGGCCGTGGCGAACCGACAGGCCGACGACGCCGGCCAGGGTCGACTCGACGCCGACCCCGGTGTGCATGCCCTCGGCGGCGGCGATCGGCGGCTCGCCATCGAGCTCGTCGGCGGGCTCGGCGAGCGCCACCCGCGGTGCCAGGAGCCAGGAAGCCGACAGGGTAGCGATGAGGGCGGCGACGGTGCGCATGACCGCTTGCCAGAGCACGTGCGATGCCATCCCGGCGACCGCCGATCGCCGCGAGATCACGGCGCCGCGCTGCCGCCCTCACGTTCACGCCTCATGGGACATCGCCGGCGCGCGATCAGCCCCACGGGTTGTGGTGCCGAGATGATAGCCTGCCGCGGTGAACCTCCGCGACCTGCGATCGTTGCCGCTCCGCGTCGCCGGCTGGGAGTTCGAGACCGAGCTGCCGGCGGAGAAGAAGTACGTGTGTCTGGCGGTGCCGCACACCAGCAACTGGGATGGCGTGTTGCTGCTCGCGCTGGCCAGCACCGTCGGGCTGAAGATGTCGTTCATGATCAAGCGCGAGTGGGTGCGCGGACCGATGGGCGTCGTGCTGCGTCGCCTGGGCGCGGTCGGGATCGAGCGCGGCCGCAGCACCAACGTCGTGCCGGCGATGATCGCCGAGCTGCGCCGCCGCGACGAACTGGCGCTGGTGATCCCGCCCGAAGGCACCCGCAGCCGCACCGAGCACTGGAAGTCGGGCTTCTATCACATCGCGCTCGGCGCCGAGGTCCCGGTGGTCCCCGGCTACCTCGACTTCGGCCGCAAGCGCGCCGGGCTCGGGCCGCCGATCTGGCTGAGCGGCGACGTGAAGGCCGACATGGATCAGATCCGCGCCTTCTACCGCGACCTGGCGCCCCAGGGCTGCTACCCCGATGAGGTGGGGCCGATACGCCTGCGCGAAGAAGACCGCCCGGCGGCCTGAGCGGGCGCCGCTGGCTGTCGTGGTGGCGTGGTAGGGACGTCGGGTGATCGAGGTCAGTCCGGGCGATGGTCGGCACGTCCTGCGCGCCGTGTTCGGCCACGCCGACTTCCGCGCCGGCCAGGGCGAAGCCGTCGCCGCGGTGCTCGCCGGCCGGGACGCCGCCGTGCTGCTGCCCACCGGCGCCGGCAAGTCGCTGTGTTTTCAGGTCCCGGCGGTCGCCGCACACGCCGGTGGCGGCGGCACCACCATCGTCGTCTCGCCGCTGATCGCGCTCATGAACGATCAGGTCGGCGCGCTGCTCGGTCGCGGCGTGACCGCCGCCGCGATCCACAGTCACCAGGACGAGGACGAGCAGCGCACGGTGGTGGCGCGCTTCCTGGCCGGCGAGCTGGCGCTGCTCTACGTCTCGCCCGAACGCGCGGCGCTGGCCAGCTTCCACCGCATGCTGACGCGGGTGCCGATCGCGCTGCTCGCGATCGACGAGGCCCACTGCCTGAGCCAGTGGGGACACGACTTCCGCCCCGAGTATCTGCGCTTGCACGAGCTGCGCGCGATCGTCGCGGCACCGGTCATCGCGCTGACCGCGACCGCAACGCCGCGGGTCATGGACGAGATCGTGTCGGCGCTGCGCCTGCGCGCGCCGGCGATCGTCCGCGGCGACTTCCAGCGGCCCAACCTGCGCTTCGAGGTCCGTCACCTCGGCAGTGACGCGGCGCGGATCGACGCGGTGATCGCGGTCTGCGAGACCGCCGGCCTGCGCGCCCGCAGCGGCGCCGGGCGCGCCATCGTCTACTGCAGCACGCGCAAGAAGACCGAGCTGGTCGCGGCCGCGCTCACGTCGGCCGGGTTCCCGGCCAACCACTACCACGCCGGCCGCACCGCCCTGGCCCGCGAGCGCGCCCACACCGCGTTCGCGCGCGGTCGGACCCGGGTGCTGGTCGCCACCAACGCGTTCGGGATGGGGATCGACTACGGCGACGTCCGGGTCATCGTCCACTTCCAGACCCCGGGCAGCCTCGAGGCCTACTACCAGGAGGCTGGCCGCGCCGGCCGCGACGGCGACCCGGCGACCTGCCTGATGCTGTTTGGCCCCGGCGACCTGATGACCCAGCGCAAGCTGCAGGTCGGCGCGTCGACCAGCGCGGCGGCCGAGCAGCGCACCGAACAGGCGCTGGCCGCGGTCGATCGTTACGCCCGCGCGACCTCGCGCTGCCGGCAGGTGATGCTGTGCGCGCACTTCACCGGCACCGACGATCACGCCGCGTGTGCGCGCTGCGACACCTGCATCGCGCCCCCCGACGCGACCGACGATGACGCCGGGATCGAGGCTGACCACCGGGTCGGCGTGGACGCCCTGGCCGGCGATGCCCGCCAGGTGATCCTCGACGCCGTTGCCGGCCTGCGGCGACCGATCGGCCGCGGCAACCTGGCGCTGGCGCTGCGCGGCAGCCGCGCCAAGGCGGTCGCCGAGGGCGAGCTGATGCGGTTGCCCGAGTACGGTCGCCTCAAGGACGCCAGCGAGGCGGCGGTGATCGCCACCATCGACGCGCTGATCCGCGAGCGCCGCCTGGTCCGGCGCGGTCAGAAGTACCCGACGGTGTGGTTGGCCGGCCGACCGGTGCGCGAGGCGGCCCCGCGCCCGAGCCCGGAACGAACGGCGAACCCAGCTCGCCGCCAACCCGGCGGCAGCGACGTCGCGCGCGAACTCGATCGGTACCGCCGCAAGATGGCGCGCGAGCTGAAGTGGAAGACGTACATGGTCTTCCAGCGCCGCGTGATCGCCGCCATCGACGCCCAGCGCCCGGCCTCGATGGCCGCGCTGGCGCGGATCCCCGGCCTCGGCCCGGCCAAGATCGCGCGCTTCGGCGACGACCTGCTGGCGCTGGTGCGCCGTCACGATCGCGGCGGCGACGGTGATCGTCTCCACGACGCCTGATCGTGCGGGTCGAGCGAGTGACGGCCCAGCTCAGCCCGGCGCGTTGCAGACCACGGTGCCGGGCACGATGGCGCCGGCCGCGTCGACCTGGGTGATGATCTGCCAGCCGGAGCCGCCCTGACCGGCACACGGGTCGTCGGGATCGACCACGCCCGACGGCTTGGTGAACGCCGACCACGTGCACTCCCACTGGCCGGGCCCCGGGGTTTCGGCCCGACACTTGATGTCGACGTCGATCTCCGCCTCGGTGCCGAGCGCGGCGCGCTGCTGCTCGAACAGCGCGCCAAGGCTGGCACCGGCGTCGGCACCGCCGCAGGTGTCGGGCACCGGCATCGCCGCGAGCGCGTCGCGCACGGCGCTGGCTTCGAACCGCGCCCCGTCGGCGCCGGCCCCGCCACCGGTTGGCGGGGTCGTCGGCGAGCTGCTCTTGCCGCCACAGGCGGCCAGCATGGCGAGGGCGATGGCGAGGCTGACGGTGACCGACCGAGCGGCATGAGTGCGTGTCATGGGTCGGCAACCTACCACCGCCGTGGTCGCGCTGTCAGCCGGCGGCGAGCGGGTGGCACTCGAGCTTGGACCACACCGGCGGCTTGGCCTTGGCGTCGGCGATCGGCACCATGCACGTGATGGTCACCAGCGCGGCGCCACCGCCTTCGAACCCGACCGACCACTGACGCATGCCGTCCACGGTCCGCTCCGACTGGTGGAACTTCTTGAAGTCGGGCGACACCAGGTTCGACATGTCGAGCACCGCGCCGGCGTGCCGCGTCACGGCCTGCTCGATCGGCTTCTTGAGCTTGACCCGCCCGCGCAGCTTCTTCTCCTGGGCGTCGATCTTGCGGACGCAGGCGCGGTCGACCTCGGCGACGTCGGCGTCGGCCGCCGCCGGCTTGTACCAGCCGCCGTCGTGCTCGTAGAGATAGGTCAACTCGGGCGACTTGAAGATCTTGCCCTGCTGCGCGTACGGAACGTTCCGGAACACGCGCGCGACGATCGGGGAGCCGATGGTCTTGGCGTCGCACCCCGCATCGCGAAACGTGGTGTAGGCATCGCGGACGGTGGTCGAATCCTCGGCGCGGGCCACGGCGGGGGCCAGCGCGACGGCGCCGATCACGAGCGGAACCAGCAGGCTGTGGAGCTTCATGGTCCCTACTCTACGTGACATCATGGCGGGCATGCATGGACCATCACTCATTCGCATCGCGTTGCTGGCCATGATCGCAGCCTGCGGGAGTGCGCCGGCGGCGCCCGTGGAGCCCGCGGCGGCGCCCGGCAAGTGCGCGCTCGACGCTGCGGTCGCGGCCACCCGCTTGCCCAAGCCCGCCGACAAGGGTTGCATGCACCAGGAGGATGCCGACGCCTTCTTCACCGCCTGCGAGGGAGGTGATGCCGAGGCCTGCTATCACCTCGCGGTGTGTGGGCTCGCCAACCTCGGCGCCAGTCAGTCCCCGACGGGAGCGGAGGTCGACAACCAGCGCGCCGCCTTGCGCCGAGCGTGCGACGCCGGCGTCGCCGAGGCCTGCTTGCTCCGGGTCGGCGTGGTGACCGCGAAGGGCGGACCGCTGCCGTCGGATGGTTGCGCCGACCTGGTGCGCGCCTGCCAGCTCGACGAGAAGAACTGCTTCGACTGCCGCAGCGGCGATTGCGACTGACGCGCTCGACGGTGCGCACCCTCAAGGCCGGTCGCCCCTCGCGCGGCCGCCGCGCCGGTGACCGTGGCCCCCTCGTCCGAGCTGTCCACCGGCCGATGATAGCCCCATCACGCGACGGTGCTAAGTACAGGTCACCGCAAGTTGGTGATCAGCAGGGGCGGTACAGCTTCGCCCACCGTCTCGATGGCAGGCATCGTCGATGGCACTGCTCACCACCGAGCTAGCCACCGCGGCGGTCGGGCGCCAGCTCCGGGAGGGCGCGCCGGATCCATCCTTCGAGCGTTCGCGGCTC
>CANKMW010000011.1 GCA_947483555.1 Myxococcales bacterium
CGTCAGCAGTCGGAGCCAGGCTCAGGAACGGGCACCATCGCACCATTGAAGGCGGCGGCCTTACTGCCCTCCACGCCGCACCATCATCCACCCGCGTTCGTTCGCCGGCAATCTCGGAACCCCTTCGGTGAGAAGCTCAGGACGACCGGGGTGGGGCCCCCGCTTGCGGCCAAGGCTTCGGTCTCGGCTGCGGCTGCGGCTGAAGGCTGCGGCTCTGGTATATGGTGCCCGACCATGTCCGACCGCGGCCGCCCCGATCCGTCCGGAGACTTCGAATCGACGCTCGAGCGCATCATGGCCGAACGTGCCGGCAAGGCCGACCGGCTGCGCGCCGCCGGCCATCATCCGTATCGCAACGACGTCAAGCCGACCCACACGGTCGCCAGCGTGCGGGCGCGCTACGAGCCGACCAAGCCGCCGCCGGCCCCGGCGCCCGAGCCGGGCGCGCCGCGCGCCAAGGGCGATGGCGAAGGCATCAAGCCCATCGACGGCGACCGCGTACGCGTGGCCGGTCGGGTGGTCGCCAAGCGCGGCTTCGGCAAGACCGTGTTCGCGCCGGTTCGCGATGCCACCGGCGATCTCCAGCTCTACCTCAATGTCGATCACCTCGACGCCGGCGACTTCGCCACCATCCTCCCCGAGCTCGACGTCGGCGACATCGTGGCCGCCGAGGGGCCCCTGTTCTGGACCAAGCGCGGCGAGCTCTCGCTGCTGGCCGCGCGGCTGCAGATCGTCACCAAGAGCGTGCGACCGCTGCCCGACAAGTGGCATGGCCTCACCGACGTCGAGCAGCGCTACCGCCAGCGTTACGTCGACCTCGCGGTCAGCCCCGAGGTGCGGGCGGTGTTCACCAAGCGCAGCCAGATCGTCGCCGGCATCCGCCGCTACCTCGACGCCCGCGGCTTCCTCGAGGTCGAGACGCCGATGATGCACCCCATCATCGGCGGCGCGGCGGCGCGCCCGTTCGTCACCCATCACAACGCGCTCGACATGCGCCTGTACATGCGCATCGCGCCCGAGCTGTATCTCAAGCGGTTGGTGGTTGGCGGCTTCGACCGCGTCTACGAGATCAATCGCAACTTCCGCAACGAGGGGCTGTCGCGCCAGCACAACCCCGAGTTCACGATGCTCGAGTTCTACTGGGCGTACGCCGTCTACACCGACCTGATGGATCTGACCGAGGAGCTGGTCACCGACCTGGCCACGGCCGTCAACGGCTCGACCCGCGTGACCTGGGACGGTACCGAGGTCGAGCTGGCGCGGCCGTGGCGCCGGGTCACGGTGCGCGACGCCTGCCACCAGCTGGGCGGGTTGCCGGTCGCCGACGTCGACGCGCTGTTCACCGATCCGGTGGCGGCGGCCGGCATCGCGTTGCGGCACGGCGTGCCGGCCCACGACGTCGCCAAGCTCTTGCTCGCGGGCGTGCCCGAGGGGGCCTGGGACGGCCTCGAGCTGGGCCTGCTCACCACCGAGCTCAAGGACCCGGCGACCCGCGATCGAGTGGCGCCGCGCGTGTGCGAGCGCTATGCCCAGGGTGACGAGGCCCGGATCCGCGCCGGCCACCTCGGTTACTACGTCTTCGAGGCCACCGCCGAGGCCAAGCTGGTGCAACCGACCTTCCTCACCCAGTTCCCGCTCGCGGTGTCGCCGCTGGCCCGCAAGAACGAAGCCGATCCGGCGTTCTGCGATCGCTTCGAGCTGTTCGTGTGCGGCAAGGAGATCGCCAACGGCTTCTCCGAGCTCAACGACCCCGCCGATCAGCGGGCCCGCTTCGCGGCCCAGTCGCGGGCCAGGGCCGCCGGCGCCGACGAGGCCATGGACTACGACGAGGACTACTGCCGGGCGCTCGAGGTCGGCATGCCGCCGACGGCGGGCGAGGGCATCGGGATCGACCGCCTGGCGATGTTGCTCACCGGGCAGGCCTCGATCCGTGACGTGATCCTGTTCCCCCTCATGCGGCCGGAATGAAGGTGCCGGCGTGAAGAGTCGCTTCCAGACCTTCGTCGCGTTGCGTTACCTGATGGCGCATCCGATGCACGTCAGCTGGCTGGCGCTGGGCGTCGCCGCGGTCTGCTTCGCGACCGCGGCGGTCCTGATGGGCGTCCACGACCTCCTGCTCGTGGAGCCCGACCGCCACTCGATGGTGCCGAACGGGTCGCCGTACTGGGCCGACGTCGTCACCGCGCGCAAGCTGGCGACCGGCGTGGGCCTGTTCTGGATCTACGTGTTCCTGATCCGGGTCGCGTTCACCTTCTACTCGACGGTGTCCATCGTCGGCGTCTCGATCGGCGCCGCCGCGCTGGTGCTGGTGCTGTCGATCATGAACGGCTTCGAGAGCGATCTGCGGCAGAAGATCCTGGGCTCCAACGCCCACCTCCAGATCGGCAAGGAAGACGGCGAGTTCATCGAATGGGAAGAGATCCGGGCCCGCGTCGACCGGGTGCCGGGCGTGGTGGCGTCGACGCCGTTCGCCACCAGCGAGGTGGTGATCGCCGCCAACAGCAACTACTTCAACGTCATCGTGAAGGGCATCGACGTCGCCACCGCGGTCAAGGTCACCGACCTCGAGCGCAACCTGAAGGATCCGGAGGGCATCGACTACGGCAGCGCGCTCGACCGGCTGGCGCCGCTCTTGCCCGACGACGCCGAGCCGGCCGTGACGCCGCCGTTGCCCGTCGACCCGACCCAGCCGGTCGTCGATCCGGCGCCACCGGATCTGCCGGCCGGCGGCGAGCCGCTCGACTTCAGCGGCGCGGCGGCCGGCGACGAGCCGGCGCCGCTCGACCCGGCGGCGGACCCCGACTTCGGCGGCCCCGACGCCCGCGCGGTGCTGTTCGACAAGGCCGAGCCGGCGCCCGACGATCCAGCGCCGCCCGACTTCGCCGATGGCGAGCCGGTCGCGCCCGGCGTGCCGACCGATTTTTCGCGGCCCCGCACCGGCGCGCGGTCGACGCGCTCGAGCGGGCAGCGCATCGCGACCTTGCCCGGCGTGCTGGTCGGCAAGGAGCTGGTCAAGCAGATCCATTGCTACACCGATCAGGAGGTCCGGCTGGTGTCGCCGCTCGCCGACCCCATGAACCCCGACGCCACCGGCACGCCGATCCCGTACAACCGCGACTACCGGGTCGCCGGTCAGTTCTTCACCGGCATGTACGAGTACGACCTCAAGCTGGTCTACGTGTCGCTCGAATCGCTGCAGCAGTTCCTGCGCATGGGCGACGCCGTCGACGGCATCGAGGTGCGCATCCACCACCCCGACGCGGTCGATACCGTGGTGGCGCGCATCCAGCGCGAGCTCGGTCCCAGCTACCGCGTGCAGGGCTGGCGCGAGCTCAATCGCAATCTGTTCTCCGCCCTCAAGCTCGAGAAGATCGCCATGTTCATGGTGCTGGCGATCATCATCCTGGTGGCGTCGTTCTCGATCGTCGGCAACCTGATCATGGTGGTGGTCGAGAAGGGCCGCGAGATCGCGCTCATCAAGACCCTGGGTTCGAGCGACACCGGCATCATCGGCGTGTTCATGATCCAGGGCTTCCTGATCGGCGTGATCGGCACCAGCCTGGGCGTGGTCGCCGGCCTGATCGGCGCCTGGCGCCTCGCCGTCGATGGCTTCCCGATCAACCCGGACGTCTACTACATCGACCGACTGCCGGTGGAGATCGACCTGTTCACCGTCGTCCTGGTCTACGGCGCCGGCCTGGTCATCAGCATCGCGGCCACGATCTATCCGGCGGTGGTCGCGGCGCAGCTCCGCCCGGCGGCCGGGCTCAAGCAGTAGCGCGCCGGCCGCGCGAGGCTGATCGCCGCTCGGACAGACGGTGTAAGATCCGGGGCTCGTGACCACGGTAGTCTGGGCGGCGCCGGGGCCGCGCTCGGGCGTCCGACGACGCCAGGAACCCGTCGCCCACGTGAGAAGAGCCGCGAGATGACGATCAGGCGACCCCGAGCCCGGTCCGAGTCGGACCCGTGGTCGGCCCCGGTGTTCCCCCAGCCGGTTCGCAGCTTCGCCGGCCGACGAGCCGAGCTCGATCGCGTCATCGCGCACATCGATCGGGACATCCTGTTCTTCATCTACGGGGTGGGCGGCATCGGCAAGACCGAGTTCGCGTATCAGCTGATCCGGGAGGTGCGGTCGCGGCCGCGGTGGGCGGACGCGACTCCGGTGCTCGTCGACGTCCGACCGGGCGCGAGCGCGTCGCGGACCCTGGCGCAGCTGCTGGCGGCGGTGGGATCGGCGCCGGCACCCCGTCGCGGCCAGCCCACCGAGCAAGCCCACCTGTCCGAGCAACTGGCCCTGCTGGCCCGGCGGCTGGACGCGCGGCCGTATCTGCTGGTCATCGACGACGTCCACAACCTGCCGCCCGGATCGGTCGCCGAGGCGCTCGGCTACCTGGCTCGACGGGTGCAGGGCAGCCGCCTGCTGGTCGCGTCGCGCCAGGAGCTTCCGCTGGCGCCCGATGCGCCGCCGCCGGTGGTCACGACCCTGGGCCCCCTCGATCGCGAGGCCGCCGAGCAGATGATGGCGGCGCTCGCCGAGCGGCTGCAGCTGCCGCGGCCCGAACCGGCGGCGATGATGCGGACCAGCCACGGCAGCCCGTTCCACATCCACCGCATGCTGGGCCGCCACGGTCCCGACCTCGGCTCGCTCGACGCGTCGCTGATGGAGTTGACGCCGGCCGCGCGGCGGGTCTTGCTGGCGGCCTCCATCGCCCAGCAGCGGCCGTCGGTCGACATGCTGCGCGGGACGTGGTCGGACAGCGTCTCGCTCGACGACGCGCTGCGGGAGCTCGGGCAGAAGTTCCTGCTCGACCTCGAGCACCGGCAGCTGGTCGTGCACGATCTGATCCGGGAGGCGCTGCTCGGCCGCATCGCTCCCGACGAGCTCGCGGCGGCGCACACCGACGCCGCCGAGCTGTGCCTGGCCGAGCTGCACGGCGCCGCGCGTCCGCCGCTCCTGCTCGTGGTCGACGCCGCGAACCACTACATCGCGGCCGGGCGAGACGTCGAGGCGTGGCGGCTGATCGAGCGCTGGCAATCCCCACTGGCCGCGGCCGGCAGCGAGCACTTGCTGCAGGAGCCGCTCGAACGGTTGCGCGTCACCCTGCCGGCGCGGCAGGTCGCCATCGATCTCCTGATCGCCCGCTGCCTGGTGCGAGCGTCCCTGTTCGAGGACGCCGGTCGCGTGCTGGCGCGGGTCAGCGACCGGCGCAGCGATGCGGAGGAGGCCCGGTACTGCGTGCTCGCGGGCGAGATCGCGCAGCAGACCGGCGACATCGCGCGCGCCGAGGTGCTGTTCGAGCGGGCGGTGGAGCGGGCTCCCGACCCCGACGCGCGCTTCCAGGCCCGGCTGCGGACCGCCGGCGCGGCCATCCTTGCCGATGATGGGCCGCGCGCGCGCCGGCTGCTGGCGGCGGCGTTGACCGATCTGGCGGCGCCGTCAGCGCGCCAGCGGGCCCGCTCCGGGTGGGCGAGCACGGTGAGCTGGATGTTCGACGAGCGCTTCGAGCAGGCCGCCGAGCAAGCGCGACGAACCCGTCGCGAGCTGGCGGACGGCGGGCTCGACGACCTCGCCAACCAGCTCGCCATGCTCGAGACCCTCGCTTGTATCGAATGCGGGGACATGGACCAGGCGCGGGCGGCCGCCCGCTTGATCGACGAGGCTGGACTCCGGCAACGCGTGGCTGCGCTCTACCGGGCGATCGTGAGGTACGCCGACGGTGAGGCCCGAGACGCCAGCGTGGAGTTGCGCGCGGCGCACGACTACATGCGCTCGCACGGCGATACGATCAACGCGTACCTCGCCGGCTACTATGGCAGCGCCGCGCTCGCGGAGATCGGCGAGCTCGGCCAGGCGCTGGTGCTGGCGGAGCAAACCTCGCAGCTCGCGCAGCGTGCCGGGTTGCGCGGGCCGGCGGCGAGAGCCCTGGCCCAGCAGGCCTTGTTGGCCGCGGAGGCGGTCCAGGGTGGCGCGGCTCATCACCTGGCCGCTCAGGCGCTGGCGAGCGGCCACATCGGCCCCCGCTCTCGCGCCAAGGCGCACCGCGCCCACGCCCACGCCTACACGATCGAGGGCGACATCGCGCGCGCGCTCGAGCACGTCGCGCACGCGCGCGCCGCCGTCGCCGGCCCCGAGCTGGCGACCGAGCACGCCGCCTTCGACGTCGAGCAGGCGGTGATCGAGCTGGTCGGAGGCAGCCTGGAGCGCGCGGTCGAGCATGCCGAGCGCGCGGTCGAACAGGGCCGCGGTCGGTCGCGCGACTTCGAAGCGGCCCGGGCGCGGCTGGTGCTGGCGGCGGCCTACCTCGCGCGCGGTCGCCGGACCGACCTGGTCTTCGCGGAGCGGACGCTGGCCCAGGCGCGCGAGCTCGCCGACCGCGGCGAGCTCCGCGCGCTCCAGGTCGGCTGTGCGGTCCTGTCGGCGGCGCTGGCGCGGCGCGGGAATCGCGATCGTGCGGCCCGCGAGCTGCTCGCCGACGCCCTACGCGAGCTCGATCCGGAGCGTGGCAGCCTCTCCGCTGGCGTGCTGCTGGCCGCGATCGACGGCGGCGCCGGCGCGCGGGCCGCGCCCGGCGTGGTCGCGCTGCTCGCCCACCTCGGGTTCAGCGAGGCGGTCGACTGCTACCTCGTCGATCGCCGCGGTCGGCGCGCGGCCACGGATCAGGACGTCGCCCGCGAACGCGAGCTGCGTGACGTCTTCGTGGACGAGGCCCACGAGGTCATCGTGGCCCGCCGCGGCGAGGTCGAGATCTGTGGTCGGCCCATGCTGTGCGCGCTGCTGTCGGTGTTGATCCAGGCCCGCGGCGAGCCGGTGGTGCCCGAGCTGCTCTACCGGCAGGTCTGGGGGGGCGTCGAGTACCATCCGCTGCAACACCGCAACGCGCTCTACGTCGCCATCAACCGCCTGCGAAGCTGCTTGCGCGAGGTGCTCCCGGAGCGCGAGGTGATCGAGCGTGCGAGCAGCGGGTGGCGCCTGGCCGACGACGTCGACGCGTGCGTGGCGGTGGCGGTTCGCAAGCCGGCTCCGTGACCGTGCGATCGGCGGCCTCCAAAGACGATGTAAGAACGAGCTCCGGCACGGTCGGCTACGGTGCGGCCGCTGATGGGCGATCACGACTACCGGCGGATGGCGGCGGGCATCGCGCGGTTCCGGTCGAGCCAGCCCCGCGACGCTGCGCACGCCCGCGACCGGTGCTGGCGCGACGGGACGGCGCCGACGATGCGCTGCGCGCGATCGCAGCCGGTCTCCGCGGTGTGGTGAACGAGTTGCCGGACACCGCCAGCTCGACCCGCCCGATCGAGCGCTCGAAGCTCGACCCCCAGCCGGCCACGCTCGGTGCGTATCGTCTGTACGAGCGGCTCGGGGCGGGCGGCCAGGCCTCGGTCTACCGGGCTCGACGGATCGAGGGTCCGGACCCGTGCGACGTGGCGCTCAAGCGATTGCACGCTCACCTGGCCGACGACGACGCTGCGGTCCGTTCGTTCGGCCGTGAGGCGCGCATTGCCTATCTGCTCGACCACCCGGTCATTCGTCGCGTGTTCTCGCTGTGCCGCGAGGCCGGCGAGCTGTTCATGACCATGGAGTACGTCGCCGGCGTGTCGCTCAACGACGTCCTGTCCCGGGCCAGCGTGGCGCAGCGCCGGCTGCCGCTGCGGTCGATCCTGTCGCTGCTCCACCGCCTGTGCAGCGCCCTGCACTACGCCCACGAGCTCGTCGACGAGCACGGAACCGCGGTCGGCTTCGTGCATCGAGACGTCTCGCATTCCAATCTGATGTTGACGAGGGGCGGGCGGCTCAAGCTGATCGACATGGGGGTGGCCAGGATGCAGTCGGCCGATCACATCACGAGACCCGGGGCCATCAAGGGCAAGTTCGGCTACATGGCGCCCGAGGTGATGTCGGGGTCGCCGTTCGACCGCCGGGCGGATGTCTTCTCGGTGGGCGTCGTCGCCTGGGAGCTGCTCACGACGCGCAAGTTGTTCCCCCTGGGCGCGCGCCCGGTGGATCTCGAGCACGTGCGGGCGCGCGCCATCGAGGCCCCGTCGCAGCACGCACCCGGGTGTCCAGCCGAGCTCGATGCCGTCGTGATCCGGGCGCTGGCCACCAGCGCCGCCGACCGCTGGCCAACCTGCGCCGCGCTGGCGGATGCCGTGCGCGATATTGCCGCGGGACTGGGTGAGCCGGTCACCGACGACGCGATCGCCGAGCTCGTCGATGCCCACCAGCGACCCCATGGCAGCGGCGCACCGGTCAGGCCGGCCCCACGGTCGCGTCTCGCCCGCGGCACGCCGGCGGAGCTTCCGGAATCGCGCCCCAGGCCGTCGAGCGCCGGGCTGGCAGCGCTCGAGCCGGGCCAGGACGGGGGCCTGACCGCACGGTGCGGCCGCTGTCGGCGCCGGCTTGCCCTCGGCGCGATCGGCGGCTCACTGGCCACGCTGGTCGCCGTGAGCGTGGCGGCCTTCGGGTGGGTTGCCCCGACGCGGCCAGAGCCGGACGCCCGCGCCACGGCTGCGACCCTGACGGTGCCGCTGGACGCGGGCACTCGAGGTCCGCGGCGCGAGGCGGTGGCGGGCGAGGAACCGGACGCGGCGCCGGGCGTGGAACCGGAGGCGGCGCCGAGCGCGGAACCGGACGCGGCGCCGGGCGCGGAACCGGACGCGGCGCCGGGCGCGGAACCGGACGCGGCGCCGGAACCGGACGTGAGCGGTCCGCGGGGCGTGAACGAGGCGGACGTGACCCGGATCGATGGGCCGTGGCCGCGGAGTCGAAGCGCAGCCCACCGCTATCGGGCGCGGTTGTGCATCGACGCCGAGGGGATGGTGGGCGCGGCTGCCGTGCTCGAAGGCCCCAGGCGCCTGGAAGCGCGCATCACCCGGGCGCTCCTGCGCTGGCGTTACCAGCCCTATCGAGCAGGCGGTGAAGCGCGCCCGGTTTGCTTCGACGTCCGGGCTCGCATGCACAAGGTCCCGCGTCGTGCCTGACCGGGTCGACCTGGCGGCCGTCACCTCGGCGGCTGGAACGGTGTCAGAACGACCAGGTCGCCGACGCCGCCGCGCCGCCGCGGGTCGGCAGCAGGACCACCGCCCGGCGCTCGCCGCGCGACGCGGCCAGGAACGTGACGCCGATGCCGGCGGCGATGGCGACGCCTCCGGCGATGTAGAGAATGGTGGCGTTACGGTCGGCGCGGTCGCCCTTGCGTTCGAGGGCGACCAGCTCGGGGCCGGCGCACGTGGTCGCGCACAACCGCTCGGCGTCATCGGCGTAGCCACCGGCCTTCCAGGAGAAGTAGCCGCCGGCCAGCACGCCGATCGCCCCGGTGCCGATGGCGGCCAGACCGGCGATGCGGAGCGTCTTGCCGGAGCTGGACGGCGGCGGCGGTGTTGCGTCGACTGGATCGGGTGGCGGATCTGCGGCGCCGGCGCCGCCCGGATCCGCGCCCGAATCCGTACCCGTTCCCGTATCCGTACCCGTTCCCGTATCCGTACCCGTTCCCGAATCCGTACCCGTTCCCGTATCCGTTCCCGTACCCGTTCCCGTTCCCGTTCCCGTTCCCGCCTTCTTCGCGCACGCATCCATCTCCACGACGCGCTGGTCGGCCTTGGCGCGGAACTGGCCCGCCGGCATCTCGCGCACGTAGTTCTTGTAGAACGTCAGCGCGCCGGCGCAGTCGCCGGCAAGCCGGTACGCCTGCGCGATGTTCCACAGCAGATCGGGCGCCGGCACCAGCTTGTAGGCTTCCTTGTAGGCCGCGATCGCCGCGGCGTACTCGGCGACGTTGTAGTGGCGGATGCCGTCATCGACGAGCGCGCGGGCGCGTTCTTCGGGGCTCGGTCCGGGGCTGGGCTGGGCGTGGGCCGGCGTCGCCAGGGCCAGGACCGAGGTCGCCAGCATCGTCATCAACAGCGTCGCCTTGATGGTCATTTCGGCCTCGGGAACGGGTTCACGACCGCGTCGTCATCAGGCGGCGGCGCCGCGCTGCCGCTGCCGCCACTGCCGCCACTGCCGCCACCGGTCGGCGGCCGGACCGTGCCGCCCGGGCGCCGCTTCCTGTCGAGCTGGGGTGCGAGCTCGAGGCGCTCACCGGCCGCGACGCGGAGCTCGACGATCTTGTCGTGGTAGCCCACCGCGGTGACCCGCATCCGGTGCGCGCCGGGAGCCACGGTGACCACGGCGACCCCGTCCGCCAGCGCGAGCGTGCGGCCGTCGAGCTCCACCGCTGCGCCGCGCACGCTGACGCGAAGCGCCAGGGTCGCCGGCCCGCCAGTCGCTGCGGTCGCGGCCGTCGGCGGCACGGTCGCCGGCGCCGTCGGGGTCGACTCCACGGCCGCCGGACCGATCGCCACCGTGGCCTCCGTGGCCATCGTGGGCTGCGGGACCGGCGCGGCCGGCTCGGAGTCGCCGCCGCGCGTCGCGTACACCGCGACGCCGCCACCGATCGCGACCATCAGGGCGAGCCACGTCGCCCGCCGGCCGCTGCCGCCGCGTGCCACCGTCGGCGCTGCGACCAGCCCGAGCTCGGGCGCGGTGCGCACCTCGGTCAACACGGCACGGAACTGGGCCAGCGTCGGACGCCCGTCGGGCTCCTTGGCCAGCGTGGCCAGCAGCAGGTCGTCGAGCGCCCGCGGCACGCCGGCCACCGCGCTCGAGGCGCGCGGCGGATCGTCGTGCAGGTGCATCGCCACCACATCCATGGCGTTGTCGGCCACGAACGGCGGCCGGCCGGTCACCATCTCGAACGCCACCGCGCCCAGCGAGTAGATGTCGACCCGGGCGTCGATCTCGTAGCCGCGGGCCTGCTCGGGGGCGACGTACAGCGGCGTGCCCATCAGGCTGCCGGTGCGGGTCTTGGTCACCCGCTCGCTGGAGTCGTCGAGCAGCTTGGCGATCCCGAAGTCGAGAAGGGTGACCTTGGTCCGGCCGCCGGACGCCGCGACCAGGTAGATGTTGTCGGGCTTGAGATCGCGGTGGACGATCCGCTTGGCGTGCGCCGCCTCGAGCGCCTCGGCGACCTCGTCGAGGACCGCGCACAGCTCGGCCAGCGGCGGCCGGCCCTTGCGCAGGCGCTCGGCCAGGCTGCGTCCTTCGAGCCACTCCATGACGAAGTAGCTGCGACCGTCGGGCAGGTTGCCGAACGAGAACACGTCGACGATGTTGGGGTGTCCGATCTGGTTGACCGAGCGCGCCTCGGTGACGAAACGCTCGACCGCCTCGGGCTGCATGCACAGCTGCCGGGTCAGCACCTTGATCGCGGCGCGCTTGCCGATCAGCGGGTGGATGGCGCCATAGACCACCCCCATGCCGCCCTGGCCGATCTTCCGCTCGATGCGATACTCGCCGACCATCTCGCCGGCCACCAGCTCGCTCGACTGTGCGCCGCGCGGCATCGTGTACTCGTTGCTGGCGCTGGCGTTGCCGGCCCCGGCCTCGGTTGCCGTCGCGCCGGCGACCGGACCGGTGCCCAGGGTCTCGGCGTGCGCGAATTCCTGGCGCGTGTCATCGGGCGGCAGGGTCGCGTCACCCGCCAGTGGGACCCGACCGCGCGGAGTCGTCGCCATCAGCCCGCCATTCTGACATCCGGACCGCAGCGACGCCAGCGGCGGTCGAGCGCCTGGTGGACCGTGTGCGATACTGCGCCGGTGCGCGCCGCGAGCATCCTGGCGCTGGCCATCCTTGCCAGCTGTTGCCGCCCGACGTTCGATCCGTGCCGCGTCACCTGTGCCGGCGACGACCAGTGTCCGGCGGTGCCGGCGGCCGCTGTCACCCGGCGGGTGAGCCGACGGCATGCAGCGCGGTCGACGACGCGGGGGTCGACGCCGCCGTGGATGCGGCTGATGGCGGGCTGCCGGTGGGCGCGTTCAAGGCGCTGGCCGTGGGCCAGGAGTTCGCGTGCGCGATCACCATGGACGGCAGCCAGGTGTCGTGCTGGGGCGAGAACGTAATCGGCCAGCTCGGCGACGGCAGCTTCATCGATCGCCCGACCGCAGCGCCGATCGGCGAGCCGGGACCGTGGCGGGCGATCGCGGCCGGCTCGTATCATGCGTGCGCGATCAAGGACAGCGGCGCCCTGTTCTGCTGGGGTGAGGCGGCCTACGGTCAGGTCGACGGCAGCAACGCCAACCAGACTCCGCCGCGCCACCCTCTTTGAGCGCGCAGGTGCGCAGCTCGTCAGCGCTGAGCGACTCCCACGTCGCGCTGATCACCTCGGGCCCGTGGACGGCGGCGCTGGCCCCGGTGCCGAGCTGGCCGGCGCTGTTGTCGCCCCAGCACCACATCGCGGTGTCGTCGTCGATCGCGCAGGTGTGGCGCGCCCCGCCGTCGACCGCGGTCCACGACCCGCCCGTCGGGTGGAGCAGCTCCACCGGATCGTTGCGAGTCATGCCTGCGCGCTGGACTCCAACAGCGCGCGCTGGTGCTGGGGGGACCAACCTCAAGACCGCGCTCGGCGGCGGCGCCGGGCTCGGCGCGTCGCTCCCCGTGCCGACCGCGATGCCGGCCAGCCCCGGCCCGGCGTCGTGGCTGCGCCTCGAAGGCGGGCCCGAGTTCGGGTGCGGGCTCAGCTCGGCGCCGGCGCCCAACCAGGTGGTGCTGGGGTGACAACGATGCCCGGGAGCTCGGTGTCGGTGCGACGCCATCCAGCTCGGACGCTCCGCTGCGGGTCCTGGATCCGGCGGCCAACTGGCAATGGCTGGCGACCGACTCGCTGTACGGCGCGGTGTGCGGCATCCGGGCGCCCGACGGCAGCGGTGGTGACCTGTGGTGCTGGGGCTTCAACGAAAACCGTCGGCTCGGCGCCGGGACCGGCACGGTGCCGCTGTCGCCGACCGAGGTCGCCACGGCGCGCGACTGGCTGCGCGTCGATCTCGGGCTCAACTTCGCGTGCGCGATCTCGGCGGCGCTGGAGCTGTATTGCTGGGGCTACAACGATGGGTTCCAGGTCAGCAGCTCGACCGAGCTCGATGTCGCGATCCCGACCGCGAGCATCTGGCCCGGGGTGCAGTTCCAGATCCTCGCCACCGGCTGGGCGCACAGCTGCGCGGTCACCGCGGCCAACACCGTGCTGTGCTGGGGCAACGGCGGCGTCGGCCAGCTCGGCGACGGCAACCAGGCGCACCGGACGCCCGTGCCGGTGGTCTCCGGCCCCTGACGTCGTGATGCCGTGACGATCTGGCCGCAATGCCGATCACGTAGCGACACGTGATCGAGATGATCCACGTTTCTCGATCGAACCTTGCAGCGTCTCAACCGCTGCCCGGGAAAGGTGGCCACCACCCGGAACCGAGTGTTGCGTGGTCGTCGGGTGACCGGCGCTGCGAAGCGTACACAGGGAGTGCGCGAAGGTCCTGCCGGGGGGGAACAACGATGCCGACCGCGATCCGGAGCCCGCGTGCCAGCAAGATCGGACGATACATGAGGTCGGGAAGGCCGCCCTTACTGCCGCTTCAGGAACTCGACGACGCCGGGGGTCTGCGCCTTGCGGGCCGCCGAGCACAGGCTCAGCTGCTCGAGCGCTTGCGCCATGATGCGGGGGCCACCGTCGAGCTTTTCGATCCGAGGTCCGAAGAACTGCTGGACCTCGGCCTTGCGATCCTCGTCGCACAGCGCGACCAGCGATAGCGCCAGGTACGGCCGGAAGCGCTCGGGCAGCTTGGCCGACACCTCGTCGAAGTGCTCGACCACGAACCGATAGGCGATCATGCGCGTGGCCGGGTGGGCGAAGCCGCCCTGCAACAGGCCGAGCGCCTCGCGCAACTCGAACTCGTCGGTGAGCACCAGCGCCATCGCCTGGGTGGCGATCGCGGGATCGGTGAACCCGGCCATGGCACCAAGCAGCCGGCCGCGCTCGGCGCGATCGGTCACCTTCCTGGCATCGGCGTGCAGCCGATCGAACAGCTTCTGATCGCCGTGGCGGGCCGCGACGCCGAGCGTGACGCCCACGAGCTCGGGCGCGATCGCACCGTGATCGTCGAGCCATCGCCAGGCCAGGGCCATCGCCTGATCGACCAGCTCGCGATCCTTGCCGGTGTCCGCGACCAGCGCGAGCAGGCCCGGCCGCAGCTGCCGGAGCTCGTCGTCGTCGGTCTTCTTGCCTTGCCACCCGAGCTCGACGGCGCGCCGCCGGTACAGCTTGCGGATCAGCCGCTGGTAGTTGGGGCGCAGCGCGTCGGGCACCATCTCGTCGATCCCGGCGATGACGCCGATCGACGCGTCGACGATGTGGCGACTCTTGTCCTTGGCCAGGTTCGCGACCATGGCGAGCGCCACGCGGTTCTCGATCGCGCCGCTGGTGACCAGCGCGTTGACGTCGCCGATCAGGCCGACCCGCTCGGCGAGCGTGAGCGACCGCGTGTTGGCGAGCAGGTCGTCGAGCGGCTGCGATGCGAGCTGCATGCGGTAGTAGCCGAGTCCAGCCTCGTTGGGCAGCACCCAGTCGGGGCAGATCGGGGTGCCGAGCGCCAGCTCGGCGCTCGCCGTGTCGAGCAGCGTGCACGCCCGCCCGCTGGTCTTGCCCGCTCCCCAGCGCGCGCACACCGGGATCTGCCAGGTGCGCTTCGCGTCGATCGTGGAGCCGGTCGGCACGTAGCGTCGTTGCTCGAGCCGGAGCTTCGGCGGCGCGTCCTTGGCGCAGACCAGCTCGACCGCCACCAGCGGCACCCCGCTCTGCAGCACGAAGCCGTCGAACAGGCCGTGCACGTCCTTGCTGGCGGCGGCCGACATCGCGGCGACGAAATCGCTGTAGGTCGCGTTGCCCCAGGCGTGCTCGGCCAGGTACTGGCGCACGCCGCGCTGGAACACCGCGGGCCCGATCCAGCGCTCCATCATGGTCAAGACGGCGGCGCCCTTGCCATAGGTGATGCCGTCGAACGCGTTGGCGATGTCGCTCGACGTCACGATCGGCTGCCGGATCGCGCGCGCGCTGTCGAGGCTGTCGGCGCCCATGACGCGGGCCTTGCTCGCCACCAGGCCCGCCGGGATCTCCCACTCGGGTTTCCAGGTCTCGAGCACCTTGGCGGTCATCCAGGTCGCGAACGCCTCGTTGAGCCAGGTGTCATCCCACCAGGCGAGGGTCACCAGGTTGCCGAACCACTGGTGCGCCAGCTCGTGGCTGGCGACGCTCGCGTACGCCTGCTGCTTCTGGATGGTCAGCTCGCCGGGCTTGGTCAGGATCAACTCCTGCCGATAGGTGATGAGCCCGGGGTTCTCCATCGCGCCGGCGTTGAACACCGAGACCGCGAGCGTGTCGAGCTTGTCGTACGGGTAGGGCGTCGCGAAGTAATCCTCGAGCACCTCGAGCAACTGATGGGTCACCTCGGCGGGGTAGGCCGCGTCCTTGGTGCGGCCGCGCGGCACCACGATGCGGAGCGGCGTCCCGGTGCGGGTCTTGCCCGCATCGACGGCCTCGAACGGCCCCACCGCGAACGCGACCAGATAGCTCGGCAACGGTCGGGTCTCGCGAAAGCGCACCGCCTTCATGCCGTCGGGCTCGTCGAGCTCCTGCTCGACGGCGGTGTTGGCGAGCGCGACCAGGTCCTTCTTGACGTGCAGGGTCAGCCGCCACGGAACCTTGTACGACGGCTCGTCGAAGCACGGGAACGCCTCGCGCGCGTCGGTCGCCTCGAACTGGGTGAACGCATACCAGTCGTCCGCTTCCTTGGCGGTGTAGATGCCGGTGCCGTCGTTCGCGTGCATCTTGCCGCGGTACCGGATGCTCAACGTCACCTTGCCGGGCGAGAGCGGTCGCGCCGGCACCAGGCCGAGGAAGTCCTTCTCGGTGTAGACCGGCCGCGCCGCCACGGTCTCGCCGCCGACGTCGAAGCTGGCGTCGTCGACGACGATCTCGCTGGCGTTCAACCACAGCGTGGCCGTCGGCGCGGTCACCTCGAGCTGGGTGGTGATGGCACCCGTGAAGTCCTGGAGGTTGGGGTCGAGCGTGAGCTCGACGTCGTTGCGGATCGGGCGAACGGTGGTCGGCAGCCTGAGCAGCGGCGCGACTGGCTCGGCCACCTCCGGCGCCGGCGCGGCGACGGGCGCCGGCCGAGCCGGAGGGACCGGCGTCGGTGTCACGTTGCGCGGGCCGCCGGGCCCACAAGCCGCGAGCGCGACCGCCAGGACCAGGTGAAGGTGCTGCTTCATGACGTCATGCTCCTCGCGATGACCGCCGGCGCCGGCGCACCATGATGGCGCCCAGGATCGCACCCGCGCCGATCGGCAACATCGGATCGGCGCCCCCGCCGGTCGCGCAACCCAGACAGCCGGCGCCGCCGTCGGGCCAGCACAGGCCGCCGCCCGCACCGTTGGACAGGCATGCGAAGGCGTCCGGGCAACTGTCGGCGGCGAGGTCACAGCTCTCGACGCACCGATTCTCTCCATCCTTGGTCGCGCACAGACCCGAGACGCAGTCGGCGGCGCTGGTACACGGCGTGCCGAGGCCACCGGGCGTGGTCTCGCCGGGGACGCAGCGGCCGTCGACGCAGACCAGGCCCGCGCCTTGCGCCTCGCAGGCGTCATCGTTGGTGCACGGGTCGCCGAGGATCACGGTCACCGAGGCCGTGCCCTGCGAGCCCTGGGTGTCGTTGGCGCGCACGGTCACGGTGTGCGGGCCTGCCGCCAGCGAGGCCGGCGCGTTGAAGGCGTAGGGCGGCGTGGTCAGCGAGGCGAAGGGCGCATCGTCGACGAGCAGTTCGACGTTCTCCACGCCCTGTTCATCGGTGACCGTGGCGCGCACCACGAAGCTCGGGCTCACCGTCGCGTTGTTCGTCGGCGTCTCGATCACGATCGACGGCGGCGTCGGCGTCGACGGGCCGAAGATGTCGAGCAGCTTCTGATGCGAGTTCTGCATCGTCGGGCCGCACTGGCACTCCTGCGCCGGCTGGCAGCAGCCCTGGGTGCCGATGCAGGCGCTCTGGTTCTGGAAGCGCTTGCTGGGCGGGTTGGGGATGTAGGTCATCGGATCGGCGCCCAGCATCTCGTGGGCGAGCCCGAAGGCATGCGCCGACTCCTGCGCGATGATCCAGCACGCCTGGCTGACGTTGCTGGGCGCGGAGTTGAGGAAGCTGAAGGTGATGGCGTTGTTGATGATGCCGCACGCACCGGGCGACACGCCGCCGACCTGCGCGGGCAGGCCGAGGTTGCTGGCCAGGCCGGCCGCCATCGCCTCGAAGTGCGGCGCCGAGCCCGGATCGGTCGTGGTGATGATGACGCCGTAGGGCGCGTAGGTCTCGCGCACGCAGGCGACGATCTGGTTCCACGTCGCATCGCTGCCGGTGTACGCGGCCAGGTTGCCGCTCGCGATCGACGTGGTGTTCGTCGACGAGTTGTTGACGGCGCCCCGGGTGAGCCGGCACCCGGGCGCACCGGTCGCCGTCGTCTCGCCCTTGCAGTTGTTGAGGTAGAGGACGCGCGAGTTGAAGCCGCCGCCGGCGATCACCATCGGGTCATCGGTCGGGATGTAGCCGGTGATGAGCCCACCGGGCCCGTCGGGGCTACCGATGATCCTCGATGAATCGCCCTGCGCGGCGGCGTTTCCGACGAGTGCCACGACCAGAGCTCCGCAGATGGCCAGGTTCCTCATGGCCGGCATCCTGGTCGCGATCGCCGTGCCCACGGAAGGTCGTTGTCATGGCACTCGTTCACGCCAATGCTCGGTGATCGCCTCACCTCGTCAGATGATCAGACTCGATCAGCCGTGCGTGCTCATCGCCCACGAGCGACCCGCGTAACCGCGGCTGCTGGCGGCGTCCCGCGAACAGACCCGCAAGCTCGAGGCGGAACGGCGCACGGTCATCCCGCACCTGGATTGAAGCGGTCCGGAACGTGCCGCGACCCCGACCTGGTGACGATCGCTCGCCGGTTCACCTCGTCGTCGATGGCTCCAGGGCAACGTCCCCGAACTGCGCGCTCTCTGCTCGACCCACCAGAAGAGTCGTGCGTGGTGCGATGTCGATGAGCGGGTGGGTGCGGTGCAGGCTGTCGCCCGAGGCCGACGGGTTCGAGGCTCCCGTGAGCGGCGGCGAGGTCACCGCGAGCGGCGCACCGCGGCCGAGGGCGACGCCGTGTGGCCGGCCAGGGAGCGACGGTCGCGGTGCATGATCTCGTCGGCCAGGGCACGGCGACGCAGGTCGTCCAACAGGAAACGCGCGGTCGCGACCAGGTCGGTGTCGAGGGGCGTGGGTGAAGCGGCGGCCGGCCCTGCTCCGAGACAGCTCGTCTCCCATCCCAGCTCGAGCACGAGCTCTCGACGACGCCCTCGCGACTTGCGCGTCGCCATGGGCGCTCAGTAGGTCCCGCTCGCCGTGACCACGATGTGGGTCGACGGGAAGGAGATGGACGCGAACGTGACCGGCGCCGCCGAGCCGCACGACGGGCCGCGGAGGTAGCCCGGCTGCGTCTCGGGCGAGGTGTTGGCGCCGAGGATGAACTGATTGCCGCCGCCGGCGGCCAGGACCTCGACCACCATCGTCGAGCCGGCCGCGATCGTCGCCGGCGGCGAGATCGGGACCTGCACCACCGTTCCCGAGGCCGCGTTGGCCACCGTCACCGCGGTGGTCCGGATCGGGGTCAGGTTGGCGACCGCGAGCGCACCGCTCAGGGTGTGCAGCTTGACCTGGACTTGCTGGCTGGAACCGATGACGCCCACCGCGTCCTGCACCCCGAAATCGACGCGATCGACCGCGAGCGCGCTGGTGACGCCGTGATCGGCGAGCGGGAACACGCGGTAGTAGCTGTTCTCGCCGGTGCTGCAGGCCACCGACGTCGCCGGCATCACGGTCATCGACGACGACTGCGAAAGCGTCACGGCGTTGCCGGCCGGTGCGTCGGTGCTCGGCGGTGGCCCGTCGACCGGTAGCGAGGGGCCGTCGACGGCGCCGGCGTCGACGAGCGTGCGGTTTGCGTCCGGGTCGTCGTCGTCGTCGCCGAAGTCGTTGGGCCGACCCGACGCGCACGCCGCCGTGGCGAGGACCACGGCCACGGCGAGCCAGAGGACGGTTCGAGCTGACCTGACATCCATTCCCATGGCGGTACCGTCGCAAGCGCGAGGCTTCTCGCCAACGTGACCGTGCCGTCACCCGATGACGGCGCTGATGCAAGCGATACGCGAAAAGCTGATCAAATCGCGGTCCGCGTTGATCAACTCTGATCACCGCTTCGCGCGGCCCCCGCGTGACACGGTCACGGCGCGCTCGGCTTCGACCCGGCGGAACGACGCGCCGCGCCTTGACCGTGACCGGAGCGGGGATCAGAAGTCGGCGAACGGCAGCTCGAGCTCGAGGTCGTCGGCAGGCGGACCGCGAGCGGCAGCGGCCTGGGCCCCTGAGCTAGCCGGCCAGCGCGGCGGTGATCAGATCGGGATGCACCTGCGTGGTCGGCAGCCGCGGCTTGCGCCCGCCGGGCGCGGCGAACCACGACCGCACGTCGGCGTCGAGGCCGAGGCCGTGCATGTAGTTGTAGAGCGCCTTGCGCAGCCCGGCGCCGAGCGCGTCGTGATCGACGCCGGTCGGATCGTCGAAGCCGACCTCGTTGCGCGCGAACGACACCTTGGGCTCGCGGTGCAGGCGGATGCCGTAGAGCGCGGGGGCGTGGCCGATCGGGCTGTGCACGGTGGCGGCGAAGCGATGCCAGAACGCCGACTGGATGCAGCCGTGCTCGAACAGCTGCCGCACTCGCTCGAGGGCGTCGACGGTCTCCTGCACGGTCTCGGTCGGGAATCCGTACATGAGGTAGGCGTGGACCATGATGCCGGCGTCGGTGAAGCCGCGGGTGACGCGGGCGACCTGCTCGACCGTGACGCCCTTCTGCATCAGGGCCAGCAGCCGATCCGACGCCACCTCGAGGCCACCGCTGACCGCGACGCATCCGCTGCGCGCCAGCAACTGCGCCAGCTCGGGGGTGAACGACTTCTCGAAGCGGATGTTGCCCCACCAGGTGATCATCACCTTGCGTTCGAGCAGGCGCTGGGCGAGCGCCTTGAGTCCGGCCGGAGGCGCCGCCTCGTCGACGAGGTGGAAGCCGGTCTGTCCGGTCTCGGCGACCATCGCCTCGATGCGGTCGACCAGCAGATCCGCGCCCGCCGGCTCGTAGCGGCCGATGTAGTCGAGGGTGACGTCGCAGAAGCTGCACTTCTTCCAGTAGCAGCCGTGCGCCACCGTCAGCTTGTTCCAGCGCCCGTCCGACCACAGGCGGTGCATCGGGTTGAGCATCTCGAACATCGACAGGTAGCGATCGAGCGGCAGGCCGTCGTAGGTCGGCGTGCCGGCGTCGCGCATCGGCACGTCGTGCAGCGTCGCGTCGCTCTTCAACACCACCTTGCCGCGCTCGCGGACCAAGGTCCGGAACAGGGGACCGGCCGGCCCGCCGGCGGCGGCGAGGTGCTCGATCAGCGCCAGCAGCGGACGCTCGCCGTCGTCGAGCGTGACGTAGTCGACGTGATCGAAGACCCGGGCATCGCTCAGCGTTCGCAGCTCGGTGTTGACGTAGCCACCGCCGAGCACCACGCGCGTCGACGGCGAGGTCGCCTTGACGACCCGGCCGATGCGCAGCGCGCCGTAGACGTTGCCGGGAAACGGCGCGGTCAGGCCGACCAGGTCGGGGCGGTGGCGGGTCAGCACGTCGCGCGTCAGCTCGTCGAGCAGGGCGTCGATCAGCGTCGGTGGCGCGGCCAGCGCGGCGGCCAGGCCGTCGAAGGTCGGTGCGCTCGCCGCCAGCTTCTCGCCGTAGCGCGACAGCTCGAAACGAGCATCGACGCCGTCGCGCACCACGTCGGCCAGATCGTCGACGTACAGGCTGGCCAGGTACTTGGCGCGATCGACGATGCCGAGGTCGCCGAAGGCCCAGCCCAGCGGGTCGTGGTCGGGGCCGGCATCGGGATCCGCGGCCAGCGCGGCATCGATGGCGGCGAAGCGCGGGCCCTCGGGCAACAGCTCGCGGCCGACGATGCGCAGCGCCAGGCTCGGATCGCGGCCCTGCAGGAAGCGGATCACGGCGTCGACGGTGTCGACGTACGCCGCCTGGTGAGCCAGGAAGTGCGCGACCGCGTCGGTGCGCGGACGCCGCCGCGCCTTGGCGCCGCGCAGCTGATCCGCCACCCGGGTCAGCCCGGCGCGACAGAACACGCGCAGGAACAGCTCGAGGGCCGGATCGTCCTGCGTGACCTCGAGGCCGAGCCGGGCCTGGTGCTGGCGCAGGAAGCCGGTCAGGTACGCGGTCGCCGGATACGGCGTGTTGAGCTGCGTCATCGGCGGCGTGAGGAGCAAGATGCGCACGGCGGGCCGCAGCGTACCCCGTCGGCGCGCTAGCGTCGTCGCGGCTCGGCGCGGGTCGCTGGCGCTGCCGGCTCGCGGACCCGCAGGCCACGGACCTCGGCCGGCGTCAGGTTGCGCCAGCTGCCGTACTTCAGCGCGCCGAGCCCGATGTGCATGATGCGCACCCGCGTGAGCGTCACGACCTTGTAGCCACACGCGGCGCACATCTTCCGCACCTGGCGGTTGAGGCCCTGGGTGAGGACGATCCGGAACACGCGCGGCCCGACCTTCGTGATCCGGCACGGCCTGGTCATGCCGTCCTCGATCCGCACCCCGCGCGACATCCGCGTCAGCGCCTCCGCGGTGACCAGCTGATCGACGGCGACCACGTACTCCTTCTCGTGGCCGTGCTCGACGCGCAGCACCTCGTTGACGATGTCGCCGTCGTTGGTGAGCAGGATGAGGCCTTCGGAGTCCTTGTCGAGGCGCCCGATCGGGAAGATGCGCTCGGGGTGGTTGATGAAGTCGATGATGTTGCCGCCGATGTGGCGCTCGGTGGTGCAGGTGACGCCGACCGGCTTGTTGAAGGCGATGTACACCGGTGGTGGTCGGTCGGCGGCCTTGCCGACGATGGTGCCGTCGACCCGGATCTCGTCCCCGATCGCGACCTGGGTCCCGAGCTCGGCACGCACGCCATTCCTGGTCACTCGACCCTCCGCGATCAGCGCGTCGGCGCCGCGGCGCGAGTACTGGCCGGTCTCGCTCAAGAACTTGTTGAGGCGCATCGCAGGCGGCGTAGTTGTTTCATTCCGGCGCGCTGGCGTCCACCGTCCACGCGACATGGCCCGTGCCGGGTCGTGAACGCCGGATCACGATCACGGGCCAAGCCCGCGGTTCGCCTGGAACTGGCGCCCGGCACGGCGGTTGCTCATGCTCCCGTCATGCTTCGCCGTGCCCTCGTCGCCGCCGCGCTCCTCACCGCCACCGTCACCTCCGCCTCCGCGGGTAGTTACGTCTCGCTGGGCCTGGGCGGCGACCCGGTCCTGCAGGGCGAGTTGCGCGCCGCCGCGGATGGCGACGGCGACGGCGGCAACGGCCGTCTGGCGCTCGGCCAGGGCTTCGGCCGCCTCGCCCTCGAGGGCAGCCTGTCGCGCTTCGGGCTCGGCACCGACCAGGCCACCGCGGCCGGCATCCACGTCCGCTTGACCGTGCCCATCGACGGCGCCTTCGGCGCCTACGGCCGGCTCGGCCTCGAGCGGGTCTGGCTGGGCGCCGAAGGCGACCGCCTCGGCGACACCACGGCCGACGGCATGGTCGGGGCCATCGGACTCGAGTACCGCCTCAAGGCGCCCTTGCTGGGCCAGGCCGCCATCTGGGGCGAGGTCAGCGAGGACCAGCTCGAGACCGCCGCCGGCGACGTCGGCGTCCGGCTGTGGACGCTCGGGCTGAGCGTCGGGATCTGAGCTTCGCCGCGGTTTCCATTCGGTGGGCCCTGCGCTATCTTTGATAGCATGAGCCAGCTGCTGGTCAGGAACATCGCCCCCACCGTGGTCAAGGCGCTCCGCGAACGCGCCGCCCGCAACGGACGATCTGCGGAGGCCGAGCATCGGGAGATCCTCCGCGAGGCGCTCGTCGAACGCCCGAGCCTGGTGGCGTTGCTGCTCGCGATGCCCGACGTCGGCGACGACGCGGACTTCGAGCGCCGCCGCGATCTGCCACGGCGGGTGAAGCTGTGAGCTTTCTCTGGGACACCAACGTCATCTCGGAGCTCCGCAAGGGCAGCCGCGCCAACCCAGGCGTACGCGCCTGGGCGAAGAGCGTCGAGCACGACGATCACTACCTGCCGGCGGTGGTGATCGGCGAGCTCCGCCACGGCATCGAAGCGGTCCGCGGCCGCGATCCGAAAACCGCGCGCCATCTCGATCGGTGGTTCGAGCGTGTCGTCGAGACCCACGCCGAGAAGATCCTGCCGATCGATCGCCGGGTTGCCGAGCTCTGGGGCCGCCTGAACACGCCAGATCCGCTGCCGGTCATCGATGGTCTGATCGCCGCAACCGCCATCGCTCACGATCTCACCCTGGTCACGCGTGATGAGGCCGCCGTACGACGAACCGGGGTTCGCCTGCTGAATCCGTTTTCGTGACGCGGGCCGAGGGTCAGGGCAGGTCGACCCGCCACAGCTGCCACTCCGCGAGCGGGGCGGCGCCGACCGTGCGGTACAGGGCCTGGGCGTCCTGGTTCCAGTCGAGCACGAACCACTCGAAGCGGCCGCAGCCACGGCGCTCGGCCTCGGATCGGAGCCGGGCCAGGACCGCCCGCGCGACGCCGCGCCGGCGGGCGTCGGGATGCACGAACAGGTCCTCGAGGAACAGCGTGGGCTTGCCGCGGAACGTGGAGTAGGTGGCGAACGTCACCGCGTAGGCCACCACGGTGCCGTCCAGCTCGGCCATCCACAGCTCGTAGCGCGGGTGGTCGCCGAAGGCGTCGGCAACCAGCCGGGCCGCCGCGTCGTCGTCCGGTGGCGCCAGGTTCTCGAACGCCGCCAGCGCCCGGACCAGCTGGAGGTAGGCGGGAGCATCGGCTGGGATCGCGCGGCGAACGTCGAGCATGGCGTTTGATACACCCACCGATGGCTTCGGGCTCCACCGCCTGACGCGTGCGCGTCAGCGCGGAGCCGGGACCCGCTCCGTCGGGATCCCCAGGCAACTGTTGGGCGATCGCGGCGGTCCAAGCGCGTTGACAGCCTGGACCTCCGCGACTAAGTTCCTGCGCTCTCTAAGGAATCCTGTGATCGATCCTGCAGTTCAGGACGCCGTACCCACCGGCGAACCCGGCGGCGAACCCGGCGAACCCGGCGAGCCTGCTGGCCGGCCAGAGGTGCGAGTGAGCCCCGGAGGCTCGTCCCACCCCGAATCCACCGACCGGCCCGCCGGCACCGGCTGCGGCGCCCGGGTCGAGATCGCCGGCCTGACCAAGGAGTACCACCACGGCGGCACCACGCTGACCGTGCTCCGCGACGTCGACCTGGTCCTCGAGAGCGGCGACATGGTGTCGGTGGTCGGCGCGTCCGGCGTCGGCAAGTCCACGTTCTTGCAGATCCTCGGCACGCTCGATCTCCCGTCCCGCGGCACGCTCCGCTTCGATGGCGAGGAGCTCACCACGATGGCGCCCGAGCGGCTGGCCATGTTCCGGAACCGCAAGATCGGGTTCGTCTTCCAGTTCCATCACCTGCTGCCCGAGTTCACCGCGCTCGAGAACGTCATGATGCCCGCCTTGATCCAGCGGATGGCCAAGGCCACCGCGCGCCGACGTGCCGCCGACGTCCTCGGCCGCGTCGGCCTGTCGCACCGCCTCACCCACAAGCCGTCGCAGCTGTCGGGCGGCGAGCAGCAGCGGGTCGCGCTGGCGCGCGCCATGGTGCTCGAGCCGGCGCTGCTGCTGGCCGACGAGCCGACCGGCAACCTCGATCGCAAGACCGGGCAGGACATCCACGACCTGTTCGTCCAGCTCAACCGCGAGCGCGGCTCGACCCTGCTGGTCATGACCCACAACCCCGAGCTGGCGTCGCTCATGCCGCGCCGGCTCAAGATGATCGACGGCGGGCGCCTCGAGCAAGCCGAGGCGGCCTGATGAAGGCGATGACCCGCGCCCTGCTCATCCTCGCGGTCGGGTTGGTCCCGGCCCTGGCCTGGGCCCAGCCGGCGCCGCCGCCGCCCGACGACGGCGGCGAGGTCGATCCCGACGCACCGATCCCCAAGCTGGTCGGCCGGCCCATCGACCGCATCCAGTTCCGTGGCAACCGCAAGGTCGAGGACGACGCCATCCGCGTCAACCTCCTGTCCAAGGTCGGCGCGACCATCGACGCCTCCAAGATCCGCGATGACGTGCGCGCCATGTGGAAGATGGGCTTCTTCGCCGACGTCACGGTGGAGGCCGAGATCGGGCCCGGGGGTGGTGCGATCATCACCTTCGCGGTCCAGGAGCGGCCGTCGGTGCGCAAGGTCCTGATCGACGGTGCCAAGGACCTCGGCCTCGACAAGATCAACGAGGTCATCGACCTCGAGCGCGACGCCATCCTCGATGTCGCCAAGGTCAAACGCAACCGCGAGAAGATCGCCGAGCTGTACGTCCAGAAGGGCTACTACCTGGCCGCGGTCGACTTCGAGATCAAGCCGATCAACGAGGCCGAGGTCGACGTCTGGTTCACGATCGACGAGCGCGCCAAGGTCGAGATCCGCGACGTCCAGTTCATCGGCAACAAGGTGGTCACCGACGACCAGCTGCGCGAGCTGATCCTCACCAAGAAGGGCGGGGCGCTGTCGTTTCTGTCCGACTCCGGCACGTTCAGCGAGGAGGCCTTCGAGCGCGACCTGGTGATGATCAGCGCCTACTACTGGGACCGCGGCTTCGCCGCCGTCAAGCTGGGCACGCCGCAGCTGCGCCTGTCGCGCGACAAGCGCTACATGTACCTCTCGATCCCCATCGACGAGGGGCCGGTCTTCACGATCGGCGAGATCAAGTTCAAGGGCAAGCTGGTCGGTGACGAGGCCGCCCACCGCGCCAAGGTGCGCGCCAAGCCCGGCGACCGCTTCAGCCGCTCGGTGATCGCCGCCGACCGCGACCGGGTCAGCGACTACTACATGGACCAGGGCTACGCGTACGCCAACGTGCTGCCGATGACCCAGCCCGACATGGGCAAGCACCGCATCTCGCTGATCTACGAGATCGAGTCGGGCAAGAAGGCGTACTTCGAGCGCATCAACATCCGCGGCAACTCCAAGACCCGCGACAAGGTCATCCGCCGCGAGATGAAGATCAGCGAGGGCGAGCTGTACTCGTCGACCAACCTCGAGGCGTCGAAGCGCCGCGTCAACGCGCTCGGCTTCTTCGAGAAGGTCGACGTCTCGACCAAGCGCGGCAGCTCCGACGAGCTGGTCGAGGTCAACGTCGAGGTCAGCGAGCGCGCCACCGGTACGTTCCAGATCGGCGCCGGGTTCTCGTCGGTGGAGAACTTCATCGCCCAGGCCCAGATCTCGCAGAACAACCTGTTCGGACGCGGTCAGACCCTGGCCCTCCAGGCCCAGCTGTCGAGCCTGCGCCAGCTGTTCCTGCTCCGCTTCGTCGAGCCCTACTTCCTCGACACCAGCTGGACGTTCGCGTTCGACCTCTACAACCAGAGCCGGGTCTTCAACAATTTCCAGCGCAACGCGGCCGGCTTCAACCTGACCTGGGGCTATCCGCTCAGCTACGAGGCGCGCGCCTTCGTCACCTACAAGCTCGAGAACGTCGGGATCACGCGCGGCGGCGGTGGCATCACCACCTTCGGTGCGGTGAGCGAGCAGGAGAACTTCGAGGACGTCGCCAACCTGTACCGCGGCGGGGTCACCTCGTCGGTGCGCGGCTCGCTGCAGTGGGACAGCCGCAACAACCGCCTGTTCCCGACCGGCGGCTGGTACCACAACGTGTTCGCCGAGTACGCGTCCAGGTACACCGGCTCGGAGAACATCTTCGTCCGCTGGGGCGGCTTCTCGCGCTACTACCGCAACCTGTGGGGCCCGTTCGTGTTGCACCTCAACGCCGAGGTCGGGGTGACCACCTCGATCGACCCGCTGGGGGTGCCGATCGCCGAGCGCTACCTCATCGGTGGCATCTACGACGTCCGCGGCTTCCGGCCCCGCACCTTGGGTCCGCTGCTCGCCACCGGTCGCGATCCCGACAACACGCTGCGCGAGATCCCGCTGGGCGGCAACATGCAGCTCATCTGGAACAGCGAGATCGAGTTCCCGCTCATCAAGCGGCTGGCCATCTCGGGCGTGGTGTTCTACGACATGGGCAACGCGTACAACCTCGAGGCCCGCTACTGCAACGGCCGCTCGGCCGCGGTCTCGATCAAGTTCGACCCCTGCTTCAGCTTCCCCGACTCGGTGGTCTACGGCATCCGCAAGTCCGCGGGGTTCGGCTTCCGGTGGTTCTCGCCCATCGGCCCGCTGCGGTTTGAATGGGGCATCCCGCTCGACCGTCAAGCCAACGAAGACCCGCTCGTCTTCGAGTTCACCATTGGCAACTTCTTCTAGAGCGGTGTAGTACGTCGGCTGCATCCTGCTTGGGAGGTTCCATGTCGCGTTCGTTCCTGACCACCACCCTGTCCGTCCTCGGCCTGGCCGTCGGCCTCGGAATCGTCACGGCGCCGATGACCGGCCTGGTCTCGGCCGGCCCGACGTCGACGCGGATCGCGACCATCGATCTGGAGCGGACGCTCTACGACACGCCGGCCGGCAAGCGGGCCAGCGAGGCCTTCGACAAGACCCGCAAGGCCAAGCAGAGCGAGCTCGACAAGAAGCAGAAGGACCTGCAGAAGGCGGCCGCCGAGCTCGACAAGCAGGCCGCGATCCTCAAGCCCGACGTCCTGGCCCAGAAGAAGGGCGTCCTGGAGAAGCAGTTCGTGGAGCTGCAGCAGGTCTACGTCAAGCTCGAGCGCAGCCTCGCCGAGGAGCGCACCAAGCTGGTCCAGGATCTCCTCAAGAAGGCCGGCCCGATCATCGAGGAGATCGCCAAGTCCGAGGGCGTCGACATCGTGATCGATCAGAGCGCGGTGCTGTGGGCGGTCCCGACGGTCGACCTGACCGCCAAGCTCAACGCCCGGATGAAGTAGCTACTCGACCGCTGGTGGGGCGACCGCTGGTGGGGCGGGCGGCGGGGCCGGCGCGGTGGCGGCGCGGCGGCGGTTGACGACGATCGAGGCGATCACGCCGGCGCCGATGAAGCCGGCGATGATGCCCAGCGACACCGCGTTCGACAGGTGGACGTGGCCGTGGCCGATCATCTTGGCGCCGATGAACACCAGCAGGCCGGCGAGCGCGTACTTCAGGTAGTCGAACTCGGCCATGGCGCCGGCGAGCATGAAGTACATCGAGCGCAGGCCGAGGATGGCCATGATGTTCGACGTGATGATCACGAACGACTCCTGGCTGACCGCCAGCACCGCCGGGATCGAGTCGAGCGCGAACACGACATCGGTGAGCTCGACGACCACCAGGGTGACCGCCAGGGTGGTCAGGGCGCGGCGGCCATGGTTGTCGCGGACCAGGAACTTGCCGGCGTGGTCGCCGTCGATGACGCGCACGAACCGGCGCAGCAGGCGCACCGCGGTCGACTTCTCGAGGTGGTCCTCGTCCTCGTCTTCCTTGCGCAGCAGGCCAAGGCCCGAGTAGATGAGGTAGGCGCCGAAGAAGTAGAAGACGAAGTCGAACTTCTTGGTCAGCCACACGCCGCCGCCGAGCATGGCGCAGCGGAACACGACGGCGCCCAGGATGCCCCAGAACAGCACCCGGTGCTGGTACTTCCCGGGCACGCGGAAGGACCGGAAGATGAGCGCCATGACGAAGATGTTGTCGACCGACAGCGCCTCTTCGAGCAGGTACGCCGACACGTACGTGATGGCGGCGTCCTTGCCGGTCAGGCCCGAGGTGTTGGCGCCCAGCCAGTTGTGCTCGTAGATGAGGAACACCGGCCCGGCGAAGGCCAGGCCCAGCCCGATCCACACCATGGACTTGCGGAACGCGGTCTTGAACGTCGGGTCCTGGGCCGAGCGGCTGAACACCCCGAGGTCGAGGCCCAGGGCGACCGCCACGAAGACGAAGAAGCCGATCCAGAACCAGATCATGCTCGGCAACTCTCCTGGAACTGCGCGGGACGCAAGGGATCGGAGGATGCCGCCTGGTCGCTGATCTGGCAAGCGCCGTGAGGGGTGTTCGATCGTCGCAGCGGTTTACCGCCAGCGCGGCGATCGCTATCCTGCGCGCTCGATGCTCATCGTCCAGAAGTACGGCGGCACGTCGGTCGGCTCGATCGATCGCATGATGAACGTCGCGCGACGTTGCCTGGCATCGCAGCGCGAAGGCAACGACGTGGCGGTGGTGGTGTCGGCGATGTCGGGCGAGACCAACCGGCTGCTCAAGCTGGTCGCCGAGATCCACGACGATCCCAACGACCGCGAGGTCGACGTGATCGTCTCGACCGGCGAGCAGATCTCGGTCGGGCTGGTCGCGCTGGCCATCCGCAAGCTGGGCGGCAAGGCGCGCTCGTTCCTCGGCCACCAGGTCAAGATCCAGACCGACAGCGCGTTCGCGCGGGCCCGCATCGTGTCCATCGATGCCGAGCCGGTGAAGGCGTGCTTCGCGGCCGGCGAGATCGCGGTGATCGCCGGCTTCCAGGGCGTCGACGAGCGCGGCAACATCACGACCCTGGGCCGCGGCGGCTCGGACACCACCGGGGTCGCGATCGCCGCCGCCCTCGGCGCTGACGTCTGCGAGATCTACACCGACGTCGACGGCGTCTACACCACCGATCCGAACATCGTGCCGTCGGCACGCAAGATCGAACGCATCTCGTACGAGGAGATGCTCGAGCTGGCGTCGCTGGGCGCCAAGGTGTTGCAGATCCGTTCGGTCGAGCTGGGCATGAAGTTCGGCGTGCCCATTCATGTGCGGTCGAGTTTTTCGGACGCCACCGGTACCTGGGTCGTCCCCGAGGAGCGCGAGATGGAGAAGGTCGTCGTCTCTGGTGTCACGGTCGCCCGTGACGAAGCCAAGATCACCGTCGAGGATCTGCCCGACTCGCCGGGCATCGCGGCCCGGCTGTTCGCGCCGCTGTCCGACGGCGGCGTGGTGGTCGACATGATCATCCAGAACTCGAGCACCGACGGCAGCACCGACATGACGTTCACGGTGCCGTCCGGCGACCGCAAGCGGGCCTGCGAGATCCTGAAGCGCGAGGTCGCCGACCTGGTCGGCAAGGACGGCGAGCGCATCATCTTCGACGACGAGATCTGCAAGGTCAGCGTGGTCGGGGTCGGCATGCGCTCGCACGCCGGGGTCGCCAAGCGCATGTTCACGTTGCTGGCCGCCGAGGGCATCAACATCCAGCTCATCTCGACCAGCGAGATCAAGATCTCGTGCGTGGTGGCCAAGAAGTACAGCGAGCTGGCGCTGCGTGCCCTCCATGACGGCTTCGCCCTCGACCGTCCGCCCAGCGAGCGGGCGTCGCTGTAGGACCGCTACGGCCGCGCGCGCTTCATCGGCGGCTGCCACAGCAGGTGGGTCGCGACGGTGTGGACCGCGGCGATCGGGGCGCGGATGGCGGCCGGCTCGGACACCTCCACCGGCTTGGGCTCGGCGAGCACCAGCGGCTTCTTGCGCCCTGCCATCCGCCCGGCGAGCGAGTCGTAGCCGGCGGCGTCGGCCCAGCCGCCGATGGGGCCGCCGGACGTCCCGACCACCGCGGCCCGGGCGGCGGCGATCAACGTGGCATCGAGCTTGTCGTTCATCACGACCAGGCCGGGGTTGGGGACCGCGTCGATGACCACCACCAGGGACAGGCCGGTGGCGAGGCGCGACGGTGCCACCACCGCGTCGGCGTCGCCGGAATCGCGGGTGCCGACGACCGCGCCCGGGGCGTCGGCCTTGGCGACCGTGGCCGAGAAGAAGCTGTCGTGGCGGAACACGCCGAGCAAGAGCGCATGGTCGAGGAAATCACTGTCGCGGCACCCGGTCTTGACGTAGGCGACCTTCTTGGCGCGCAGCTCGAGGAGGGTCTGGCCCTTGGCGCGCGAGTACAGCCCCCAGTCGGTGGTGCGCGCGCCGTTGATCGTGGCGGTCGCGAGTGCGGTGCCGGGGCCGCGCGCGGCGATGCACTGGGCCTCGACGATCGCGAAGTCGGGCTTGGCGCCGGCCAGGTCGCTGTACTTGACGAACGAGCGCGCGATGGTCGGGATGCCGGTCTTGGCCTCGATCGCGTCGGCCACCTGGTTGAGGTAGCTGAGGCGCGCGGTGGTGGTGAACTCCAGGGACGGCGCGAAGATCGCGATGGTCAGCTGCTCGGGAGGGGCCGCGTGCCCGGCCGGGGCGCGAACGACCAGCACCACGACCGTCAGCACCAAGCCCGAGGCCAACCCGTGCCGCGTCCGCCGCATCAGATCTCTCCCGCGTTGCTGCCCAGCAGCCGTTCGAGGTTCGCGATCCAGCCCCCGAGCTGCGGCGTCCGCGCGCCCTGGTCGCGGGCCTGCTTCCAGACCCGGTACGCATCCAGGGGTTTGCCCTCGCGATCGAGCAGCACGCCCAGGTTGACCAGGGCCTCGGGCGGATTGCCGCCCAGGGCCTCGAGCGCGCGCCGGGCCGCGTCGGGCTTGCCGTCGGCGTCGAGGGCGGCGAGGTTGGCGAGCAGGACGTTGTCGGTGCGGCGCGGCACGTTCACGCCGCGCGCCTTGTCGAACATCTTGCGGGCGTCCTTGAGCCGGCCGGCCTGGTGGAGCTGATACCCGACCCGCTGATAGCTGGAGCGGAGCAGGATCCGGGCGTTGGTGCCGAGCTCGCCGGTGGCCTTGCGCGCCAGCCGCTCGAACATCGAGACCGCCGTCTTGTCCGCGGTCGCCGAGTTGTCGGCGTAGTACGAGTACGCGAGATAGTACTCGACGCCGAGCTTGTCGTACGGCGGGTTGAGCCACGGCACCGCCTGGCCGCCGAGCTTGGTGGCCAGCGCCTGGAGGGTGGCGCGGCCGTCCTTGACGCGGCCGAGGCGGATCCCCGCCACGGCCATCGCGAACGAACGGACCTGCGGCTCGTCGCCCTCGAGCAGCTTGTCGTCGGCCTTGTCGAGATCGGCGAGGGCGGTGGTGTTCTGGCCGGCATCGAGGCGGCCGAGGCCGCGGTGCAGGTACGCGACCGCCAGATGGCGCCGGGCGTCGGGCGACTGGCCGACCTCGCCGCCGTCGCTCCGCACCTGGGTGAGGAGGGTGACCGCCTCGTCGGCCTGACCGGCCCAGGTCAGGACGCCGCCCAGCTCGCTGCCGACCCGGGCCCAGACCTCGACGTCACCGGCGCGCCGGGCGTCGTCGAGCGCGGCGCGGTAGTGAGTCAGCGCCGCGACCTGCTCGCCAGCGGCGAGCTTGGCCTGCGCCAGCGCCCAGCTGGTGCGGGCCTCGGTCGGCGCGCTGGCGTGCGCCTTCTCGAGATGAGACATCGCGCCGCCGACGTCGCCGTCGCCGAGCATCAGGACGCCGAGGTTGAAGCGGCTGATGGGCCGCCGGTCGTCGAGCGCGAGCGCCCGGGTCAGGGCGTCGCGCGCGGCGGCGCGATCGCCGGCCGCCAGCGCGGCGAACGCGATGCGGTTGAGGGTGTCGACCGCACCGGATCGGGCGCTGGCGTTGGTCGGCTCGGTGGCGAGCGTGTGCTGGTAGTGGCCGAGGGCGGCGACCAGGTCGGTGCCGTCGTCATAGAGCGCGTCGCCGGCGATCAGCAACATGCGGGCCCGGGTCGCCGCCGGCAGGCCGGGCCGCGCGGCGCCCTGGACCGCGAGCGCGGCGGCGTCGCGCGATTGGCCGCGGCGCTGCAGCGTGTCGGCCAGCTGGACCAGCACGTCGATGCTGTCGGGGTACGCGTCATGGGCGAGCCGCAACGCCTCGGAGGCCAGGGTGAGCTCGGGCGGATCGTGGCGCAGATGGCGTCGTGCCATGCGCAGCGCCAGGTCGGGGTTCTTGGGTTCCAGGTCGGCGGCGCGGCGGTAGGCGAGCCCGGCGGCGTCGAGCTCGTTGGCGGCCGACTCGACGTCGCCGCTCAGCAGGTGGCCGCGCACCGAGCTCGGTCGCAGCGCGAGGTAGCTGGCGACGCTGGCACGGGCGCGCGCGAGGTCGGCGAGCCCGAGCCGGGCCACCGCCAGGTTGTAATGGATCGCGGGATCGATCGCGGGGTTCGCCTCGAGCAGGCCGCCGCACTCGGCGGCGGCCTGCTTCCAGTGCCGGAGTCCGGTGTGGGCCGCGCACAAGCCGGCCCGCGCGGTCGTCGCGAGCTGCGGTGACGGCTGGTTGGCCAGGGCGGTCGTCAGCTCGCGCCGCGCGCGCTCGAAGTGGAGCGCCGCGTCGCTGCCGCCCCGGGTGCCCAGGTACAGCGACGCGTAGCCGATCTTGGTGCGGATCATCGCGTCGGCGCCCGCGACGCTGACCGGACGATGGGTCAGGAATGCGTCGAAGGCGGTGACCGCGCGCGTCGCGCCATCGGCCTGGCGGTCGAAGTGGTGGTTGCCGAGCAGCAGGTGCAGCGTGAAGGCCTTGGGGTTGGTGACGATCAGTTGCTCGGCAAGCGCCGCCGCCTCGTCGCCGCGGCCGGCGCCGTCGAGCAGCACCGCCTTCTTCTCGAGCAGCAGCGGGTCCTTGGGTTTGATCGGTTCGGCGGTCCCGGCGAGCCAGCGCAGGCCGGCGTCGAACTCCTTGCGGAAGGCGAAGATGTCGGCGCGCTTGGCGTAGTACACCGCCTCGATCGTCCGCGGCTCGGCCGCGATCGCGCGATCGTAGTGACTGGCGGCGCGCGCGTAGTCGCCGCCGGCGAAGGCTTCATCACCGTCGTCGAGCAAGCGCTGGACCGCGGCGCTCTGCGCATGTGCGGGCACCGCCGCGGCCGCGACGGCGCATGCGCCGACGCCGATCGCGATGATCGATCGAAGCCATCCCGTTGCCATCATGATCCCCCCGGATCCGGACTTGACGACCCGACAGTAACCCGTAGCATCGAACTCATGATAGGGGGACGCGCGCCACTGGTGTGCGCCGGGCTGACGATCTGCCTGACCGCAGGTCGAGCGGCGGCGCAAGATGTTCCACCCGACGTCGAGGTGCCCGGCTTCGTCGTCGGGGACGCCGCGGATCGCGAGGGTCCGGAGCGGCGGGAACAGGACGTCTCGATCGATGACCTGCTCCGGACCTCGGTGTACGTGGTGTCGAAGAAGCCGCAGCTGGTGCGCGAGTCGCCCGGCGTCGTCACCGTGATCACCCGCGAGGAGATCATCGACAGCGGCGCCCGCGACCTGATCGACGTCCTCCACCTGGTGCCGGGGTTCGGCTTCGGCGTCGATGTCCAGGGTGTGGTCAGCGTCGGCTTTCGCGGCCAGTGGGCCACCGAGGGCAAGGCGCTGTTCCTGATCGACGGTCAGGAGATGAACGAGCTGCTCTACACCGGTGTCCAGCTCGGCAATCACTTCCCGCTCGAGCACATCGAACGCATCGAGGTCATCCGCGGTCCCGGATCGGCGGTCTACGGCGGCTTCGCCGAGCTGACCGTGATCAACATCGTGACCCGCGGCGCCCGCCAGCTCGACGGTGTTGCCGCCGCGGTCTACTACGGCCAGGCCATCGGTGGTCACGGCGGGCTCGGCCGGGCCCGTGCCAGCGTCGAGGCCGGGGACAAGCGCGGCGACCTGTCGGTGTCGCTGTCGGCCGAGCTGGCGGAGGGGATCCGTAGCGATCGCCGCTACACCGACGTCGTCGGTGACGGCTACTTCCTCGATGACAACGCCGATCTCGATCCGGTCTACGTGTCGGCGGCGGTCGAGTATCGCGCCCTGCGGCTGCGCTTCATCTACGACTACCTGCACACCACCACGCGCGACGGGTTCGGCGAGAACTCGGTCGTCAGCACCCCGCAGGACTTCACCGGCCTCTACGCCGACGCCCAGTACGACGCCCGGGTCGGCGACGACCTGGTGATCACGCCGCGCCTGAACCTCAAGCGCCAGACGCCGTGGCAAGACAGCGACCCGGCCTCGGACTTCCACTACGACAAGACCGTGTCGCGCTACCTCGCCGGGCTCACCGCGTCGTATGACGCCTCGGCCAAGCTCAACCTGCTCGCCGGGGTCGAGGGCTTCTACGATCTCGCCGCGCTCAACGATCTGAACCTGACCGGGCTGCAGAGCATGTTCGTGGTCGACGGCGAGGACCGCGCCGAGGTCTCGTACACCAACCTGGCCGGCTACGCCCAGGCGTCACTCAGCCACAAGATCGCCAACGTCACCCTCGGGGCCCGGGCCGAGAACCACAGCCAGTTCGGGGCTTCGTTCGTGCCGCGGCTGGGCGTCACCCGGGTGTTCGGCAGGCTCCACGCCAAGCTGCTGGCGGCGCGCGCCTTCCGCGCGCCGGCGATCGAGAACATCAACACCTTCCCCGAGATCGTTCCCGAACGCACCACGGTGTTCGAGGTCGAGACCGGCTACCAGGTCAGCGATCACGTGGTCGCCAGCGGTAACGTGTTCGACGCCACCATCGACAACCCGATCGTCTACTCGGTCGACGACATGGGCGCCGAGGGCTACTTCAACTTCGAACGCACCGGCTCGCGCGGCGGCGAGGTCGACGTCAAGGTTCGCTACCCGCGCTGGTACCTGTACGGCAGCGCTTCGTACTACACCGAGGCCGGCAAGAACCTGGTCGATCTCTACGAGGTCCCGGGTCGGACCGGTCCACTGCTGGCGTTCCCGCAGCTCAAGGTCACCGCTCACGGCTCGGTGCGGCTCGCCGGCAAGCTCCAGCTGGCGCCGTCGGCGATCGTGATGAGCAAGCGCTACGCCCTGACCGGCGACGGCGTCGGTGGCGTCATGCTCACCGAAGAGAAGCCGCTCGCGCTGGTCAACGCCTACGTCAGCTACCCGGATCTCGGGGCCAAGGGCCTCGAGGTCGGCGCCGGCGTCTACAACATCCTCGACGCCGACTACGCGTTCATCCAGCCCTACGACGGTGGTCACGCGCCGCTGCCGGGGCCGTCACGCGAAGTGGTGGCGCGGCTCGCCTACCACCTCGGGTTCTGACCACGGCGGCTCACGGCGGCGGGCGGATCGCCGCGGCCGGCGCCGCCGGGTCCGGATCGAGCTCGGGCAGGAGCTCGGCCAGCTCGCGGGCGACGGCGCGCGCGCGGTGGCGGACGAAGTCGGCGGAGTACGGCCCGGCGAAGTACACGACCAGCGCGGCCGACAGCCAGAACGTCAAGACGTAGGCGTCGGGATCGGCGAGGTCGCCGTGGGTGTGGCCATTGACCCGGGCCGCGGCCTGGGCGCGACGGACCAGCAACTCGGCACGCGAGACCTCGAGCGGCGACGGCGGCTGGGCGGCGGCCACGACCTCGCCGCGCAGCACACACAGCGCGTTCTGGCCGCCATGCACGGTGGTCAGCGCGGCGAGGTAGGCCTGGACGCGATCGGCGACCCGCGCGGGTCTCGTCGTGCCGCCGGCGACCACGGTCACGGCCGGCAACTCGGCGCCGGCGTCTCGCGCGACGGCCCGCAGCGCCCGCACCGCCGTCTCGAGCGCGCGATCGACCTCGTCATCGGGCCGCACCATCGACCCCAGCTCCAGCTCGAGCCGGGCGCCGTTGCCCAGCGGCAAGGTGCGGAGGCCACCGGCCGCCGCCACGCCGGGATCGGGAGCGCCGCGCGGTACCACCGACGCGCGGCGGGCCCCCAGCGCCGCGCGCAGGTCGCCGAGCACGGCCTGGACGCGTGCCGCTAGCTCCACGACGAGGCCGTGTCGGGCAGCCACGTCGTCGACACCATCGTCGCCGGCTGCGGGAAGAAGAGGTAGTTGGTGATGGTCGGGGTGCCGACGTAGAGCGACGGCCAGTCGCCGGCGTCGAAGCCGGGCGGTGGCGCCGAGATGTCGCCGAGATCGACGTGCAGGATGTCGTAGGCGGGCAGGATCGCGACCAGGCGCTGGAACCGGCGCAGCATCGGCGCCGAGTACACCCCGGCGCGCGGCCGCTCGCGGATGAGCCAGCCGGCGTCGTCACCGCTGACGTCGACGGTCACCTCCTGCACCACGGCCATGCGGGTCAACGATGACAGCGCGACCCGCAGGTAGGCCTCCGAGAGCGGCACGCCGCCGCGCCACTCGGCAGGCGGTGGCACACCCTGGTCGCGGACCTGGATCGCGCACGGCGGCCGGCCCACACACAGGATGTAGAGGAAGTCGCAATGCTCGTCGGGGTCGCCGGCGCGCAGAAACGTCGCGGCGTCGAGCTCGAGGGCGAGCTCCTCGACCAGCGCCGTGCCCTCGGCGTCGCTGCCTCCGGAGTGCCTGGGACTCGCGGCCGGGACGCCCCAGGTCCGCGATGGGTAGAGCCGGGCCAGCGCGTCGTCGACCGCCTCGAGCATGTCGCCCTTGCGGTCGTCGCAGCCGGACTTGCTGTTGCAGTTCGTGCAGCCACCCACGACGCCACCATAGCAGTCTCCAGGCCACCTCCGAGCACTTCGCACCCCGGACTCGATAGGATAGCAGCCTGTGAGCGGAGACGACGACCTCCTGACCGGGATCATGGACCAGCTTCCGCTGGCGGTGTGGATCGCCCGCGCGCCGGGCGGAGAGCACCTGTTCTCCAATCGCATGTTCCGCGACATCATGGGCATCGAGGCGCGGACCGACGTCGGGGTTGGTGGCTACAGCGAGCCGTACGGCATCTTCGGGCGCGATGGCCACCCGTACCCCGAGTCGCGGATGCCGTTCGTGCAAGCGCTCGCGACCCGCAGCACGGTCACCCTCGATGACATCGTCATCCATCGTCACGATGGACGCCGCGTCAACATCCGGGCCACGGCCCGACCGCTCTTGGCCGGTGACGTCGTCAGCCATGTCGTGGTCGCCTTCGCCGACATCACCGTCGAGGTCGAGGCCGAGGAGCGGCACCGGCGCGCCGAGGAGCGGCTCCGCCACGACGAGCGCATGGAGGGAATCGGGACCCTGGCGGCCGGCGTCGCCCACGATTTCAACAACATCCTGACCCAGATTCGCGTGCTGGCGTCGTTGCTCCGGCTGCGCGAGCCGGACGTCGCCCGGGTCGAGGATCTGGTCCGCATCGAGCAGGCCACCGACAGCGCCGCGGCGTTGACCCGGTCGCTGCTGGCGTTCGGTCGCCACCCACCCGGACGGGTCACCCGCTTCGACCTCGGCGAGATCGTCGCCGGCGTGGTCGATCTGGTGCGTCGTACGTTCGATCGCAAGATCACGATCGAGCACGAGTCGGCGAGCGCCATCGTCTCGGGTGATCCCAACCAGCTCGAGCAGGTGATCATGAACCTGGCCGTCAACGCCCGCGACGCCATGCCGGGCGGTGGCTGCCTGCGGGTCGCGATCCGGGTCGTCGACGGTACCCCGCCGCCGCCGCTGCGGGCCGGCCGCCATGTCGTCGTCGAGGTCAGCGACACCGGGCCCGGGGTGCCGCCCGAGCTTCGGGCGCGGGTGTTCGAGCCCTATTTTTCGACCAAGCACGATCGCGAGGCCCGCGGCACCGGCCTCGGACTCGCCACCGCGTACGGCGTGCTCCAGGCCCATGGCGGGGTGATCGAGGTCGGCGATGCGGTGCCGGTCGGGGCGCGCTTCACCCTCTACGTGCCGGTCGCCAGCGGCGCCGACTCGCCGCGCGGCGATCGGCCGCCGCTGGTCAGCGGCCGCGGTCGGGTGCTGGTCGTCGAGGACGAAGGGCTGCTGCGCCAGACGCTGCGGCGGATCCTGGAGCACCTTGGCTACGAGGTCGTCGAGGCCGCCGACGGCGCCGCCGCGATCGAGGTGTTCCGCGCCCATCACGACGGGCTGGCGGCCGTGGTCCTGGATCAGGTCATGCCGGTGATGAGCGGCAGCGAGGCCTTCCGCGTGATGTGCACGATCGATCCGTCGGTGCCCGTGATCCTCACCTCGGGGCGGCTCGACGAATCGAGCGACGCCGAGCTGCGCAGGCTGGGCATCGGGGCGGTGATCGCCAAGCCGTTCAACATCGACGAGCTGTCGCAGGTCCTGCGCGCGGCGATCGGCGCGGCGGCGGCGGCGCGGGCGGCGACCGAGGTCGGCCAAGGATCCTGATCGGCTGGTGACGTGACGGACGCTACGCCAGCAGGCGCTGCACCGTCGCGACCAGCTCGGCGAGCACCACCGGGTGCTCGGTGCGGGTCGCCATGTCCTTGAGCTGGCCCTCGCCCGACGCCAGCTCGGCCTCGCCGAGCGCGAGGGACAGGCGGGCGCCCAGCTTGTCGGCGCGGCGGAACTGGGCCTTCATGCCGACCTCGCGGTGCTCGACCTCGACCGCGATCCCGGCGCGGCGTAGCCGGTGGGCGAGCGCGGTGGCGCGGCGGCGAGCCGGCGCGCCGTGGGCGGCGATGAACACGCCGACCGGCGTCAGGTACGACGACGCCTCGCCGGGCATGCACAGGATCGTGCGCTCGACGCCGATGCCGAAGCCGATCGCCGGGGTGGCGGGGCCGCCCAGCTCGCCGATCATGTCGTCGTAGCGACCGCCGGCGACGATCGTGCTCTGGCTGCCGAGGTCGCCGGCGGTGGTGGTGATCTCGAACACGGTGCCGGTGTAGTAGTCGAGGCCGCGCACCAGGCGCGGCTCGACGGTGAACGGGACGCCCATCTCGGCGAGCGTGGCCTGCACGCGCTCGAAGTGGTCGCGCGCCGCGTCGCCGAGGTGGTCGAGGACGCTGGGCGCGGTGACCACGATCGCCTGGCAGCGGTCGACCTTGCAATCGAGCACCCGCAGCGGGTTGGTCGCCAGCCGGCGCTTGCAGTCGGCGCACAGCGCCTCGGTGTGCGGGGTCAGGAACGTCACCAGCGCCTCGCGGTAGCGCGCGCGGTCGTCGCCCTTGCCGACGTTGTTGACCAGGATCGTCAGCGGCGCGACCTGGAGCTGCGTGTACAGCGCGTGCAGCATCGCGATCACCTCGGCATCGAGGGTCGGCTCGCCGACGCCGTAGGTCTCGCAGTCGATCTGGTAGAACTGCCGGTAGCGGCCGGTGTTGATGGCCTCGTAGCGAAACACCGGGCCCAGCGACCACCAGCGCGTGACCGCCTCCTTGGCCGCCATCGAGTGCTCGATGTAGGCCCGGGCCAGGCCGGCGGTCAGCTCGGGGCGCAAGGTCAGCGAGCGATCGGAGCGATCGCGGAAGGTGTACATCTCCTTGCCGACGATGTCGCTGCCCTCGCCGACGCCGCGCACGAACAGGTCGGTGTGCTCGACGACCGGCGGTCGCACCTCGGCGTAGCCGAAGCGTGCGAACAGCTCGCGGCAGGTGCGCTCGAGGTGCTGCCACTTCGCCGACTCCGGCGGCAAGAGGTCGTTCATCCCGCGAACCGACGTCGGCGTCTCGGCCATGGCGGCGGACCCTACCACCAACCCGTGCCCGTGCCCGCGCCCGTGCCCGGGCCCGGTTCACGTCGGCGGTTGCGTCCTCACCACCAGTGGCCCCAGCCGGGCGCACAGATCGTCGACCGCCGAGGTCACGGTGGCCGCGTCCGCCGCCTCGAGCGTCAGCAGCACGCGGAAGTCCTGCTCCTCGAACCGCGGGTAGCTGCCGATCTTGACCGCCGGGTGGGCCGCCACCACCGCGTCGAGGTGTGGCGCCAGCACGCCTTCCTCGGCGCTGCAGTAGACCCGCGCCACCGCCACCGGCGTGGCCCGGAAGCGCTCGCGGATATCGAGGAACTTGCGGCGGAACAGCGCCGGGACGCCGGGCAGGATGTAGACGTTGCGGAAGCCGACCACCGGCCACACCGCGTCGCCGTAGATCAGCTCGGCACCGTCGGGGATCTGGGCCAGTCGCAGGTTGGCCGGGGCCAGCTTCTCGCCCCAGAACAGCCGGACCTTGGCCTCGAGCTCGGGCGCCTGGACCACGCGGGTGCCGAAGCCGCGCGCGATCCCGGCCATGGTGACATCGTCGTGGGTCGGGCCGACGCCACCCGACGTGAACACGTGGGTGAAGCGAGCCGCGAAGCGGGGCACGGTCTCGGCGATGTCGTCGAGATCGTCGGGGATCACCGAGATCCGGCGCAGCTCGACCCCCAGTGAGCGCAACTCGGCGATCAGGAAGGCGGCGTTCTCGTCGGCGAACTTGCCGGACAGGATCTCGTCGCCGATCACCACGATACCGGCGGTGGCGCCCACGGCGGCACTGTACAGGTGCGCTGGCGCTTGTGTCACGCCGGTCCTGCCTGCTAAGAAACGCGACGGCCATGGACCTCGTCCTCCGCGGCGGTCGCGTCCTCGGCGCCCAACCTGGTGGCGCGTGGCTCGACGTTCCCGCGGACGTCCGGGTCCGCGACGGCGTGGTGGTCGAGATCGGTGGCGGCCTGCGCGGCGGTCGCGAGATCGACGTCCGCGGCCTGTGGGTGCTGCCCGGGCTGGTCGACCTGCGCGCCCACCTGCGCGAGCCGGGCGCCGAGCACGAGGAGGATCTCGCCACCGCCGCCGCGGCCGCCGTCAGCGGCGGCTTCACGACCGTGTGCGCCCAGCCGGATACCGCGCCGGTCAACGACCAGCGCATCGTGACCGACTGGATCGTGCGCCGGGCGGCCGAGCTCGGCCTGTGCCGGGTGCGCCCGGTCGGCGCCATCACCCGCGGCCTGGGCGGCGAGCACCTCGCCGAGATCGCCGGCATGAAGGCGGCCGGTGCGGTCGCGCTGTCCGATGGCGAGCACTGCCTGCGCGACCTGGCGCTGCTCCGTCGGGCCCTGGAATACGCGCGCACCTTCGATCTGCCGCTGGTCCAGCACGCGCTCGATCACGAGCTGTGCGAGGGCGGGGCGGTCAACGAGGGCGCCACCGCGACCCGGCTCGGGCTCCGGCCCCAGCCGGCCGCCGCCGAGAGCGCCATCGTGGCGCGCGATCTCGAGCTGGTCGAGTGGACCGGCGCCCGCTACCACGTCGCCCACGTGTCGGCCGCGCGCACGGTGGCGCTGCTCCGCGATGCTCGCCGCCGCCGGCTGCCGGTCACCGCCGAGGTCACGCCGCACCACCTGACGATGACCGAGGAGGCGTGCGCCGGCTACGACCCGCTGACCAAGGTGACGCCGCCGCTGCGGTCGGCGGCCGACCGCCAGGCGCTCATCGACGCGCTGTGCGACGGCACCATCGACGCCATCGCCACCGATCACGCGCCCGAGGGCCTGACCGACAAGGAGCTGGAGTTCGAGGCGGCGGCGCCGGGCATGATCGGCCTCGAGACCGCGCTCGCGCTGGTGCTCGGCCTGGCCCGCGATGGCGCCTTGCCGGAGCGGCGCGTGATCGAGGCGTTGACGCTGGGCCCGGCGCGCGCGTTCGCGCTCGACGCCGGCACGATCGGCGCCGGCGTGACCGCGGATCTGTGCATCGTCGACCCGGCGCGGGTGTGGACGGTCGCCGCCGCCGAGCTGGCCAGCAAGGCCAAGAACACCCCGCTCATCGGCCAGCGCCTGGTCGGCCGCTGCGTCGCCACCCTGCTCGGTGGCCGGGTCGTCCACGATCGCGACGGGAGATTTGGATGAGTCACGCCGCGGTCCTGGTGCTCGAGAACGGTCGCGTGTTCCGGGGTCGCGGCTTTGGTGCCCGCACCACCAGCCACGGCGAGGTGGTGTTCAACACCTCGATCACCGGCTACCAGGAGATCGTCTCGGATCCGTCGTACTGCGGCCAGATCGTCGTGATGACGGCGGTCGAGATCGGCAACGTCGGCGTCAACCTCGCCGACCTCGAGGGAGCGCGCCCGGTGTGCGCCGGCTTCGCCGTCCGCGAGCACACCGCGGCGTCGAGCTGGCGCAGCGAGGACGAGCTCGACAGCTGGCTCGCCAGTCATGGCATCCCGGGGATCGATGACATCGACACCCGGGCGTTGACCCGGGTGCTGCGTGACCAGGGCGCGATGCGCGGCGCGATCGGGCCCGACTCCGGCGATCCGGGCGACGACTTCGCGGCGCTGCTCGCCGAGGTGCGGCGCCAGCCCGAGATGACCGGCCTCGATCTGGTGCCGCGGGTCACGGCCAGCGAGCGGTCGACCTGGACCGAGGCGGCGTGGCGGGCGGAATGGGAGCCGGCGGTCACGCCGGCCGAGACCCGGTACCACGTCGTCGCCTACGACTTCGGAGTCAAGCGCAACATCCTGCGCCGGCTGGTCGACCTCGGCTGCAAGGTGACGGTGTTGCCGGCGACGACGCCGGCCGCCGCGGCGCTCGCGCTGGCGCCGGACGGCCTGTTCCTGTCCAACGGGCCCGGCGATCCGGCCGCCGTGACCTACGCCATCGCGGCCGCCCGCGAGCTGGTCGACAGCGGCAAGCCGGTGTTCGGCATCTGCCTCGGGCACCAGATCCTGTCGCTGGCGCTCGGCGCCCGCACCTACAAGCTGCCGTTCGGGCACCACGGCGGCAACCATCCGGTGCAGGACCTGACCACCGGCAAGGTCGAGATCACGGCCCAGAACCATGGCTTCGCCGTCGATGCCGACAGCCTGCCGGACGGTGTTCGCGTCAGCCACGTCAACCTCTACGACGGCACCGTCGAGGGGCTGGAGGTGAGCGGTCGGCCGGTGTTCGGCGTCCAGTACCATCCCGAGGCCAGCCCTGGCCCGCACGACGCCCACTACCTGTTCGGTCGCTTTCGCGATGCGATGCGGGCGGCGCGGTGATCGAGGCCGCGGTCGGCACCGGGCCGGATGCGGGACCGGACGCGGGACCCGATGCGGCACCGACCGCCGCGGCGGCGTACCTCGGACAGGTGCTCGATGATCTGGTTGCCGAGCACACCACCGTCGAGGCCCCGGTGATCGCGGCCCGCAGGCTGTTCGAGGAGCGGCGCGGCCGGGTGTTCGAGGACGAGGAGCTGTGGGAGGTGTGGAGCGCGGGCTTCGTCGAGTGGCTGGTCGTCGAGTACGTCGCCGACGGCGCCACGTTGCCAGCCGCCGCTGGCTCGCTGGCGCGCGCGCGGGTGGCGGGCGACCTGCGGCGGGCGGCCGCGATCCGGGCCTGGATGATGTCGCACCGCAGCCTGTGGTCGGTCGAGAAGCTCGGCCTCGGCTTTGTCGAGCTGTTCGATCTGCTCGGTGGGGCGCGGGTCCGGGTCGCCGAATCGCGCGCCCTGCACGGGGTGGCAATCGGTGAGGTCGCCGAGTTGCGCGTGATCGGCTTCGAGGACGTGGTTCGCTTCGGGCGCGCCTTCCTGTTCCATCCTCGCGGCACCCGCGACGCGCTGATCGAGCAGGCGCGCGTGATCACCGGCGACGGCGGCGACCGTCGCGCCGTGCTCGACCATGCCGCCACGTTGCGCAGCAAGGTGCTGCGCTACCGCCACGTGCCGCCGGCGCGCCTGTACGAGCGCGGCGCGACCAAGGCTTGATCCGGCATGCGCTGTGCGCTCACCCTGGTGCCGGCGCTGGTGTGCGTGCTGGCTGGCGCCGCCGCCGCGCAGACGTCGGCTGCGACGCGGCCGGCGTTCTCGGTCGAGCGCTTCACGCCGGCCGCCGCGGCGGGGACGTGGATCGGCATCGAGCCCGCCGACGTGCTGCCGGCGGCGCGCTGGGCGGTCACCACGTCGCTGTCGCTGATGTCGCGGCCGATCGTGCTGCGCGACCTGACCACCGGCGCCGTCGCCAGCGAGCCGGTGCGGCGGCGCGCGAGCACCGACGTGGTGGCGGCGCGCGGCCTGGGCCGCCGCTACCAGCTCGGGCTGGCCGTGCCGCTCGCGGTGCAGTGGGGCGATCGCTTGCAGGGCATCGGGCTCGACGAGCGGCCGCTCGAGCGGATCGTGCTCGGCGACGCTCGGCTGTCGGGCCGGGCCCGGATCGCGGGCCTGCCCGGGGCCCGCGGCCTGGGCGCGGCGCTGACCGTGAGCCTGCTGCTGCCGACCGGCGACGATCACCACTTCGCCGGCGAGGCGGGCTGGATGCTGACCTGGGGGATGCGCGCTGGCTGGCGCGGCGAGCGGCTCGAGCTGGTCGGCGGCGCCGGGCTGCGGCTGCGGACCACCGAGGTGGTGCTGCTGTCGCCAGCGCGGCCACATGGCAACGAGCTGACGGCGTCGGGCGGTATTGCGGTGCGCGCCGACCCGGTCGGGCGCTGGTTCGGCGGCCCGGATCGCGCGTGGGCGCTGGCCGAGGTCGAGGCGGTGCTCGGCGATTCGCCCGGCACCGGCAGTCGCGGGCCATCCCCGGCCGAGGCGCGACTGGGCGCGCGGGTTCAGGTCGCGCACTGCTGGAGCGTCGCCGTCGCCGGTGGCGGGGGCGTGACAGCGGCCGAGATCGGCTCGCCGGCGTGGCGCTTCGTGGCCCAGGTCAGCTTCGATCAGGCGCCGCCCCGCGACCAGGACGGCGACGGCGTCCTCGATGGTCGCGACGCGTGCTGGCGGGTGGCCGAGGACCGCGACGGCTGGCGGGACGGCGACGGCTGCCCCGATCCCGACGACGATGGCGACGGTATCGACGACGACGACGACCGTTGCCCGCGGCAACCCGAAGACCGCGACGGCTACGCCGACACCGACGGCTGCCCCGACGACGAGGAGCGGCTACCGGGCGCGACCCAGGGCATCGGCCGCGAGGACTGACCACAGGGCCCCGCGCGTGGACAATTCGGTCGTTCTCGCGGCCCCAGACTGCGCTACAACCCGCCGCATGGGCCTCCTCGATCGACTCCGCGACCGCGGCTGGCGCGCCATCGCGCAAGGTGACGGATCTCTCGCTGCCGCCGCTCGCCGCGTCAACGACACCCTCGGCCGGCCGCTGGCGTCGTCCGACGAGCTCGCCGATCGCGAGGCCTTCGCCGGCGGCTATGGGGCGGCGGCGGTGGCGGCGACCCCGAAGGCGGCGGCGGCCAGGCCCGCCACCACCGAGGCCGCCCCGGTGATCGTCTACTACTTCAAGGACAAGCAGTGGCGCGACGTCACCAGGCTGACCGACGTGCTCGACGCCAACAGCGTGCCCTACAAGGTGATGAACCTCGACGGCGACGAGGCCACCCAGGCAGCGGTGCGGCGTGACGCCAAGGGCCGTGGTGGCCCCCTGTGCTTCATCGCCGGCGAGTGCATCGGCGGGCGGGCCGAGGTGATCAACCTGGCCGGCAGCGGAGATCTGAAGCGACGCGTCTACGGCGCCTGACGGCCGGGCAGTCGGTCGGGCCACTGGCGACCGGGAATGGACATCTCGTCCGTCCGCCGCGCCGTCGACATTTCGCGGTTGCCGGGGCCCTCGATGCTGGGTAGGTTGCCGCGATCATGACCGACCCCGCCAAGTCTGGACTCGCTGCGCAGCTCTCCACCCGCGTCAAGAGCGCCATCGACCGCGCCGACGAGCTGGGTGGCGACCTGCGCGACTATCTCCAGGATCGCTGGGTCCATGACGAGCGTCTGGCCGGGGTGCGGGCCCGCATCGCGCGCCTGCGCGGTCAGGAGCCGGCGGTCGCGACGGCACGCCCGGCCGCCCCGGCGCCGAACACGGGCGCGTCGACGGCACCTGTCGCCGCGCCGGCGGCGCCGATCGGCCTCGGCAATCCGGGTTTGCCGGCCCAGATCTACGGCCGCAACAGCTGTCCGTGGACCGGTCGCGCGATGACCGTGCTCGAGAAGCACAAGGTCGACTACGACTTCATCGATCTGGAGCAGCCCGAGCACGAGAAGTTCATGCCGCTGCTGTCGACCGCGACCCACCAGACCACCGTCCCGTACGTCTACCTGCGCGGAACGTTCATCGGTGGCTACAACGCGCTGGCCGAGATCGAACGCCTGGGTCAGCTCGAGATCGCGATGATGAGCCCGGACGAACGGGCCAAGGCGCCCGCGCACCTGCGGATGATCGAGATCGTGGCGCGCCCCAACACCGACGAGGTGGCGCCCGCCGAGGTGATGGACGCGCCGGCCGCCCCCGAGTGAGCTACCAGAGCCTCGCGCCGGCGCGGTCACGAACCGACTGTCGAAGCCGCGAACCGGGCCCGACCCGCGCCTGCTGATCCGGTGACCTGCGAAAACCGCTGGGTTCTCGCCGCCACCGTCATGAGCGCCAGACGCACGCCCGCTCTGCGCGGGGCTGCACGGTGTGCGCTCACACCACAGCTCTGAGCTGCAAGTCGGCAGCGGATCGTCATCCGAGAACGGCACGAGTCTGGCTAGTGCCTCGGTCATGAGCCGGCTCCTCTCGTTGTTCCCTCGCTCTCTCCTCCCATTCGCCGCCCTTCCGCTCCTCCTCGCCTACGGATGCGGCACCAGCCCCGGCCAGATCGGCGGTGACGGCGACGGCGGCGGCGACGACGACGATATCGACGTCGACGCCGGCCCCGGCCCCGGCAGCGACGGGAGCATCGGCCCCGACGCCGACATGACCGACGCCCCGATGGTGTGCATCCCGACCGGCAACGAGGTGTTCGGCGACGGCCTCGACAACGACTGCGACGAGATCGTCGACGAGGTGATGGTGTGCGCCGACGGCAGCGAGTCGTTTACCACGATCGGCGCCGCGATCGCCGCTGCTCCCGACGGAGGCGGCATCGAGGTCTGCGCCGGCGTCTACAACGAGCGCCTGACCATCACCAGGTCGCTGCGGATCAACGGCGCGGGCGTGGGCTCGACCACGGTCGACGCCGGCGACCTCGGCCAGGCCTTCGTGGTGGAGGGCGGCCACGACCTCACTCTCAGCGGCATGACCATCCGCCGCGGCCACTCCACCAACGAGGGCGGCGCCATCCGCTGCATCAGCAGCAAGCTCACCGTGCTGGCCAGCGCGGTGGTCGACAGCCGCTCGGAGGTCGGCGGCGGCGGAATCTTCGCCGCCAGCTGCGACCTGAAGATCGACGGCACCCGCTTCACCAACAACGAGGGCAGCGATCGGGGCGGTGCGTTGCTCGCGGCCAACAGCACCGGCGTGATCTTCAACGCCGACTTCAATGACAACTCGGCCGACTACGGCGGCGCGGTCCACCTCCTCGACGGCGGCGTCAATATCAAGTCGTCGCGCTTCACCATGAACGGCAGTCGGGTGCGGGGCGGCGCGCTGTACCAGGCGAGCGACAGCGCCGTCGAGAACAGCATGTTCAATCAGAATCACTCGGGGTGGACCGGCGGCGCCGTCCACGTCAATCAGCACGCACCGACCTTCCGGACCACCCAGTTCACCAACAACCGGTCCGAGTGGGAGGGCGGGGCCTTCTACCTCCACCAGGCCCAGGCCGTGCTCCTCGACAACATCATCAGCGGCAACTGGGCCCTCGACGACGGCGGTGGTCTGCGCATCTTCGAGTCGGCGGCGCGGCTCGAGCGCAACGTGATCTCCAACAACCGCTCCGACGACGGCGACGGCGGCGCCTTCAAGATCTCGCATGTGGCCGGCACCTTCATCGACAACATGCTCATCGACAACTGGGCGCTGGGCGCCGGCGGCGGCGCCGAGTTCGACAACGACTCGAGCGTGTGGCGCGGTGGCGTGGTCTCCGGCAACCACGCCAGCATCGGCGGCGGCATGCACGTCATGCTGTGGCCGTGGAACGGCGGTCTGATCGAGGACGTCCGCATCACCGGCAACGACGCCCACCGCGGTGGCGGCATGTACATCGAGAACAGCTACCAGCTGGTGACGGTACGCCGCGTGACCGTGACCGGCAACGAGGCCAACTACGGCGGCGGCATCTATACCCGCGGCTCGCCGCTGCGGCTGTCCAATTCGATCATCGCCGGCAACCAGGCCCACATCAACGGCGGCGGCTTCTTCGTCCACGCCTCGAACACGTATCCCTGGACCCACGAGTGCCCGTGCCCGGCCGTCGATCCGGTGGCCGAGGTGGCCTTCGTCGTGGTCGACGGCAACATCGCCGACACCGGAACCGCGGTCTGGGTGAACGCGCCGGGCATCACCTTCCGCGACTCGATCTTCAGCGGCCACACCGGCGAGGCCGTCACCGTCGCCGAGATGCCGGTGCCGCCGCCGATGGGCAGCCCGCCGGGCACGCCGACGACGATGCAGCAGGCCCCGCCGCCGGGCTGGAGCTACAACGACACCATGCCGGCCACGTTCGGCGGCATGAGCGACCCGAGCGGCGGCAACGGCAACATCTCGCGCAGTCCGAACTTCGTCGCACCCGCCAGCTTCGACTTCCACCTGGCGCCGGGGAGTGCGTGCATCGACGCCGCCCAGCCGGCCATGACCGACCACGACGGCAGCCGCGCCGACCAGGGATTCTTCGGCGGTCCCAACGCGCCCTGAGGTTGCCGACATCCTCGAGACCCGGCGCGCCGTACCCGGTGCTCGAGGACCTCGAGGTCGGCGTTCAAGGGGCGAGCGGGTCGTAGTACACGTCTCCGATCGGTAACCAGCACCCCAGGCTATCGAGAACGACCGACTCGCCGGGTCGAAACGAGAGCTGCGTCCAGCGGTCGGCGATCCGGCGCCACAGGTCGACGCGATGTTCGTCATGCGCGACAAGCATGACCTCGCGCAGCGACTCGATGCGCTTGTAGTGCGCGAGCTTCTCGCCTCGATCGTACCCCTCCGTCGAGGGACTCAGTACCTCGACGAGCAGCGTGGGATTGATCGCCGTGTGGCCACGGCGATCGTCGGGATCGAGCTCGACGTTCCCCCAGATGACCGAGGCGTCGGGATACGTGCCGAGTCCGGTCTTCGCGACACGAATGCGAAGATCGCTCGTGTATACGCGGCAACGCTTGCCAACCAGCGCCTGTCCGAGGAGCCGAATGATGGTGCCGGCAATGGCGGCATGCTCTGGACTCCCCCCGGACATCGCCCACACCTGGCCGTCGAGGAACTCGTGCTTGACCGGACTCGCCTCTTCGAGGTCGACGTAGCCCTCGAAGCTGAAAGGCTGACGAGCAAGCAGCGTCACGACAGCGAGCGTAGCACGCGCAGATGCGACGCTTCGCTCGGTTGCCGAACCCGCCCACGGGGCGCGCACGAGCCGTCGTCGTCGTCGATCAGACGTCGATCAGACGTCGGACGTCGGCTTGCAGTTTTCGTCCGGACGGGTGACGATCGCGCCGCCGAGGAGGAACGAATGCGAGTGATCACGTTGGCCACACAAGCGGCCGCCAGCAAGGCCTGGCCGGCACGACAAGAGGCGGGGGGAGATCTCAAGATCGAGATCGTCACCCAGCCGGGGCGCACGCAGGTCGTGCACGTCAGCATGGGCAAGGATGGCGATGGCGATCCCGCCGCCTTCATCTGGTCGAAGGCCTGCGACCTCAAGGCCGCGCCCGATCCGCTGTCGCTGCTCAAGCTCAACATGCAGCTCACGTATGGCCGCGCGGCGCTCCGGGGTGGTGACATCGTCATCCTGCACGCGGTCTTCGATGCCTCCGCCGATCTCGCGGAGGTCGGGAAGGCTCTCTTCTATGTCGCCAAGGCCGCCGATGAGCTCGAGCGCGGCGTGTACGGCGCCACCGTCGACGTCCTGTAGGAGAAACCCACCATGAAGCAGCGAATCGTCTCGATCGTCACCCTCATCCTCACGCTCGCGGCGCTGACCTTTGCCGGCTGCGCCAAGCCGACCACCGACTCGCAGAAGGCGCGCTACCAGCGGGTGAAGGATCGCCTGGACGCCCTGGGCACGAAGTCGCCCGCCTTGCGCGAGGGGATCAAGGTCAAGGTCGCCGAGTTCGATCGCGACATGAAGGCAGCCGAGGCCAAGGGCGGCGCCGAGGCGGTGAAGGCCATGGGCGAGGTGGCCTCCCGCACCGAGGCCTACGAGCTGCAGCTGGCACCGACCACCGCGGCGGCGCCGGTCGACGCGGCCGGGCCAACGCCCACGCCCGGTGGCAAGCTCGGCGATCCCGCGCCGCCCGGTGGCAAGCTCGGCGATCCCGCGGCGCCCGGCGGCAAGCTCGGCGATCCCGCGGCGCCCGGCGGTAAGCTCGGCGATCCCGCGGCGCCCGGCGGCAAGCTCGGCGATCCCACGGTGCCCGCGCCGCCGCCGGCTGGCAGCTCGGGGTTCGGCGGTAGCGCCGCCCCGCCCGCCCCGACGCCCGCCGTACCCGCGCCGGCTGCACCGGGCAGCGGCTTCGGCGGGCAGTAGTAGCCTCCTCAGTCATCGGGGGGAAGCGTGCGCGCGCGGCCTGAGGCGAGCGACGTGTCTACCGCGGCTACCACTCCACCTGCGCCTGCAGCTTGAAGACGTCGTCGTCGGCCGCGGTGACCAGCGGCACCTGACCGGCGCGGAGCTGGACCTTGTCGCCGTACCAGTAGTGCGAGTACTGGAAGTACAGCTCGCCCCACTTCTCGAGCGGGAACGCGATGCGCGGCGACAGCACCCGGAAGCTGTTCTCGGCGTCGTAGAGGTCGAGGATGACGCGGTCGAAGCGGGCCGCGAGGCGAATCCCGCGGTGGACCTGGTAGCTCGGCTCGAGCCCCCACTTGAGGTACATGCGGCGGTCGCGGTTGATGGCGGGGTCCATCTCGTCGACCTGGTTCGAGCGCACCCAGGTCGCCATGCCGAACCCGCGCAGGGCGAGGTCGTCCGTGATGCGGACCGGGACGTCGGCGGCCAGCGTGTACATGTGGCCGGTGCCATCGTCGCTCGACTCGAGACCGAGGAAGTTCTCGGTCATGCCGCGGCCGCCGGTCGAGTGCATCACCTCGAGCGCCGGCGCCAGGTACAACACCTTGGTCATGTCGTAGAAGGCGAAGGCGGCGTAGGCCTCGCCGCGGTCGCCGGGCAGGGCCACGCGCGCGTCGAGGCCGGCGACCCACATGGTGCCGTTCTGGATCGGGCTGAGCTGACGGACGTCACGGGTCCAGGTGCGCAGCAGGTACGCGCCCAGCTCGACCTTGCCGAGCGGGTAGGTACCGGCGAGGTGGGCGATCGGCGTCAGGCCCTGGTTCTGGCGCAGTTGCGCCTGGTGCAGGCCGAGGCCGGACTGGACCCGGCCGCCGCCGGGTAGCTCGTAGGCGAGCTTGAGGCCGCCCTGGTGGGTGCGACCGAACACGTAGGTGTCGTAGGGCTCGAGGTGGCCGAAACGATCCCAGAACACGCCCAGCTGCACGGTGAGCGGGTCGTGGTCGAGGAAGCGCTTGGCGGTGACGCTGGCCTGGGCGATGCCGAGCTGGTTCTCGAGCTCGGGTGAGGCGTAATCGCTGTACAGCGACGCGAAGATGCCGAACTCGGCCTTGTAGTCGCCGCGGCTGGCCGAGAAGAACAGCTCCGACCAGTCGGGCTCGTAGAGGCGGGTGTACGCGAAGCCGGACAGGTAGTAGTCGTTGTCGACCAGGAACGGCTCGCGCGGCGTGGCCTGGGCCGCGAGCGGCATGCGGGCGTAGCCGTGGAGCTCGAAGCGAACGCCGCCGGCGTCGAGGCCGGGCGGGGTCGCCGGCGCGGTGTCGGCGGCGACGGTGCCGACGGCGCCGGTACCGACGGTGTCGCGAGACGAGATGGCTTCGGGACCGATCTCGGCGACCCGGGCGGCGGTTTCGGCTCCGGTTTCGGCTCCGGTTTCGGCTCCGGTTTCGGTTTCGGTTTCGGCTTCGGTTTCGGCTGCGGCTGCGGCTGCGGCTTCGGCCGCGGGCCTGGCCGACGGCCCCGCCCAGGCGAGGCCGGGCACCACCATGCCAATCAGAACGATGCGGCGCATGATCATCTCCTGCACGCGGGGACCTCGGCGGCGGTGAGGAAGCCGGTGTCGACCAGCCGGCGCATGACGTCGCCGGCGCGGATGACCTCGACGCGGACCGCGGCCACCGGGACCTGCGCGCCCGCAACCAGCTGGGTGGTCGCGGGCGGATCGAGGCGTTCGCCGCGCAGCAGCTGTGCCGCGACCTCGGCCGCGGTCTCGGCCAGCGGCTGGATGTCCTTGAGCACCTCGATGGTCTGCTTGCCCTCGCAGACGAAGTTGACGTTGGCGGCGTCGGCGTCGGCGCCGGCCACGAACACGCCGCCGAGGCCGGCGGCCGCGACCGCCTGCACCGCGCCGCGCGCCATGCCCGAGTTGTTGGCCAGGATGGCGTCGACCTTGCCGCCGGCGCGGGCCAGCGCGTCCTCGACGGTGCGCAGGGCTTGCTCCGGCGACCACGAGCTGTGGCTCTGGCGGGCGACGATCTGGATCTCGCCGCGCGCGAGGTAGGGCGCGAGGGTGTCGTCGTAGCCACGGGTGATCTCGGTGGCGACGCTGTGGCCGGCCTGGCCAGACAGGATCACGAAGCGGCCCTTGCCGCCGGTGGCCGCGATCGCCGCCTCGGCCTGCAGCACGCCGACCTGGTAGCTGTCGTGCGACACGTAGTAGTCGAGGTCGGCGCTGACGATCGCCCGATCGTAGGCGATGACCCGGGCGCCGTGCTGGTGGGCCAGGCGCACGTAGGTCGACGCGGCCTGGCTGTCGGTGGGCTGGATCACCAGCACCTTCGCGCCGCGGGTGAGGGCGTCCTCGACCTGGGCGATCTGCTTGGCGTTGTCGTTGTCGGCGGCCAGCGTGGTGACGCGTAGACCGAGCTCGCGGGCGCGGGCCTCGAAGTAGCGCTGGTCCTTCTGGTAGCGCTCCTCCTGCAGCGTCGAGAGCAGGAACGCCACCTGCGGGTGTGCCGACGGGGTTCGCGACGCCATCGCCGCGGTCACCACGACCAGCGCGACGACGATCGCGATGGCGCGGTAGAGCACGCGGCCGTCCTTCGAGAGCACGTCGAACAGCACCGCCGTCATCAGGATCAGTCCCTTGCAGATCAGCTGCCAGTTGGAGTCGACGCCGAGCAGGTTCATGCCGTTGGCGAGGGTGCCAAACACCAGCGCGCCGAGCATGGTTCCGACCACCGAGCCGCGTCCGCCCAGCAAGCTGGTGCCGCCGATCACCACCGCGGTGATCACGTCGAGCTCGAGCAGCTGGCCCTGGCTGCCGGGGGTGACGCCGTTGACCCGACCCGCGAGCAGCACGCCGGCCACGCCCGTCAACAGCCCGACCAGCACGTAGACCCACAACGTGACCCGGCGGACATCGACACCGGCCAGTCGCGCCGCCTCGGCGTTACCGCCAACGGCGTAGACGTGACGGCCGAAACGCGTGCGCCGGGTGAGGAACGCGCCGCCGAGCACCGCCAGGCCAGCGACCAGGACCGGGACCGGCATGCCGCGGCCGCCGAACACCAGCAGCACGAACCCGGCGAGCAGGAGCTGGCCGCCGATGCGGGCGGCGAGCACGCCCGCGGTCGGTGGCAGGAGACCGTGGCTGCGACGACGAGCGGCGTCGCGCAGCGTGAGCGCGAGGCCGCCGGCGACGGTGGCGAGCACCAGTGCCCAGGTCGCACCGGCTGGCACGCTGGCGGTGACGATCGCGAAGTCCTGGTGCATGGGCGCCAGGCCGCGGGCGTCGGAGAGGACCAGGGCCAGGCCGCGGAACGCGTTGAAGCCGGCCAGCGTGACGACGAACGCCGGGATGCCGAGGCGCGACACCCACAGGCCCTGCCAGACGCCGATCGCGGCGCCGCAGGCGAGGGCGGCGGCGATCGCCACCGGCGCCGGCATGTCGAGCCGCAGCTGGAGGAGCGCGGCGACCACGCCGGTGAGCGCGACCCCGGCGCCGACCGACAGGTCGATGCCGCGGATCACGATGACCAGGGTCATCCCGACCGCGACCACCAGGATGTGGGCGTTCTGGGTCAGCAGGGTGGCCAGGTTGCGCTCGGTGAGGAACACGCCGCGGGTGGCCGGCAGCACCGCGAGCGCCGCCCACAGGAACAGCAGCACGCCGGCCATGGCCCACGCGTTCAGATCGATGGTGCGGCCGGGCGGCCGCGAGGCGAGGCGCGGGGCAAGGGCGTTGCGTTCGAGCTTCATGATCCTTCGCCTTCACGGATCGCGGCACCAAGCGCCAGCGTCATGATCGCGAGCGGGGTGACCGCGCCCCGCGACAGCTCGCCGGCCAGGCGGCCGTCACGCAGGACCAGCACCCGATCGGCGAGGCGCACGATCTCGGGTAGGTCCGAGGACGCCAGCACGACGCCGTGGCCGCGCCCGGTGAGCTCCTCGATCAGCCGGTAGATCTCGGCCTTGGCACCGACGTCGACGCCGCGGGTCGGCTCGTCGAGCAGCAGCACGCGCGGCGCCAGCGCCAGCCACTTGCCGATCACGACCTTCTGCTGGTTGCCGCCCGACAGGGTCGCCACCTCGGCGCCCAGCCCGGGCGCCTTGATGCGCAGCTCCTTGACCGCCGCACCGGCGGCGCGCTCGGCACGGGCGCCGTCGATGAGGCCCCAGCTCGCCTGCCGCTCGAGGGCAGGCAGGCCGAGGTTGTCGGCGACGCTCATGCCGAGCACCAGGCCGAGGCCCTTGCGATCTTCGGGTACCAGCGCCAGCCCGGCCGCGATCGCGTCACGCGGCTCGCGGACGCGGACCGCCGTGCCGTCGACGACGATCGTGCCGGTCACGTCGCCGCGCGCCAGCCCGAACAGCGCCGACAGGGTCGCGGTGCGGCCGGCTCCCATCGCTCCCGCCAGCGCCACGACCTCGCCGGCGCGGACGGTGAACGACAGGCCATCGACGACGTTGCGATCGAGCGCCGGGTGGCGGACGCACAGCTCGCGCACCTCGAGCACCGGGTCGCCGGCGGGTCCGAGGTCGCGGCCGGGGCCGCGGCCGGGGCCGCGGCCGACCTCGGGCCCGCCGTCACTGCCGGTCATCAGCTCGATCAGCTCCTCGCGGCAGGTGGTCGCGGTCTGCTTGACCGCCACCAGCTGACCGTCGCGCAAGACGGCGACCCGATCGGTGAGGGCCAGGATCTCGTCGAGGTGGTGGGAGATGTAGACGAACGCCGCGCCGGCGGCGCGCCGCGCCCGCACCAGCTCGAACAGCCGCGTCGATTCGGCCGTGGTGAGCGCCGCGGTCGGCTCGTCGAGCACGACCAGGGTCGCCGGCTCGAGCTGGTCGCCGAGCGCGCGCGCGATCTCGATGACCTGCTGCATCCCGACGCCGAGACGGCCGGCTGGTGCCGAGACGTCGATCCCGGCGGCGAGGTCGCCGGCGACCCGGGCCAGGATCTCGATGGCGCGCGCCTCGGCCTCGATGGCGTCGACCACGCCGAGCCGGGTCGGCTCGCGGCCCAACATCAGATTGTCGGTGACCGACATCTCGGGCACCAGGCTGAGCTCCTGGTGGACCACCGCGATGCCGGCCCGCCGGGCGTCGCGGGTGGAGCGGAACGCCTGCGGACGGCCGCCGACCACCACCTCGCCGTCGAAGCTGCCGGCCGGGTAGGCGCCGCCGAGAATCTTGATGAGCGTCGACTTGCCGGCGCCGTTCTCGCCCACCAGTCCGAGCACCTCGCCAGCCGCGATCGACAGCGACACCCCGGCGAGCGCGCGCACGCCGGGAAACTCCTTGCCGATGTCGCGCAGCTGGATCATCGGCCTACGCCTGCGCCGACCGCCGGCCCCGCCGGCGCCGACGGCGCGAGATCGCGGCGACCACGCCGACCATCAGCGCCAGCTCACCCCACGGGGTCGGCGCGCCGGCGCCGGTCGCGCACATGCACGCCAGGCCGGTTCGTTCGTCGCCGTCACCGGGATTGCCCGGTCCGCCGGGGCCGGCGTCCGGGTACTCGCCGACCTCGACCTCGCCACAGTCGCTGGGCTCGAACGCGCCCGCCCGGTCGAGCAAGGTCATCTGGTACGCACCGGCGCCGTACCCGACCATCGGGATCGAGCCCGAGTAGGCGCCGATCTGCCCGCTCGACGTGCGCGTGTTGTACAGCTCCGGTGTCAGATCGAAGTTGACGCTGCCCTGGCCGGTGACCCAGCCGAGCAGCTGATCCGCCTTGGCGACGTTGCCAGCGCGGCGGAAGGCGTCGGAGGCGCGCAGGTCGATCAGGATCCACTCGTCGGTGTCGTACTGGTCGTTGGAGCCCTCGAGGCGCTTGTAGCCACCGGCTGGGGTCTGCAAGTACGACATCGCGCCCAGGGTCGCGGTCGCGATCGGATCGGTGGGGCTGATCAGGTTCCACGTGAACGCCTCGATGGTGGCGCCGTCGCGGTAGTTGTTGCCCTGCGACAGTTTCTCGAGCGAGCCGGCCAGCACCCGGTTGCTGTCGATGAACGCGCCGCGCAGGGCCTCGGTGGCCTTGCGCGACAGCTCGCGGTAGCGCTCGATGTCGTCGGTGCGGCCGGCGCGGCGGGCCAGGGTCGCCATGTCGCAGAAGCCACGCGCGGTGGCCGCGGTGGTGTAGAAGAAGTGCTGGCGGTTGCCCCAGTGGACCTCCCAGATCGACGCATCGGCGATCGCCATGCCGTTGCTCTCGAGGTTGGCGGCCAGCGGCTCGGCGACGCCGTTCTTGATGGCGTCATAGACGGTGTCGCCCTTGCGGGTGGTTGCCGACAGCCACGCCGTGTCCTCGCTGGCATCGACGTAGGCGCGCGCTGCCCACAGGAACAGGCCCCAGCCGTCGATCTCGATGTTGCGGGTCGGTGCGCCCGAGTAGTCGGCTTCCTCCTCGCCGTCGCCGTAATAGCGCACCGTGCTGATGCGGTAGTCGACGTTGCCCAGGTACGAGCCGTAGCGTCCGGCGTCGGCGTCGAGGAAGAAGTCGAGCCCCAGCTTGGCCTCGGTCCAGTGCCCGGTGCGCGCCAGCGGCACGATGGCGTAGGTCATGTCGCGCACCCAGCCGGTGTGCCAGCCACCGGGCGGCAGGCTGGCCAGGATCATGCCGTGGTTCTTGCGGCGCGGCGTGGTCTGGTACGGCTCGCGGATCTGGCCCATGCGCAGCACGGTCTCCGACTGCCGCCAGACCCGCAGCTCGTCGGCGGCCAGGCCGGCGGGGGGCGGCGTGCGCCACGCCTCCCACTCGGTGAGCGCGTCGTCGTGAAGCTGCTGCGCCGTGCGCCCGGCGAGGTACGTGGTCCACGCCGTGCGGGCCGCGGCGCCATCGCCATCGGCGTCGAACAGCACCGCCACGCCCCACCATCGGCTGTCGCCGGCGGCCAGCGAGCCCAGCGAGCGCGTGAAGACGTTGGTGCGGTCGGTGCCGCTGCACACCGCCTGCGGTGACGGATCACCGCCCGCCGCCACCGCCGCGTAGCCGTCGGTGGCGCAGCTCGAGGCGTCGGCGCCGCCGATCGGCGCGTAGACCATGGTGCCGCCACCCGGGCCGGTCTCGGTGGCGGTCATGGTGGCGGCGTCGAACGCGATCGCCTCGCCGTTGGCGCCGGGAACGTCGGGGTTGGGTGCCGAACCGAGCTTGAAGTTGTGGATCGAGTACGCGTTGACGGTCTGCGGCGAGCCCGAGGTGTTCTCGGCGCGCAGCAGCATCACCATCGCGTTGCCGTCGTAGCCGAACGGCGCGTAGAAGAACGTCTCGGTGCGCACGCCGGCGATGGTGACCACCGAGCGCACCATGTTGGTCTGATCGACGTAGCCGACCTCGCTGGGGTCGCGGGTACCGAGCCACGCACCCTGGGTGCCGACCCGGAGGCCGAAGTAGGTGTCGAACACCAGGTTGCGGCGGACGATGCCCTCGCCGTCGGGGTTGCTCGGGTTGGCGCGCAGGTAGCGGTACGGCCGCTCGAGGTACTGCGTGATCGCGTTGGCGTCGACGTCGTAGACCTGGAAGCCAAAGCCGTTCCCGGTGACCAGGTACTTGAACGACGCCACCGGCTCGAGCGCATCGGCGGGGCGCGCCGGGGCGAGGCTCACGAGGGTGGCGGCGAGGAACAAGCGGGTGAGCCTCACGGGGTCGCCGATGAGCACGATTCGTGCCACGGGTGAGCGCGCCGGCGGCGTGGGAATCCATCGACATCGTGGCGTCGTTCCCGACGACGAGGTTGCGAAACGCAACGCCAGAACCGGGGCTCGTTGCGGACGCGGGCCGTCGTCGACCCTGGCGCCGCGACGTTAGTCGCTGGCACGTCGCTTGATGCTACGTATCCCCGATGCGTCCGGTGAACTCGGTGAGCTGCGTGGTGCTGGTGCTGCTCGCGGCCGGCGGGTGTCACCCACCGGGCTGGGATCGCGACCCGAGCGTCGACGCCGCGGCGGTGGACAGCACCGCCATCGACGCCGCCGCGAGTGTCGACGCCGGTGACGCCGCCGCGGCCTGCGCACGATCGTTCCGGCTCGAGGGCCACGGCACGGCGGCCGAGGCGCTGCTGACCGGAGACTTCGTGACCTGGGCCGGGACCGGCGCCGCCGGCGCGCTCGCGATGACGCTGGGCCAGGACGCGGCGTGGACGGTGCAACGGACGTTCGAGCCCGGGACCTACCAGTACCGCTTCATCGTCGATGGCACCTGGATGGCCGATCCGGCCAACCCGAACATGGTCCCCAACGGCCTCGGCGGCTTCAACAGCGTCGTCAGCTGCCCCTGAACGACGTCTCGCTGGTCACTCGATCCCGCACTTCGCGGCCTTGTCGAGCGTCTTCGCGTCGAGGACACACTGGCGATCCTTGTCGGGCCAGTCTTCCTTCTCGCACTGGCTGAGGAACTGCTCGAGGAAGGCCTGCATGTTGGCCTTGATCTCCTCGAGCGCCGCCGCCTGCTGCTCCGGCGTCAGGCTGGCGAGCTGCTTCTCGGCCTCGACTCCGATCAACACGATCGCCTTCTCGGCGACCTGCTCGCACGTGATGGCGTGGCCGTCGGGCTCCGCGGGCTCATCGGGAGTCTCGAACGGCTGCACCTCCTCCTGCGCCTGACCTGGGTCCTGCGCTTCGCCGTCACCCGCCGGCTCGTCACCCGCGGGCGCCGGCGGCTCGTCGGGCGTCGGCGCCGGCGGCAGGCCCGGCACCGCCGGGGGCGTGGCCGGCGGCGCCACGGCGACGGCCGGATCGGCCGCCGAGTACTCGATCTCGTGCGCCGAGTTGTTGGTCAGGTGGGGCGCGATCAACTTCTGGAAGCTGCCCCGGATCTTGACGAACTCCTCGCCGCAGCGTTCGGCGCGCGCCTTGGGCAAGTTGCCCGACTCGACGAAGCCGGCGTACTTGGTCGGGTTCGAGCCGTAGATCAGACACATGATGTTGTAGTAGCGCTGACCGTCGAAGGCGTGCTCGTCCCAGAACGGGGTCTCGTTGCCGCCGCTCTTCTGCTGCAGGTTGAACCAGTACGCGCCCGACAGCGCCATGCCGACGCCATCGTCGCCGGCCTCCATCAGCAGCAGCGTGGCGATCTGGTCCGCGGAGTCTTCCTCGCGGCCCATCGCCGGCAGGTCGAGCTGGTGGATGAGCGCGTGGCCGAGCTCGTGATAGAAGCCGAACAGGGTCGCGCCGATCACCGCCTGGCCGAGCTGATCGTCGCTGGCGACGTTGCCCTTGAAGATGTCGACGAAGTACGAGAGCAGCTCGTAGCAGACGATGATGCGGCTGCGGTTGGGGTCGTAGAAGGCGTTGATGATGCCGCAGTCGACCAGCTGGATATCGACGGTGCGCGGCATCCGAATCGTCTGGTTGAGGCCCTGCGCCACCAGCTCGAACACCTTGTGCTCCTCGAGCACGGTCCGGAACTGCTCGTGGACTTCCTTGGCGGACCTGGCGTAGGCGACCCGGAAGCCGGTCTGCTGGATGCCGGCGAAGCCGCGCACCGACTGGGTCGGCAGGCCATCGCTGGACACCGTGGCCGCGGTGACGGCAACGATCGGGGTGCCCGGCGCCGCCGGGTCGGGCGCGGTCGGGGCGGCGCCCAGCTTGGCCAGCTCCGCGCCCGCCTCGGTGCCCAGGCGCGAGGCCAGCGGCGGCGGCGGGGCATCGGCGTTCTTCGGCTTGGGATCCCACGGATCGTCGGCGGCGATGGCGGATCCCGAGCCGCCCGCTGTGCCGGCCGCTTGCTTCTTCTTGCAGCCGGCCATCGCGAGCGCGATGCCAGCGACGATCGTGAGGCAACGTCGAGTCATGCCAGGAGCTTAGCAGCCCTGACCCATGCCATGATCGTGTCGGCAGCATGGGATCGGGCCGCCCAGGGTAGATCGGCGGGCCCGGGGACGTAGAATGAGGAGCGGATGGTTCACCCCGTCATGGGGGCGGGTCCAGCCGCGTGAACACCCGGCCCCACAGGGCCCGAGATAGGCTCCCGGCAGATGGATCGTCTACGGCGACAGGACGCGGTCGGGGATGCGCGCGACCGCCGGATCGAGGTCCGCGCGGTCGAGCTGATCAAGGCCGGTCGTGACTGGCTGACCGCGTTGATCGAGGCGACCCGCGAGGCCGAGGCCGGCGCGCGCGCCGGCCGCCAGCGCCCGGCCGGCAAGACCAACCGCACGTTGCCGCTCGACGCGCAGCTCGGCGTCCGTGGGCGGCGTGCCGCGGAGCGCGAGCCGGCGGCGGCCGACCACGGTCCCACGCTCTCGCTGTCGCTGCGGGCGCGGCTGACCGCGCTGCTCGGCTTCGATCCGGCGCGCACGTCGAGCGGCCCCGAGGCGAACGCATCGGCGGCCGCGACCGCCCAGACCGCCAGCCCTGACCTCGAGTTCGCCGCCGGCACCGCCACCGACACCGACGCACCGCCGCCGGCACGGCCGCGCGGTGTCGACCGGGTGCGTGCGGCCAAGACCCTCGCCGAGACCCTGGCGCTGCTCGACGATCCCGAGGTCCCCGCCGACTTCGCGCGCCAGGCGGCGGTCGCCCACGCGCTGCGCGCCGCTGGCCCCGGCGACGCCCTCGACGACGATCTGCAGAGCGAGTTCGGCGATCGCCTCGGCGTGTCGCTCGACACCGTCCGCGTCCACAACGATCCGATCTCGACCCAGATCGTCGAGGCGCTCGGCAGCCGCGCCTTCGCCTTCGGTCGCCACCTCTTCTTCGCGCCCGGTGCCTACGCGCCGGCCAACGATGGCGGTCGCACGCTGATCGCCCACGAGCTGGCCCACGTGGCTCAGCAGCCGCGCGGCGAGGCCACCGACGCCGAGCACATCGCCCTCGGCCGGGACGGCGACGCCTACGAGCAGCAGGCCGACCACGCCGCTTCGCATCTGCTCGCCGGCCTGCGGCCGCAGGTGTCGCGGGCGCCAGTGGCGGCGCGCTTCGACGGCGGTGGCACCACCGTCAATCCCGAAGCCGTGTTGCGCAAGCACATCGGCCATGACGAAGGTCGCGCCAAGGACGCTCTCAAGCAGGCCGGCGCGAAGCGCGGGATGGTCGAGGGGATCATCCGCAACACGTTCGAGAAGGAACGCGCCGACGAGATCATCAAGGGCGCACCGGCGGGCGGCGGCGGCGAGAAGGCGCCCGAGGTCAAGGGCAAGGGCGGTGCGCCGGCGGCCAAGGGCGGCAAGGCCGACGCCAACGCCGGCAAGGGCGGCGACACCAAGGGCGGCGGGAGCAAGACCGGCGGCGGCGGCGGTGGCAACGCGGTCGGACAGAACGCAAAACCGGCCGGGCCGATGGGCGGGTTGTGCGAGGACCTCGGCATCAACGATCTGCCCGCCGATCAGCGCGACCTGATCATAGCCGAGCTGGCCGAGCACCAGGCGTGGGGCGCGGCCACCGCCGCGGTCGGCGCGCCGGGCTCGTACGAGCGGGCCGCGTTCATCGCCGGCCAGGCCACCCGTGGCCTCCTGCAGGGCGCGGCCACCGGCGCCGTCATGGGCGCTGCCATGGGGGTGGTGGGCGAGCTCGCCAAGCGCTACTGCCCGATCCCGGGCGTCGGCGCGATGATCGCCGGCGGCATGTCCGCCTACGGTCTCGCCACCCGTGACTGGGGCGCGACCGGCGAGACCATCCGCAACTTCGGCCAGGGTGGCTCCAACTGGGAGATCATCGCCAACAGCCTGGCGTCGATCTCCGAGGTCATCGACATCGTCGTCAACGTGATGAACGTCATCGCCGGTCTCATCGGCCTGATCTCGGCGGTGATGTGGCTCATCACCATCATCACCGTCGGCATCGCCTCGCCGCTGGCCGGTACGCTGTCGGCGATCGCGCTCGGCATCCTGACCGTGTCGGGTGTGCTCGACAACATCAACAACCTGATCCTGCAGCCGGTGATCCTGGTGTGCCGGATCATGCACACGATGCAGTCCGACGCCGACCCGCGCGAGATCGTCGGTCAGGGCGCCAAGATCGCCGACTCGGCGACCAAGATCGGCAGCGCGGTCGGTGGCTACCTGGCCGGCAAGGGCGTCGAACGCGGCGCCAAGCGTCTCGATGCCCGCGCCGCGGCGCGCGCCGACGCCCGCGCCGCGGCCCAGCCGAGCGCGCAAGCGACGCCGCAGCCAGCGGCGGCGCCACCGGCCGCCGCCGCACCCGCGGCCGCGCCGCATGTCGATCCCAACGCGCCAGCGCCGCATGTCGATCCCAACGCACCGGCGCCGCATGTCGATCCCAACGCGCCGGCGCCGCATGTCGATCCCAACGCGCCGGCGCCGGCCGCCGCGGCCGGAACGCCGGATCCCAACGCGCCGCGCACCGTCTGGCAGAAGCTCGGACTCGACGCCCGCACCAACGAGCAGCGACACCAGGATTCGCAGCGCACGTGGCGCGACCGGCTGGGCACCAACGCCACCAAGCTCGTTGACGCTGCGTCACCCCGGCAACAGGCACAGCGCTACGAAGACCAGGCGCGCCAGCACCTGGACGAGGCGCAGGCGCAACGCGACGACGCCGCGCAGCAGCGGCGGCAGCAGATCGACGATCAGCATCAGCAGCGGATCGACGACGCCCAGCAGGCCCGCGACGGCCGGGTCGGACGCGAGGTCGAGGCCCACGTGCAGGCGGCGAAGCGCAACCACACTGAGTCCCTGCAGCGCCTCCGCGAGGCCGGCGAGGCCAACGACCTGCGCCGGCAGCAGAGCGCCGAGAGCAGCGCCAAGCGGCACACCGACCGCGTCGCCGAGATCGAGGCCGAGCGGGGGCGGACCCAGCAGCGTCACGACGCGCGACGCACCGATCTGGAGACTCGCTACCAGCAGGGGATGGCCGACGCCGCGCGGCTGGACAATCCCGACAACCCCAGCATGCGCACTCATGCCGAGGAGCACGCCCGGCAGCGACGTGCCGACGATCTGAAGTTCCTCGACCGCCAGGAGACCTGGGCCGACCAACGCCGCCAGCAGCAGACGGAGTCCGCGGACGGCGACCGCACCTGGAGTGATCAGCAGGCGCAGCGGGGGTGGCAGCGGGGGGAGCAGCGGCTAACCGAGAACTTCGAGACCGAGAGCCGGCGCACCGACGAGACGCTCGTCAGCCAGATTGGCACCAGCGAGCGGCGCGCCGACCGGTCGCAGCGCGACGCCACCACCGACGCCGACCGGGCGCGGGCCGGACGCGCCGACGAGCCAGGCGACGCGGCGGCGGCGAAGCAGCGCGAGCAGGACGCGCCGCCCCCCGGCACGTCGATTCGGGACTTCAATCCCGTCGCGCTGGTGCTCAGCCCGGTGGGGACCGGTAGGCGGATTGGCCAGACCGTCAAGGACGCGCGGGACATGGTCCAGGAGCACCGGGGTCCCGAGGGCGGACGCCGGTCACTGGATCAGGGCGACCTGACCGCCCGTGACGTCGATCCCGGCTTCGCCTCCGCCAGCCCGGGCGGCGTCCTCGAAGGGGAGGCCAAGAAGCGCGCCGGCCTCGACGACCGCAACCGCGAGCAGCGTGCCGCCGACGATGCCGCCCAGACCGCGGACCGCAACCTGGGCTTCATCGATCGCATCAACAACCAGCTCCTCCACGGCGAGAAGAGCGCGCAGCAGAAGACGGCCGACGCGCGCGACAACGCCCAGTACCGGCCCGATCACCAGAAGAACGCCGCCGGCGAGCGCAAGAACCCGCACTACGCCGACCCGCCGGCCGGCAGCCTCGCCGAGCTCGACGCGCTCAAGGCCAAGCTGACGGAAGCTCTGGACAAGAAGTGCGAGGCCGACGCCGCCGCCCAGGCGATGGACGCCGAGAAGCAGAAGCACAAGGCCAACGAAGCGCCGCTGAAGGAGCTCGAGGGCGAAGGCAAGAAGGCGACCGAGAAGCTCGGCGCGCACAAGAGCGACGTCGACACCAAGAAGACCACCAACGCCAAGCAGCAGCAGAAGCAGGGCGAGGCGGCCGGCAAGATCGACGACTACGCGTCGAAGTCGGCGCAGCTCGACGCGGTGATCGTGCCGATGCGCGGGGTCGAGCGCTTCACGTACATCGGCTCGAAGGTGGGCATCAGCTCGTTCGACGACATGAACAAGGAGATCAAGTCGACGCTGAAGGGCTTCGAGACCATGGGCGCGCAGATGAAGAAGGAGGCTGCGTCGCAACCGGCGGCCAAGGCCGACCTCAAGGCCAAGGAAGGCCAGATCACGGCGACCGACACCAAGGCCACCACGTCCAACGCCGACTTCCAGAAGGCGGACAAGGACGTCGGTCAGGTCAAGCAGAACAACACCAAGGCGGTGTCGGAGGCGACGGCCGCCGAGGCCGAGGCCAAGAGCCAGAAGGCTGCGTACGCCGCCAAGGTGGGCCAGTACCGATCCGAGTACAACTCGATGGCCGGCGGGCTGCTCGGCTGGGCCCAGGCCCATCGGGCGGCGCGCGCCGGTGAGCCGCCCGCGGTCGAAGCGCAGGCCGGCGGGCCGGCGGTCGAGGGCGCTGATCAGGCCGACGGCGGCGGCGGTGGCAATGCCCCCGATGCCCCCGATGCCGCCGCGCCGCCGCCGGGGGCCGCGTCCGCCGCCGCGCCACCGCCCGGACCGGCGGCGCCGCCCGCTGCACCACCGGCGGCGCCACCGGCGGCGCCACCGGCACCGCCACCGGCGGCACCGCCACCGCGTGACGCCGGAGCGCCGCCATGAACCCAGCCGAGGTCCTCGCGCGGCTCGGCGCCGCGCGCACCTCGGGCAATCGGGACCAGCTGGCGGAGGTGCTGATCGAACACGCCGCCGTCCTGGTCGGCGAAGCCAAGCTCGCCGACGCGCTGGCCGCGCTCGACGAGGCCGGCGCGATCCACAGCGGGGCGGAACGGCGGCACGAGCAAGCCAGGTGCCTGCACCTGTCGGCGACGGTATGCCGCCTGCTCGCCGATTTCGATCAGGCGGTCGATCGCGCCCGCCGCGCCGAGGGCCTGGCCACCGCGGCCACCCCCGCCATGGTGGCCGCGATCATGGAACAGGGCGAGGTCGCGTCGCTGCGCGGCCAGCACGGCGTCGCCGCCGACCACTACGCCCGCGCGCTCGGCGAGGGACGCGGCGCCGGGTTGTTGCCCGACTTCGAGGCCCGGCTGATGCGCAAGCAGGGCAAGATGCTGGCCGCTGCCGGACGCTTCGCCGAGGCCGCGGCCGCGATCGGCCTTGCCCGCGACCTGCACCACGGCGCCGGCACCCACGACGAGGCCCGCCGCGCCGTGGTCGAGCTCGCGGTGGTGCACGAACAAGCCGGCAAGTTCGAACGGGTCGACGCGCTGATCGCGCTGTCCCGCGCCGAGGCCCTTGCCACCGGCGATCATCACGTCGCCGCCGATATCGAGCTGGTGGCGGCGGGTCGGGCGGCCGCCAGCCGCGACTTCGCCGCCGCCCTGGTCTGCGCCCGCCGCGCCCGCCAGCACGCGCTCGATGCGATCGCGCCGCTGTCGTACGTGTCGGCGGTGGTCAGCATCGCCGATGTCGCCGACGCGCTCGGCGATCGCGACGCCGCCTACGAAGCCCTGGCCTCGGGATGGGTCACCGCCGGCGACGTGCTCGGCGAGGTGGCGGCCAAGCAGCTGTTCGAGCCCCGCCTGCAGGCGCTACGCGACACCTGGGGTGAGCCGGCGTTCCTGCTCGTCCGCGACGCGTACAACGACCGCCGCCGCGCGGTGCTGCGCGGCGACCGCTAGCCCGGCGTGGGTAGGCTCGCCGGCGACCTGGTCTGACTCGTCGCCCAGCGCGGCGCCGCGCGCCTGCTCGCCCTGCACCCGGACCCGCCAGTCGCGGGCCGGGGCGTAGGTCGGGTCCTTGTCGAGGGCGCGGTCGAACAACCCCAGCGCCTCGTCGAGCCGGCCCTGCTGGAACTCGCACAGCCCCATGTTGAACAGCGTCACCTGGTGCGGGCCGTAGAGCGCGATCGAGCGCTGGTAGAACGCCATGGCCTCGCGATAGCGCCGCATCGCGTAGTAGACGAAGCCGAGCTCGAACGCCACGTCCTTGCCGTCGGCGAGCGGGAAGTGCAGGGCCCAGACCTTGTGCAGCGCCTCGCGCAGGCGGGCCAGCTGCTCGACGTAGGCGTCGCTGGCGCAGCGGTGCAGGTCGCGCGACAGCGAGATGAAGGTGGTCGGATCCCAGGCCGCCATCCGCAGCACCGCGAGCAGCTGATCGAGGTCCATCTTGTCGAGCGCCATGTGCTCGAGCATCCGGTAGACGTCGGTCGGCCCGACCCGCTCCATCATCTGCTCGAAGGCCAGCCGGGTCTCGCGCAGCGGCTGGCCCGCGCCCAGCGCGAGCGCGCAGATCTCGAGCGAGGCGGAGCGGGCGCCCTGGGCGAGCATGAAGCCGCCGCGATGGGTCATCAGCTCGCCGAGCGCGTGGTAGTTGACCATCATCGAGATTCCACCCCGGTGGTGGGCCATCGACGGGCTGCCCAGCCCCAGCAGATCGAGCTCGCGGGCGTGGCCCTTGTCGGCGGTCAGCATCAACATGCGTCCGGCCGACAGGTCGGCGAGGTGCTGCATGCAGCGCAGCGCGCCGAGCGGAAACGTGAACGCGGTGTCGCCGAGCCGGCGGGTGTAGTCGGCGAGGATGCGGCCGGCGATCGGCTCGTCCGGGTAGTAGGCCGCCGCGTCGCCGACCGGCTGATAGTCGTAGGTGACCTCGACGTGATCCAGCATCTCGCGGTCGCCGGCGGTCACCGAGCGGCCCAGGCGCAGGGTGGTCAGGCCCTCCTCGAGCTGGCCGCGCTGGATGCGGAACACGTCGTGCGACAGCGAATCGAAGACGTAGTTGGCGACGAACACCATCGGGTTGTGGGCCGACGATGGCGCCAGCACCACGCCCGAGCGTTGCAGCTGCAGCTCGCGATCGCGTTCGACGTCGAAGCGCGCGACGTCGAGCATGCCAGCGTCCATGAACGGGCGCAGGCGCTCGTGCTTGCGCCACGCCTCGAGGTTCGAGTCGGTGAAGTCGGTGAGCACGTAGCAGATCGGCGGCATCGCGAACGGGATGCGTTCCCTGGCCTCGAGCAGCTTGCACAGGAACAGGTAGCCGAAGTAGCCATGGCCGGCGCCGAGCTCCACGATGTACAGCGGCCGGGTCGGATCGAGCGCCAGCGGCGAACCGGGCGGGGCGTTGGCGCAGTCGTGGATGAAGCGGGTCGCGACCCACAGGTAGGCGTCGGCGATGTACGCGTTCGAGGTGACGTGGAACGGGACCCGGCCCTCGCTCCACGCCCGCACGCCCGAGCGATCGAAGAACTCGCGCTGCAGCCGCCAGGTCGCCGACTCGGACAGTCGCTTCCCGGTCTCCAGCACGGTGCCCTCGTGGGGTTGCTCGCTCATCGGCCGCGAGCATACCATCGGCCTCGGGATGAACGTGACCGCGGCTCTCGCCGAGGTGGAGGCCGCGATCGCCGCCGACCGCCTCGACGACGCGATCGCGCGGCTCGGCCGCATCGCGGGCGCGCTGCTCGAGCAGGCGCCCGAGCCGGTGTCGCTCGCCCACGCCACCTGGCTGGCTGGCGCGGTCGCCCTGCGAAGCGGCGACCCCGAGGCCTTCGAGCGGCTGTCGCGCGACGCGGTGCACGGCCTCCGCCTCGCCGGCGACGCCGCGCGCGCCGCCACCGCGCTCGCGTCGCGCGACGAGCTCATCGCCCAGCTCGCGGACGTGCGCGAGGTCCAGACCCGCGGCGCCGCGGGTCTGATGGCGGTGCTCGATCGCCACTGCGCGACCCTGCGCGACATCGCGGCCACCGACGGCTGGGACGACCTGCGCTGGCCCGCGGTCAACCGGCGGCGCGCCCTCTTGCCGGCGCTGGTCGCGCTGGTCGAGACCACCACCGGTGAGCCGGCGCCGCTGGCCCGGGTGCTCGACGAGCTCGAGCTCGACCCGGTGGAGAGCGTCTTGCTCGCCACGCTGGCGCCGCTGTCGCGGGCCGCCGAGCCGATCCTGCCCAACCAGCTGGCCCGGCTGTGCTTCGGTGACTGGCGGTCGCACGATCAGGCGCTGGTCAGGCTGCGCGACGATGGCCGGCTGGCCATCGGGATGGTGCTGGTCAGCACCGTTCGTGGCGAGCTGGTCGTGAACCCGCCGCTGCTCGGTCGACTGTACCGCGACGCGGTCCGGCCGCGGTGAGGTGAACGTCCTCCACGCCGCCCGCGCGGTGATCACCCGATCGGCCGGCCACGGTCGTGGCATGATCGAGCGGTGGCCGATCCGCGTCCCAGCCCGTCGACGCCGCCAGCGTCGGATGGCGGTGACGGTGACCGCGCCGGGGCGGCGCGCGCGGCGGTGACCCACGAGGTCGGGCCGGGGGCTGACGAGTCGTCGCTGTCGGGCGCGTCGGGGGCGGATCTGTCGCAGGCCGCGGGGACCAGCGAGCTCCATGACCCGCTGCTCGCTGCCATCGCCGCGGCGCCGACGGCGCCGCCGCGCGAGCGCGAGCTCGAGTCGGGTGATCGGATCGGCGAGACGTTCCGCATCGAGCGCCGGCTCGGCAGCGGTGGCATGGGCGTCGTGTACCTGGCCCGCGACGAGAGCCTCGATCGGTCGGTGGCGGTGAAGCTGCACCGCGCCGGCGCCGGCGTCGATCGGCTGCAGCGCGAGGCGATGGCGATGGCTCGCCTCAGCCATCCCAACGTGATGACCGTGCACGAGGTCGGCCGGCTCGGCGAGCGGGTCTTCGTCGCCATGGAGTTCGTCCCCGGCGGCACCCTGCGGGCCTGGCTCAAGGCGAGGCCGCGGCCGTGGCGTGAGGCGCTGGCCGTGTGCCTGGCGGCCGGCGATGGTCTCGCCGCCGCCCACGACGCCGGGCTCGTGCACCGAGACTTCAAGCCCGAGAACGTGCTGGTCGGCGACGACGGCCGACCCCGGGTCGGAGACTTCGGGCTCGCGCGCGCCATCGGCGAGTCATCGTCCGACCTCGGCACCGCCGAGCTGCATCGCTCGGGGCTGCGGACGCCGGTGCCGCTGACGCCAGCGCCGGCGCCGGCACCGTCATCCATCGCGGGCGCTGCGGTCGACGCCGAGGCGGCGACGGTGCAGTTCGACGCCGACGCCGACGCCGATCCCCGAGCACCGTCGTCGTCGCCGCCGTTGCCGGCCGCGGCGTCGCCGCCGAGTCCGTCGCGGCCCCGGGCGCGGACGATCAGCAGCCCCGACACCGGCAGTACCCCTGACGCCGATCGTTCGCGCAACGGCCTGCTCTCGGACCGACTGACCATGACCGGCGTCCTGGTCGGCACGCCGGCGTACATGGCGCCCGAGCAGTTCGCCGGGGCCGACGTCGACGCCCGCGCCGATCAGTTCGCGTTTGCGGTGATGACGTGGGAGGCCTTGCACGGCAAGCGGCCGTTCGCCGGCGCCGATCAGCGCGTGCTGCGCGCCGCGGTCGAGGCCGGTCGCATCGCCACGCCCCCGCGCGACAGCCGGGTGCCGGCGCGGGTCCGGACCGTGCTTGCCCGCGCGCTCGCGGTGTCGCCCGACGCGCGTTGGCGGTCGATGCACGAGCTGCTGGCCGCGCTCCGCGCCGCCGCCCGGCCGACGCGTCGCCGGCTGTGGATCGCGCTCGCCGCCGCTGGCGTCGTGACCGCCGCCGGGCTGGCGTGGGCGGCGTGGCCACGCGCCGTACCCGACCCGTGCCGGACCTGGGTCGCCTCGATCGACGCCATCGTCACCCCGGCGGCGGTCGAGCACATGATCGCGACCGTCGGTGCCGCCACGGGCGATCGCGAGCTCCTCGATCGGGTGCGGGCCCAGCTCGAGCGGGTGCGCCCCACGCTCCACGACGCGGCGCTGGCCAGCTGCCGCGCCGCCCGGGTCGAGCGCTCCATGCCCGCCGAGCTCGAGGTGCGCAGCCAGGCTTGTCTGGTCATGCGCGCCGGCGCGTCGGCCATCCTGATCGACGAGCCGGCGCTGGCCACCGCCGATCCGGCGGCCTACATGACGCGCTTGCTCGCCGTGCCGTCGCTGGGGACGTGCCTCGATCCGGTGGCGCTGGCCGCCGCCGCGCCCCGCAACGACGCCACCGCCATCGCCGCCCGGGCGCTCCTGTGGGCCGCGCTGGCCGACGTCAGCGCCGATCGCTTCGTGCCGGCGCTGGCCGCCGCCCGCCAGGCGGTGGCCCAGGCCGCCCCCGACGATCGTGGCGCCCGCGCCCTGGCCGCGATGGTCGAAGGCACCGTCGCCTACGAACAAGATCGGCTCGCCGAGGCCGCCACGCTGCTCACCGACGCTTACTACGTCGGCGTCGCCCTCGACGACACCGACGTCTACCTGCCGGCGTTGCAACGCCTGGTTCACCTGCACGGCACCGATCGCTTCGAGGCCCACGAAGCCGAGCCGTGGCTGCGCGCCGGTGCGGCGGCGATCGAGAAGGACCGGCGGCGCGCCGCCGGTGACGTCAGCGCGCTGCTCGGTGCCCTGGTCGGCGCGGCGGACAATCGCGACGACAGCGCCCAGGCGATCGCCTGGGCCGAACAGTTGCTGGCGATGGTGCCGCCGGGGGCCGACTCCGCGACCCGCGGCGAGGCCGAGCTGGCGATGGCGCGGGCGCTCAGCGGCGCCGGTCGCTACGACGAGGCGGTGGCGCGCTACCGCGGCGCCATCGCCGAGTACGTCACCGCCCTCGGTCCGACCCACCCCACGACCGCCGAGGTGCTGAGCGATTTCGGGCTGGTCCTGATCGACGCCGGCAAGGACGCCGAGGTGCCGGCGATCGCGGCCCGGGTCCGGGTCGCGCTCGCGGCCTGGCCGGCGGCCCGGTCGACGGATCGAGCGACGGCGCTGCTCAACTTCGGGGTCCTGCTCACCGATCGACCGGCCGACTTCCCCGAGGCCGAACGCGCCTACCGTGAGGCGCGGGCGAGCTTCGCCACGCTGCTCGGGCCCGAGCACCCCGACGTCGCCCTGTGCGACGCCAACCTGGCCGTGCTCGAGAACAAGCGCGGCAACCACGCCGCCGCCCAGGTCGCCCTCGAACGGGCGCTGGCGATCCAGGAGAAGGCGCTGGGCGCGGGCCACTACCACGTCGCGCGGACCGTCTACAACATCGCCGCCGCGGCGATCATGGCCGGTGACTTCGCGCGCGCCGAGCCGGCGGCGGCCCGCGCGGTGGCGATGTTCGCCTCCCTGCGGCCCGGCTCGTCGATGCTCTCGTTCGCGACCTCGCGCCACGCGCGCGCGCTATCCGGCCTGGGCCACCCGGCCGGCGCCCTGGCCCTGGCCGAGCGCGCGGCGCAGATCGCCGACACCGCCGGGGACGGCGCGGCCAGCATCAGCGCGGAGGTCGAGGTCGCCAGGGCCAGCCTCGCCCTCGGACGCGACCTCGCGCCGGCCCGTCGATATCTCGACCGCGCCCGCGCCGAGTACGCCAAGTTTCCGTCCGCCTACGCCTACAGCCTGGCCGACGTCGACGCCCTGCTGGCGGCGCTCGATCGCCGGTGATGAGCGCGGCGCCGGTTCGGGTGCCGGTTCGGGTATAGACTGCGGCCGCCGATGGCCGAGCGAGCTCCCGACAGCGGCGACGACCAGGGCGTGGATGCTCGCGCGGCCCGCGAACAGGTGGTGCGCGATCGGCTCACCGCCGGCAGCGCCCGCGATGCGGCCGCCGCGGCGATCGTGCTCTACGGCGGCGAGGTGCTGGGCTTCCTCCACGCCGTGGCGCGCGACGAGGACCTGGCCAGCGAAGCGTTCAGCGTGTTCTCGGAGGATCTGCTGCGCGGGCTGGCGGCGTTTCGCTGGGACGCCTCGCTGCGCACCTGGTGCTACGCCCTGGCGCGCAATGCGCTGCACCGGCTACGCCGCGATCCCCGGCGGCGGGCCCGCAACAACGTCCCGCTGTCCAACCGCTCCGCGGATGTCTCCGCGGTCGTCGAGCAGGTCCGCACCCAGACCCTGCCGTTCCTGCGCACCGAGGTGAAGGACGAGCTGCGTCGCCTGCGCGATGCGCTGGATCCCGATGACCACGCGCTGCTGGTCCTGCGGATCGACCGCAAGATGTCGTGGCGCGACATCGCGCGCGCGCTGCCCGGTGATGACGGTCAGGAGCTCGATCGCCGCGCCGCGACCCTGCGCAAGCGCTTCGAGCGCGCCAAGACGATGCTGCGCGAGCTCGCCACCGAGCGCGGCATCCTGCCCGCGAGCTGAGCCGGTCCTCAGCCCGATCTTGGGGTTCACGACCCCCAAAGGCCGCCCCCCAGGGGCCTGGAACCCATGCGGATCCGGTTCGTAACCATTTGAAATCGTAACAGTTCTGTTTGGCACCAAGGTTGCTCTATTGACCCTCACCATGAGGAGGTCACCTGTGAAGCGCATCCAACTCAGCATCGCGCTCGGTGCCATGACGTTCGGCTCGGTCGTCGCCTGCGGAGGCAGCGATCCGGGTCCGCTCGATGGCGTCGACTCGATCGTCTTTCTGCAGCGCCCGAAGCGGAACGAGATGGGCGACATCTTCCAGTACACCTCGTACGTGGCCACCGGCCGCCTGGTGAAGCTGACGCCGCCGACCGCCGATGGCGAGCTCAGCGAGATCTGCTGCGGCGACTCGGGACCCGACTTCGCGAACATCGACATCTCCGGCTACGACCTGTCGTTCGACGCCAAGGAGATCGTGTTCGCCGGCCGGCTCCAGAACGCGCAGGCCTACGGTCTGTTCATCGTGACGGTCGCCACCGGCGAGGTCAGGCAGCTGCCGACCAACCCCAACCGCGACTACGTCAACCCGATCTTCCTGCCCGGCGACAAGGTGTTCTTCCAGACCACCGACCTCGACGAGGCCGGCGCCCAGCAGTTCCGGGACGAGTACGAGCGCGGCACCACGTTGCAGATGGGGACCATCAACGACGACGGCACCGGCCTCAAGCTCGGCCCGCGCAACCTGTCGCACCGCGTCTTTCCGACCCTGCTGTCGGACGGCCGCGTGATGCTCACCCAGTGGGACCACCTGGGCGACATGAACGCCGGGCACCTGGTCACGGTGCACCCCGACATGACCACGGTGCGCGAGGCCTTCGGCAAGGAAGGCACCGGCATCACCAACTCTTACCTCAAGGCGCACGAGATCGCCCCCGGCCGGGTCATCGCGATCGGCTCGTCGCGTGACCGCACGCTGCAGTCGGGCGCCATCCTCGATATTCGCCTCGGCGAGCCCTACACCCTCGATGGTGCGGTCCGCGCCGACCGCAACATGTCGGAGGACACCGCCAGCTACCGCCTGCTGACCCCGAGCGTGCCGCTCGGCCGCGAGCCGTCGTCGATGACGGTCGGTCGCTACTACGACGCCTATCCGCTCAACGCCAAGGACTACCCCGACCTGCTGGTGTCGTGGGCCGATGGTCCGGTCGAATCGGGCACGCTCGGTGCCGCCGATCTCGAGGCCAACTTCGGCATCTACGTCTACGACTCGAACCGCAAGACTCGCCGCCCGCTCTACGACGACCCCGCGATGTGGGACCTGTTCCCGCGCCCGCTGGTCGCTCGCGACGCCCCACCGGTGATCGCGCCCTCGGGCACCCACGCCTACGACCAGAGCACCACGCTCATCGGCTCGATGGACGTCCACCGCTCGACGGTCGCCAATCTCGTGCGTGGCTCGGTGTACGGCGTGCGCGTGGTCGAGGGCTTCTCGGTCGAGGAAGGCATCCCCGACGACTTCGGCATCACCGAGCACGAGGGCGCCGCCGTCCTCGGCGTGGCCCCGGTCCGCGCCGACGGCTCGTGGCTCGGCCTGATCCCCGCCAACATCCCGGTCCACCTCCAGGCCATCGACGTGTTCGGCATGACCCACGACAACGCCAACGAGCCGGTCTGGTTCTCGGGGGCGGCCGGCGAGTCGCGGGTCTGTGGCGGCTGCCACGAGAGCCGCACCGACTCGGTCATCATCGACCCGGGGCTGACCGAGGCGGTCGCTCGCGGCCCCACCGACCTGCGCTCGATGGCGGCTCGGGACCAGCGCGTCAGCGTCGGCTTCAACCGCGACACCACGGTCGGCGTGCCCTGGGACACCGCGCTCCAGAACGTGTTCAACACCAGCTGCGTGTCGTGCCACAACGGCACCCCGGGCCCGGCCAACCCGAGCTGGACGATCAGCGACCCGATGACCGGCGCCTCGTTCACCTGGACGTTCGACCTCAGCGCCGGCGTCGCCAGCTACGGTGTCGGCGACGAGATGTTCTCCGGCTACTCGAAGTCGCACCTGTCGCTGATGGGCCCCGACATGATGGAGCTCGAGGACGCCGGCCTGGTGATCACCGGCACCATCAAGATCTACGTCGAGCCCGGCAACGCCCGCGAGTCCGAGCTGATCAAGAAGCTCAACCCGGTGCAGCAGTTCCCGACCCAGAGCGTGGTCGGCGCCGGCGCCACCCGCGCCTTCGACACCGCGCAGTTCCCGGCCCACGCCGTGGCGGTCGGCCAGGAGCTCACGGCGGACCAGTACTACCTGCTGGTGCTGATGGCCGACCTCGGCGGTCAGTTCTACTCGCGAGAGAACGCGCCCGGCACGGCGTACTGAACCACCACCCACGCCAAGGAGAACACCATGACCAGCATCAAGACGAATATCCTGGCTGCGGCGGTGGCGGGTCTGCTCACCTTCACCACCGGCACGGCGGAAGCCGGCCGCGGCGGCTCGGCGGCTCGCATCCAGAACGCGGTGGCGACCGGCTCGGTCGACGCCATCATCGCCGAGCTCGAGCGCGCCGAGCGCCTCATCTGCGACGCCTGCACGCCGACCGTGCTCGACCTCATCGACAACGATCGCTACGAGCTGCGGGAGGCCGCCGCGTGGTGGATCGCCCGCCGCCCGGTGCTCAAGAACCAGCTGACCGAGCGTTCGACGGCGGACCTCGCCGGCAGCGACTCGCGGCTGGCTCGCAACGCCGCCGACGTGCTCGGCACCTTCCGCCACCCGCAGGCGGTGGCGGCGCTGGCGGCGGCGTCGTCGCGTACCGACCTGTCGGCCGAGGCCCGCATGGCCGCGGTGCGCGCGCTCGGGACCATCGGCCACCGCAGCGCCAACGTGGCCCTGACGGCGGCGATGGCCGACGCCGACGCCTCGGTGCGGCTCGCGGCGGCCACGTCGTGGCTGCAGGTCCGCAAGCAGGCGACGGCGGCTCCGCTGATCGCCCTGGTCGGCGACGCCGACGCCACCGTCCGCGCCAAGGCGGCGGGCGTGGTCGGCGAGCTCCGTGACTCCACCGCCCGCGCCGCGCTCGAGACCGCGCTGGCCGGCGACCGCGACGCCAGCGTGCGGCGCAATGCGGCCTGGGCGCTGGGCCGCATCGGCGGCGCCGCCTCGCGGGCCGTGTTGACCGCGGCGACCGCTGACGTGTCGCCGCTGGTGCGGCAGACCGCCAAGGCCGCGCTCGCCGGCCTGTGAGCTGAGCGATATGCGCAGGCGCAACGAAACGCCGTCATCGTCAGCCGCGGGGCGCCCGCGGCTGACGCCGGTTTCGGAGCGTGATCGCCATGGTGACGACGACGGTGAGGGGGCTCACGTGCGCCACGACGCGCGTGGTGCCGACGGCGTCACGCTCGACGTCGTCGATGGCGACGGACGGGTGATCGGCGCCCTGGTCCTCGAACCGTTGGAGTAGACTCATGGCCATGAACGTCTCTCCGTGCAGGGCGCGAGCCCTCGCGATGATGGGGCTGGTCGGAGCAAGCGCCGCGCTCGCGGCGTGCAGCGATCCGCCGCCGCGTCGCACGTACTACCAGCGGCACATCGAGCCGATCCTCATCAACTCGTGCGCCGGCAACACCTCGGGGTGCCACCGCACCAACGACGACGATCCGTTCGACTTCGCGGCGGGCAACTTCGACGTCACCAGCTTCGAGAACGTGCAGAAGCGGCGCGATCTGCTCAAGCCGTTCGGCGCCTATCCGCTGCCACTCCTGCTGGTCAAGGCGGTGGGCTCGTCGCAGCTCGAGATCGCGTACGGTGACGAGTTCAAGGATCTGCTGGTCAGCCACGTCGGCGGTCCCAACCTGCTGGTGGGCGAGGACGCCTACCTGACGCTGCTGACCTGGACCGAGAACGGTGCGACGGTGAACGGCCTGCCGCCGCCGACGCCGGCGCAGACCGGGACCGGGACCTGCTCGACCGCGGTGCCGAGCGGCTTCGATGCGACCCCGTACCTCGCCAATCCCAACTTCGCCGAGTTCCAGACCCGGGTCCAGCCGATCCTGGAGGGCTGCGGCGCCTCGAGCTGTCACGGCGCACCGCAGTCGGATCTGTACATCACCTGCGGCGCCGACCCGACCCAGCTCGCCTTCAACATGAGCTCGGCCTGGTCGTTCGTCGACGCTCCCGTCGACGAGTCGCAGATCCTGCGCATCCCGCTGGCCCGCCAGGCCGGCGGCGGCCCCCACAGCGGTGGCGACCGGTACCCCAATCGCACCGACGCCGGCGGTCCTTATCAGACCATCCGGGCCTGGGCCGAGAAGGTCGGGCCGATCCCGTTCGGCGTCGGCGATCCGGGGCGCCAGTTCTTCGCCGCCAGCGTCCAGCCCATGTTGCTCACGCGGGGCTGCTCGTTCGAGGCTTGCCACAGCCCCAGCGCGGGCAACGACCTCAAGCTGCGCTCGGGCAGCGAGGGCTTCTTCTCGGCGGTGGCGCTGGAGAAGAACTACGAGCTGCTGCGCAACGAGTTCATGGCGATGGAGGTGCCCGATCCGCGGCGCGGCCGCGCGGTGGCCAAGGCGATTCCGCCGGGTGACGGCGGCATCTCCCATCGCGGCGGTCAGCTGTTCATCGGCGATCCGACCATCTGCCCGGCGGTCTTCGACCCGATGACGACCCAGCCATTCTGCATCCTGCAGGAGTGGGTGCGCATCGAGCGGGCGGCCATGGTCGCAGCCGGCGAGATCGACGCCCTCGGCAGCGGTAGCACCATCCCCCTGGTCTACGTCGATCGAGCCGCGTCCCACGTCGCCGGTCCGCTCGAGTTCGACACCTACCAGGGTGGCTCGGACCTGATGGTGGCACCGGCCAACGTCGGCGCGCTCGGGGCCATCACCGGCGTCGGCGCCAGCACCTCCTTGCTCGGCGGCTGCGGGGTCAACACGGCGCTGGCCGATGTGCGCGCACCGGACGTCCGTCACGATGGCACCACGGTGGTGTTCGCGATGCGGACCGGGCCTGGCGATCCGCTCGGGATCTGGACCGTCAGCACCAACGGCACCGGATGCCAGCGCATCACTCCGCCCGAGCCCGACGTCAACGGCCTCAAGGTCCACAACTTCGACCCGGCCTGGTCGCACGAGGGCGACTGGATCGTGTTCGCGTCGTCGCGGGCGGGCACGCGTTCGCGCAAGCTGTTCCTGCCGCAGTCGGACATCTGGCGCATGGGGCGCGACGGCAGCGGCCTGCAGCAGATGACGTTCCTGACCAACTCCGAGATCGGTCCGCAGATGATGCGCGAGGGTCGCGTCACGATGACCACCGAGAAGGTCTCGGACACCTTCTATCAACTGTCGGGACGCCGCATCAACTGGGATCGCACCGACTATCACCCGTTGCTCGCCCAGCGCGCGCAGTCGCCCTACGCCGACCCGCTCGACCTCGCGGCGACGCGTCCCTCGGTCGGGTATTCGCAGGCGACCGACATCCGCGAGGACCTCAACGCCAACTTCCTGGCCATCTTCTCCGACGCCGGCGCCCGTGGTGGCGCCGGCACCCTGGCCATCTTCAACCGCTCGATCGGGCCGTTCGAGCTCGGCCGCGACGACGACGGCTACCTGGCGTCGGTGTCGTTCCCCGATCCGGCCGCCACCGGCCGCATCGGCACGCCGACGCAAGGCGCGTATCGCAACCCGAGCGGCCTACCCGACGGTCGCATCATGGTGTCGCACACCGGGTTTGCCGGCGATCTCGGCACCGCCACCTCCTTCGACTGGGACATCGTCGCGATCCATCCTCGCACCGGCGTCCGCACCACGTTGATCGGCGGCGCGCGGGCCCAGGTCGACGCCGTGCTCGCCCTCAAGCAACCCATCCGCAGGCCGTACCTCAACCGGCGCCAGCTCGTGTTCGGCGGTTACAGCGATGAGACGGTGACCGGGACCGGGCGCGCGATCATCCATATCCCGGACGCGCCGATGATCTTCACCATGCTCACCGGCAACCTCCGCCGCGGCCGACCGGTCGATGCCTTCCGTGACGCCGAACGGCTGGCGGTCTACGTGGAGACCCCGGCGCCCGCCTCCATGACCAGCGGTCCGGTGTTCCAGCAGCGGCAGCTGATCGGGACCGCGCCGCTGGCCGCGGACGGCTCGGTGCGCATCAACGTGCCCACCGGTGCCGGCGTGGTGATCGAGCTGCAGACCGCCAGCGGCGCGCGGCTGGTCAGCCTCGGAGAGGAGCACCAGAACGCACCCGGCGAGGTCATCAGCATGGGTATCGTCGAGAATCTGTTCGACGCCGTGTGTGGCGGCTGCCATGGCTCGGTGACCGGCAGCGAGCTCGACGTGTCGGTGACCCCGGACGCCCTCACCGGGGCTTCGGAGTCGCTGTCCCAGAACAGCCTGATCCAGATCGCGCCCTGACCCCGCCGGTCGGCCGGGCACCGGCCGTAAGGCATGAATAGGTTGGGCGGGGGAGCGTCTCGTACGGGACCGCTGGATCCGGATGGATCCGGCGGCTAGACTCCACCGCGGAGGCCTCCATGTCGCGCGTTTTCAGGTTTCGGCGTCTCGCCGCACTCGCTACCACCTTCGTGATCGGCCTCGGCTTGAGCCTTGGCGCCGGCCTGGCCGACGCTGCCAAGGCCAAGAAGAAGAAGCCGCCGGCCACCAAGCCGGTGAAGAAGGAGGTCAAGGTCGCGCCCCCGAACGCCGAGCAGAAGAAGGCGCTTGGCGAGCTGATGGGCGCCTTCACCTTCAACATGAGCAAGGACCAGGTGGTGATCCAGCTCACCAAGTCCATCGACGAGCGCTACGCCGACCAGATCAAGGCGACCAGCGACGTCTACGCGCAGGACAAGCTGCGCAAGGAGAAGAACAAGGAGGTCACCCGCATCAAGCAGTCGTACGCCGAGTTCACCGGCAAGAAGACCGGCTGGGATGTCTCGGTGATCGACGAGGAGTTCCGCCACAACACCGAAGAGTCGATGCTGGTGTACTGGGAGAATCAGGGCGGCAAGAACCAGCGCCGGTTCTTCTTCTTCCACGGCGGCAAGCTGTGGAAGATGTTCATCGCGATCGACACCAAGCAGCTTGCCGACGACCAGCGCAACTTCGACTTCTTCCGCGGCCTGATGGAAGCCCGCTACGGCAAGGGCGCGAAGGAGACCGATCGCGAGATCTGGAAGGTGCCGGAGTTCGAGGTCCAGGCAGTCAACAAGATGGCGTTCTACGGTGCGTTCGGGCTGATGATCCAGAACCCGGCGATGCTCACGGCGATCGCCGAGATCCGCGCCGCCAACGCGCCCGCCAAGAAGGACAAGGACGCGATCATCGAGGTCATCAAGGAGCGCGAGGGCGGCGAGAAGCCGAACCTGGACGAGAACAAGGACGCGGTCGACGCGATCATCTCGGGCGCGAAGTAGGGACGTCTCCGGCGCCGGGACCGCCGAGACCCGGCAGGCGACGGGAGTGAGACATCTTGACCCCAGCGCGGCGGGCGCTGGGATTGTAATTTTCGGGGGTTGTAACTCTGTGGTTGTGGCGTGCCCCGTGCAACCCGCTGAGGTAGATGTCGTCGCTGTCGTCCCCGCTGGCAACTCGAGTAGCCACCCGCGCCCTGACCTGGGTCGCCGGGCTGGTGATCGTCCTCAACCTTCTCGACGCGCTGTGGACCATCACGTTTCTCGAGGCCGGGGTCGCCGCCGAGGCCAATCCGTTGATGGACAGCGCGCTGACCCATGGGCCAGTCGGGTTCATGGCCGCCAAGCTGGCCCTGGTCTCGCTATCCGTCCTGCTGCTGTGGCGCCTGCGGCACCGGCGGAGCGCCGCGCTGGCGCTGTGGAGCGGGGCGATGACCTACAGCGTCATCGTCGCCTACCACGTGTCCAACGCACACCATCTGGTCTCGGCACGATGATCGTCTCCGGCTGTCGATCACGGCCGAGCTGAGCAACCGCAACCGACACCGTCAGCGCACGACGTACTGCCGGTGCCGTTCGTGAGCGTAGGGACGGAACCCGACCTTCTCGTAGACCGCCTGCGCCGACGGGTGATCGAGCGTGCAGGTGTGCACCCACAGCCGCGCGAGCGATTCGTCGCGCCACGCTTCGCGTACCGCCCAGCGCAGCAGCCACGTCCCCAGGCCGCCGCCGATCGCCTCGGGCACCAACCCGAAGTACGCAACCTCGCACTGGCCGGCGGTGCGGCGGTCGAGCTCGACGTACCCGGCTGGCGTGCCGTGGCGCCACGCGGCGTGGATCTCGACCGCCGGGTCATCGACGACGACGGCGAGCTCGGCGTCGGTCCACCGCTTGCGATCGTACCAGTGCCACGGGGCGCCGACGGCGTCGTAGAGGAAGCGGTAGAAGCGCACACCGGGCGGCGACGCGCGCACGACGCGGACGCCGTCAGGTGCGGGCGGTAGCTCGGGACTGCGATCGCCGTGCATCGCCAGGTGCGTCGTGAGCACCTCGACGACCTCGCGTCGGCCGCCGACCCCAGTGGGCACGGTGTCGTACAGCGGTAGCTCGCCGTCCGCGGTGACCGTGGCCTCGACCAGCGTCGGGGCGGGCTCCATCTGGGCGACGTGTGGCGGTGCGCCCGACGGCCGCACCAGCAGCCGGCCACGTGCGGTCACCGGCCGCCCGACCAGCGCCTCGCGCTCGGTGTCGCGGCGGCCGCCGATCCGCAGTGAACCGCCGCCGTCGAGCTCGATCGTACAGAGCCAGTGAGTCGGACCGTCGGGACCCATCACCCGGTAGCGGCCCTGGTGGAACATCTCGTAGCGTCCGTTGACCTCGACCTGCTCGCCATCATGGGCCGCCAGCGCCGACGGCAGGCCGTGCTCCGAGGTCGTCATCGAACCGATTGTACGGCCGAGTGTCCAAGCCGGCGTGCCGGCCATGGGTCCAACCCGCATCCCAATGGTAGCTTCGGGTCCGGGGGAACGCTTCATGAGATCCAAGGTGACGATCGCGGTCGCGGTGATGGGCGCCGTGCTGGTCGGGCTGGTCATCCAGCACAACGCCTGCAACCAGGACGATGGCTGGCCGCCGCATGACGGCAAGATCCGGCAGACCGTCCGGGTCAGCGTCGCTGGCCTGCGCCGCGGCGGGACCGGCACGGTGTCGCTGTCGGCGACCGCCAACTTCACCAAGAAGGAGGCCGACGTCGTCGACACGGTGCCGGTGCCGAGCTTCGGATCGATCGCGGCCTCACTGCTCGACGCCAAGGGCGTCGCCACGCCCCTGCTGGTCCCGAAATGGGAGTACCAGGACGGCACCGCGATCGGCAGCGTGACGTTGCCCGAGGTCCCCGACGGCGATTACCAGCTGCGCGTCGCGTACAAGACCAAGCTGGGTGCCGGCGAGCTCGACGTGCCGGTGCCGCTGTACACGCCGGCTCGCGTGCACGTGATCACCGACCGCCCGCTGTACGAGGCCGGCAACCTGGTTCGGTTCCGCGCCGTGGTCCTGCGCGCCCGCGACCTGGCGCCGATCGACGGCCGGCCCGGCCGCTGGCTGGTCAAGGATCCGAGCGGCGAGATCTTGCTCGAGGAGGCGGCAGCGGCCGGTGAGTGGGGCGTCGTCGCCGGCACGTTCCCGCTCGACAAGGGTGCGGCCACCGGCGCGTGGACGGTGGCGTGGGCCTCGGCCGATGCCATCGACGAGGTGCCGTTCACGGTCGAGCCCTTCACGCTGCCGCGCTTCCGGGTCGAGGCCGCGGCGGCCAAGCCGTACTACCGGCCGCTGGAGGCGCCGATCGTCCGCGGCGCCGTGGTCTACAGCTCGGGCGCGCCGGTGGCCGGTGCCACGCTCGCCGTGATCTGGGACATCGACGGCGAGTGGCCGCCGCCGACCGACTGGCAAGAGACGCGCCTGCCCAAGACCGCCACCGTCGCCGCCAACGGCCGCTTCGAGCTCAAGCTGCCCGAGGTGCCGCGCGACCTGCAGGGGCAGGTCACGCTGACGGCGCGCATCGCGGCGGTCGATCCGGCCGGCGATCGCGTCGAGGGTGCGGCGGCGGTGTTGCTGTCCGAGGACGGCATCCTGGTGTCGGCGGTGACCGAGATCGGCGACGGCCTGGTCGAGGGCTTCAATAACCGCATCTATATCCGGGTCACGACGCCCGACGGCGTGGTGGTGCCGAAGACCGCGATCAACGTCAAGCGGGCCTGGGAGGGCAGCGACCAGGGCCTCGACGCCACGCTCGACGAGGACGGCGTCGCGTCGTTGCAGGTCGACCCCGGCGGGCCGGTCAACGTCGTCATCCCGGCGCGGCCGTATCGTCCGGCGCCGCGGCCGACGCTGGTGTCGCGTGACGAGCCCGAGGAGCTGATCGGTCAGGAGGGCGCGTCGCTCGCCGATCAGGTCGAGATGGACCGCTGGCTGGCGGCGCTCACGCCGTGCGCGCTGTGGTACGACGACGACGACAGCGCGGTCGCGGTCGGCATCCGCGCCAGCAACGGTGGCGCGCTCACGGTGGTGGCGGCGGGATCGTCGGCGCTCGACCGCTGCGTGGTCGCCGCGCTGCGCGCGCGGCGGCTGCCGGCGGGTGCCGAGCGCATGTATGCGGTGACGTTCAGCTTCGTCGATCCGGCGTTGCCGACGCTGTCGGCGACCATCGACAGCGCGCTCGAGATCCCGGACGGCCTGGAGGCGGCGATCGGGGAGCTGGCGATGCGGGCTCGCGACTGCCTGCCGCGCGCCGCGCAGGGCGGACTGCCGCGGGCGCTGACCTGGAGCGCGCGCGAGGCTTCGAAGGACGTGCTGCTGGGCGGCTGGGTCGCCGACCCGGCCAGCGGTGAGGAAGCCGCGGTGACCGCGATGCCGTGCGCCACCGCGCGCCTCACCGGCGTCCGCATCACGCTCGACAACGAGGCGGCGGCCGACGCCATCGGCCTGGTCCGCTTCACCGTCGACGCCCCGACGATCGAGGGCGAGGAGCGGCCGCAGGCGACCACGATGCTGGGCTACGAGCTGCTGGTGACCGCCGATGTCGAGGGCAAGCCGTCGACCAAGCTGCGGCTGGCGCCGGGCGCGGTGCCCGACCTCCGCCTGCGGGTCACGCCGGTGCTGGCCCGGCCGGGCGACAAGATCAGCGCCGAGCTGATCCGCGGACCGCGCTTCGACGCCGGCGGGCGCACGCTGCCCAAGCAGCTCACGCTCGAGCACCTGAAGGGTCGCGTCACGGCCGAGCTCGACGACAAGCGCAAGGCGGAGCTCACGGTCCCACCCGGCACCGAGGGCTGGGTCGAGATCAGCGGCGGCGGCGCGCGCGCGCTGGTGTACGTCAAGCCCGAGAACGATCTGGTGGTGTCGGTGGTGCCGCGCCAGGAGCGCTACGCACCTGGCCAGCAGGCCGAGTTGCTCATCAAGACCGAGCTGGGTGGCAAGGGCGCCAAGGCGGCGGTCGGGCTCATCGGTGTCGACGAGAGCCTCGGTCAGCTGGTGACGTTGCCCGGGGTTGGCGAGCTGGCGCGGCTGCGGCCCGAGGTCGAGACCTCGGCGCCGGCGTTCGGGGTCCTCGACGGTCAGGCGCTCACGCTGGGCCGCATCCGGGGCGCCAACGCGGCGGCGGCGACGGTGCTGCGGGTCGGCGCGATCCCGCGGCCGCCCGAGCTCGACGCGGTGGTGTCGGCGCGAGCCGAGTCGCACTTCGATCCCCTCGAGGAGCTGACCGACAACTTCTACAACGTGCTGTCCGAGCTGCACCTGCAGGCGCGCGGCTGGGAGCAGAGCGCGCCGGCCGACGAGCAGATGAAGCCGGCCACCATGGCCAGGCTGTGGAAACAGGCCATCGACGCCTGCGTCAAGCGCGGCGAGCCGGTGGTCGACGCCTACGGACGGCGGTTGCGGCTGTCGCGGTTGCCCGCTGATCTGCTGGCGCTGACCGATCCGCGGCTGGTGATCGCGATCGGGACCCGGTTGCCCGAGGACGTCGAGAACTGGGCGTCGTACGTCGAGAAGGAGAGGCCGTGATGTCAGCGATCCGGACGTCGATGTCGATGGTGTTGATCCTGGCGGCGCCGTCGGCGCTGGCGGCGTGCAAGAGCGATCGGCCGCCGGATCGGGGATTCGCCGCCGCCGGCTCGGGATCGGGTCGCGACGATCCGCCGCCGCCCGAGGAGGAGGAGTACGACGGCGAGGACGAGTCGGGCGGCACCGGCACCGCGATGGCGCTCGAGGAAGGAAGGATGGGGAAGAAGGACTCCGACCGCGCCGGCGGCCAGTACAAGATGAAGAAGAACGAGGGCGACGATCAGCTCGCTCGCCAGCAGGCGGTCGGGGCGGCCGGGTCGGCCGGTGTGCTCGGCACGATGGCCGATGCGCCGGCCGCACCCGATCCGGCGGCGCCGGGCGGCAAGGGGCGGTCGCCAAACCGACCCGAAGGCATCACCCGGGCCTGGTTCCCCGAGACCTTTCTGTTCCAGCCCCTGGTGGTCACCGACGACGCCGGTGCGGCGTCGGTGCCGGTGCGGGTCCCCGATCGTCTGACCACCTGGCGCGTGCTGGCGCTGGCGCACTCGCGGGGCGGGGCGCAGGGCGGGGCGGTGGCCAGCTTCCTCGGCACGCTGCCGACCTACGTCGACCTGGTGGTCCCCGACACGCTGGTGCGAGGCGACGAGGTGCGGCTGCCGATCCAGCTCGTCAACACGACCGAACGCGCGGTGACCGCGGTGCTGTCGCTCGAGGCCGACAACGCGACCGTCGCGTCCGCCGGCGGCGCGCGCACGATGCCGGCGCAGGGCGCGGTCGTCGACTACGCGCGTCTCAAGGCCGACCGCGCCGGCCGCATCACGCTGCGCGCCGGGCTCGGCGACAGCGACGCCGTCGTGCGCACCATCGACGTGCTGCCGATCGGGCGGCCCGAGACCGTCACGCGCACCGGCACGCTGGCGGCGCCGCGGACGCTGACCATCGAGGGCCCGGCCGGATCGGATCCGACCACCGACCGGGTCCGGCTGCTCGCCTTCCCGGGTGCGCTGGCGCTGTTGCGCTCGGAGCTTGGCGTGTGCACTGCGCGACAGGGCACGGCCGATGACGCCTACGCGCTCCTGCTCGCGGGCCACGCCCAGGCGATGCTGGCCGCGCTCGGCGACGAGGCCGATCCGGAGGCGTTGCGGACGCTGTCGATCCTGACCGCGCAGCGCGCCATCCGCCATGGCCGCTCGCTCGACGTCGAGACCGCGACCTTGCTCACCGAGGCCGCGCTGGGCCACAGCGGCAACCCGGTGGTGATGCGCCTCGGCGAGCGCGCCGCGGGCTACCTGGTGCAGCAGCAACGCCCCGACGGGACCTTCGGCGGCGGCGGCGGCGTCGAATGGACGTTGCAGCGCATCCTGGTCACCACCGCCGACGCCACCCGCGCGGTCGGGGCCGCGACCTCAGGGCCGACCGTCACGCCGGCGGCGCGGCAACGGGCGCTGGGGGTGGCGATCGCCGCCTCGGGCGCCTTCGAACGCCACCTGGGCCAGATCGACGACGCCTACACCGCGGCGGCGGTGCTCGCCAGCGGCGCCGTCAAGGGCGCGCTCGCCGACAAGCTGCGCCAGCGCGTGAAGGACGCGATGGTGGCGTCGGCCGACGGTGCCAAGTATCTCGCGGTCGGCGACAACGTGGTGCGCGCCGACGGCGCGCGGCCATCGACGATCGAGGCCACCGCGCTGGCCGTGCTGGCGCTGAAGGACGATCCGCAGGCGGCGCTCGCCAACCTGGGCGCCGATCTGGGTGCCACCCTGCTCGGCTCCTACGACCCGGTGATGGGGTGGGGCGACGGCCGCACCAACCTGGTCGCCATGCGCGCCGTGCTCGAGCTGTTCAAGACCCCGGTACCCGCCGACGTGACGATCACCCTGACCATGGACGGCAAGCCGATCGTCAGCGGCGTGCTCGATCGCGCCAAGCTGCGCGAGGTGCTGGTGCTCGAAGGACCGGCGGCGGCGCTGGCCGGCGCGCACACCTGGGAGATCAAGGCCGAGCCGGCGGTGCCCGGCCTGGGCTACTCGCTCACGCTCGAGGGCTGGGTGCCGTGGTCCAAGGCCGCCGGCGTCGAGGGCCTCGAGCTGGCGCTACCGGAGACCGTCAACGGCACGGTCGGCAAGCCGACCGACATCGCCATCCGCGCGGTGGCGCCGTCGGGGATGGACCTGCACATCCAGCACGCGCTGCCCGCCGGGGTGCAGGTCGACACGCCCAGCCTGGAGGCGCTGGTCGAGGCCGAGACCATCGAGCGCTTCGTGGTGTCGACCGGCAAGGTCGACCTCTACGTGAGCGCGATGGACCCCGGCGAGACGTTCGCGGCCAGCTATCGCGTGATCCCGACGCTCGCCGGCCGGCTCCACAGCTCGGCGTCGCTGATCGAGGGCGGCGCGACCGTGAACCACGTGCCGCCGAGCGAGTGGATCGTTAAGTAGCGCCGAGACGGGGTCAGCTCCACCAGCTCGCGACGTCGAGCACAACGCTTTCGAACGGCTCGATGCGAACCGCCTGCTCGTCGCCGAAGACGCCGAGCTCGACCCAGCGTCCCGATTCGAGTCGGTAGGCGGTCAGGGTTCGCGCCGGGAGATCGATCAACCAGTGGTAGGCGACACCAACACGCGCGTAGTACGGCTTCTTCACCAGCAGGTCGTGCCGTCGCGTGCTCGGCGAGAGGATCTCGCACACCCAGTCCGGCACAACGCGAATCGGTTCGTCTTCGGGCAGCACGGGGAGGCGGTCGCGACGCCAGCCGGCGAGATCCGGCGCGATCTCGGGTGTGTTCGTCAGCTCGATGCCGGGCTCCGGCACGATCCACCATCCACCCGGGCCGTTGCGTCCCTGGTCAAACGGACCTCGTAGGTCACCACCGATCGCGAGTCCGGTCCGCTGGTGTCGCCCGCGCGGGCGCGTCATCGTGTAGAGCACGCCGTCGATGATCTCGCCCTTGATGTCGGGCGGCAGTGCGTCGAGGTCGGCCAGCGTCGGGGCCTTGCGCGCAGAATCCATGACGGTTCAGCGTAGCGCAGAACTCTGGCGCTCAAGGAGTCGTTTGTCGTGCTGGCCTACGCCGTGACCACCCGGTCCACCAGGTTGCTGCCGTACCGGTACGGGATCTCGGCCGGGTGCTCGGCGTTCCACACCACCAGGTCGGCGCGCGCGCCGGGCACGAGCAGGCCGCGATCGACGAGCCCGAGTGCGCGCGCTGCGATCCGGGTGACGCCGAGCCAGGCTTCCTCGACCGACATCGAGAAGTGCGTGGTCGCCAGCCACATCTGGACCGGCAACGACGACGCGTAGCTCGAGCCGGGGTTCAGATCGCTGGCGACCGCGAGCGGCACGCCGGCGGCGCGCAGGGCCGCGACCGGCGGTGGCGGCAGCCGGAGCTGGACGCAGGCGCCGGGGAGCATCACCGCGACCGTGCCGGCGGCGGCGAGGGCGGCGATGGCGGCCGGCGAGACCTGCTCGAGGTGATCGACCGAGAGCGCGCCGAGCTCGGCGCACAGCTCGGCCGCGCCGTGGTCGCTGAATTGACCGACGTGGGCGCGCACGCCGAGGCCGGCGTTGCGGGCGGCGCCCAGGATCGCGGCGGTCTCGTCGCGGGTGAAGGCGCCGTCGTCGCAGTAGACGTCGACCGAGGTCGCGAGGCGATCGGCGGCGACGGTCGGCACCAGGACCTCGACCAGCTCGCGGACGTAGGCGGCGCGATCGCTGCGACGCTCGGGCGGCACGACGTGGCACAGCAGGGTGGGCACCACCGCCAGCGGCGCGCGGGCGCCGGCGTGGGCGATGACGCGCAGCAGGCGCAGCTCGCCGGCGACCGTGAGGTCGTAGCCGCTCTTCACCTCCATCGTGGTGGTCCCGGTGGCGCGGGCGGCGAGCAGGCGGTCGATGGTGAGTCGCTCGAGCGTGGCGTCGGCGGCGGCGCGGGTCGGAGCGAGCGTGGCGGCGATGCCGCCACCGGCGGCGGCGATCTCGAGGTAGCTGGCACCCCGCGCCCGCAGCGCGAACTCGGCGGCGCGGTCGCCGGCGAAGATGGCGTGGGTGTGGCAGTCGATGAGGCCGGGCGTGAGCAACCGGCCGCCGAGGTCGACCCGCTCGCCGGGCAGCACGTCGAGCGCGCGGCAGGCGGCGGCGGCGTCGACCGCGTCGCCGACCCAGACGATGTGACCACCGTCGGTGAGCACGGCGCCGTTGGCGATGAGGCCGAGCGGATCGGCGTCGGAGCCGGTGCAGGTCATGACGCGGGCGCGGTGGTAGAGCGACGCCATTCGGGTGGGCGGAAGTATCGCCCGATGGGCTGATCACGGGCGGCCGGGGTTTCGGTTTCGGCGTCGGATTCGGAACCGAAGCTCTCGGATCATTTCGATCACGTCCGCTTGCTGGTCGAGCCCGAGCCCGAGCCCGAGCCCGAGCCCGATCTTCGGCTTGTCGAGCGCACTCTCGTCGGGCTCGGGCTCGGGCTCGGGCTCGGGCTCGGCTCGGCTCGGCTCGGCTCGGCTCGGCTGCGGCTGCGGCCGCAGCGTGCCGCTGTTTGCCGATCGCCTCGCGGTTTCGTCGCCATCGTCGTGCCTTGACCTCGCCCGACCTTCGCCTCACGTTGACAGGATGCGCCTCGCGGTTCGCACCCAGACCATCGAGCGGCGCTGGGCGTGTCCGTGGTGCCGGGCCATCGGGTTGGTCGACGTCGGCGTGCGCGGTCGGCGAACGCGACCGCGACTGCGGCGATCCACGGTCGACGAACTGCCCCATCCGCACGAGGACGCCGGCTCCGTGCTCCAGGACGAGGGCGATCGAATGCTGCCGCTCATCCGCTGCCCGGCATGCGGACATCGCGCGCCCGGCGCCGCGCTGTCGTCGGTGGCGCGCCCGCTGGGGCATGCCGCCGCGTCGGGGATCGTCGCCGTCGTCGTGCCCGCCCTGGTGATGGTATGGCCGTCGTGGTGGCTGTGGTCGATCCCGCTGATCATGGCCGTCGTGCTGGTCGGGTCGGCATGGCGCGAGCGCCGACGTTGGCGTGATGCCGACCGCGCGATGGTCCGGGAGGTGCGGGCTGGCGTGGTCGCACCGCCCGATGAGCAGGCCGACCGCGTGGAGTTGCCGGTCGCGGTGGCGCTCACGCCGTTCGAGCCGCGGCGACCGGCGCAGCTCGAGCCGCTGGCCGGGGAGCCGCCCGCGCCGGTCGATTCCGCCCCCGTGACCGGGGGGCCCCGCATCCTCAAGCGGTGACCCCGGATCGCAGCCGAAACCGAAACCGAAACCGAAACCGAAACCGAAACCGAAACCGAAACCGAAACCGAAACCGAAACCGAAACCGAAACCGAAACCGAAACCGAAACCGTCAGTCGTCGCCCGCCCGTCGCGGGATCCGCACGCCGCGCTCGTCGGCGGCCTCGATGGCCTCGTCATAACCGGCGTCGGCGTGGCGGATGATGCCCATGCCGGGGTCGCTCTTGAGCACGCGGGCGAGGCAGCGCGCCGCGCGCTCGGTGCCGTCGGCGACCACCACCATGCCGGCGTGGAGCGAGTAGCCCATGCCGACCCCGCCGCCGTGGTGAAACGACACCCAGGTCGCGCCGGCGGCGGTGTTGACCATCGCGTTGAGCAGCGGCCAGTCGGCGACCGCGTCGGAGCCGTCCTTCATGGCCTCGGTCTCGCGGTTGGGCGATGCCACCGACCCCGAGTCGAGGTGATCGCGACCGATCACGATCGGCGCCGCCACCTTGCCGGTCCTGACCAGCTCGTTGAAGCGCAGCCCGACCCGGTCGCGTTCGCCATAGCCGAGCCAGCAGATGCGCGCCGGCAGGCCCTGGAACGCGACCCGCTCCTGCGCCATGCGCATCCAGCGCTCGAGCGCGCGATCGTGGGGCAACTCGGCGAGCACGGCCTCGTCGGTGGCGCGGATGTCGGCCGGGTCTCCCGACAGCGCCGCCCAGCGGAACGGGCCCTTGCCCTCGCAGAACAGCGGCCGGATGTAGGCCGGCACGAAGCCCGGGTACGCGAACGCGTCCTTCACGCCCGCGATCTCGGCCTCGGCGCGCAGGTTGTTGCCGTAGTCGAAGACGTGGGCGCCGCGCGCCTTCATCGCCAGCATCGCCTCGACCTGGACGCCCATCGCGGCCCGCGCCCGCGCGACGTAGTCGTCCGGGTCGCGGACTCGCAGGTCGGCCGCCTCGTCGAGCGTCATGGCCTGCGGGATGTACCCGTTCAGCGGATCGTGGGCCGAGGTCTGGTCGGTGACCAGATCGAGCGTCACGTCGCGTCGCACCAGCTCGGCGTAGACGTCGGCGGCGTTGCCGGTGACGGCGATCGAGCGCGCTTCGCCGCGGGCGGCGCAGGCGTGGGCGCGGGCCAACGCCGCGTCGAGGCTGGCGGCGTGCTCGTCGAGGTAGCGGGTGTCGAGCCGGCGCTGGGTGCGGGTCGGATCGATCTCGACGACCAGACAGACGCCGCCGGCCATCGTCACCGCCAGCGGCTGCGCGCCACCCATGCCGCCGAGCCCGGCGGTCAGCACGATCTTGCCGGTCAGGTCGGCGCCGGCGCCGTAGTGGGTGCGGGCCGCGGACGCGAAGGTCTCGTACGTGCCCTGCAGGATGCCCTGGGTGCCGATGTAGATCCAGGACCCCGCGGTCATCTGCCCGTACATCATCAGGCCCTTGCGATCGAGCTCGCGGAAGTGCTCCCAGGTCGCCCAGCGGCCGACCAGATTGGAGTTGGCGATCAGCACCCGCGGCGCCTCGTCGTGGGTCTTGAACACGCCGACCGCGCGCCCCGACTGCACCAGCAACGTCTCGTCGTCGCCCAGGCGGCGCAGCTCGCGCTGGATGATGCGCAGGTCCTGCCACGACCGCGCCGCCTTGCCGGTGCCGCCGTAGACCACGAGGTCGGCCGGGCGCTCGGCGACGTCGGGGTCGAGGTTGTTCATCAACATGCGGAGGGCGGCCTCCTGCGGCCAGCCCTTGCACGACAGCGTCGTGCCGCGCGGAGCTCGGATGATCTCGGACATGGTGCCTCGGGTCTGCGGTGAGCTCAGGACAGGGTGACGCCGCCGGCGCGGGCCGCGGCCAGCAAGGTGCCGTCGTCGATCAGCGCGCGGACGCGGACGATGTCGGGCGCCAGCGGTCGATCGACCATCATGGCCGGCACGTGGGCGCGCAGCGCGGCGTGGACCGCCTCGAGCGCCGGCGTGGTGGTGAGCGGACGGCGCAGGTCGATACCCTGGCACGCACACAGCAGCTCGATCGCGAGCACCATGCGCACGTGATCGTGGATCTGATGCAGCTTGAGCGCCGCGTGAGCGCCCATCGACACGTGATCCTCGCGGCCGGCCGATGACGGGATCGAGTCGACCGAGGCGGGGTGACACAAGATCTTGTTCTCGCTCACCAGCGCGGCGGCGCTGACCTGGGCGATCATGAAGCCGGAGTTGAGCCCGCTCGACGGGGCCAGGAACGGCGGCAGGCCGCTCGACATGTGCGGGTTGACGAGCTGCTCGACCCGGCGCTCGCTGATGTTGGCCAGCTCGGCGATCGCGATCGCCGCGAAGTCGAGCGCGATCGCCACCGGCTGACCGTGAAAGTTGCCGCCCGAGATCATCTCGCCCTCGGCGCCGTCGTCGCCGGGGAACACCAGCGGGTTGTCGGTCGACGCGTTGGCCTCGCGCTCGAGCACCACGCGACCGTAGCCGAGCGCGTCGCGGCTGGCGCCGTGGACCTGGGGCATACAACGCAGCGAGTACGGGTCCTGGACCTTGCCGCAATCGCGGTGCGACTCGGCGATGGCGCTGCCGGCGAGCAGCGCGCGCAGGTTGGCGCCGACGGTCTGCTGGCCGGGATGGGCGCGGGCCGCGATCACGCGAGCGTCGAACGCCCGCGCCGTCCCCTTGAGGGCCTCGAGCGACATGGCGCCGGCGACATCGGCGATCCGGCAGGTGTCCTCGGCGTCGAGCACCGTGAGCCCGCCGATCGCGGTCATGTGCTGGGTCCCGTTGAGCAGCGTGAGGCCCTCCTTGGCCTCGAGCGTCATGGGCGCCAGGCCAGCGGTGGCCAGGGCCGCGGCCGCCGCGACCGTGCGACCGCCATACTCGACCTCGCCCTCGCCGGTGAGCCCGAGCGCGAGGTGGGCGAGTGGTGCCAGGTCGCCGGAGGCGCCGACCGAGCCGCGGCCCGGTACCAGCGGATGGACCCCGGCGGCGAGCATCTCGCACAACCGGTCGCAGACCTCGGCGCGGGCGCCGCTGCGCCCGGTGGCCAGGACCTGGGCGCGCAGCAGCATCATGGCGCGGGTGGCATCGCGAGGTAGTGGCGGGCCGATGCCAGCGGCGTGCGATCGGACCAGGTTCTGCTGCAGGGTGCGCACCTCGCTGGCCGAGATCCGGACCTCGGCCAGGGCGCCGAACCCGGTGTTGACGCCGTAGACCGCCGGCGCGGCGTCGCCGCGCGCCACCACGTCGTCGATCATCGCCCGGGCCCGGAGCATGGCCGCGCGCGCCGGGCCGCCGAGGCGGACGGTGCGGCCGGCGCGGGCGACCGCGGCGATGTCTTCGAGCGTCAGCGCGGCGTCGCCGAGGGTGAGGGGCAATGCGGTCACGCCCGCTGGTGTATCAGAATTCGGGCCGCGTCCCTCGCGGCCGCGGCCGAGTTGCCGCGCGGTCGCGGCCGCCCGTAACCTACGGAATGTCGACTGGTTCCGTTGACGTAGACGGGGGCGGGGTGTGATCTAGGGGTGGTGGCGATTCCCCCCGAGTCCGGCGCGCCAGGGCGCCCAGACGGACAGAGCGACGACCAGGCGGCCGTCCCGCAGGACGGGCGCGGTGTGCAGGTCGGTATGTCGGCTCGGATCGACGCCATGATGGCATCCATCGACGACCCGATCGACGCTGACGCCGACGAGGCGAGTGGCGGCGGTCCGCGCTCGGCGGGCAGCGGCGCCGGCGTGCCGCTCTCGATCGACCCCGACGAGGAGCGATCCGGCATCGAGGAGCTGTCGATGGACGACGTGTCCATCGAGGCCGAGGCTGCGCCCCTGTCCACCGCCTCGCCGCCGCGCCCGTCCGGGCCGCCGCGCGCGGGGCCCATGCTGCCGCCGCTACCGCCGGCGCGGCCGCCACTGCCGCCGCTGTCGCGCCCCCCTGGACGCGCGCCGGCCCCGCCGCCACGCCCGGGCGTCGCGGTCATCCCGCCGCGACTGGTGTCGGTGCCGCCGGTGGTCGCGGCGGCCCCTGGTCCGCTGGCGTCGGTGCGATCCCTGGCGTTGTCCGAGCACGCCGAGGCTGGCGCCGACGCGGTGACCGAGGTCGGCCAGGTGAGCGACGCGGCGATCCCGATCGACGTGGGGGAGCTCGAGATCGCACCCGATGACCGTAGCGGCGCGGGCGAGCGCGTGGCCGACGACGCCGTGGCGGCGCCAGCCACCGAGCTCACGCTGGAGCAGCGGCTCGAGAGCCCGACCGCCGTCGAGCGTGCGCTGGGTGACGTCGGCGACGTGGCGTGGGAATCGCGCGCCACCGATCTCACCCATGCCCTCGACTCGGTCGGCGACCGCGAGCGGCTGGCCGATCTTGCCTACGAGCTGGGTGAGCTGTGCGAGCGCCGCCTCGCCGACGAATCGCGCGCCGTCAAGGCGTTCGGCAAGGCGCTGGCCAGTGATCCGTCGCTGCGCGCCAACCTGTGGGCGATCCGCCGCGTCTTCTACCGCCGCGGCCTGTGGCCCAACCTGGTCAAGCTGATCGACGCCGAGAGCCGCTTCGCGCGTGACGACGCCGAGCGTGCTGATCTGGCCACCGAGAAGGCCCACGTGCTCGCCGAGAAGCTCGGCAACATCGACGACGCCCGCAGCGCGCTCGAGGAGGCCACCCACCTCGACTCCACCGCCCTGGCCCCGCTGTGTGCCCTCGAACGCCTGGCGCTGGCCGACAACGATCGCACCCGGCTCGTCGACCTGTGGGCCCAGCTCGCGGCGGCCTCGGTGCGTCCGGAACGCAAGCTGGTCTACTTGCTCGACCAGATCCGCTTCTGGTCCGACGAAGGCGGCGATCTCGACCGCGCCCGCATGCTGCTCGCCGAGGCCGCCGGGCTCGGGCTCGATCCCGAACGGGTCGCCGCCGAGCGGTTGCGCGTCGCCGAGGTCGCTGGTGACAAGGACGAGTTGCTGACCGCGCTCGAGCAGCAGGCCGGCATGCTGCTGGCGCGCTCGGGGCCGGCCGGCGCCCCGGATCCGTCGCTGAGCCCGGCCGTCGCCGGTGCGCCGCCGTCGCGCGGCGCGACCCTCCGGCTCCACGTCGCGGCGCTGCGCCGCCGCCAGGCCCAGGTGTCGCGGGCGGCCGGCGACGGCGATCGGGCCTGGAACTTTCTGCAGGCGGCGCTGGCGCTGGCGCCCGGCGAAGCCCTGCTGCTCGCCGACCTCGCCGACCTCGCCGAGGAGCTCGGCCGCTACGAGGAGCTCGCCGAGCTGGTGCAGAGCTGGCAGTCGCTCGAGGGCGATCCGCGCCGGGCCCTGACCCTCTCGATCCGGCGCGCCGATGCGCTCTTGCGCGGCGGCCAGCGCGAGCCGGCGTTGGCGTTGCTCGCCAGCCTCGAAGCTACCGCGCCCGGCCTGGCGCCGGTGGCGGCGTTGCGCGAACGCGACGCGCTCACCTCCCTCGACTTCACGGCGCTCGCCGAGGCCTGGGGCCGCGCCGCCGACGCGATCCGCACCGGCGCCGACGTCGGCGCGCCGGCGCACGCCGTGGCCGGCTTGCCGGTCGTGGACGTGCCGGCGGCGGTCGGCTTCTACGTCGCCGCCGCGACCGTGTGGAGCCACGACGTTGGCGACCAGCGCGGCGACGCCGAGGCGCTGGCCGCGCTGGGACGGGCGCTCGAGCTCGCGCCCCGTGACGCGGTCGCGCTCGAGGCGCTGGTCGACCTGCACGAGCGCTCCGGTCGTGTCGGCGACGCCGGCCGCGTGCTCGACGCCGCGATCGCGGCGGCGGCTCCGGCCGATGCGGTGCGGCTGCTGGCGCGCCTGGGCCGTCTGTTGCGCAGCCACGGCCGGCTCGACGAGGCGGTGGCGGCCGATCAGCGCCGCTTCGCCGCCGATCCCACCGATCGGGTCACCGGCTGGCGCGTCGACTCGATGCTCGACGAGCTCGGACGCGACGACGAACGGCTGGCCAACCTGCGCGTGCTCGCCGAGACCGAGCACGATCCGGCGCGGCGCGGGCTGGCGCTGGTCACCGGCGCGCGGGTGGCAGAGGTGCTCGGCCAGGGCGACGCGGCGATCGAGCTGTACCGCCAGACGCTGGAGCTGTGGCCCGACGATCGCTTCGCGCGGGTGGCGCTGCGGGCGGTCCTGCGTCGTACCGGACGGTGGGAGGAGCTCGCCGCGGCGCGGTTGGCCGAATCCGACGGGCTCGCCGACGGCCCCGCGGTGGTCGACGCGCTCTCGGAGGCGGCGTGGGTTCTCGAAGATCACGTCGGCGACGCCAGCGGCGCCCATGCCGCCTACCGGCGGCTCGTCGATCGTGCGCCGGTTGGCGATCCGATCGTGAACCACGCCCGCGCCGGCCTGGCGCGTACCGCGCCGACGCCGATCGAGGCGTCGCGGGCGCTCGACGAGCTCGCCGACGACGCCACCGGCGATCTGGCGGCCCCGGCGGCGATCGCCCTGGCCCAGGCCAACGAGCGCGCCGGCGACCTCGACGCCGCCGTCGACGGCTACCGTCGCGCCGCCGCGGCGGGGGGGCCGGGCACCGTCAGCTCGGCGCTGGCATCGATCGCGCTGATCGATCTGGCCCAGCGGCGGGCCGACACCCCGCTCCGCGTCGAGGCCGAGCGCGCGCTCGCCACCCGGACCGCCGATGCCCGGTTCGCCGGCGCGATCCACGAGGACCTGGGCTGGCTGCACGCACTCGTCCTCGAGGATTTCGACGAGGCGGCGCAATCGTTCGCCGACGCCAGCGCTGGCGATCCCGAAAGCGCCGGCGCGCTGCTCGGCGCGGCGCTGGTCGCCGCGCGCCGCCAGGACCCCGGCGTGCTGGCCGATGCCTATGCGCGGCTCGCGGCCCGGTTGACGATGCCCGACGCGGCGGCGGCGTTGCACATGCGCGCCGCGGCGCTCGCCACCGCGGCCGGCGAGCACGATCTCGCGGTGGCTCGGGTCGCCGCCGCGCGGGCCATCGCGCCCGACGATGTCGGCGCGCTGCTGGTGGCGGCGGAGCACACCGCGGTCGCCGCGCCGCCGGGTGTGGACGAGGATCCGGCGACGGCGATCGATCGCCTGCTGGCCCGTGCCGACATCCTGGCGATGCGGTCGACGCTCGCCGACGATCCGGCCGCCCGCGACGGCTGGGAGATGGATCGCGCCGAGGCGCTCGAGGCTGCCGGCCGGCTCAAGGAGGCCGGCACGGTGGTCGCCGGCGTGGTGCGCGCCGCGCCGTCGGATCTGCGGGCGCTGACGGCGTTGCACCGGCTGGCGCGGCGGGGCGGCGATCGGCCGAGCCAGGCGCGGGCCGCGGTGGCGCTGGCGCAACGGACCGCCGATCTCGAGACCAAGCGCGGGCTGTGGAGCGACGCCGCGGCGATCTTCGATCCCGGCGGGCACGGCGCGCCGCCCAACCCGGCGCCCGGTGCTGACGCAGCGGCTGCGATCGCGGTCTACCGGCGCATGGTCGCCGACGAGCCGGGTTCGCCCGCCTTCGAGCGCCTGCGACAGTTGCTGCGCGGCGGCGGTGACACCCGAGGTCTGGTGCTGGCGCTCGGACCGCGGCTGGCCTGGATCGACAGCACCGGCGCTCGCGTGACCGGGGTGCCGCTCCTGCTCGAGCGGGCCCAGATCCGTCGTGCCCTCGGCGATCGCCACGGCGCCCGCGTCGACCTCGACGAGCTGCTGGCCCGGGCCCCCGAGCACGTGGTCGCCCTGCGCGTGCAAGCCGAGGTCGCCGTCGAGCTCGGCGACGCGCCGCGCGCCGTCGAGCTGTGGCGTCGTTACCTCGCCGTCGAGCCCGATGCCGGCCGCCGCGGCGAGGCCGACATGGTGGTGTCCCGCCTGCTGGCCGAGGAGATGGGCGACCTCGGCGGGGCGATGCTGCAGCTCGAGCGCGTGATCGCCCAGAACCCGCGCGACGCCGGCCTGCGCGAGCGGCTGGTCGGACTGGCGACCCGGGCCCAGGACTGGAACCGCGCCGCGCGCGAGCTGCGCGAGCTGGCCCGGCTGCGGACCAGCCCCGGTGAACGAGCCAAGGACGAGCTGCGGTTCGGACAGCTGGTGCGCGATCGCATGAACGATCGGGCCGAAGCGCGGGCCGCGTTCGAGCGCGGCCGCCAGCTCGATCCGCTCAACCTCGAGTTGCTGTACGAGCTGGCCGAGTTGATCGGCAGCGAACGGCCGGGCGCGCGCGCCGAGATCCTGGTTCGCGGCGTCGACGATCTGCGCGCCGCGCTGGCCGCCAACCCCGGCCTGGTGGCGGTCTACGACCGCCTGGCCCAGACCTTCGCCTGGCTCGGCGATCGCGACGGACAGTGGCTGGCGCTCGGGGTGCTCGAGATGGTGTCGACGCCGACGCCGGAGCAGCGCCAGATCCTGGTCGCCGGTCGCAGCCGAGAACCGGCCCCGCCCTCCCGGCAACTGCTCGACGCCACCACGCGCGCCAGCATGCGGGCCGCCGGCAGCGAAGGCGTGCTGGCCGACATCTGGCGCGCCGCGGCTGCGGCGGTGGCCGCGGCGGTGGGTGTCGACCCCGGTCGTCTCGGCTTCGGCCGCGGCGACAAGATCGCGGCCAAGGCGCTGGGCAAGAAGTACGACGCGCTCGCCGCCGGCATGGCCAGCCTCGGCGTCGAGGCCGAGCTCTACATCAGCGAACAGCGTGGCGGGGCGGCGTGGGCGCTGTCGGGAGAGACCCCGGTGCTGTGCCTGGGAGCCGACGTCGCCGCCGGGACCACGCCGATGGCGCGCTACCTGCTCGGGCGGGCGCTGTGGCTGGCCGCCGATGGGTCGGGCACGCTCGCCGAGCTCAAGGATGCCGAGGTGGTGTGGTTCCTGATCGCGGCGCTGCGGGCCGCCGAGCTCCCGGTGCCGCCGGCGCTGGGCGACGTCGCCGCCGGCGAGGATGCCGCGGTCGCCGAACGGTCGCGGTTGGTCGCCAAGCATCTCGCCCGCCGCGATCGCAAGACCATCGCGGCGCTGGCGCCCCGGCTCGGCCATTTCGGCGAGCCGCACGGCTGGCGCCGAGCCAAGCTCGCCTCGGCGCAGCGCGCCGGCCTGCTGTTTGCCGGCGATCTGGCCGTCGCCCTCGGCGCGATGGACCTCGGTCGCGGCGGCCGTCATGTCGCGACCGATCCAGCGGCGCTCGATCTCGCGGCGTGGTCGGTCTCGGCGGCGCACCTCGAACTGCGGCGCGCCCGGCAACTCGCGCTGGCGTCGGGCGCCTCGGGAGGGCTGCGGTGAGCGGCACCTCCGGAGGTGGCGAAAAAACGGGCACGCCGAGCGTGTTCGAGGGCGACCTCGACCTCGACTCCTGGGACGCGACCTTCGATGCGCTCACCAGCGGTCCGCTCGACCTGGCCAGCGATCCGGCCAGCGATCCGGCGCTCGATCCACTGGCGGCGGCGCCCATGGCGGCCGACGACGACGTGACCAGCACGCGCATCCCGTCCCTCGCGCTGGCGGGCGGGCGTGGTTCGCGCCTGGGGCCGCCGGTGCCGGTGCCGGTGGCGCCGGCCACGACCCGGAAGTCGAGCCCTCCGCCGCCGGTCATCCCGCGCACCCCGGCGCCGCCGGCGGGCCGCGACGAGACCGATTTCTCCGAACTCGGCTTCGCCGGGCCGCCCGAGGCGCTGGGCTCGTTGCTCGGCCAGCCCCCCGAGTTGCCGCCGATTCACGAGATCTCCGACAGCGAGGTCTTCGAGCCGACCGGGTTCGAGGAGGACGAGGTCTTCACGTCGGCGGTGCGGCCGGGCTCGGTGATGCCGGGCCCGGAGACCGGCCTCGAGCCCGGCGACCACGCCGGGCCGGTCGCGATCCTGCCCGGCGACGACGCGGCGGAGTCACCGGCGCCGTCGTACGGCGACGCCACGCGGGTGGCCGAGGTACCGCGCGAGTTGCTCGATCGGGACGAGACGGTCGATCGACCGGCGCAGCGCGGGCCGGGGTCGGCGGGCGCGTCGTCGGCGTCACGTGCAGCGGCGGCACCGGACGAGGATCCCTCCGACGACACCTTCGATCGCGCCGATCGCACGCGGGTGATCAATCCGGGCGACGCGCTGCTCGCCGAGGCCCGCGGTCCCGAACGTGCCGGGCCGCCGGCTCGCCGCCCTGCGATCGTCCGCCGCGCGCCGGTGCCGTTGCCGACCTCGGTGCCGGCGCCGGTCGACGACGAGGACAACAACGACTTCGCGGACGGCGGCTTCGGTGGCGGCGAGTCGACGCGGGTCGCTGACCTCAGGCAGCTCGAGCAGCTGGCCGCGCACAAGGACGCGCGTCACGACCCGCGGTCGAATCGCCCGGCGCCGACCTTCCCGCCACCCCCCGAGGAAGATCCGTACGACGACATCGAGATCGGTGGCGACCCGATCGGTGGTGACGACGAAGAATCATCGGGAGTGCCGGCACGCGAAGCGCGCCGGGTGACTTCCCACGTGGTGCGCCGCGCGGCGCCCGAGGCGTCGGCGGCCTCCGACACCGTGCTCGAGATGGAGACCGATGACGACGAGCCGGTCGTCCCGCCGCGGCCGGTCGCGGGCGAGCTCGACCTCGACGCCGCCTTCGACCTCATGGATGGCGAGCGTGAGCCGTCGCCGCCGTCGATCGTCGCCGCCGTCGAGGCCGTCGCCGCCGTCGAGGTCGTCGCCACCGTCGAGGTCGAGAGCGCGGTCCCCGACCTCATCGAGGAGCCGGCGGCGACCGTCGCGCCCGACGGACTCGACCAGGCCGATCCGGCCGACGGGATGGCCCCGGCCGTCGCGGCGCTCGACCTCGCTGCGATCGAGATGTCCGACGAGTCGACCGAGCTCACGAGTGAGCCCGCGCCGCCCGCGGTCGCGGCGGCGCTCGACGAGGCGCTCGCGCTCGACGACGCCAGCGACTTCGCCGACGATCCGCAGGCGCGGACGACCATCGGCGTGCCGCCGGCGCCGGCAGCTCGGTTGCGGCCGGTCACGGCACCGGCGCGGATGGCGGCGCCCGTGGCCCTGGGAGCGGCGCTCGAACCGCCGTCGGTCGCCGGGGTCGCCGCGGTCGACGTCGATCCGAACGCCGACCTGCCGCCGTCGATCTATGGCGACGAGCTTCCCGGCCTCGATCTCGACGCCCTGGCGCTGCCCGAGCACAGCGCGCTGGTCAGCGGCGATGACAGTGATGAGGTGGCGACCGCCATCCTGGCGCTCGACCGCGAGCTCGAGTTGATCGACGAGCCGGCTCAGGTCGCGGTGCTACGCGTCGAGAGCGGTCGGCTCTACGAACGCCTCGGCGATGCCGATCGCGCGCGCGCCGGCTACGAAGCGGCGTTGCTCGCCGATCCGCGCGCGACCGCGGCCTTGCGTGGCCTGCGCCGGCTGGCGCGCGGCGCCGGCGACCTGACCGAGGCCACCCGTCACCTCGACGCCGAGCTCGGGCTGGCCGGTCCGCTCGAGCGGCGGGCGCTGGGCCAGCACCGCGTCGATCTGCTGATGGCCGCCGGCGACCAGGATCTGGCCCGGGTCGCGGTCGGCGAGCTCATCGATGAAGCCCGGGGCGACGTCCGCGCCCAGCTCGCGCAGCTCGAGCTCTCGTTTCTCGACGGTCGTGCCGACGAGCTCGGCGAGGCCCTCGAGCGACTCGGCGCGGTGCTCGCCGATCCGGCGGTGCGCGCCGCCGCCGAGGTCGCTCGCGCCCATCTCCACGAGCGCGCCGGTGACGCCGCGCGAGCCCGGGCCAGCTTCACCGCCGCCCTCACCGCCGATCCGGGGGCCCTGGCGGCGCGGCTCGGCTTGATGCGCACCGTCGGCGGCGCGGCGATGAGCGAGCTCGCCTCCCAGGTCGACGATCTGGCGGTGCGCGCCGCGTTGCACCTTCGTGCCGCCGCCCTGATCCCGACGCCGGCGACCGACCTCGCCGCCGCGGCTCGCTGCCAAGCCGTCGCCGCCGCGGGCGCGGCTGCGGGCGGCGATCCGGTGGTCCAGGCCGCGCTGGTCACTGACGCCGTCGGACGCGGCGAGATCACCGACGAGCTGTGCACGCTGGCCGAGAGCGCCGCCGATCCCGGCGTGCGTCGCCACGCCGCGCTGTGGACGGCGGCCCGGCTGGCCCCCGAGGATCCGCGCGCCGCGGCGCTGTACTCGGTCGCGCTGGCCGCGGTCCCGCGCGACGATCACGCCGCGTCGGCCCTGGCCGACCGCTGGATCACCACCGGCAACACGGTCGCCGTGGCCGAGTTGCTGGCCGTCCGCGCCGGATCGGGCAGCGCCGCCGCCGAGCACGACCGCGTCCGCGCCGCCGGCTGGTTCCTGGCCGCCGGTCGGCCCGACGACGCCCTCGCGTTGTATCCGGGCGAGCGCGAGGTCGACAGCCCGGCCGCCGTCGACGCCTGGGGCGAGGTGCTGGCCGCGGTCGGCCGCCTGGGCGATCGCGCCGAGCTGTTCGCGGCCGCCGCGATCCGCGACGACGAGCGCCTCGACGCCCGCCTGTGGGCCGGCAAGGCCGCGCTCGCGCTCGATCGGGCCGCCGATCCAGCCCAGCCGCGATCGCTGGTCGCGGCGCTCGACGCCTGGACCAAGGTCATCGAGATCGAGGGCGACGTCGAGCGCGCCCACGCCCGGGCGCTGGCGCTGGCCGCGACCCTCGGCGATCCCGACATCCTCGGTGAGGTCCTGGGCCGCGCCCAGGCCGCGGCCCAGCCGCCGGCCGCCGCCGGTTCGCTTGGGGTGTTGCGAGCTCGCACCGCGGTCGCCGCGGTCGGGCCGTCTGGGCAACCCGACTGGGGCCGTGCCGATGACGTCCTGCGCGAGCTGCCCGGCGACGATCCGCGACGGCTCGCCACCGCGATCACCCTCGCCGCGCGCGGCGGGCGGTGGAAGGATGCCGCGGCCGCGCTCGAAGATCACGCCACGGCGATCGCGACCCGGTCGCCGGTCGAGGCCGCGCTGCTTCGCTATCGCGCCGCCGGGATGCTGCTCGATCGAGGCGACGATCCGGCGCGCGCGGGCGCGCTCTTGAACCAGATCGCGGAGGATCAGCCGCAGTTCGGCTTCGTCCATGATCTGCAAGCCAGCGCTCGCCGCCGGCTGGGCGACGCCGCCGGGCCGACCCGCGCCAGCCGCGAGTCGGCCCGCGGCGCCGACGCCTTCGCGCGGCTGGTCCGCGACGCCGACCATGCCGCGGCCCACGGCGATGCGGTCGCCGCGCTGGCGCTCTACGGCCGCGCACTCGATCTCCGACCGCAAGATCCGCTGGTCGCCGAGCCGTTGGCGCGGGTGGCGCGCGCCGTGCGCGAGGCCGGCCCGGTCACGGCGCTGGCGCTGGCCGATCTCCGGCTCGCCGAGGACACCGGCGACGCCAACGCCAAGGCCGACGCCTACGAGGCGCTGGGCCGGATCGATCGCGACCTGCGCGACGACCGCGCCAGTGCGCTGATCGCGTTCGAAGCCGCGGCCGACGCCGATCCGACCCGCCACGCGCTCCTGCGCGAGCTCGAGCGCGCCTACATCGTCGAACAACGCTGGGCCGATCTGGCGCGCTTGCGCGGCCGCCAGCTGGCCGCGCTGCCGGCGCTGGAGGCCGAGAGCACGGGTGACGACGCCATCGCGTTCGCGATGGATCGCGCCCAGCTCCTCGAGAAGCTCGAGCGGCCCGACGACGAGCTCCGCCTGGCCTACCAGGTCGTGGTCGAGCGGGCGCCGCGGGCCCGCCAGGCCCTGTTTCACCTCGAGTCGCTGGTGCGGCGCGGCGGCAGCTCGCCCGACCTGGCCACGCTCGAGGACGCCATCGCGGCCTACTTCGTCGGCGACCCCCGCACCCGCAGCGCGTTCCTGACCCGCGGCGGCGAGACGCTGACCGATCTGGGTCGGATCGACGAGGCCATCGCCCATTTTCGCGCCGCCGACCAGCTGCGTGGTGGCCACGTGCCGGCGCTCGAGGGCTGGCGTGAGGCGGCGTTGCGCGGCCAGCTGTGGGCCGACTTCGCCGATGCCGCGGCGCGCGAGGCCACGCTCACCACCGACATGGGCGCCCGCGCCCGGCTGTTCCACCTGGCCGGCGTCGCGCTCATGGATCGCGCGCTGGCCGGCGAGCGGGCCGCCGACGCGCTGCGCGCCGCGCTCGACGCCGATCCGCGCCACGTCGATGCGTTCGTCCGGCTGCGCCTCCTGTTCGAGGAGCAGGGCGAACACGAGCGCCTGGCCGAGCTGCTCGAGCAGCGGCTGGCGGTCGAGGACGACCGCACCGAACAGCTCGGCCTCCACCGTGCGATCGCCGAGCTGTCGCGCAACTTCCTCGAGAATCGCGACGCCGCCAAGCAGCACTACCGCGCCATCGTCGAGGCGATGCCGGGCGATCTGCGGGCGGTGGCCGCGCTGTCCGATATCGCATGGGAGCAGGGGGCGTGGGCGGAATGCGCGGCGGCGCTCGATCAGCGCGCCCGCCTCGAGCGTGACCCCCACGTCCTGCGCAACGTCTACTTCCGCCTCGGGGTGATCCACGCCGAGCGGCTGCCCAATCCACCGGCCGCGGTGGCCGCGTTCCAGCGCGTCCTGTCCTACGACGCCGACGATGAGGCCGCGCTCGAGCGGCTGGCCGATCTCGGCATCGCCACCGAGCAGTGGAAGATGGCCCTGGGGGCGTGCGAGCGCCTGGTCAAGAACGAGACCGTCGCGCTGCGCAAGGTCGCCCACCTGCACCGCGTGGGCCGCATCTTCGCCGAGGGCTTTGGCGATCGTCGGCGCGCCGAGCGCGCGTACCAGCTGGCGGTCGACGCCGCGCCCGACAGCGATGTCGCGCTCGGCGCACTGATCAAGTTCTACGAGGACGCCGGCGACGTGGCCTCGATCCGCGTCCACCTCGGCCTGGTGGCCGCCTCGATGCGCAGCCGGCTGGGTAGCGGCGTCGACCCGATGGCGATCAAGGTGATCGCGCGGGTCGCCCGCGCCCGTCACGACGCCGGCGTGCTCGGCCAGGGCGCCGTCGCGCGCGCCAGCATCGACATCGCTCGCCTGCTCGGTGTCGACGGCGGCGAGCCGCCGCTGCTGCCGCCGGTCAACCTGGGCGCGCTGATCCGGCCGGAGATCGACGAGGTGCTGTGGCCGCGCTCGGTCACGCCCGAGCTGCGTCAGATCTTCGCGTTGCTCGGCGAGCGGCTGGCCAAACACGTCGGGATCGATCTGCGCCCGTACGGCGTGACCCGCGGCGATCGCCTGCGCCCGCAGGCGAGCCCGGTCGCGGCGGCGGCGCAGGAGGTCGCCGATGCCCTCGGACTCGGAGAGCTGGACGTCTACGTGTCCGCGCGCCAGCCGTTCGCGATGGTCGCCGAGCCGACCAGCCCGATCTCGCTGATCCTGGGCGCCGAGGTCGCGAGCCCGGATCGTCTGAGCGCGGTGCGCTTCGCGGCCGGTGGGGCGCTGGTCCTGGCCCGTGCCCAGCTCGCGATCGCGGCCCGCCTGCCGGTCGACGAGCTCGGCGTGCTGGTCGTCGCGCTCTTGCGGCTGTTCCAGCCCGATCTGCCCTACCTGGCGGTCGACAACGACCTGGTCGCCTCGCAGCTGCAGCGGCTGAAGCGGCTGGTGCCGTCAGGGCTGATGAGCGAGCTGCGCCCGTACGCGCTCGGGATCCACGCCGCCGCGTTCGACCACCGTGCACTGGCACGGGACCTCGAGATGGCCTCCCACCGCGCCGGCCTGCTCGCCGCGGGGGGCGCGGCGGCCCCGTTGCGCCTGCTCCTGGCGCGGGCCGGAGCGCCCGATCTGGCCGCCGGCATGAACCATCACGAGGTCGCCGAGCTGGTCCGCTTCGCCATCAGCGAGGACCACGCCGCGATGGTGGCGCTCGCCACCCCCAACCCGTGACGTCGCCGGATCGTCGGCGTTGACGTGACCCGGCGCACGGCCCGCATGCCGCGGCCAACCCTGGCCTGAAGCTTGCGAACGCTCCCCGCCGAGGGATGGGATACCATCCTCAACTGGAGGAAATCCCATGCGTCGGCTGTCTGGCTACCCCTGTTCGACCGCGACGCTCCTGTCCGCCGTGGCTACTCTCGTAGCCTGTGGCGGCGGCTCCGCGCCCGAGATCGAGGACGTGGGCGACCAGGTGGTCGCGGTCGGGTCCGAGCTGGTGCTGCAGCTGCGCGCCACCGACGCCGATGGCGATACCCTCGACTTCGGCTTCTCCTCCACCGATCTGCCCGAGCTGGTCGACCGGGCGACGGTGACCCGCACCCCGGCCGGCGACGGTACCTTCCGCTGGCGCCCGGTCGCCGCCGACGTCGGCGTCTGGCACGTCGATTTCACGGCATCGGACGGCGACAACACCGCCACGCTGCCGGTGACGATCGAGGTCCGTTCGGCGATCGGCGCCGAGACCGTGCCGGTGTTCCGCGAGCCGCTCGGAACCGGGACCACGCTCGACCTCGCGGTCCGCGACTGCGTCGACCTCGGGGTGCTGGTCGAGGATCAAGACTCGGTCTCCGTGACCATCCTGCAGGAGGAGCCGGCCATCGAGGGCTCGATGCTCGATCAGACCGGACCGTTCGCGGCCACCTGGCGCTGGTGCCCGACCCGCGACCAGATCGATGCCGAGGATCGCTACACGCTGACCCTGTCGGCCGACGACGACGACAACCCGAAGACGCTCAAGAACTATCTGGTCGTGCTGCGCCGGCCGCCGCCGATGAACTGCCCGGGCAACCCGCCGGTCGTCAACCATGTTCCCGTGAACGTGTCGCAGCTCGTCGATCTGACCATCGACGCCGCGATCAGCGACGACATGGGGCTCAAGCAGCCGCCGCTCCTCTACTACGCGACCACCGCGCCCACCAGCCCGCCCGACCTCGGCGCCATGACCCAGGTGACGATGCAGCTCATCAGCGGCACGATGACGTCGGGGACCTGGGCCGCCGACGTCCCCAACCCGGTGGCGACGTTGCCGGCGGGCACGATGCGGACGCTGTACTACGTGATCGTCGCCAACGACGACGATGACGCCGTCGGCGCCTGCGATCACGAGACCCGCAGCCCGGCGACCACGGCCCACCAGATGGTGATCACCAACCCGGGCGGCAGCGGCAACCTCGGCCTGTGCGCGACCTGCTCGGCGGACGTGCAGTGCGGCGACGCCGATGACAACTGCGTCCACGTCGGCAGCGGCGACTACTGCCTGCGGTCGTGTACCACCGCCGCCGAGTGCGGCGCGGGCTACACCTGCTCGGCGGCCGCGGTGACGTCGGTCAACGGCGCCAGCGCCCGCCAGTGTGTGCCGTCGAGCGGCTCGTGCACGATGGCGACCACCTGCATGGACGACTTCTTCGAGGACAACGACAGCCGGACCGGGGCGGTCGGCCTGCCCGATCTCGATCCCGACAGCTACATGTTCACGTCGTGCCCGCTGGCCGACGGCTCCAACGACGACGAGGACTGGTTCCCGATCATCATCGCTGCCGACGCCACGGTCACGGTGACGCTGGCGGGACAGAGCGTGTCGGATCTCGATCTCGGCCTCTATGACGCGACCGGCACCCGCCTGGCCTCGGCGACCGGACCGACGTCGACCGAGATGGTGATGCAGTGTCTGACGCCGGGTACCTACTACGTCCGGGTCTACGCCTGGGGCGCCGGGGTCGAGAACGACTACTCGCTGACCTACGCCCGCACCGCCGGCGCCTGCCCGATGGTGTGCACCGACGACATCGAGGAGCCGGACGATGTCCTGCTCGACGCCAACGGGATCATCTATCCGGTGTACACGTCGAGTGGACGCCAGATCTGCGCCGGTGACGACGACTGGTACCGCGTCCTCATGTACGACGCCGAGGTCCTTACCGTCGACCTGACCTTCACCCAGGCCAGCGCCACCCAGGATCTCGACGTACACCTCTACAGCAGCGCCGGGGTCGATCTGACGCCGTGCTCGCCGGCCTCGCCGGGCACCTGCCAGCTCGGCAACGGCCAGAGCGCCGACTCCAACGAGCACTACACGTTCACCGCGCCGGCGGCGTGCTCGACGCTGTGCACGTACTTCGTCGTGATCCGGGGCTGGAACAATTCGCAGAACAGCTACAGCATCCGCATCGAGGTGCCGTGACCCGACCCCGGCCGGCGACGCGGACCGTGGTGGTCGCGCTGCTGGCGGTGGCCGGGTGCGCGTCGTCGGATCCGCCAGATGTCGGGCTCGAGAGCCTGGCGCTGGCCTCGGTCGAGCCCGGGGTCGTCATCACCGGCACCACGCTGGCCATCAGCGGCGACTCGTTCGTGGCCGCCGAGTGGGGCGAGAGCACGCTCCGGCTGCGCGGCCAGTCGGGCGGCCGTTCGGTGGACGTGGCGCTGGCCGCGATGTTCGTCGACTACGATCACATGAACGCCGCGGTCGACGCCGCGGTCATCGCCGAGCTGGGCGGCGCCGATCGGATCGTGCGCTTCACCGGTGACGCCGTGATGGAGGTGGTGTCGGCGGTCGACGGCCGCACCTACAGCAGCGCCGCGCTGTCGCTCGGCCTCGACGTCGCGGCCGAGCTGACGCCCGAGATCACGACGGTGCAATCGGGCGGGCTGTTGTTCGTGAACGACGCCGTCCTGGTCACCGGCCGCGGCATGCTGCTGGGTGGCAACGAAGGCGAGTCGGTGGCGCGGGTCACCGGCTGCTTCCGCGCCACCGGCGCGCCGTCCTGCACCGTGGTGGCCGAGGAGGTCATCGCGCTCAGCCCGGTCGAGCCGTTCTCGCGTGATCAGTCGACGTTCCGCTTCGTGCCCGGCATCGCCGGCATCCGCGAGGGCAGCTTCACGGGCCAGGTGGTGATCGAGAACCGCCACAGCGGCGCCAGCACGATCAGCGCCGAGCCAGTGGCCGTGACCTACGATCTGGTCAGCGCGCAGATCTTCCAGGTCACCCCGCCGGCGGCCAGCCTCGGCCAGTACGTCGTCATCGATGGCGGCGGCTTCGTGGGCGGCGAGGCCGGCGCGTCGACCGAGGTCCGGCTGATCGGCACGTTCCGGGCCAACGGTCAGACCCAGGCCGCGCCGGTCGACCTGCTGCTCATCCCCGAGTACGAGACCGGCAACCGGGTCCGCTACGTGATCTCACCCAGCGACGCGCTCGGCATGGCCATCGATCTCCGCGCGGTGACCGGTACGTTCACCGGCACGATCCATCCGATCGTTCGCTACCAGGGCGATCAGGTCGTCGGACCGACGCGCGCCGTGACGCTCGGGATCGCGGCGGTCAAGCAGGTGGTCTACCTCGACTTCCAGCCGTCCTACGTCGAGAGCCTGCGCGTGTTCGGCTTGCGCGCCGTCGATCAGGCGATCCGCGCCCGCGTGCTCGACGTGGTGCGGGCCGCGTATGCCGGCGTCAACCTCGAGCTGCGCGCCGAGCCGCCGACCGACTTCGCGCTGTTCTCGCTGGTCGAGATCCACGGTCCCGATCCGAACGGGCAGGGCCTGTTCGGGTACGACAACTCGCCCGGCAAGGACACCGGCAATCTTCGCCTCCACGACCGGCTCGGTGGCGTCAACGCGCTGACGCAACAGGACGGCTACCCCGGCTTCGGCGGCGTCTTCATCGAGTCGTTGATGGGCTTCTCGTTGCACCCGCTCAGCGGCGAGTCGCTGCCCGGCGCCGAGCAGCTGTTCGACGACCTGTTCGATCCGTTCCGGCCCGAGCGCGGCGACATCATCGTGAGCAAGGACCTCGCCGGCGGGGTGCCGACGGCGGACGGCGGCGCGTGCCCGGCCACCGATCGTCGAACCAAGATCGGGTGCGCGGTGTGGTCGATGGGCTCGTTGATCGGCGGCACCCTGGCGCACGAGATCGGCCACAGCCTGGGTCTGGCCAACCCGTTCGGCGACGGCTTTCACAACTTCGGCGACGAACCCAACCGGCTCATGGACGGCGGCGCCGACCGCCCGCTGGCCGAGCGCGCGGTGCTCCAGGGCCTGGGCCCGGCGGTGTTCTGCGACGAGGAGTACGCGTACCTGCGCATGATCCTGCCGTCGTCGATGCCGGCCGACCCCTCGCCACGCCCGCCGTGCTGATCACCGGTTGATCATCACCGGTTGATCGCGTGCGAGGAGAGCGCGCCATGGCGACCACGTTACCGCAGTCGGCCCGCGGACTCACGGCGTGGAGGGCAACGGCGCGTTCAGCGAGCGCGGCGGTATGCGGCCGTTCGCGTATAAAGCGGTCGCGCACACTGCTCGTACTGCTCGCCGCCGCCGTCGGGCGCCGCGCGGTAGACCGGGCCGCGGCACTGCGAGTCCAGCGGCCGCTCGTGGATCTCGGGCTGGCCGCGGATCTCGAGCTTGCGTGCCAACGTGTCGAGTTCCGCCTCGAGGCGCGCCACGTCGTCCGCCATGCGGCGCGCGGCGTCGACGCGGAGGATCTCCGGCGCCGGCGCCGCTCGCATCCGACACGGCCGGCGCGCCATCACGGCGATGCCGCTGGCGATGGTCAGCATCGCCGCCGCGACCAGCGCCATCAGCGGCAGCCACAGCGCGGCGGCGGTCCGCGGCGGCTCGACCTCGCGCTGGAGTGCGCTCGCCGGTGGCCGCGGGTCGTCAGTCACCGATCCAGGATACCGGTCCCGCTCTCGATCCGGCAACGCCGGACCCGACCACGCGACTTGCCGCCAGCCCGACTGGCCGGCGCAACCCCCTGGAACCTGGGGCCATGAGCCCGGCACAGATCCTGCTGTACTGGTCGGACCATGGGTATCCGACTCTCGCGACGCGTCCTCCTCAACGGTCTCGCCCTCGGACTGGCCGCCTTCGCGGCGTGCGCCGACGACGGTGGCGAGCGCGACATCGACGAGGAGTGGGGCATGGAAGGCGCGCTCGAGCCGGTGCCGGCGCCGGGCAAGGACGACAGCGAGTACCGCAAGGGCCTGCTGGTCGCGACCGACACCACGCGCACCCAGGTGTGGAGCGCGCGCAACGCGTGGGACGACACCACCACCACCGCCGCGCGCACCGCCGGCATCGCGTGGAGCGTCGACTCCGGCCTGAGCTGGGACAAGAAGTACGCGGCCTGGATCGACGCCATGGAGTTCATCCCGGCCGCCGACGGCTACTCGCAGACGGTGAAGTTCACGACCCCGTGGGGCCGGACCTTCGCGTCGCCGTCGCTCGAGTGCGCCGAGATGTCCATCTTCCTGCGCATCACGTTTTCGGCCTGGTACGAGCTGCCGTTCTTCATGGAGTCGGTGGATGGCACCGGCAAGCGGGTCTTCTTCGGCCACAACGGCGTGCGGACCTCGAGCGGGCGCTACGCCGCCAGCCCCGAGTTCGCGATCAAGTACCCCGATCACTCGAAGAAGCCGGCCGCCGAGTGGATGGCGACCTGGCCCAAGGACACCGCGCTGCGCACCAAGCGCGTCGCCGGCGGCGAAGACAGCCAGCCGGCGTTCGCCGGCGGCCCGTTCGGTACCTACCTCGACGAGATCCACCTCAACAAGCGCGCCGCGTACTTCACCGTGATGGCGCTCAACTACCTCGGCTCGATGAACCTCGCCGACACCGCCAACGCCTACAACCTGGTCCCGGAAGCGGTGCACGCCGGTGACATGCTGATCGAGCGCTGGCAGAAGAACGGCATCGGCCACACGCTGGTGGTCAAGGAAGTGTTGCCGATCGGCGAGGGCAACCTCGATGTCATCACCATCTCGGGCTCGATGCCACGCCGTCAGGGCAAGCGCGAGAGCGGGGTCGCCTCCAAGGGCTACTTCACCAGCGAGTACGCCGGCGGCCTGGGCACCAACAGCGACGGCCTCGAGTACGCCAAGCTCGGCGGCGGCGTGAAGCGCTGGCGGGTGGCCAAGAACGTCGGTGGCTACTGGACCAACACCTGGATGCGCGGCGACGAGGCGGCGTGGGTCAACTCGACCGACTACGTCCGCATCGCCGCCCGACCGGGTCGCTTCCAGCAGCTGCTGGGCCAGGTGTCGCCCGAGCAGCAGCGCACCGAGCTGCTGGCCCAGATCGAGGACTCGCGCCGCCACCTGCGCAACTACCCGGCGTCGTGCTCGGCGCGCGAGCGGCGCGAGGGCGCGTTCGCCGAGCTGTACGCGCTGTCGTCGCGGACCTGGGGTACCAGCCAGGCCGAGCTCGATCGCCTGCACCGCAAGCCCGAGGACTACGTGCTGGCCGAGCTCGCCTACACCACCAGCAAGACCTGCTGCTGGAACTCGACCACCGCCGTCATGTACGACGTGATCATGGCCGAGGCCAACGCCGAGATCGCCGCGGCGGCGGCCGCCGGCACCTGCGCCGCACCGACGGTGTTCATGAGCCAGACCGATGGCTACGGGCGGTGGAGCGCGCGCGCTCAGGCGATGGGGCAGGGCACGGCGTGGCGGGCGTGGAGCGAGGACGAGTCGTGCCCGCAGCGCGGCGTGGCGCGCGACGAGGTCGCGGCGGTCGAGCAGACCGCGTTCTGCTCGCTCGGTAGCGGTGGTGGTGGCGGCGGCACCTGCACCGATCGCTTCGAGCCCAACGACAGCCGCACCGCCGCGACCGCGGTCGGCGTCGGCACCCAGGCCGATCTGCGGGTCTGCAGCGCCGATCACGACTGGTTCACGAGCGCGACCGCGCGCACGGTGCGCATCGCCTTCCGCCACGGCGACGGCGATCTCGATCTGGCGGCCTACGACGCCGGCGGCGCCCGGGTCGGGCAGTCGGCGGGGACCGGCGATACCGAACAGGTCACCGTGCCGGCCGGCGGCACGGTCGAGGTCATCGGCTACAACGGCGCGACCGGCGCGTACACCCTGACCGTGCAGTGAGCAGTTCTCGGCCCGTGGGCCCATCCTGACCGGGCAGTGACGTATTGTCCGGGCGATGTCCAAGGGCAAGCGCTCGCCACGGTCCACCGAGAGGCCTGCGTCCCGGCCGGTCGCCGCACCGGTCGCCGCACGGTCGCCGTTGCCGAGAGCGCAGGTGCGCCTGACCCCACAACTGGACGCGCGCAGCTGGATCTACGTCGCCGCCGACCTGGTGTTCACGATCGGCTACCTGTGGGCGTTCAGCGAGCTGCTCCACAACCGCTTCGGCTGGGCGCGGGCGGCGCTCTACGTCTTGCCGGTGTGCACCTGGCAGATGGCGATCGGCGTGCTGATCGGCGGCCGTCCCGGCTGGTGGATCACCGTCGCCGCCGGAACCCTCATGCTGCTGTGGACGGTGGCGTTCATCGTCCTGCTCCTGGTCACCGCGTCGTACCTGTCGGGCGTGTACGGCGCGTTCGGCAAGGCGGCGGCATCGGGAGCGATCCTGTCGACGGCGTTCGTGGTCCAGTTCGCGGCCACGTTACCGGCGCTGCAGCTCAAGTGGGCGATGACCCGCGCCGGCCGGCGCACGTTCGGCGTGCCGCCGCTGTGGGCTGCCCGTCCGGCGGTCGCCGCGCCGGTGGCCGCAACGTGACCGGCCGCCGCGCGCTGGCGCTGGCCGCGGTGTGGACCCTGCCGTCGCTGGCCTTCCTGGCCATCGTCTCGTACGTCTACGGGACCTGGCGCATCGTCGTGCCGCCGCGGCTCGGCGCCGAGGCGCGCACCGCCGTGATGGCCACGCTGCGCGACGGGCTCGAGGGTCGGACGGTCAGCGAGCCGCAGCACCGCGAGCTGGGCCGCCGCCTGCCCGACCAGGGGCCGGTGGCGGCCACGGTGTTCGTCGAGGGACGCATGATCGCGCGGCTCGACGGTTATGGCGTGACCGTCGCGCAGGCCACGCGCGCCGCGGCGGCGCTGATGAGCCAGCACCCGGCGGTGGCTGCTCTCGACCCCGTCCAGCGCACGGCCGCCGAGCTCAAGGTCGACGTCGTCGTCGGCCGCGGTCCGATCGAACGCGACCACGCGGTCTTGCAGCTGGTCGCGCTCCACCCCGGCATCGAGGGCCTCGGCGTCGAGCTACCCGGCGACGCCGGTGGTGGCGCGGCGGCGCGCCAGCTGCTGATGCCCGACGAGATGTTCCTGCTCGGCTTGCTGGCCAAGAAGCCGCTCACCTCGTTGATGCCCGAGATCGGCATGGGCGTCGACTTCGTCAAGGCCGATCAGATCCTGGCCACCCGGGCGGCGCAGTCGGCGGCGGCGTGGAACCAGCGCGTGCGGCGCTACTTCCGGTTTCGCACCGACGCGTTCGTCGAGGCGCCCGACCGCAGTCACGCACCGCTTCCGCTCTATCGCGGCCTGCCCGACGGACCGCCGGTGACGCCGGCCAGCCTGCGCACCGCCGCGCTCGCCGGGGCGCGCTACCTGGTCGAGCACCTGGGCGCCAACGGTCGCTACATCTACGAGCAGAACCTGACCACCGGCACCGCCACCGATCCGAGCAAGCCCGGCCCCTACAGCCTGCCGCGCCACTGCGGGACCACGTACTTCCTCGCCGAGATCTACCGCATCACCAAGGAGGAGTGGCTGCGCGAGCCGATCGAGCGCGCGTTCGCCCACCTGAACGAGCTGGTGCTGAGCGGCGGCTGCACGCGAACGCTGCCCGACGGCACCGAGTTGGCGTGCGTCGTCGATCGCGGTGAGGGCACGGCCAACCTGGGCTCGACCGCGCTCGGCGTGGTCGCGCTGGCCGAGTACCAGCGGGCGACCGGCGACACTCGCTACCTGGCGCTGGCCACCAAGCTGAGCAACTGGATGCTGTGGATGCAGCGTCCCGATGGCTCGTTCCGGCACCTGTACAAGGTCCGGACTCAGGAGGCCGACGACAAGACCATGATGCTGTACTTCTCCGGCGAGGCGGCGCTGGCCCTGGCGCGCATGTACGCCGCCACCGGCGACGAGCGTTACGCCCGGGCCAGCGAGAAGGCGCTCGACTGGCTGGTCGGCTGGTACGACTTCTTCGTCGGCGGCTTCCTGTACGGCGAGGAGCACTGGACGTGCATCACCGCGGAGGCGCTGGCGCCGTACAAGAAGAAGGCGGCGTGGCTCGACTTCTGCCATGGCCTGGCCCGCTTCTGGGGTGAGAGCCAGCCTCGCGCCGGCGAGCGACCCGATCAACCCGACCTGGCGGGCTCGCACATCATGACCCCGTTCGTGATGCCCCATAACACCCCGGCCGGCTCGCACTCGGAGGCCCGCATCTCGACCTACCTGCTGGGCCGGCACCACGGTCAGCCGAGCCGGGCCCTGCGCCGAGAGATTCTCGACACCTTGCACTACCTGCTACGCCAGCAGATCCGGACCGAGAACGACTACGCGGTCGTGGCCAAGGCCAAGGGCACCGGCGGTGTCCCGACCAGCCCGGTCGACCGCATGGTGCGCATCGACTACGTCCAGCACGTCTGCTCGGCGATGATCCGCGGGGTCGAGCTGGCCGAGGAGGAGGCCGGCGGCCATCGGTGACAGGCGGTGACGTGGCGGCGGATGATGGTACGCTAGCTGACGTGGCAGACGAGAAGAAGACCCAGCTCGGCACACCGGTGCCCAGCATGGTGACGCGCGGCGGCACGGGCGCGCATGGCGCCGTGGGTGCGGTCGCGACCCCGATTCCGGTCGGGGCGATCGCGACCGGCGCGCCGACCTGGGGCGACACGACCAAGCCCGGCGACGTGGTGGCGCTGGCGGCCTCGCCACCGCCGGCGTACGCGTCGACCGTCGATCCGCTGATCGGCCAGGTGATGGCCGGCCGCTATCTGGTTCAGAAGAAGCTCGGCGAAGGTGGCATGGGCGCGGTCTATCTGGCGAAGCACACGCTGCTCGAGAAGGCGGTGGCGCTCAAGGTCCTGCATGGCGAGTTCGCGCGCAAGCCGGACCTGGTCGAGCGCTTCATGCAGGAGGCCAAGGCGGCGTCGCGCATCCGGCACGAGAACGTCATCGACATCTCGGATTTCGGGACCGCGGGCGAGAACCTGGTCTTCTTCGCGATGGAGTTGCTCAACGGCCACGATCTGCACGAGGAGATCGCGCGGGCCCGGCTGGCCAAGACCCGGCTGCCGTGGGCACGCAGCCGACCGATCTTCCTGCAGATCTGCGCGGCGCTGTCGGCGGCGCACATGATGGGCATCGTCCACCGCGACCTCAAACCCGAGAACATCTTTCTGGTCGAGTGGCTCGGTCACAAGGACTTCGTCAAGCTGCTCGACTTCGGCATCGCCAAGCTGACCGAGGTCAGCGAAGGCGATCGCAAGCTGACCCGCACCGGCATGCTGTTCGGCACGCCCGAGTACATGTCGCCCGAGCAGGCCCGCGGCGAGAACGTCGATCACCGCGTCGACGTCTACGCGATGGGCTGCATCCTCTACCAGCTGTGCACCGGCCGCGTGCCCTTCGAGGCCGAGAACTTCATGGGCATCCTGAGCCTGCACCTCACCGAGCCGCCGCCGCCGATCGGCGCGCCGCTGCTGAAGGAGATCGGCGCGCCGCTGGAGCTCGAGGGCATCATCATGAAGGCGCTGGCCAAGAGCCGCACCGATCGCTGGCAGACGATCGACGAGCTCGCCAACGCCATCCGCGCGCTCCACGGCGAGGCGGCGCAGCCGGCGCACGAGGTGCGGGTGCCGCGCATCGAGTCGCGGCCGCCGACCGGCATCCGCAACCGCACCGAGTGGAAGGGCAACCTCCAGGTCCCGGTCGAGGACCTTCCGGTCGCGGTGCGGCGATCGGTGTGGCCGTGGTTGCTCGGCGTGGCGCTGGTGGTCGGTGGTGGTGTGGCGGTGGCGGCGGTGGCGCTGGGCGGCAAGGGCGGCGCGGCCACCGGTGCGCCGGGCGTGATCGCCGATGCCGGCGCGGTGCCCGGCAGCGAGTTGCCGGCGCAGGTGACGATCAGCCTCACGAGTGTGCCGGCCGGCGCCGAGATCACCGACCTGACCACCAAGGAGGTGGTCGGCACGACGCCGTCCGAGATCAGCATGCCGGGTTCGCACGACGCGCGACGCTTCCGGTTCACCCTCGCCGGCCACGCCGGCAAGCTGATCGAGCTCGTTCCCGATGGGGACCTGGCGTACACGGCCGAGTTGACCAAGCTGGCGGCGGGCACCGTGGTGGCGGAGCCGGTGGTCGAGGTGGTGACGCAGAAGGTTCGCAGGCCAGGGACCGGGACCAAGCCGGGCCTCGACGCGGGGGCCACGCCGGGTTCAGCGACCGACCCGGATGGGCCGGTGACGACGCCGGATACCAAGCCGGACACGAAGCCCGACACCAGGCCGCATACTAAGCCCGACACCAAGCCCGACACCAGGCCGCATACGAAGCCCGACACCAAGCCCGACACCAAGCCCGACACCAAGCCCGACACCAAGCCCGACGATCCGATCATCAAGATCAAGGACCCGTTCGCAACCAAGGGCAGTGCCGACAGCGGCGGCAGCGGATCGTCGAGCCCGTGACCGTCGCCGCCCACGTCGTGGAGCCGGCCGCGTGGACCACCGGCAAGGCGCGGGTCGCGCCGGGCGTCGAGTTGACGTACGACGTGGCCGGGCAGGGCGAGGCGCTGCTCCTGATCATGGGGATCGGCGCGCAGCGCATCTTCTGGGACGATCGCCTGTGCGCTCGGTTCGTGGCGCGCGGGTTCCGGGTGATCCGCTTCGATCACCGCGACATCGGGCAGTCGACGCGGCTCGATCACCTGCCGGTGCCGCGGCCGTGGCCGGTCCTGGGCCGCCGCCTCGCCGGCCTCCCGATCGACGCGCCGTACACGCTGTCCGACATGGCCGCCGACTCGATCGCGCTGCTCGACCACCTCGGCGCCGATCGGGCCCACGTCGTCGGCTGCTCGATGGGCGGCATGATCGCGCAGCATGTCGCGATCGAACACCCGGCGCGGGTCGCGTCACTGACGTCGATCATGTCGACCCCGGGCTCGCGACGCTTCATGGTGACCGGGAAGCCGTCGGCGCTCCAGGCCTTGTTGTCGCGGGCGCCGCGGACCGCCGACGAGGCTGCCGACAGCGCGGTCGGGTTCGTGCGCGTCCTCGGTGGCTCGCGCTACGACATCGACACCGAGGTGGTGCGCTCGCTCGCTCGGGTCGCCTTCGAGCGGCGCGGATCGCCGCGCGGCTTCCTGCGCCACCTCGCCGCGGTGTGCGCGTCCGGCGATCGCACCCGGGCGCTGGCCCGGGTGCGGGCACCGACCCTGGTCTTCCACGGCAGCGACGATCCCCTGATCCCGGTCGCCGCCGGTCGCGCCACCGCGCGGGCCGTCCCCGGCGCCCGCCTCCACGTCGTCGACGGCATGGGGCACCACATGCCGCCGGGGGTGTGGGACGAGATGGAGCTCGCGATCGTCGGCAACACGGCCCGCGCCGCGGTCAACCGGAGCCGGGCCGCAAACGCGTCATGACCTCGGTCAGCTGGGCCCGCTGATCCGTGGTCCGCGCCCACTCGACCGCCTCGGGATTGACGTCGTCGAGCGTGCAGGCGTGGAGCTGATAGTAGCTCGGCTCGATCGCCAGCACCCGCGCCGCCACCTCGGGCGACGCGAAGATCCCGACGATCCTCCCACCGCCCAGCGTATCGACCACGCAGAAGAGGTTCACGCGGCAACGGTAGCAGGCGGTCGGCTCGCCACCACTGCGTCGTGAGCCTGATCCCGACGGCATCCGGAGGTAAGATCAGGCACGGAGGTCACATGAAGCTCGCCACTCCGCTCCTCGCCATGATCGTGGCATCGACGTTCGCCTTCGGCTCGATCGGCTGCGTGGTCCGCACCCGGACCGGCCCGGCCTACCGCGATGGGCATCCCAGCAGCCACCGCCACGACCACTGCCACAACCGCGGCGGCAAGCACAACAAGCGGGTCTGCCACAGCCACCCGCACGGCCCCGGTCATCACTGACCGAGGTCAGTGACCGAGGTCAGTGACCGAGGTCAGCGCCGACGTCAGAGATGGATGGCGTGGCCGAGCGCGTCCTCGCTGGCTTCCTTGATCGCCTCGGCGAACGTGGGGTGGGCGTGAACGGTGAAGACCAGTGACTCGACGTTGACCTCGGTGGACTTGGCCAGGGTCAGCTCGGCGATCAGGTCGGTCACCGCCGGCCCGATGAGGTGGGCGCCGACCAGCGCGCCGGTCTCGGCGTGCCAGATGGTCTTCACGAAGCCGGGGTACTCGCTGGCCGCCATGGTCTTGCCGAGCGGGCGGAACGGGAACCGGCCGACCTTGATCGGGACCCCGGCCTGTCGGGCCTTCTCCTCGGTCAGGCCGACCGAGGCGATCTCGGGGTGACAGTAGGTGCAGGCGGGGATGGTCGTGTAGTCGACCGCGCGGGTCGGGTGCTGGGCGATCTGCTCGGCGACGAACACGCCCTCCGCCGACGCGGTATGCGCCAGGCCGCGGCCGATCACGTCGCCGAGCGCCCACAGGCCGTCGCCGCACGACAGCCGCTCGTCGACCTTGATGAAGCCCCGCTCCAGCGTGACCCCGAGGGCGTCGAGCCCGAGGCCCTCGGTGTTGGGCGAGATGCCGACCGCGCACAGCAGCACGTCGGCGTCGAGCGTCTGCGGCGTACCGCCGGCGGCCGGCTCGATGGTCACGGTGGCGCGGTCGCCGGCGTTGCGGGCGCTGGTCACCTTGTGACCGAGGAAGAGCTTCATGCCCTTCTTCTCGAACGCCTTCTTGAGCTCGGCGGAGACCTCGGCGTCCTCGTTGGGCACCAGGCGGGGCAGGTACTCGATGATCGTCACCGCGGTGCCGAGCGCCCGGTAGAACGACGCGAACTCGACGCCGATCGCGCCGGCGCCGATGACGAGCATGGACGCCGGCTGCGCCGGCAGCGTCATCGCCTTGCGATACTCGATGAGGCGCTCGCCGTCGAGCACCATGCCGGGCAGGGCGCGGGCGCGGGCGCCGGTGGCCACGATGACGTGCCGGGCCTTGATCACCCGGGTGCCGCCGGCGAGCAGCTCGACCTGCACCTGATGCGGTTGCCAGGCGCCGCCGCGCGGCAAGAGCCGCGCCGTCCCGGCGACGTGCTCGATCTTGTTCTTGCGCAGGAGGAACGCGACGCCCTTGGAGATCTTTTCGGCGACGTCGCGGCTGCGCTTGATCACGGCCGGGAAGTCGGCGCGCGGATTGTCGACGGCGAGGCCGAACTCCTTGGCGCGGTGGAACAGCTCCAGCACCTCGGCGGTCCGCAGCAACGCCTTGGTCGGGATGCAGCCCCAGTTGAGGCAGATGCCGCCGAGCTCGGCCTTCTCGACGCACGCGGTCGTGAGGCCGAGCTGGGCGGCGCGGATCGCCGCCACGTAGCCGCCGGGACCGGAGCCGATGACCACGACATCGAGAACGTCTGGCGGTGCTTGATCGGTCATGGGATCCTCACAGGGCGAGCGACTCGGGGTGCTCGAGCTGCTCGACCAGCACGGCGAGGAACCGGGCGCCGAGCGCGCCGTCGATGACGCGGTGGTCGCACGACATGGTCACGGTCATGCGCTTGCCGATCGCGAGCTGGCCGTCCTTGACCACCGGCTCCTCGACCACGCCGCCGACGGCCAGGATGCCGGCCTCGGGCGGGTTGAGGATGGCGGTGAAGCGCTCGATCTGGAACATGCCCAGGTTGGACACCGTGAACGTCGAGCCGGTGATCTCGTGGCCCTTGAGCTGGCGCTCCTTGGCGCGCCTGGCCAGGTCCTGGACCTCGGCGCCGATCACGCCCAGGCCCTTGAGGTCGGCGTCACGCACCACCGGCGTGACCAGCCCGTCCTCGATGGCCACCGCGATCCCGACATGGACGCGGCGGAACTTGCGGATGCTGTCCCCGTTCCAGGCCGCGTTGCAGTCAGGCACCCGGCGCAACGCCAGCGCCACCGCCTTGACGATCAGGTCGTTGACCGACACCTTGCCGCGATCGCCGAGCAGCGCGTTGAGCCGGCCGCGGAACGCCAGCACCGGCTCGACGTCGAAGCGGCGCATCAGGTAGAAGTGCGGGACGTCGCGCTTGGCCTCGGTCAGCCGGGCCGCGATCCGCTTGCGCATGTTGCTGGCCGGGACATCCACGAAGTCACCGGGCTGATCGCCATACCGCACCGGCGTGACCGGCGCCGGCCTGGCGACCATCGCGACCGGCTCGGCGGCCGCGCCCGAGGAAGCGCCGGTGACGGGCGCCGCCGCCGCGTCGGCCGGCTTCGGTCCGCTCTCCGCCACGGCCCGCACGTCGCGCTCGACGATGCGTCCACCCGGCCCGCTCCCCGACACCATGCGCAGATCGATGCCGAGCTCGATCGCCAGCGACTTGGCCAGCGGCGAGGCCAGCAGCTTGCCACCGAGCGAAACCGGAGCCGCAGCCGGAGCCGCAGCCGGAGCCGCAGCCGGAGCCGCAGCCGCAACCGGAGCCGGAGCCGCAACCGGAGCCGCAACCGGAGCCGCAACCGGAGCCGCAACCGGAGCCGCAACCGGAACCGGAGCCGGAGCCGAAACCGGAGCCGAAACCTCGGCCGTCATCGCGGCCGCCCTCGCCACCAGCTCGGTCACGTCCTCCCCGGCCTTGCCGAGGATCGCGACCGGCGCGCCGAGCTTGACGGTTTCGCCCTCCTTGACCAGCAACCGGAGCAGGACGCCGTCGTCCTCCATGGTGAAGTCCATGTTGGCCTTGTCGGTCTCCACCTCCGCGACCAGATCGCCGGGCGACACCTTGTCGCCTTCCTGCTTCACCCACCGCACCAGCACGCCCTCCTCCATCGTCGGAGACAACTTCGGCAATCCGATGATCTGCGCCATGATGTTCCTCTCGGTCCAGCTCGAGTCAGTCGCGCCGGTCAGTCCAGGTAGAGCGTCCGGCGTACCGCCGCGACGACGTCCTTGACCTGGGGCTGGACCTCGTCCTCGAGGTTCTTGGCGTACGGCATCGGCACGTCGTCCGACGTCACGCGCTCGATCGGCGCATCGAGATGGTCGAGGCATCCGCGCTGTACGCGATACGCGACCTCGGCGCCAAAGCCGGCCATCGGCCAGCCGACCTCGACGATCACGCAGCGCCCGGTCTTCTTGACGCTGGTCACGATGAGCTCGGTGTCGAGCGGCCGCAGCGTCCGCGGGTCGACGACCTCGGCCTCGATCCCGTCCGCGGCCAGCACCTTGGCGGCGTCGAGGCAGGTGTGCACCATGCGCGACCACGCCACCAGGGTGACGTGGGTGCCGGCGCGCTTCACGTCGCCCTTGCCGAGCGGTAGCGTGTACTCCTCGGCCGGGACCTCGCCGGTCATGCCGTAGAGCGTCTCGCCCTCCATGAACACCACCGGGTTGTCGTCGCGGATCGCCGACTTGAGCAGGCCCTTGGCGTCGTACGCCGTCGACGGCATCACGACCTTCAAGCCCGGCACGTGGGCATAGAACGACTCGAACGACTGCGAGTGCTGCGAGCTGACCTGGACCGCCGGTCCGCTCGGACCGCGGAACACGATCGGGACGTGAAACTGCCCACCGCTCATCTGATAGATCTTGGCCGCGTTGTTGATGATCTGATCGATCGCCACCAGCGAGAAGTTGAAGGTCATGAACTCGATGATCGGGCGCAGGCCGACCATCGCCGCGCCGACGCCGATGCCGGCGAACCCCATCTCGGCGATCGGCGTGTCGACCACCCGGCGTTCGCTGAAGCGCTGCAGCAGGCCCTGGGTGACCTTGTAGGCGCCGTTGTAGTGGCCGACCTCCTCGCCCATGATGAAGACGTTGGGATCGTGCTCCATCTCCTCGCGCATCGCCTGGTTGAGCGCCTCGCGATAGCTGATGACCGGCACGGTTACACCTTCTCCACGTACGAGAGGTAGTCGTCGGCGGCCGGGCTGTCCTCGGCGAACCGGACCGCATCTTCGATCTCGGCCTTGACGTCGTCCTCGAGCGCCGTCAACGCCGCCTCGTCCATGCCGACCTCGACCAGGCGCGCCCGGCAGCGGTTGAGCGGGTCGCGGCGCCGCCACTCCTCGACCTCATCCTTGGTCCGATACAGGCCGGGGTCGCTCATCGAGTGGCCGCGGAAGCGGTAGGTGATGACCTCGACCAGGGTCGGCTCGCCGGTCTCGCGGGCCCGCTCGACCGCCTCGGCGATGCGGCGCTTGACCTTGATCACGTCGTCGCCGTCGAAGCGGTCGCGCGGCATGCCGTGAGCCAGCGCGCGCAGCGACACGTCCTCGACCGCCAGCGAGCGGTAGAGCGGGGTGCCCATCGAGTACTGGTTGTTCTCGCAGATGAGCACGATCGGCAGCTTCCACAGCGCGGCCAGCGACAGCCCCTCGGCGAAGCCGCCGATGGTCGACGCCCCCTCGCCGAAGAAGCACAGCGTCACTCGCCCGTCGCCACGGTACTTCGACGCGAACGCGGCGCCGGCGGCGATCGGCACGTGGCCGCCGACGATGCCGTAGCCGCCCAGGAAGTTGGTGGCCTTGTCGAACAGGTGCATCGAGCCGCCCAGACCGCGCACCAGCCCGGTCTTCTTGCCGTACAGCTCGGCGAGGATCGGACGCGCCGGGACGCCCTTGGCGTAGGCGTGGCCGTGCTCGCGGTAGGTGGCGACCACGTAGTCGTCGGGGCGCAGCGCGGCGATGGCGCCGGTGCACACCGCCTCCTGGCCGATGATGAGGTGGAGGAAGCCGCCGATCTTGCCCTGCGAGTACGCCTTGGCCGAGGCCTCCTCGAGGCGGCGGATGGCGAGCATCTGGCGGTAGAGCGGGGCCAGCTCCTCGACCGTGGTCGACGGCAGCTCGTCATGGAGCTCGACCCGCGCGGTCTCCGGTGTCTTCATGGGGATGGCGACCATAGCCACGCCGCGCGGCGCTCGCCACTACGGGAGCGTCGAAACCATGTTGCCTTTCACAACGTTATTCAGGGGACCTTCCCGTCCCCTCTGCCGGGGTACAGGCCCCCGGCATTCACCCCTCGCCGCGCGTCGCGTCGCGCGCCAGCGGGGACCTTCCCGTCCCCGGGTTCAGGGCAAGAGCCCGAGCCGCACCACTCCACTCGAGCCGACCGCGGTGGCGCGCCGGCTGTCGAGAAAGCTGCCGCCGGCGCTGTACGCCGACAGCGTCACCTCGGTGAACGTGAGCGGCAGCTTGTCGAAGAAGAACGAGCCGGCGCTGCACGGCACTGGCCGCACGGCGTGCTGATCGCCGGTGGTGGGATCGGCGATGGCGAGCTCGAGCTCGCCGACGTCGGCGCAGGCCCCGCTCTGGTCGGTGGCGAGGCCGTGGACGGTCCACTCGATGCGCAGCGCATAGACCCCGGCGGCGCTCGCGCATTCGCCGACCCGGGTGCACACCAGGTCGCCGCAGTCGCGGTCGGTGCGGCAGCTGTCGTCGCCGGCCGTGGAGAAGCAGCCGGCGGCCGCGGCGGTGGCGGCGATCAGGGCGGCAGTGGCGGCAGGCCCCATGTCCACATCGTAGCGCGAGGCGGCGCCGGCAGCGAACCCAACCTGATCGGTCAGGGGGTCACGTAGATCGGGCTGGCGTAGATCCAGGTGTGCTCCATGTCGGCGTAACCAGTCCCGAGCTGGCGGAAGTACGGGCCCAGGTAGTGCGGCCGCATCAGCACCTCGACGCGATACGCCCCCGCCAGGTCGAGCGGCGCCGACAGGGTCGGCCCGGGACCGGCGGCGACCTCGGTCGGACCGCCGGCCGTGACCCGGATGATGCGGGCCCGGATCACCGGCGCCGGCAGCTCGCCGGGCAGCTCGAAGATCGAGGGCACGCTGACCTCGAGCGTCGCGCCAGCGCTGACCGCGACCTCGCCGCCGAGCTCGGCGACCGCGCTGCCGCCAGCGACCGCGCGAGCGTCGAAGCCCACCGGCGTGCCCAGGACGTCGAAGGCCACGAACATGCGGCCGCCGCGCAACGCGGCCTCGATCGCCACCGGATCGGTCCGGTCGCTGACCAGCGCGACGTTCGAGAACCAGCGCAGCATGCGACGGTACGAGTCGCCGCGCTCGCCGTCCTTGAGCAGGATCGGGAGCGCGTTCTGGTGGGCGTCGGTGCCACCCGAGCCGGCGACGCGACGGCCCATCGCCAGCAGCTCGTCCCAGCGCGCGATCGACGGGCCGTTGGGCAACAGGAACGACAGGATCGCGAGGTCGGGTTCGGGACCACCGGGATTGGTGTCGGCGAACTCGGCGACCGCCTGGATGGCGCCGAAGCTGGGCAGGCCGAGCCGCTCGACGCGGATGTCGGGGTCGATGTTGGCGTGCAGCTGGTAGACCTCGATCCCATCAGGCGCCAGCGTCAGCAGCTCGGCGGTGGTGCGGCCTTCGGTGTGCGGGATCCACACCGTGGCGCCGGCGGCGCGGAACGCGGCGACCGTCGCCGCGTCGTCGCCGTCGTAGGTGGCATGGCGCTCGCTCGCCGTGCCGCTGACGTGGCGGTCGAGCATGATCGGCATGATCGGGTTCTCGCTGCCGACCGTGATCAGCGCGCCCGGTCCGTCGGGGCAGGCGAGGCGCGACGCGATGGGGCCACCGCTGCTGTCGAGCACCAGCTGGTCACCGCCGCGGCGCGAGAACAGGGTCTCGAAGGCCTCGTCGGCCATGCTGTCGTCATGATCGGTGAGCGCGGCGTAGTCCATGCGCGTGGTGCACAGCGCGGCGCGCAGGTCGGCCAGGCAGTCCTCGTCCACGGCGCCGCCGGGGCGCGGCTCGCCGTCGCAGGCGTCGTGCGAGTACGGCGAGTGCAGGTGGATGATGCCGCGCGCCGGCTGCAGCCCCCGGCGATCGCCCATCACGTTCGATGGCGGCAGGTCGCGGTGCCAGGTCGGGAGCGAGGCGTCGGGCGGCGCGCCACCGTCGTCGCCGCAGGCGGCCAGAGCAACGAGCACCGACGCGGACACCAGCGGCGCAGAGATCCTCATCCGCCGCAGGCTACCCGGCTTCGCAGGCGCGTGGGGTGGAAACCGCTGGCCGGGAGGAACCGATCACGCGCCATCGGCCACCGCGCGGGCCCGCGCGGCGAGGCGCGCGTACACCGCGAACGTCACCGCCAGCGCCAGGCACACGCCGGAGACCAGGCCCCACATCCACAGGTGGTGCTCGCCGATGGCGTCGAACAGCGCGCCGCCGAGCAGCGGGCCGAACGCGACGCCGACCATCTGGGTGAAGCCGACCAGGCCGAACGACTTGCCGAGCCGCGCCGCGTCCCCGCTCTCGGCGGCCGCGGTCTGGTGGGCCGGCGCGAACAGGACCTCGCCCACCGTGATCACCCCGATCGCCAGCGCGCCGCCCGCGAAGCCGTCGGCGGCGCCGACCAGCCCGAAGCCGATCGCGAACACCAGCGACGAGCCGACCAGCGCCATGCCGGTGCCGATGCGGCGGATGGCGCCGAGCGCTGGCCATTGCATCAGCAGCACCAGCGCGCCGTTGATGGTGTAGAGTAGCCCGACCTCGTCCTTGGCCAGCCCCAGCCCCTTGGTCATGTAGATCGCGAACACCGAGAACATCTGGGTGTGGGCCAGCGAGAACAAGAACGAGCCGAGCAGCAGCGCCACCATCGGCGGCTGGCGCATCGCCTCGGCGAACGCGTCGCGCAGCCGCACCGGCGCGAGCTGCTTGCCGCTGCCATGCTCGCGCGGGTCGACCAGGCCGTGGCAGGTCCACGCCGCGGCGACCAGCCCGGCGGCGGCGAAGAAGAACACCGCACCGTACGGCATGACCACGGCGAGCAGGCCACCGGCCGCCGGCCCCACGGCCCAGCCCAGGTTGATGCCCATGCGCTGCAGCCCGAACGCCGCGATCCGCTGATCGGGCCGCGCGATGTCGGCGACCAGCGCGTACGCCGGCGGTTCGAAACATCCGCGCAAGGCCGAGCTGGCGACGAAGTTGAGCGCCAGCGACCACAGCGGCGCGTGGAGCAGGATCTGGACCCCGAGCGCGCTGATGGCGACCGCGCGCAGCGCCAGCGAGCCGACCATGATGGGCCGCCGCCCGATCCGATCGGAGAGCTCGCCGGCCCAGGCGTTGGTCATCGACTGGGTCAGGTTGGCGACCAGCGCCATGGCGCCGAACAGGGTCGCCGAGTAGCCGCGTTCATCGACGACATAGACGCCGAGGAACGCCATCACCAGCGACAGCCCGACGGTGTTCACGGCGCGCGCCCACGCCAGCGTCCAGATCCTGCGATCGAGCTCGGCCCAGGCTGTGAAGCGCGTACCGACTGCCATTCGCGCCTGGCTTTCGTAGCACGCCGTCGTGCGGTAGGGTGCCCGCGCATGCGCACGCTCCTCCAGCGCGAATATCGTTTCGAGGCCGCCCACTTCCTGCCCAAGGTGGCCGCGGGGCACAAGTGCGCCCGCATGCACGGCCACGGCTACCTGGTGGTGGTGGTGGTCGAGGGCGAGATCGATCCCGAGCTGGGGTGGGTGATCGACCTCGCCGCCATCGACGACCACGTCGGGCCGCTGGTCGGCGCGCTCGATCATCGCGTGCTCAACGACATCGACGGTCTCGCCAACCCGACCAGCGAGCTGCTGGCGGTGTGGCTGTGGGACCGGCTGCGGCCCTCGTTGCCGATCCTGGTCGAGCTGCAGGTCGCGGAGACCGCGTCGTCGCGCTGCATCTATCGAGGGCAGGGGTGATCCCGCCGACGGCAGGCGTGAGCCCGGCGCTCGCGCGCGTCATCACCGTCAACCTGTGGGGCACCGAGGCGCCGCTCGATCGACGGCTCGAGCTGGCCGGGCGCCAGCTCGGCGCGCTGGCGCCCGACGTGGTGTGCCTGCAGGAGGTCCGGCCGCTCGACGGGCGCGGCGCTCGCACCACCGCTGACGTGCTCGGCGACCGGCTCGGCATGCAGGTCACGTACGCGGTGGCGGTGCGCTGGGCCGACGACGCGTTCGGCATCGGGCGGCCGGGCGGCGAGGAGGGCCTGGCGGTGCTGGCGCGCTGGCCGGTGCTCGAGCGGCGGGTGCTGCGTCTGCCCGAGGCGCGCCCCACCGAGGCCCGCATCTTGCTCTCGGTGCGGCTGGCCACCCCGGCCGGCCCGATCTGGTTCCACACCACGCACCTGCACTACCGCCTCGACGACGGCGTCGCCCGCGAGGCCCAGGTGGTGGCGATCGATGATGCGGTCCGAGCGTGCGGTCGCGGCAACGACGACCCGCCCCAGGTGCTGGGCGGCGACCTGAACGCCACCGCCGACAGCGACGAGGTCCGCTTCTTGCGCGGGCTGCACTCGCTGACCGGGCGCCGTACGCACTTCCAGGATGCCTGGTTGCGGCTCCACGGCGACGCCCCCGGGCTGACCTGGTCGAGCGAGAACCAGCACACCCGGCCGCTGCGTTCGCTCGATCTCGATCGTCGCATCGACTACCTGCTGGTGACGTCGCGCAAGAAGGACGGCCGCGGCACGGTGCGGACGTGCGAGGTGGTGCTCGCCGAGCGCGACGGCGAGGGCGCCGACGCCGTGTGCGCCAGCGACCACTACGGCGTCATGGCGGACATCCAGATCGGGGCGTGAGTCCCGGGTTGGTTTGACCTGAACATATGACACGCCCGTCATTGGGTCACGTCGCGGCGGGATACGTGCCGGGCTGCCGGCCCGGGGATCGCGGCGCCACCAGCCTGGTGGCGGGACGCGGGTGCTTGCTGCCTCGGTCGGAGCCCAGGTCCCTAGTCCGGCGCGATCCCTGCCAGCGACCGCGGCTTCACGGCGAGCGCCGCCTCGACGTTGACCAGCTCGACGGTGTTGCTCGAGATCGCGCGGCCGTCGTGCTCGCGGAGGCCCGGCAGCGCCTCGGTCATCGTCGTGACCAGGCCGAGCTTCTTGCCCTTGAGCGCCAGGATCGCGGTGCGCCACGCGGGCTCGTGCGGCGTCCAGATCGCGACCACGCGACCGCCGGCGAGCGACGCCAGCCCTCCCGCGCGGCACGGGATGTTCGCGACCACGGTCGAGTCGCGGGTGTCGACCAGGTGGAGCATCGGCTCGACCTCGGCGCGCGAACCGTCGGTGACCTTCTGGCCGCGCTGCTTCCAGACCCGCTTGGTGTCGGCGTCCTCGGGGTCGAGCGCGTGCGCGCCGAGGGCGCCGCGGATCAGCGCGAGGCCGTCGGCGAGCGCCACCACCTGCTGGTAGCCCGAGCCGAGCATGACGTCGTGGGCCTTCGCCTTCGCGAGATCGATCACGCGCAGCACGCACGGCGTCGCGAGCAGCGCGTGCGCGCCGTCAATCGAGTAGGCGACGCGGTCGAGGTCGCGGTAGTACGCGCTCGCGGGCGCGCGGACCTTGCGCGGCGCGCCCTTGCCGCCGACCACGACCAGCGCGTCGCGGCCGCGCGCGTCAGGCACCAGCGCGAGGCGCAGCGCGCCCGGCCCGGGCAGCTCGACCGCGCCCGCGCCGAGCCTGTTCGCGGGTCGCCAGCCGGCGGGCTCGGGCGGCGCGTCGTGGACGGGCAGCGGCGCGAGCTCACCGGCGCGGACCAGCGCCTCGCGGCGCCCATCGAGCTTCGCGCGCACAGCCTTGCTGGTCTTCGAACCCGGCTTCTCCCACAGCTGGATCTCGAGGTGGTCGAGGCCGTGCTGCCCACCGAACCGGCGCCATAGCGCCACCGGCTCGAGGTCGAGCTTCGCGATCGCCGCCGCGACCGCGGTGAACAGCTCGTGCTCGCGGTAGCGGAACGACTCGGGGCGGTCGTGATCGTCGCGGAGGATGTCCACGCGCAGCTGGTCCGCCGTGATCGCGAAGCTGTAGCCGGCCCGGCCGAGCCGGTAGATCCGCTCGAGCTTCGGCGACGGCTTGCCCGCGCGATCGCGCGGCGCGGGGATCGCCGCGGGCGTGCGCTGCGGCTCGGAGCGCGGCCACGGGTGCGCGAGCGCGCCGAACTGGTGGGCGATCGTGGCGCGGAGCGCCTTGCCCACCTCGGCGCAGCGCGGATCGCCGTCGAGGAAGAACGGCGTCGGCGTGGTGTAGCAGAGCCGCAGCCCGGGGATCTCGAGCCGGCCCATCCGGTGCTCGGCGAACCGCTCGCGGCACTCGTCGTCGCGCTCGCAGTCGGGTGGCGGGCGGTTCGGATCGAAGCACTGCGTCCAGAACTGCTGCATCGTCGTCGCGAGGGGCGGGTACTTCGTCCCCTTCGGCGCCACCGAGATCTCGCCGACGCCGTCGACGTAGCGCACCACCCCGGCGATCCGCTCGCGCGGCTCCACGCCGATCGCGGCGAGCCGCGCCTCGAGCGCGACCAGCGGCGCGCGCCCGTTGCGCACGTGGCAGAGCGTGAACATCAGCCCCGCCGAGGTGAGCCGGGTCTGGTAGACCCACGCGACGCCGGGCGACCTCGCCTTCTTCCACAGCGCCGCGTCGCGCAGCCAGGTGCTCGCCACCTCGCCGACCCGATCGAGCGTCGCGTCGTCGAGCGGCTCCACCCAGTAGCACAGGACGTGGATGCGGTCGTCGTCGCCGAGACCGTCGAACCGCGGGTCGTCGAACCCGCGGGGGGGGATGCGGAGCATGGGGCGACCGACCGCTGACCTCAGGCTTTCACCCAGCTCTGCATTGGCTGGCCCATGCTGACGCCCCCCCTGACGCGGGTGAGCTCGGCGAGCGTCGCGAGCCTCGGCGCGGTGCGCGGCTGGGCCGGAGTCGCGGTCGGAGATGCGGTGCGGGTCGACTGTTTCATGCGCGCATCCTACCGGTCAGCCGGCCGCGACCACCGCGAAAGATCGGTGAGCCGCGCCACCAATGGCCGAGCGCGCCTGCGCCGTGCCGGTCTGATCCCAGGCGATGATCACGTCCGTGCACCGATCTCAGCGCGCTCTACGGCAGCCGGTGACGGCTGGATTCGCGCAGCGTCTGATCGAGGAAGTGCTTCAGCGTCTCGTCGCCGACACCCTCGAGCGGACCGCCCGCGGGTCGCTCGACCGGGTACGGGACCGGATTGGTGGGCTGATCGTCGAGCGGGTCGATCGTCGGTAACGGTGGCGCGGTCGCCGCCGGGCGGGTCCGCAGCTCGATGATGACGCCGGTGATGTTGTCGTGGCCGCCACCGTCGCGGGCGTGGGCCAGCATGCGGCTCAGGGCGGCGTCGGGATCACCGGCCGACGCCTGGTGGGCCAGTTGCTCGCGCGTGAAGTATTCGTGCAGGCCGTCGCTGCACACCAACAGCCGGTCGCCGCTGCGCAGCTCGACCCGCAGCAGGTCGACGGTCACCGTCGGCGTCACGCCGATCGCGTTCGACAGCACGCTGCGCATCTCCGAGACGCCGGCTTCCTCGTCGCTCATCGCGCCGGCGCGCCGCATGGTCTCGGCCACGGTGTGGTCGACGGTGAGCTGCGCCGCCCGGCCGTGGCGGATCAGGTAGGTGCGGCTGTCGCCGACGTGGGCGATGAATGCCTCGTTGCCAGCGAGCAGCACCACCTCGAGCGTGCTGCCCATCTGGTGCTTGTCGGGTTCGCGTTCGCTGCGATCGAAGACCTCGGCGTTGGCGCGTTCGACCGCGGTGCGCATGCGGGCCGCGAGCAGGGTCCGGCCGGCCAGGGTCGGCTCGCTGGCGTAGGAGACCAGCAGGGCCGCCTCGGCTTCGAGGCTGGCGCGCACCAGCGCCACCGCCATGGTGCTGGCCACATCGCCGGCACCATGCCCGCCCATGCCGTCGGCGACGATCGCGAAGCGGCCGCGCTCGTCGACGTGCGCGGCGTCCTCGTTGCGAGCGCGGACCACGCCGACGTCTGTCCGCAAGACGGCGAGCGGGAACAGCGCCATGATTTCAGTTTGTGATCATTTGGCCGCTCGCGGTCACGTGATCTTCGGATTTTTTCTCATTCTGGTAATGGCGCTCACGACCGTGACATCTCGGGTGGCAGAGCGCCCGGGAGGGTACGATCGGGGGGGCCATGCTGTCCGTCGACCTCGATCTGGCTCGCTTCGCGGTCCGCGCCGCGACGATCGCCGACGCCGACGCCATCGCGCGGGTCCACGCCGCGAGCTGGCGGACCAGCTATCGCGGGATTCTCCCCGACCATCTGCTCGACCGGATCGACGTCGGTCAGCGAGCGGCGTCGCGGCGGGCCATCCTGCGCGACGGCGCGGGCTTGCACCTGGTCGCACACGACACCACCCATCACGACATCGTCGGTTTCTGCGACGCCGGGCCCAGCCGGCGACCGGGCCCGTGGCAGGGCGAGATCTACGCCATCTACCTCGCCCATCACGCCAAGCGCCACGGGCTCGGCGCCGCGATGCTCGAGCGCGCGCTGGCGTGGTTCGGCGCGCGCGGCGACCGCGCGATGGTGATCTGGGTGCTCGAGAACAACGCCCATGCGCGGCGCTTCTACGAGGCCCAGGGCGGCCGGCTGGCGTCGCGCCTGGATACCAGGGTCGGCGGCCACCCGGTGGTCGAGCTGGCCTACCTGTGGCAGGTCCGGGATCCCGCCGCCGGGCGTAGGCTCGGTGCACCGTGACGGTCTCGACGGGTAGGTCCTCATCGCAGCTGCTCGACGCGGTCCAGAGCCTCGGCCAGCTCGACGCGTTTCACGCCGACGCCTATGTCGGCCGGCTCGGCGACGAGCTCGCCGGGCGACCGGTGACCCTGGCCGCGCTCGAGGCGTGCGACGACAGCCTGCGCACCGCGCTGGCGGCGATCGATGGCTTCGCCACCCGGAGCATGCGCATCCGTCTCGACCATCTCCTGGCCGGCGATCACGCGGTGGCGCCTCCGTTCCGGAAGGTGCTGGCCAGCACGGTCGTGGGCTACGGCAGCGACCTCGAGCTGATGCGCGAGCGGGTCGAGTCGGCGGCCGCTCGCGTCGATCCGTACCGGGCCGCCGACCTCGCGGCCGCGGTGGTCGCGACCGCGCGTCGCGTGCTCGAGGTCCGCGCCGAGCTCCGCGACGGGGTCCTGGAGCTGACCGCCGTGCTGGCAGCGGCGCACGTCGCCACCGCGCGGCACGCGGCGCGCGACCGCGCGAGCGATGACGGCATTCGTCTGCGCTGGACCGCGGCCCGCCGCGATCTCGAGTTGATCGTCGAGCGCCCCGAGCGCATCGCCGAGGCTCGCTTCGCCGATCGGGTGCGGACGCTGGTGGTTCCCGATGAGCCTCCCGGGGAGGCTCCCGAGCTGACCCGCGGCGAGCTCATCGAGCTCGATTGAGATCAGGCCACGGCGGGTACGCGCGCGGTGGCGGCGGGCGATAGCGGCCGACCGCGACCCGCGCCGGTCGCAGCAGGCGCCGGCTGGCCCGGTATCCCGGCTCCAGCTGCTCGACGACGGTGCCGTCCAGCGTCGGTTCCGCGACCTCGACCACCGTGACCGCGTCGTGTTCGCGGGGGTCGAAGCGCTCGCCGAGCGTGTCGAAGCGCTCGAGGCCGTAGCCGCGAAGGACGCCGGCGAGCTGGGCGCGCACCCGCGTCACGCCCTCGATCACCGCCGGATCGCCGCCGGCGCCGATCGAGCGATCGAGGTTGTCGAGGACCGGAAGCAGCTCGGCGACCAGCTGGCCGCGCGCTTCCTCGAGGGCCTTGGCGGCGTCGCGCTCGAGGCGCGCGCGGACCGCCGCTAGCTCGTCGAACCGATCGGCGGTGGGGGAGCTCTGCATGGCGACCGTGACAACGTAAGGCTGCCCACGCCGCTGGCAACCCTCGAATGCGCCACCGTGGCCTGCTAGCCTCAGCTTATGCGCCGCCTGAAGCTGCTGCTCCCGATCGTCGTCGCGTTCGTGGCCGGAGGGCTGCTTGCGGATCGTCCCCAGAGCGCCGACGCGCGCCCCAAGCCGTCGCCGGCGGTGACCTGTCGCGACGACCTGGCGCGCTCGAAGCGTGAGCTCGGTGCCGCCCAGGAGGACCTGTTGGCTGCGCGCGCCGAGGCCGCCGCCGCCAAGCAGCAGCTCGAGCGCGTGCTCGCGCGCGAGCTCGAACGCAAGCGGCGCCTGGAGACCGAGCTCGGCGGTCCGATCCAGAAGCTGCGCTGAACGGAGGCGGCGGACTCGCGCTGGCAAGCGCTGGCAAGCTCGCTGCGCTCCAGCGCCATCGCGGATCTCGCGTTGACTCGTGTCCCCGCGCCGCCTACAAGACGGCATGTTGGGCAGCTCGATCGAACGCATCACCGTGACCAGCGAGGCGTTGCGCGGCAACCTGGTCGGTGCGGCGCTCGAGCGCACCGTCGACGTCTACCTGCCGGCCGGCGGCCGCCGCGATCTGCCGCTGCTGGTCGATCTGGTCGGCTTCTCCGGCAGCGGCCTGTCGCACACCAACTGGCGCGCCTTCGGCGAGCACGTGCCAGCCCGCCTCGATCGCCTGATCGCCGCCGGGGCGATGCCGCCGGTGGTGGTCGCCTTCCCGGACTGCTTCACGCGGCTGGGCGGCAACCAGTACATCGACAGCGTCGCGGTCGGACGCTGGGAGCACTTTCTGTGCGCCGAGATGGTGCCGGCGCTGGAGGCGCGCTTCGGCTGCGGCGGCGCCGGCCGGCGCGGCGTGTTCGGCAAGAGCTCGGGCGGCTACGGCGCGCTGATCCACGCCATGCGGCACGCCGACGTGTGGTCGGCGGCGGCCTGTCACTCCGGCGACATGGCCTTCGAGCTGTCGTACCTGTTCGACCTGCCGCGCTGCGTCCGCGAGCTGACGGCGCACGGCGGTTCGGTCGAGGCCCTGGTGGCGGCCGTCGAGCACGGCACCAAGCCGTCCGACGATCTGCAGCACGCGCTCGAGATCGTCGCCATGGCCGCCACCTACGATCCGGATCCGTCGGCGCCGCTCGGCGTGCGGCTGCCGGTCGATCTCGAGACCTGCGAGCTGATCGACGAGCGCTGGCAACGCTGGTTGGCGTGGGATCCGGTCCGCATGGTCGACGCCCACGCCGAGGCGCTGCGCAGCCTCAAGGGCCTGTACGTCGATTGTGGTCGTCGCGACCAGTACAACCTGGTCTACGGGGCGCGGCGCCTGCACCGCGAGCTCGACCGCGCCGGGGTCGTCCACCTCTACGAAGAGTTCGACGACGACCACACCGCGATCGACTACCGCATGGACGACAGCCTGCCGTTCCTGGCCCGGGCCCTGACCGCGAGCTGAGCTCAGAGCTCGAGGCCGCCAGGACCGGTGGGCCGCGGGCCGGCGTCGTGGACCACGAGGGCAGGGCGACGTCGAGTGCGCATGCAAGGAAGGACGGCGACCGATGGCCGCGATTCAGCGTACCGCATCGGTAGATCGATCGCGCCGGCCGCGCGTTTCCCGGGTCCGGGTCGGCAGTGTGGTGGCGCGTACATCGGTAACGCCGCGGTCGCGCTAGCATTCGTCATCGTGGACGAAGCCGACCGGCCGACCATGACGGCCGCGGTGCCCGGCCCGGGACCGGACACCGGCGTGACGGCCACCCGCGACGATCGGGCCCCGCGGTCGCGAGGAAAACGCACCACGCTGCCGCCGGGAACCCAGGTCGGTCGCTACATCATCACGCAGGCGCTCGCGCAGGGTGGCATGGGTGTCGTCTATCGGGCCCGGGATCCCGAGCTCGGCCGTGACATCGCGCTCAAGCTGGTGCGGGTCGGCGGCCACGGGGGTCCGCGTTCGCTGGCCCGCGAACGGCTCTTGCGCGAGGCGCAGGCGCTGGCCCAGCTCGCTCACCCCAACGTCATCGCGGTTCACGACGTCGGCACCCACGGCGACGACGTCTTCATCGCCATGGAGCTGGTCGAGGGAGCGTCGTTGCGCGGCTGGCTCGCGGCGGCGCCTCACCCCATGCGCGAAACGATCGCGGTCCTGATCGCCGCCGGCCGCGGGCTGGCCGCCGCGCATCGGGCCGGTCTGGTCCACCGCGACTTCAAGCCCGACAACGTGATGGTGGGCGCCGACGGACGGGTGCGCGTCCTCGACTTCGGACTGGCGCGCGCCGTGACCGCCGGGGCGTCGTCGGCCGAGCGCACCCCGGGCGATCCGTCGACGCCGGCGGCCGGCGAGGTGACGGTGACCTCGAGCCGCGACGAGGTCGAGACCTGGAACGACTCCGACGTGGTCGACGTGGTCTTCCCCGGCGACCCCGAGGTGCCGGCCGTGGCGCGCAGCGACAGCGAATCACGCGAGCGGCTGGTGGCACCGCTCACCGCCGCCGGCCTGGTGGTCGGCACACCGGCGTACATGTCGCCCGAGCACCACCGCGGCGAGGCGGTCGATGCGCTCGCCGATCAGTTCAGCTTCTGTGTTGCGGCGTGGGAGGCGCTGCACGGGCAGCGGCCGTACGCGAGCGCCGCGCGCGGTGAGTTGCGGCGTGCCAAGGAGGAGCAGCGGATCATCGCGCCGCCGCGGCGAGCCGGGGTGCCGGCGCGCTACCGCCGCATCTTGACCCGGGGGCTAGCGCCGCGGGCGGCGGATCGTTTCCGGTCGATCGATGCGCTGCTGGTCGCGCTCGAGCGCGCGGTGGTCGTGCCGCGGCGCCGGTTGATCGCGGCGGCCGGCGGGGCCGCGATCGCGGTCGTGGTGGCGCTGGTGCTGTGGCGGCCCGCCGCGCCGGTGGTGTCGTGCGCGACGGCCGAGTCGCAGCTGGCGGGGGTGTGGGACCATCGGGTGCGCGACGACCTGCGGCGGGCGTTCGCCGCCAGCGGTCGACCGCACGCGGCGGACACCGTGACGCGAGTGGCGGCGACGCTCGACGCCTACAGCGGGGCGTGGAGCGCGATGGGGGTCGAGTCGTGCACCGCCACCCGCCGCGGCCAGCAGTCGGCCGAGCTGCTCGATCTGCGCAGCCGCTGCCTCGACCAGCGTCGCCAGGCGCTGCACGCCCTCACCAGCCTGTTCGTCCGGTCACCGGACGACGAGCTCATCGATCACGCGGTCGAAGCGGCGCGGGCGCTGGCGCCGCTCGATCGCTGCGCCGACGCCGCCGCGCTGCGCGCCGTGGCTCCGCTGCCGACCGATCCGGCGCGCCGGGCGCGGGTCGACGCGCTGCGCGCCCGGCTCGGCGAGGTCGACGCGCTCGCCGCCACCGGCAAGTACAGCGACGGGCTCGCCCGGGCCCACGAGGTGGTGCGCGACGCTCGGATCGTCGACCATGCGCCGCTGACCGCCGCCGCGCTGCAGGCCGAGGGCGAGCTCGAAGGACAGCTCGGCGACAGCGTCGGGGCGGTCGCCAGCCTGCGCGAGGCTGGCCGGCTGGCCGCCGGTGCCCACGACGACACGCTGGCCGCCACGGCGCTGATCGAGCTGGTGTGGGTCCTGGGCGGCGTCGCGGCCCGCTACGACGAGGCGGTCGCCACCGCCGCCGCCGCCGAGGTCGCGGTCGCCCGCGCCGGCGCGCCGCCCGGCATGCGCGCCGCGCTCGCTGCCCGCCTGGGCATGGTGCAGGGCAAGCAGGGCCACCACGCGGAAGCCGCGGCCGCGCTCGAGCAGGCGATCGCGCTCAAGGAGGCCGCGCACGGCCGCGACGACGCCAGCCTGGCGTCCACGCTCAACAACCTCGGTGAGGTCCTGCGCGATCAGGGCCAGCACGAAGCGGCGCGGGCGCGGTTCGAGCGCGCGCTGGCGATCTCGGAGCGCTCGCTCGGCGCCGCCCACCCCGATGTCGCGGCCATCATCAACAACCTCGGCGCGTCGCTGTGGTCGGAGGGCCGGTTCGACGACGCCCGCCGCTACCTCGAGCGCTCGCTGGCCAGCGACGAGGCGACCTTCGGCAAGGACCACGCGCGGATCGCGATCTCGCTGATGAACCTGGGCGGGTTGCTCAACTCGGAGGACCGGCCCGCCGAGGCGCGGCCGATCCTCGAGCGCGCGGTCGCGATCCAGCGCCGCGTCCTCGGCCCCGATCACCCGGAGCTGGCGATGGCGCTCCATAACCTGGGCTCGGTGGCCCAGGCCCAGGGCGACCTCGACGGCGCGCTGGCCTACTTCCGCGATGCGCTGGCGATCTTCGAGCGGGCGCTGCCCGCCGACCACCCCAACCTGGTGTTCACGCTGGTCGGGGTCGGCGACGTGCTCGTCGATCAGGGCCAGCTCGCCGAGGCCCTGCGGGTGTACGAGCGCGCGCTGCGCATCCAGGATCAGGCGCTGGGTGACGATCACGTCGAGGCTGCGTATCTGCTCACCAGCCTCGGCCGCGCCCACCTGCTCGCCGGCCGCGCTCCGGCGGCGGTGCCGTTGCTCGAGCGCGCGGTCGCGCTGCGCACCAGGTACACCGTCGATCCTGCCGAGCTGGCGCGTTCGCGGTTCGTGCTCGCCCAGGCGCTGTGGAGCGGCGGCGGCAGCGGCGGCGGCCGCGCCCGCGCGATCGAGCTGGCCGGCCAGGCTCGGGACGCGCAGCCGGTGTCGAGCGATGGCCGCGCCGAGATCGTGCGCTGGCTCGCCACCCACGGCGGTGCCACCGCGCCGGGCCCTTGGTACACCCCACCGCAAGTTGGTGACCACTACGCGGCGGCCTTGAGGTCGTCGGTCCAGTGGCGCTCCCGTGGTCGCCCGCCCGCGGCGCGTTCAAGCACCTTGTCGAAGGACGAGGTAGTCCACTTGAACGGGTGGGCGGTCTCGTTCC